>NZ_PVNC01000006.1:0-457377 GCF_003001875.1 Paraburkholderia sp. BL18I3N2
ACCAGGACGTTGATAGGTCAGGTGTGGAAGCGCAGTAATGCGTTAAGCTAACTGATACTAATTGCCCGTAAGGCTTGATCCTATAACAGGTGTGTTTTGCGATGACCGTCAGTGCTTCAGCACTTACGCGCATCCCACCCCCGAAGGGGGCAGGGACACACAGGTTCAGTGATCGTGTTGTGCCAGACTCAACACAACCCCAACCGCTTCACCCCTGGTGAGCATCACCAGAAACTACTTCTTCCCCGATTGGCTGTGCCGCCCCACCGGCGACACGGCAACAAGTCATGCCTGATGACCATAGCGAGTCGGTCCCACCCCTTCCCATCCCGAACAGGACCGTGAAACGACTCCACGCCGATGATAGTGCGGATTACCCGTGTGAAAGTAGGTAATCGTCAGGCTCCCCAGCAGCATCAGAAACCCCACCCCAAAAAGGTGGGGTTTCTGCGTTTACCCCGCCGCCATACACGCAACAATCCCGCGCGATCAGCCGCCTTCGCAGCCGCCTTCACTCCCCGCCCAGCCGCAACGCGTTCGCGTAGCCCGTCAGTTCCAGATAGGCCCGTCCGACATCCACACCTTCGCGGCTTATCCGCACTGCGCCTTCCCAGTACACCGCGCCCGTCGATTGCCGGGAATCGAGCTCTTGATCGTCCATCAGCGGATCGAGTTTCCACGTCAGCAGACCGGTTTTGACTGCCATCGAGACGGGATAAGAAGTGTTCGTGCGCGGCGAGCGCCATGTGCGAAGCGGCGTAAAGTCGACTTGATCGGGACCGAATGTCGTCACCTCGCCGTCGCGTTTGCGAAATGCCGCATGCGCCCACACGGCGTGTCCGTCGCGACTTCTTACCTTGAATGCCATCAGCGCAGAGCCGTCGGCGAGGTTGGCGCCCAGCCAATCCCAGCCTGCCGCATTGGCGTCGAGCAATGTGCTCGACCATTCGTGATCGAGCCATGCCATTCCCGTTACGGCCGTCTCGCCAGGCGACGGACCGCCTGCCGCGACCGGTCGAACCACGCCGCCAGTTACGCGCAATTGCGGCTCGCTGTAGTAATAACTCGCCTGCTCAGGCCGCGGACCTTTACGTGAATAGCCGCGTTCACCTTGGATCAACGGTGCTTGCGTGGGCGTCAACGTGAGATGCAGCGAAAAGCCGTTCGCGTCCGCAACGACGTCGTAGTGACCGTCAGCGGCCCGAATCATTTTCCATGCGTCGAGTTTGACGTCGGTGTTGGCCGGCTTCGCGTACGCCAGGCCGAAGCCTTGACGGGCAATGCGCTGATCATGCGCAAGATGGCCGAGCGAGGGATCGCTTAACGCGGCATGGGCAATGATCAGTTGCGAAGGTGCGAAAGCACTCGGATCGGCGGCATCGTGCCCGGTTGCGGAACGGAAGAATGTGATCTGAAATCCGAGCGGCTGATTATCCGGCGTGGTGAGCCAGCCCGTCGCGTACCACCACTCGGTACGAAAGGCCGCGTGCGCACCGGTGTCTTGCGGCAGGGAGATTGAGTGATCGGGTGTGACCGCTGCGAATTCGGGCGACGCGGCGAACGCGGGCGACGCAGTCAGCATCAAGATGGACAGCAAGCCGCGAATACGCCGACCTATGCACCGATTCGCCGCGCGAGCGGGCTTAACCGGCAGCTTGCGTGCAACCGACATGTAGTCCGCCATATTCCGGCCCGACGCCGCGCGCGCCAGCCGCGGCGCGCGTGATCGCAGGGCGACGCGCGATCCGCCACTGACGACAACTGAGCGAGCCGACATCCATGGCACTTCGCGCCCAATCGACCCGTCTCCCGGAATACTCTCGCTCCAAACCACGCCCATGATCTGCAACTCACGCACTTGCAGAGCGGCGCAATACGCGCTGTCGGAGGCCAAATCGAAGCGCGCTCCCGCCCAAGACACCTCGCGCCCAACCAACGCGTCCTTCGACGCACTCCCGTCCAAAACCACGATCACCATCCACGGCTCACAGCCCCACAAAACGCGGTCAAAGCGCGGCGCCAACGCCCGCATAACCCACCGTGCAAAATCGCGCGACAAAAACCGCATCACCAATCCTCCTTCACGGCACGCACGGCATCCACCGATACCGCGCCGCGTCCCGCAATCACAGCCGTCGAACACGACGAAGCGAGCATCACCACTGCGACGGTAGCCAGCGCCATCGACGGCACATGCAGCGACATGCTCCAGTGAAAGGACTGCGGATTGACGACGAACACCAGGATCAGACTGATCGCAAAGCCGAGCACGAAGCCCAGTGCGATGCCGCACGCGGTGAGCATGCCGCCTTCGAGCGCGAGGATGGCGAGCACCTGCGAGCGCGTCACGCCGACGTGCCGCAGCATGCCGAACTCACGCGAACGAGCGAGCGTCTGCGCGGAGAACGTCGCCGCCACGCCGAACAGGCCGATCACGATAGCGACCGCTTCGAGAAGATAGGTGACCGCAAAACTGCGATCGAAAATCACCAGCGTGCGCGCGCGGATTTCACCAGGTAGCGACAAATCCAGCGATGCCCCGAAGGGCAGTGCGCGCAGCCCTGCGACAACCTGATCGACACTCGTCCCCGGCTGAACGGTGACGGCCACATCGGTTGCACTCGTGTCACCGGTCAAGCGCCGGAAATCGGCGAGTCGTATCTGAATGGCGCCGGTCTGCCGCACGTAATCGCGCCATACGCCCGCCACCACGAACACGTGGCCGCGTTCGCCAACGGGCAATCGAACTCGCTGACCCAGCTTGTATCCGTACAGGTCGACCATTGCTTCGGATACCCAAACAGGCGTTTCGCCTGCGTGAAGTTCGCCAGGCCGCAGCACGGCCCCGGTCATCTGCAAATTCGCGCCCGGATCGGCTGCGTCGATCTCGCGTGCGAGCAGCGCGATGTCAGGCCGCGCAGGGTCGAGCGTCAGATGCGAAGTGCGGGCGAATGCGGCTGTTCTCATGCCGGGAACTGCCGCGAGCCGGCTCTGTTCGTCCAACCGCAAACCGCCGGTGTCGCCGTTCGGCGCCACGCGGACATAGAGATCGGCGGAGAGCAGATGAACCAGCCAGTCTTCGACGGAAACCCGGAAGCTGGCAACCATAATGGCCATCGCGACGATCAGCGCAAAGCTCGACAGCACGCCGCCCATGGCGATCGACGCATGCCCAGGCGCATTCGCAAGACGCGCGAGCGCCAGCGTGCCGGCGGCGCCGGTCCGGCGTCGCGTGGCGAAAGCACGGCTCGCCGCGCCGAAGATGAGCGCGGTCACGCGCGGCATCAGCGCAATCCCGCCGACCAGCAGCAATGCGACGGCCAGATAGCCGCCGACCGGCGCATCGAACAGCGGCGGCAACTGCGTGAGCACTGCGGCGGCCAGCAGGCACAGCAGGGCGGGCCACGGTGTGGCGAGCCGCGCCAACGCGCCTTCTTCGGCGCCCGCCTTGAGCGCCGTGGCGGGCCGCGCACGCGCCGCTTCCAGCGCGGGGGCGAGACTGCCGAACACCGATACGGCCAGCCCGAGCATCAGAAACAACGCGCTCGCCAGCGGTTCGAAGCCGACTTGCGGTTGCACACCGGGAAAGTAGCCGCCGCCCAGATCGCTGCCGAAAAAATGCAGCGCGCCGCTCGCCATCGCGTAGCCGAGCACGAGCCCCGCGAGCGAGCCGAGCAGACCGAGCAGCGCGCCTTCCATCAGGATCTGGCGTAGCAGTTGGCCGCGCGTCAGTCCGAGCACACGTAGCATGGCGAATTGCGCGCGGCGTCGCACGACGCTCAGCGCCTGCGTCGAAAACACCAGAAACGCGCCGGTAAACAAGGCCACCAGCGCGAGCACGTTCATATTGATCCGATACGCCCGCGAAAGGCGATCGGTGCGGCTTTCGGCGTCACGCGTTTCGGCAATGACCCACTGGTTGCCGAGCCGCGCTTGCAGCTCACGTCTGAAACGCTCCCGGTCGACGCCGCGTTCGAGTTGCACGTCGATTCGCGACAGCTTGCCTACTTTGCCGAACTTCCACTGCGCGGCGGCAATATCCATGACGGCGAGCCGCTGGCCCGGCCGTGTTCTCACGATGCCACCCGCCACCCGCAAATGCACGATCGAGGTGCCGCTTCGCAGTGCCACCTCGTCGCCTGCTTTCACCTTCAGCCATTGCTGGGCCGCTGTCGAGAGAAACACGGTGTCGGCCGCGACGCTATCGAACGGCTTGTCCGGCGACGGCACGCCGATCAGATCGGGCGCAATACGGCTCGCTTTGAAGACGTCGATGCCGAGCACCGGCAGTGCGGCGCTCCGGTCGGGCACGGTCACGTCGAGTGCGAGCACGGGACTGGCCAGCGCGACTCCGGGCTCGTTGGCGAGTAGCGGATAGATGGCTTCCTCGACTAACGGTTGGGCGCCGCGTACCTGCAGATCGGCTTCGCCCGAAAGACTGCGGGCCGCCGCGGAGAATTCATTGAAGGCCGCGCTGTTGATCAACTGCACGGCGTAACCGAGGGCGACGCCGAGCGCGATCGTTGCGATTGCTACCAGGGCGCGCCCGCGATGACTGCGCCATTCGGCGCCGAGCAGCCAGCGCGCCAGAACGCGGTGTCCTCGCAAGCGCGGCAGATGACGGGAATCAGCGGACATCATCGGCGGAAGGCGTGCGGGTGCGGGAGCCGAAGGTCAGAGCTGTAGGAGGTGCCGCATGCAGACCGCCGTCGCTCAGGATCAGGATGCGGTCGGCGACGGCCGCGGCGGCTTCCGAGTGCGTCACCATGATCGTGGCCGCGCCGGTTGCCTTGCTTTGCGCGCGGAACAGCCCGAGCACTTCGTGCGCGGTATCGGGATCGAGGTTGCCCGTGGGTTCGTCGGCGAGCAGCAGTTTCGGGCGATGCACCAGTGCTCGCGCAATCGCGACTCGCTGCAATTCGCCGCCCGAGAGTTGACGCGGAAAATCGTCGCCGCGTCCGCCCAATCCGACCGCCGCGAGCATGTCGAGCGCGGCGGCGGTGGGCAGTTCGTTGAGCAGCAGTGGCAGCGCCACATTCTGCGCAAGCGTCAGATGCGGCAGCACGTGAAACGCCTGGAAGACAAAGCCGAGTTTTTGCCGTCGCAGGCGCGTCGCCGCGTCGTCGTCCAGACGTGAAACGGCGCTGCCGTCGATGATCACGTCGCCGCTGTCCGCACTGTCGAGGCCGGCCACCAGATTGAGCAGCGTCGATTTGCCGACGCCGGAATCGCCCATGATCGCGACGAACTCGCCCGGTCCGAGTATGAAATCCAGTTGCGCCAGCACGATGCGGCCTGCGCCGTAGGTCTTGCTGAGCCCGCGGCACTCGAGAGCGGGAACGACGCTTTCGTCACGTAGCATGCGTTTTCCGAAAAGTGTGGCCGGTGAGGGCGGCGTCCGGACGGGCGAAATGCGGACCGGAAAGCGGTGCACTCCTGCACGAACATCGGTCCTTGAATCGCCGAAGTATATTCGGCTTCTGTAAGGCACGCAGACGCTCACGTGCACAGGGTCCGGCCTGAAAAAACCGAGGCCCGCTCAACCGCGTTCGGAAAAATTTCAGCGTCGCCATGTGGATTATTTAGAGCACGCGATCAAAAAATTTTTCTGTGCGTCGGCGGGGAAATTTTTCTCCAGACGGCCGAAACGGGCACCTGCATCGCACCACGCGTCAGCATGTTCTGTTCCGAGCCGAGGTGCGAACCGGCGCACTGGCGCAACGGTTCCCAAATGATCTTCAACTGCGCGCTTTTTCGCGCAAAATTCGCCGCCGCGATTCCGCGCCGCCGGCTTTGTGCATCTGCACATTTTTATCTATTTCGCAAGCATGCGCGTCGCAACAATGCATTGCCAGCGGCTTTGCAGCGTTGTTGCGCTGCAAAAGTATTCTTATCTTGGTAATCTCCCACCCTTGGTCATTCGACTGCGGGTAAACGTGTAGCGGACAACCCCGACTCCACGTCAATTTCAGCGAAATCCAGCCTACATATCCATTTCAGCGCTTTTCATTTTGAAAGCGTTGATGCGGCGTTTTGTACTTCAAGTTTTCGATAGAGCACATGCCATTGCCTCTTCTTAGCCTTCTAATCTGGATTCCTATTGTCGCCGGCGTGGTGGTTCTGCGTGCCGGATCCGACGCGGCACGCAGTCGCACCCGGTGGCTCGCGCTGATCGGCGCGATTGCAGGTTTCCTGCCGGTGATTCCGCTGGTGTCGAATTTCCGCAACGACGTCACGTCGATGCAGTTCGTCGAGAACGCGCGCTGGTCGCCCACCTTCGATATCGCCTGGCATGTGGGCGTGGACGGAATTTCGCTGTGGCTCGTCGCGCTGACCGCGCTCACCACGATCATCATCGTGGTCGCCTCGTGGGAATCGATCACCGAGCGGACCGCCCAGTACTTCGGCGCGTTCCTGATGCTGTCGGGTTTCATGCAGGGCGTGTTCACATCGCTCGACGGTATGCTGTTCTTCATCTCGTTCGAAGCCACGCTGATTCCGCTGTATCTGCTGATCGGCACGTGGGGCCAGTCGAACCGCTCGTACGCCGCGGTGAAGTTCTTCTTCGTGTCGTTTCTCGGCTCGCTGCTGATGCTCATGTCGATGCTGTATCTGTACAGCCAGACGCACAGCTTCGACCTCGCGCTGTGGCGTGAGACGCACCTCGGCACGTGGCCGCAGGTTCTGATCTTCCTCGGCTTCCTCGCCGCGTTCGGCGTAAAGGTGCCGATGTGGCCGCTGCACACGTGGCTGCCGGACGTCCACCTCGATGGTCCGACGGGCGCCGCCGTGATGATCGGCATGCTCAAGCTCGGCGGCTACGGTCTGCTGCGTTTCGCGTTGCCGATCGCGCCGCAAGCCAGCCATTTCTTCGCGCCGATGATGATCACGCTCTCGCTGGTCGCTGTGATCTACGCGAGCCTGCTCGCACTCGTGCAGACCGACATGCGCCGTCTGCTCGCGTATTCGACGGTCGCGCACATGGGCCTCGTCACGCTCGGCCTGTTCGTGTTCAACCGCATCGGCCAGGCCGGCGCGATCGTGCAGATGTTGTCGTACGGCGTGGTGTCGGGCGCGATGCTGTTGTGCACAGGCATGCTGTACGACCGCACGAAGACCGCGTCGATCGCCGAGTACGGCGGGGTGGCCAACACCATGCCGCGCTTCGCCGCGTTCGTGATGCTGTTCTCCATGGCCAACATCGGCCTGCCGGGCACTTCGGGTTTCGTCGGCGAATTCATGGTGCTGATGGGCGCGATCCGCTTCAATTTCTGGATCGGCGCGATGGCGGCCACCACGCTGATTTTGAGCGCGGCCTACACGCTGTGGATGTACAAGCGCGTGATCTTCGGCGCGATCGCCAACGCGCGCGTCGCGAACCTCAAGGACCTCGGCAAGCGCGAGTTCGTGCTGCTCGGCGCGATGGCGCTGCTGGTGCTCGCCATCGGCATCAATCCGAAGCCGTTCACCGACGCGATCGATCCTTCGGTCGGCACGCTGCTGGCTCAGTCGGAGCGCTCGGCTCATCCTTCGGACACTGCGCCGGCTGATGGCGGTGAGCATCTGCAAGCAGCAGCGCCGGCACCGGCGGCCGCGACGGCCCGCTCGCCGGGCTGATCGGACGAGGCATTGCGCAGGCGCAGCATTCACTCAGCGAATGCGCGCCGCCAACGCGCTTTTCCCTTATGGATCAAGTCTCTTTGCACGCATGACGCGCGGCGCGGCCACTCAGGCCGCGTTGCGTTTTCGCGCTTGTTTAAAGGGGTTTTTGCGTTTCGCCGGCATCTCGATACTTGGCAAATGCCGTTGCAAACGCCGATCCGCGCGCAGCTATGCGGCAACGTGTCGCACGGTGTTGCGACGCAATAGATCGTTGCTAAATCGAGTGTTTATTACGGCCTTGCGTGCCCCTATTATGCGAGCGCTTACTATTGGAGAGCGGTCGAATGACGTTCGTTGAAGACGTAAAAAAGAGGCAATGGATATGAAAGGAAAGACTCTGCGAGGGTCGATGAGTTTCATTTCCGCGAGCCTCGTGTTGCTGCTCTCGGGTTGCAGCAACCTCGATATTCTGAATCCGAAGGGCAGTGTGGGTCTGGCGGAACGTGAGCTGATTGCCACGTCCACCTGGGCCATGCTGATCGTGGTCGTTCCGGTGATCGCGCTCACGCTGCTGTTCGCGTGGCGTTATCGCGCGTCGAATAAAGCCGCCGACTACCGTCCGGGCTGGGTGCATTCGACCGGTATCGAAATCGCCATCTGGACGATTCCGACGCTGATCATTCTGTTCCTCGCCGTGTTGACGTGGAAAACCACGCACGAACTCGATCCGTACAAGCCGCTCGAGTCGCAGGTCAAGCCGATCAACGTCGAAGTCGTCGCGCTCGACTGGAAATGGCTGTTCATCTATCCGGACCTCGGCATTGCGTCGGTGAACCAGCTGGCGTTCCCGGTCGGTACGCCGGTGAACTTCACGATCACGTCGGACACGGTGATGAACTCGTTCTTCATTCCGCAACTCGGCGGCCAGATCTACGCGATGGCGGGCATGCAAACGCGCCTGCATCTGATCGCGGACGAAGCCGGCAACTACGCGGGCGCCTCGGCGAATTTCAGCGGCAAGGGCTTCTCGGACATGAAGTTCCGCGCGCTCGCCACCTCGCCTGAAGAGTTCAACGCGTGGGTTGCGAAAGTGCGTGCTTCGTCGGACAACCTCAGCATGGACCGTTACCACACGGTGTCCGCGCCGACCGAGAAAGAGCCGGTGCGCTACTTCTCGAGCGTCGATCCGAAGCTCTTTCACAACATCATTGCCCGATACAACAACGGCAACGTCCTCGACAACATGAAGGACGCCAACTGTGCGCCAAAGGGCAAGGGGTAACGCATGTTCGGTAAACTTTCACTAGACGCGATTCCGTACCACGAGCCGATCATCATGGTCACGGCCGCGATGATCGCCATCGGCGGTGCGGCGCTGCTGGGTTTGATCACCTATTTCGGCAAGTGGCGCTATTTGTGGACCGAGTGGCTCACGTCGGTGGACCACAAGAAGCTCGGCGTGATGTACATCGTCGTGGCGCTGATCATGCTGTTCCGCGGCTTCGCGGACGCAATCATGATGCGTCTGCAACAGGCGCTCGCTTACGCGAACCCGGGCTACCTGCCGCCGCATCACTACGACCAGGTGTTCACGGCGCACGGCGTCATCATGATTTTTTTCATGGCGATGGCGTTCATGATCGGCCTGATGAACATCATCGTGCCGCTGCAAATTGGCGCACGCGACGTCGCGTTCCCGTTCATCAACTCGCTCTCGTTCTGGATGACCGCGGTCAGCGCGATCCTGATCAACATCTCGCTGGTGATCGGTGAATTCGCGCAAACGGGTTGGCTGGCGTATCCGCCACTCTCCGAACTGCAATTCAGTCCGGGTGTCGGCGTCGACTATTACCTGTGGAGTCTGCAGCTCTCCGGGATCGGCACCTTGCTGACCGGTGTGAACTTCTTCGCGACGATCGTGAAGATGCGCGCGCCGGGCATGACGTTCATGAAGATGCCGGTGTTCACGTGGACGGCGCTCTGCACCAACGTGCTGATCATGGCTTCGTTCCCGATCCTGACCGTGACGCTCGCGCTGCTGGGTCTGGACCGCTACCTCGGCATGCACTTCTTCACGAACGATGGCGGCGGCAACGCCATGATGTACCTGAACCTGATCTGGGCATGGGGTCACCCCGAGGTGTACATCCTGATCCTGCCGGCGTTCGGTATCTTCTCGGAAGTCGTGGCGACCTTCGCCAAAAAGCCGCTGTTCGGCTACAAGACGATGGTATGGGCGACCTGCGCGATCATGGTGCTGTCGTTCCTCGTGTGGCTGCATCACTTCTTCACGATGGGCTCGGGCGCGGACGTCAACGCGTTCTTCGGTATCGCCACCATGGTCATTGCAATTCCGACCGGCGTGAAGGTGTTCAACTGGCTGTTCACGATCTACAAGGGCCGGCTGACGTTTACGCCGCCCATCTTGTGGACCATCGGCTTCATGATCACGTTCACGATCGGCGGTATGACTGGCGTGATGATGGCGATCCCGGGCGCGGACTTCGTGCTGCATAACAGCCTGTTCCTGATCGCTCACTTCCACAACGTGATCATCGGTGGCGTGCTGTTCGGTTACCTAGCCGGCTTCAACTACTGGTTCCCGAAGGCGTTCGGCTTCAAGTTGAACGAAAAGCTGGGCAAAGCATCGTTCTGGTTCTGGCAGATCGGTTTCTGGGTGGCGTTCACGCCGCTGTACGTGCTCGGCTTCATGGGCATGACGCGCCGTATCAACCACTATGACAACCCGCTGTGGCACCCGTGGCTGATCCTGGCCGCGGGCGGTGCGGCGCTGATTGCTATCGGTATCGCGTTGCAGGTGTTGCAGATCGTCGTCAGCATTCGCGACCGCAATCTGCCGCAGAATCGCGACGTCACGGGCGATCCGTGGAACGGCCACACGCTGGAATGGGCAATGAGCTCGCCGCCGCCGGTCTACAACTTCGCGATCATTCCGACGGTGCACAAGCTCGACGCGTTCACCGACATGAAGTCGCGCAAGGATACGCAAGCCAGACCGGTGTATCGCGACATTCACATGCCGTCGAATACGTCCGCGGGTGTGATCGCCGGTCTGTTCTCGCTGGTGCTCGGCTTTGCCGGTGTCTGGCACATCTGGTGGCTGGCGATCGTCGGCCTGGTCGGCGCGATCGGCACTGTGATCGTATATAGCTTCCAGAAGAACGAAGGCTATTACATCCCGGCAGCCACGGTCGCGGAAATTGAAGAGAAACGCTCTGGCGCCGGTGCGCGAGTCGCGTTGGAGGTGGATTGATGTTGACCAAGACTATGGATGCCCACTCGCATCACGACGCGGACCACGTACCGTCGCAATCGGTGTTCGGCTTCTGGCTGTATCTGATGACCGACTGCATCATCTTCGCGGCGCTGTTCGCAGTGTTCGCGGTGATGGGCCACCAGTTCGCGGGCGGTCCGAGCGGCAGGGATCTGTTCGAGATTCCGGGCGTCGCGCTCGAAACGACGATGCTGCTCCTGAGCAGCATCACGTATGGCTTCGCGATGCTCGGCGCGCACAAGAATCGTAAGGGCGTGCTGCTGTTCTGGCTCGGCGTGACCTTCCTGCTCGGTCTCGCGTTCCTCGTGCTGGAACTGCGCGAGTTTTCGCACCTGATCGCCGAAGGCGCGGGCCCGAGCCGCAGCGCGTTCCTGTCGTCGTTCTTCACGCTGGTCGGCACGCACGGCCTGCACGTCACGTGCGGCCTGATCTGGATGGTGGTGCTCGCCATTCAGGTAATCAGCCATCGCGATCTGACCGAACGCGACATGATCCGCCTGACGTGCCTGAGCCTTTTCTGGCACTTTCTGGACGTCGTGTGGATCGGCGTCTTCACCTTTGTCTATCTTGCGAGCGTGATCTAAATGGACCATAGCCACAACGCCCACGCAGGTGAAAGTCACGGCAGCATCGGCAGCTATACGACCGGCTTCATTCTCTCCGTCGTTCTGACCGTCGCCGCTTTCGGCCTCGTCATGACCGGCACGTTGACCGGTGAAAACGCGCTGCTCGCGATCGCGGGCCTCGCGCTCGTGCAGATCGTCGTGCACCTGATTTTCTTCCTGCATCTGAATACGTCGTCGGAGCAGCGCTGGAATGTGATGGCGTTCGCCTTTACGCTGCTGACCGCGGTCATCGTGATCGGCGGCACGTTGTGGGTCATGCACAACGTCAGCATGCACATGATGTCGCGCTAAACGAACGATCATTCCGTTCGAAACGAAGCCCCGCAAGGCGAAAGTCCTGCGGGGCTTTTTCATGCGACGAACGCGGGCGCATCTGGCTGCCTGAGGTGCGCTGAAGATTGACCGAACCGGCAAACCCGCGTTAGGATCGTTGCCATGATCGCTTCTATCCTTTCCCGTCCGCATTCTTTGCGCGCATGCTGTCACAGCCTGCCGAGGGGAGCTTGCGTCTAGCAAGTCGATCTGCGCACATTCGCATCCCTGAGGCCACCCGTCATACGACCGGTGGCCTTTTTGCTTTTGAACACTTGTTGAACACCCGGCGCCTGGAGACATCACATGCCGCTTCGTCTGTACGACACCTGGACGCGCACCGTGCGCGAATTCGCGCCGATTCATCCGGATCACGTCGGCCTGTATTGCTGCGGCCCGACGGTGTACGACCACGCGCATATCGGCAATCTCCGCACTTACGTGTTCGAAGACGTGCTGCGGCGCGCGCTGGTGTTGAACGGATATAACGTGCGGCACGTGGTGAATATCACCGACGTCGGCCATCTCGTATCCGACGCCGACGAAGGCGAGGACAAGATGGAGAAGGGCAGCCGGCGCACTGGCGAATCGGCGTGGGCGATCGCCGAGCGGTACACGGCGGCCTTCATGAACGACTGGCACGCGCTCAACTTGCTGGAGCCCGCGCTCTGGTGCCGCGCGACGGATCACATTGCGGAGCAGATCGACTTTATCGCCGAGCTCGAGCGCAACGGCTACACCTATCGCACGGCCGACGGCGTTTATTTCGACACCGGCAGGCAGGATGACTACGGCTATCTGGCGCGTCTGGATGTGGCGGGCTTGCAGGCGGGCAAACGTGTCGCGCCCGGCGAGAAGCAACGCGCGACCGACTTTGCGCTGTGGAAATTCAGCCCGCCCGGCGCCACGCGGCAAATGGAGTGGGACAGTCCTTGGGGCCGCGGCTTTCCTGGCTGGCATATCGAGTGCTCGGCGATGTCGGCGAAGTATCTGAGCCCGTGGTTCGACATTCATTGCGGCGGCGAAGATCACATTCCCGTGCATCACAGCAACGAGATCGCGCAAACCCAGGCGCGCCACGGCACGCGTCTGGCCAACTTCTGGATGCACGGCCATTTTCTATTGCTGGACGCCGGCAAGATGTCGAAGTCGGGCGGTGACTTCTTACGTTTGCAGACGTTGACCGAACGGGGCAACGATCCACTCGCGTATCGCTATTTATGCCTGAGCGCGCATTACCGCAGCAGCCTGCGCTTCAGCGAGGCCGCGCTGGATGCCGCACAAGCCGCACTGGATCGTTTGCGCCGCAGCTATGCGCAATGGCCGCAAGGCGGCACGCCGGACGCCGCGAGCGTGGCGCGCTTCAAGGCGGAGGTCGATCACGACCTGAACCTGCCGCGCGCGCTCGCGGTGTTGTGGGATGTGGTCAGAAGCGATCTGCCGCCGGCAACGCGAAGGGCGAGCGTCGATTGCTTCGACGTCGTGCTTGGCCTGGGTCTCGCCGATTGGAAGGACGTCGATACGCGCGAGCTTCCGGCGGGGATCGCGGCCCTCGCCGATCAACGCGAAAGAGCCCGCGCCGCGAAGCAATGGAGCGAAGCGGATCGTCTGCGCGACGTGATGACAGCGGCCGGCTGGCTGGTGGAAGACAGTGCGGGCGGTCAGATATTGCGACTGCGTGATCAGACGAAGTAGCACGAAAATCGGCGTGGTGAGCACGTTCAGGCTTGCGCGCTCGCCACGCCACGGCGCAGCAGGCGGCGCCGTTTGCCCTTGGGCGTGCCGCGGCACTACAGCGGCACCACCTTCAGTTCCTTGTGCGAAGGCAGCGGGTCGAACGGGAAGTAGACCGGTCCGCAGCCGAAATGAACCGGCGGGAATGGGCTCCAGCCGCGTTCGATGTGCATCGGCTGATCCAGTCCGCCATCACCGGAAGGTGCCTGGCGCGTCAGGCTGGCAGTGCCGCCGCGAACGGATAGCGATGCCGCGCGGTCGAGTTCGTCGAGGCGGGCGAGGTCTTTGAGGACGAGCGTTTTCATGGTGGATCTCCAGCGGAGTGAGTGGATCGAGGTGGATCGAGGAGGGCGGAAAAATGCCGCGCTCACGTCCCCTGAATGCACGCACCATGCCATCGGCGCTAAAGCAGCGTGCCATATACTTTTCCGCGATTTCCCCGCGGTGGTGTGATGGCGAGCGGCCAACCCGGTGCATAACGAGTGTCGGCAATTCAGCGACATCCGTTTGCCGCGTCATGTAGCTGTGAGGCGCGCTGAAAATCACGTCACAATAGACAGCCACCGCGAACCGTGCGCCGCGCGCGCAAGGTTCACCGAATCTCGTCAGCAAGGAAAGGAGAACGCATGAGCCAGATCAAAGCCGTCGAATACGCCGCGGCGTCGCCGGAAGTCAAAGCCGTGTACGACGATATCAAGCAGATCCGTCAGGTCGACGACGTCAACAACTTCTGGAAGTACATTGCCCAGCATCCGCCAACTCTCGCGCGCACGTGGGACAGCCTGAAGGACGTGATGGCGCCCGGCGCGCTCGATCCGCTCATCAAGGAACTGCTCTACGTCGCGGTGAGCGTGACGAACAATTGCGGCTACTGTGTGGCGAGCCACACGGCGGCCGCGCGCCGCGCCGGCATGACCGACGAGATGTTCGGCGAATTGCTCGCTGTCGTGGGCATGGCGAATGAGACGAACCGGCTGGCAGTGGGATACCGCGTGCCGATCGATCCGGCTTTCGAGTAGGGGCTGTGGCGAGCGTCAGAGTCGGCGCGATAGTTTCCGCGCCGTCGTCGACGCGGGATGCGGCGCGCAGGCCAGCGCCGAAGTCAGCACCTTCGTCAGTGCGTTTGAGCGCGCCATCCCGCCAGCAAAGCGGGCAACGCGCCCATGTCCCTGAACACATGCGTGGCACCCGCGCCATGCAAGGCGGTCGCGCTGCTGTGGCCGAGTTCGAGCGGACAATAACCGAACACCGTAGCGCCCGCAGCCACGCCTGCGGTTGCGCCTGTCACCGTGTCTTCGATCACTGCGCAACGCCGCGGATCCACATCCAGCGCCGCGGCCGCCGCCAGATAGACGTCAGGAAAGGGCTTGCTGCGAGGCATTTCATGGCCGCTGAAAATGCGTCCTTCGAAGCAATCGAAAATGCCTGCCTTCACCAACTGCATTTCCACCTTGATACGATCCGCGCCTGACGCCACCGCAATGCGCCCATTCAACGCCGCATGAAGCGCGCGCACCGCGTGCGGCGCGCCGGGAATCGCGACCAGTTCGAGATCCAGCGCTGCATTGCGCCGCTCGCGAAACTGCATGAGCCAGTCGGTCGTGATCGCGACACCAGTGCGCGCTTCGATCAGCGCGGCTTCGTCCCGAACGGCTTTGCCGACGAAAATGCGCATCGTCTCTTCGACGCTCAAATGCCAGCCCAGCTCGCCGAGCATTTCGGTGAGCACGCGGTTGGTGATGGGTTCGGAGTCGACGAGCACGCCGTCGCAGTCGAAGAGTACGGCGTCGAAGGGGAAATCGGCCATCGGGCAGGCTACGGATAAAGTTCGCGGAACCGGCAAGGATACCTCACCGGCTGGCGCGCCGCAGCACGACGACGCATGCGACCTCAGTTCCTGTACCCGTCGCTCAGCGTTTTCATGAACGCGATGATGTCCTGAATATCCTCATCGCTCATTGCCGGCTGGTCGCCGAACTTGCGGTCGAACGGTGCGTCGGCCACGTCCACGTTGGCATGGTACTGAGCCGGCAGATCGTTGTACTTCTGCACCTTGCCCGACGCATCGCGCGGATAGACTTTCTCCGGCGACGTATTGCGCAGATTGTAGAAGTCCATCACCTGCTTCAGATCGTGGTACACGCCGTTGTGGAAAAACACCTTGCGTTCAGCCGAATTACGCAGCGTCGGCGTGAGGAACATGCCGCAATACTGTGTCTGTTTGGCGAGGTCGTCGCGGAACGGGCCGCACACACCCATATCGAAGAACTTCGGATCCTTGTTGGCCGGAATCGCCGGATTGCGCGGCACGCCGAGCGCTTCGTATTGCGTGTCGGTGAACACCGGCGGCAAGCCGTCCTTGCTCGGCTGGCTCAAGTGGCAGCCGGCGCAGTTCGCCTTGTCCTTGTCGTTGAACAACTGCAAGCCGTGCAACTCTGCGTGCGTCAGCCGAGCCTTGCCTTCGAGCCAGTAGTCGTACTTGCTGCTGAACGCGTGGAACGACTGATCCTCGATCTGATAACGTCCGACGGCGAACATCGCCTCGGAAATCATCAGGCTCGGATTGGTGACGATACCCGGTCCGAAGATCTGCTTGAATTGATCCAGATATTTGGTCGCCAGCAGCTTGTGAGCTACATCCTCCGGCGTTGCGTTGGCCATTTCCACCGGATTGGTCAACGGTCCGAGTGCCTGGTCCTGCAAAGTATCGGCACGGCCGTCCCAGAACAAGCCGCCTTGCGGCACCATTGCCGCAGCGGCGGGCGCGGCGAGCGCCGTCTTCTGCGCGCGCTGCACGCCGGCGGCTTGCGTCGCCAGTTGCGTCATATCCACCGGCACGTCGGTGTCACCCTGATCCGGGCCGATGCTGAACGGCGCCTGACGGTACAGATACGTGAGCGACGGCGGCGGACGATAACCTGCCTGGTTCATATGCGCGCCGCCGAGTTGCACCGGGAACGCGTTATCCGGCCCGTACGAATGCTGCGGCGAGTGACACGAAGCACACGACTGCGTGCCCGAGGCCGACAAACTCTGGTCGAAGAAAATCTGTTTGCCTAGCAGCGCCACGGCGCTCAGCGGCGCATTTTGCGGACGCATCAACGTTACCGGATGCGGATTGGCGCCGGTTATTTCCTCGACGATCTCACCGATAGCGGACGGCGCCCGCTCCGGGTACACGAGCGCGTACGCGCAGTAGACGATGCTCGCGAGCGCGATACCGGCCACGCTCCACGCGAGCAGCCTGAGCCACGAGCGGCGGGTAATCACGGGGCCGGGCTCGCCGCCCGCGGGCAGATGCGAAGGCAAGGCGGCGTCAGAAGGATGGTTCATGGCGGTGATGACAGATGATTCGATCGGCTGCGATAAAAAGCAAAATCGAGCCAGCACGTTTGCACTGGCTCGACGCCCAACTACGACTTGGGATGCGTGACGCTTTTCCCTACGCGCCGCCGCGCGGCGTGAGGCACGCATGCGACTCGTGTATCACGCAACGGCAAGCGGAGGAGAAGTGCGCCAGGCACGTCCGCGGATCAGATCGCCGGCGCGGCTGCCAGCTTCGTACCCAGGTTCTGATCCAGGAACAGCGTCGGATTGTTGCCGGAGCCCGTGAAGTCGAACATGTTCATGATGCTGCCCGCCGTCGCGTCGAACGAACCGCCGCCAAGGCGTTGACCGCCCAGCCAGTTGTCCTCGATGAAGCGCACCACGGAAGCCTGCGTGATCGGCGTATCGTCGACGAAGTTGACCTTCGCCCACGGCGACACCACGATAAACGGCGTACGCGTGCCCGGGCCGCAACGGCCGTTCACCGCGCCGCCGTTCACGCCTTGCGGCTGCACCGCGCCCGCTGCCGTGCATTGACCCACGCCGCTCAGGTTGTCGGTGCCCGCCACCGTCTTGCCGCCCGCGGATTGCGCCGTGGTCGAATCGAACGAGGCGCTCGTCGGTGCCTTGAAACGGTGGTCGTACCAGCCGTCCGAATCGTCGTAGGCGATGATCACGGCGGTGTTCTTCCAGTCAGGCTGCTGTTGCAGGAAGTTGATCACCTTCGTGACGAAAGCCTGTTCGTCGATCGGGTCCGAATTGCCCGGGTGGCCGTCGCCGATCGCCGGCGCCTTCAGGAAGTTGACGGACGGATAGTTGCCCGCCTTCACCGCGGCGAAGAAGTCGTCGGTGTCGTACTGGTGGTGCACCGGCGTTGCCGTGTTGTCGAGCGGATCCGTGGAGCCGATCACCGCCGCCGACGACGGACGCGTATGCGCCAGGTTGGCCGTGCTCGCGTAATACTGGAACCACGCGTGATGCTGCACGTAGTCTGTCTTGGTCGCGTTCAGCACTTGCGAGAAGGTCGAACGCGCGCAGCCGGTCGTGCCGTTGGCGTTGACGGTCTGCAGGTTGAAGCCGCCCATGAAGCCGCCCCACGTCAGACCCTTCGCGTTGAGCAGGTCGCCGATGTTCTTGTTATTCGACGACATCGCGCCGGTCGGCGAGCTTTTTGCCGCGATCGTGCAGACGTCGCCGGTCGGGTCGAGGTCGCCGATCATCGTGAAGCTGCCAGCCGAGTCGGGAATCGCATTAGCCGACGTGCCGCCGGTCACGACCACGCCGTTGTTCTGGCCGGATACCACTTCGAGGGCACCCGGCGTCGACGGACCGTACGTGTCCGTGTACGCGTTCTGGTTCATCGCGAAGTTCTGCGCGTAGTTCCACAGAGCCGTGACCGTGTTGCCGTCGAAGTAGCCGAGCACCTGGCCCTTCGTGGCGAAAGCGCCGGTGCTGCCGGCGATGGTCGAGTTGGCTGCCGTGAAGAGCGGGAACGCGTCCATCGCGCCGTTGTTATAGGCGAGTTCCTCGGCGGCGTAGGCGTGGTTCTGGCTCGACGTATTGGCTTGCGAGCGGTCCAGGCGGAACGGCAGCAGATCGGCTGCCGGCAGGCCGAGACCCGCGATCGTCACGCTGCCGACCGTGCGGCCCGCCGTGTTCGGCGAGGTGGCCAGCGCGTTCGGGTTGGCCGTGATCAGGTTGTTGCTGCTGAGGTTGTTGACCGTCGGCGTGCCCGCGGCTGCCACGAATTGCGGCTCGCCGGTCGGGTTGGAAGCGTTCGGGTAGGTGCCGAAGTAGTGATCGAACGAAACGTTCTCGCCGAAAATCACCACCACGTGCTTGATCGGCGTGGCCGTGGCCACGGCGTCCTGAGCCGATACCGCCGCTGCAGGCGTGCTGACGCTGTTGTTGCCGCAAGCTGCGAGCGTAAGCAGCGCTGCAAACGGGATGGGTAAGAGGGTTCTACGGAACATTTGAAAGGCTCCAGATTCGACTTCGCCGTTCAGCGTTTGCATCGACGTAGGTGTGGATGTTTCGCTGGGGATATTGTTAGAAATACAGCTGGTGCTAGTAGTCTTACCGCGACAAACTGCGCGCATTGGACCATTCGTTAATTAAGATTTCGGGGCGTGAACCTTACCGAAGCCCTCGCTTTTTATTCATTTGCGTAAACTTTGCTGTCGTTCTGCTGACGCCGCATTGCCATGCGAAACCGGCTGCGACGCTGCGCCTCGCGTTTCACCGCGGTTTTTCCCGCATCCTTCTTTCCTTTTGATTTTTCACACTGCCGCAGCGACGGATTGTTTTCGCTGCTGCGTTCAACAGGAAACGGAGCCGCTTTCCGGCTTCGGCTTTGATGGGAGAAACCAACATGACATCCAACAAACAGGTTCGTCTGCTTACCGCCATGCTGACTGCCGCGCTGACCGGCGCCGCCACGTTCAGCGCCGCGCCGGCCTTCGCGCAGGCGGTGATCGTCGCGCCGACGGCGCCGCCGCCGGCGCGCGTCGAAGTGGTGCCCGCGCCGCGTGTGGGTTACGCATGGGATCCGGGCCACTGGCGCTGGGTGCAGGGCCGTTATGTGTGGGTGGGCGGCCACTGGCAGGCGGTGCGCGTCGGTCATCGCTGGGTGCCGGGACACTGGGTGGCGCGCGGTCCGAACTGGCGCTGGGTGGAAGGCCACTGGGCATGACCCGGGAGCGCCACGGCGGTCGATTTTTTTCGACCCGCTGCGTTCTCCAACCAGGCAGACTGCTATGAAAACGCTCGTGATGATTCTGCTGGCGGCCACGCTCGCCGGCTGTGTGGTGTACCCGGCGCGGCCGGCCTACTATCGGCCGGCGGTCGTCGTATATTGATTGCGCTTATGCATGGCGAGACACGCCGTCTTCGCTATCCGCGTGCGCCGTTCGAACCGGTGCGCGTGCAACCATCCATGTGAGGTATAGCCGGCATGAGAGGCATCGGAAGGAGTGGCTTGTGCGCGACTGACGTCCGTCCCGCAGCGCGATTCATGCGGCGGCACGCACTCGCGCCGAGGAGCGCCATGCCTTGAGCGAACGCGACCCCGACGCGGAATTGCTCGAACAGATCGGCCGGCAAGATCCGGCCGCCGTCCGCTCGCTCGTCTCGCGCAAGCTGCCGCGTCTGCTTGCGCTCGCCACCCGCATGCTGGGCGACCGCATGGAAGCGGAAGACGTGGCGCAGGAGGTGTTCGTGCGCATCTGGAAACAGGCATCGCGCTGGCGGGAAGGCGAGGCGAAGTTCGACACGTGGATTCATCGCGTCGCGCTCAATCTCTGCTATGACCGGCTGCGCGGCCGGCGGGAAGAGCCGCGCGACGAGATGCCCGAGGAGGCCGATCCCGCGCCGCTGCCTGAGGCCGGACTCGAAGCGCGCGCCCAGGACCAGCGGGTTCGCGACGCACTCGCCGCGTTGCCGGCACGCCAGCGCGAGGCGCTGGTGCTCAACTACTACCAGGAGATGTCGAACATCGACGCCGCAGCCCTGATGGGCATCAGCGTCGATGCGTTGGAAAGTCTGCTGGCACGCGCGCGCCGCAATCTGCGCGCTCAACTGGCCGGCAGCGGCCTTAGCAAGGACAAGTCATGACGCCCGAAAGATTTCAGCAGATCGTCGAGGCCTACGGCGCCGAGCCGCGCCGCTGGCCGCAACAGGAGCGCGCGGCGGCGCAGGCGTGGGCGCAGTCGCATCGCGCCGAAGCCGACGCGCTGCTGGCGCAGGCAGCCGGCGTCGATGCGTGGCTCGCCGCCGACAAGGTCGAGCCGCCGGGCGCGGCCCTGTTCGAGCGCGTGCTCGACAGCGCGCCGGTGCGGCAGCCGGCGCCGCCGCGACGCCGCCTTTGGTGGTCGGGCGCGGCGGTCGCGGGCGTTGGGCTGCTGGGTGGCGTAGCCGGCGCTTTTGCCGTGTCGTTCTTCGTGTTGACGGAGGCCGCGGCGCAGGCACCGCTCGCGCATGAGTCGTCTTATTTAACTTCGAGCTTTGGTGGGGCGTCTGCCGATTGGAGCGACGAATGAACGGCCGATCGTGGAAAGTCGTGCTGGTGGTCTCGCTCGTGCTGAATGTGTTTCTGGTGGGCGCGATCGTCGGGGGTGCCTATCAATGGTTTGCCGCGCGCGGCGCGACGGCGCCCGTGCTGGCGCAACAGCGCGCGCTGCGTTTCGCCGCGCAAACGCTGTCCGCCGAGCGCCAGAAAGCCTTTATCGACGGCCTGAAAGACGCACGCCGCGACGGCCGGCAATATGCCCGCGAAGGCCGCGAAGGGCGTCGCGAAGTATTGCGTCTGCTGGCGGCGCCGCAGTTCGATCGTGCCGCGCTGGACGCCGCGCTCGAGCGCACGCGCCAGGCCGACAGTCATCTGCGCGCGCAGGTGGAAGGCAGTGTGGCCGACTTCGCGGCGACCTTGTCGCCCGAGGAGCGCGTTCAATTCGCCGATAGCCTGAAGCTGCGCGGGCAATGGCGCGAACCCGCGCCCGCGCCGAATGCGAGGAAGCCGGGGAATCAGGCATCGAGCGAAACTTCGGGCGAGTAAAAAAACTGCAGCAGCTGCGACGGAGTTTCGCGTGACAGCCGTTTAAGGACTATCCACAGCCGAAGAGGATGGTATGGCCAACTCACCGAATCTGAATGCCGCGACGATTGCGCTGAACCGCTTCGGCCTGGGCGCGCGTGCCGACGACACGCCGCCCGCCGATCCGAAAGGCTGGCTGCTCGCGCAGTTCGAACAGTACCAGGCGCGGCCGGCCGCGTGGGCGAATCAGCCCGGCTCGGTGGCGCTTTCTACTGAACTCGTGCAGCAGCGCACGCAGTTCAATGAGCAGGCTCGTCAGAGTGCGAGTGAGGGCACGGCGACGAGTCCCGCGAACGCGCAAAACATGACCATGCCTGATGGGCAAAATCGTACTCAGGCCAACGCACAAGCAAACACACAAGCAAACGCGCAGGCGGACACGCCCAACTCAACGCAAGCGAACGCGCAAACCGCCAGGCAAGCCGAACGAAAAGCGATTCGGGGTGAAATACTCGACATGTACCGCTCATCGGTGAATGCACGGGTGACGAGTGCGCTGACCACGCAGACGCCGTTCATCGAGCGGCTGGTGCATTTCTGGGCCAATCATTTCGCGGTCTCCACCGAAAAGCCCGGCGTCGCGGCGCTGGCCGGTTCGTTCGAGGCCGAAGCCATTCGTCCGCACGTGCTGGGCCGCTTCGAAGACATGCTGGTGGCCGTCGAACGTCATCCGGCCATGCAGGTGTTTCTCGATCAGACGCGCTCGGTCGGACCGGACAGTACGGCGGCCATGCGCGCCGCGCAGCGCAATCCGGAGCGCAAGCGCGGTCTGAATGAAAACCTCGCGCGCGAAATCATGGAGCTGCACACGCTCGGCGTGCGCAGCGGCTACAGCCAGGATGACGTCACCGAATTCGCCCGTGCGCTGACCGGCTGGAGTGTCGCGGGCAATCCGGCCAACCCCGGCAATGCCGGCAACGCGGGCCGACTGGGCATGCAGCAGAACGCCGCGCCGGGCACCTTCGTGTTTCGCGCCGCGCTGCACGAGCCCGGTTCGCGGACCATCATGGGCCGCCGCTACGATCAGCCCGGCGAAGAGCAGGCGCTCGCGATCCTGCACGACCTCGCGAGCGCGCCGGCGACCGCGCAGCATATCGGCGGCAAGCTGGCCCGTCATTTCGTCGCCGATAATCCGCCGCCCGGCATGAGCGAACATCTAGCCAGCGCATTCGAGCGCAGCGGCGGCGATCTGCCGGCCGTCTATCGCGCGTTGATCGACATGCCGCAAGCCTGGTCGCCCACCGCCGTGAAATTCAAAACGCCGTGGGAGTGGACCATTTCCTCCATGCGCGGCCTTGGCTGGCAGGACCTCGGCAAGCTGCAGACGGCGCCCATTCTCACGCAGCTCGGTCAGCCGGTGTGGCGCCCCGGCTCGCCCGCCGGTTACGACGACATCGCCGCGAGCTGGGCCGCGCCCGACGCGCTCGTGCGCCGGGTCGAAGTGGCGCAGCGTTTCGCGTCGCAAGTCGGCGACCGGCTCGATGCGCGCGCGCTCGGCCAGACCCTGCTCGCCGGTTCGCTCAGTGCGCCGACGGCCACCGCGGTCTCGCGCGCCGAAAGCGCGTCGACGGCGATCGCTTTGTTGCTGGTCTCGCCGGATTTTCAACGGAGATGAATGCCATGCTGTCACGCCGCAAGTTTCTGAGCGTCGCCGCCGCGGGCGCGGGCGCGATGCTCGTGTCGCCGCAAATCGCGTTCGCGAGCGTCGCCACCGAGCGCCGTTTCGTGTTCGTGATCCAGCGCGGCGCCGCCGACGGTCTGAACATCGTCGTGCCGTACGCCGACCCGGCCTACGCCACATTGCGCGGCGCGCTTGCCGTCGATACTTCGAACGCGCCGCGCCTGGACGGCAGCTTCGCGCTGCATCCCGCGATGGTCCAGACCGCCGCAATGTATGCGAACCATCAGGCGCTGTTCGTGCACGCAGTGGCGTCGCCGTATCGCGACCGTTCGCACTTCGACGGACAGAACGTGCTCGAGACCGGCGGTACCTCGCCGTATCAGATGAAAGACGGCTGGCTGAACCGGCTCGTCGCGCAACTGCCCGCCACGCGTGAGAACGCGATCGCATTCGCGCCGACCGTGCCGATGGCATTGCGCGGCCCGGCGGCGGTGACCTCTTATGCGCCTTCGGCGCTGCCGCAAGCCCCCGACGATCTGCTCGCGCGCGTCTCGCAACTCTACGACCAGGACGCGCAGCTGCGTCCGCTGTGGGAGTCGGCGATGACCGCGCGCGGCCTCGCGGGCGACGCCGGTGCGCGGCAGGATCCGGCGAGTCTCGGCAAGCTCGCCGCGGGTTTCCTGTCGCGCGAGAACGGGCCACGCATCGCGATGATCGAAACCGGCGGCTGGGATACGCACAGCGCGCAGAACGCGCGCCTCGGCAATCAGTTGAAGGCGCTCGACACGATGCTTGCGTCGTTGCGCGACGGCATGGGCCCGCTGTGGAGCAAGACCACGGTGCTGGTCGCGACGGAGTTCGGCAGAACCGCCGCCGCCAACGGCACGGGCGGCACTGACCACGGCACTGGGTCGGTGGCGATGGTGCTCGGCGGCTCGGTGCAGGGCGGACGCGTGATTGCCGACTGGCCGGGTCTCGCGCCTCGCAATCTGTACGAGGCGCGTGATCTCAAGCCGACCACCTCGCTCGACGCGTTGATCGCCGGCACCGCCAGCGAAAGTCTCGGGCTCGATCCGCAGCGCACGGCGTCCGCGCTGTTCGGGCAGACGTCGGTGGGGCGGACGCTGAGCGGCATCGTGCGCGTGTAGTGGTGGCGCATGGACACCGACCGGATGCAGCGACTCGATCCGCTTTCATTCATGTTGTCGGGCAGAGACCCGCCAACGGGACGGCGCAGATGATGTCGTTCAAAGAGCGGCAAGGAGAGCCGCTCACATGAAGTTACCCGGCGAGCCGGCATGTCGCCGAGACACACGTTGTCACCCAACAAGCCGGCAAGAGGACCGGCTCACACCAAACGAAAACACTCAGGAGAGGAACTTGAAAATCAATTCGAACGTACGCGCCGCATCGCTCGCGGCTCTTTGCGCCGCGCTGTTGTCTGCTTGCGTGGTCGAGCCGGCCCGGCCGCCGCAACCCGAGCCGCTCGTCGAGGTGGTGCCCGCCGCGCCCGCGCCCGGCTATCGCTGGGTGAAGGGCCACTATCGTTGGGAGGGCAATCATTGGGCGTGGGTGCCGGGACATTGGAGAGGATGACCAGGCAAATAGCGGCCGGCGTTTCTAACGCCGGCCGCCCGCAAGCCGTCGCGCATCCGGCAAACGCCGCAACCGCGCCATCGCGATACAGCCGAGCAGCGGCCCGACGGCAAGCATGCTGAAGGCGCCGCGCCAACCCGCCAACGCGACGACGTCCGGCACCAGATGAATGCTCACCAGCGTCAACAGAAAACCCGCGCAGGTCTGCGCGGTCAATAACGTGCCGATCGACGCCGGCTCGGCGAGTTCCGCAATGCTCGCCGAGAACTGAGCGGAATCGGCGATCACGGAAATCCCCCAGCACAGCGCCACGCAGCCGACCAGCCAGACCGGCGCGCCGAGCAGCCAGCCCATCAAGGCGGCGCAGGCGCCGCTCACGGCCATCGCGGCGATCGTCACCGTGGTGCGGCCGAGCCGGTCCGCCAGCACGCCGCCGAGCCACGCGCCGAGCGCGCCTGCCGCGACCGCGCCGAAGGTGAGCCATTCGGCCGCCGCGCGCGGCTCTCGCATGCCGGCTGCCGCGAAGCTCGCTTGCAGGAATACGGCGAGCCACGCCCACATCGCGTACAACTCCCACATGTGGCCGAGATAACCGAGGTTCGCGAGCCGCAGCGCGCGGTTACGCCAGGCGCCCGCCAGCGCGGACCATTCGATGCGCGTCGCGCGCGCCATATTCGGCCCGACGCCGCACAGCAGAATCGCGACGCCGGACAATAGCGCGCAGCACGCCGAGATGCCATAGATCGCGCGCCAGTTCGAACCGCCGAGCGCCGCCAGCAGATGCGGACTCGCCGAGCCGAAGGTCAGCGCGCCGACCAGCAGCCCGATCAACAAACCGAGATCGCCTTTCGCCCACGTCGCCGCGAGCCGCATGCCGACGGGATAAACGCCGGCCATGCAGATGCCGGTCAGCAGCCGCAGCAGGATCGCGAGCGGGCTCGCCGGCGCGAGGAAGACGAGACACGCGGTGGCCGCGCCTGCCGTCAACGCGCTGATCATGAAGAGCCGCCGTGGATCGAAGCGGTCGGCGAGGGAGAGCAGGGCGCTCGTGACGGTGCCGGCCACGAACCCGGCCTGCACCGCGCTCGTAAGCAAGGTCGCTTGCATGGCAGACAGACTCTCGGCCTGCCTGACGATCGCCACCACCGCCGACGATGAAAACCACACGCTCATCGCGCCCACCTGGCAGAGCAGCAGAATTACGAGCGAACGCGTCTTGCCGGCTGCCGCGTGGCTCGGTCGATGCGGGTTTGCCGAGGCTTCTTTCATGCGAGTCTTGTGCGGTGCATCGTGCGGTTCATCGTGCATTAGCCGGCCGATTCGGCAGCGAGCGCGTCGCTGGCTTCGGCCGCATGCGTCGCGTGCAGCGAGCGCGCGCCGACGCGGTGATAGCGGCGGCCGTAGTAGATCAGCGCGTCGCCTTCAGCATCTGTATGCGCCGCTTTCACCGCGCAGAAGAACACCGTGTGCGTGCCGACTTCGGTCACCGATTCGATCTCGCAGTCCAGCGAAGCGAGCGCGCCGTGCAGGACCGGTGCGCCCGTCGCGAGGGTGTCCCATTGCGCTGCGGCAAAGCGTTCGGCTATCGGCAGCCTGCTGGTGGCGAAGTGCGCGGCGAGCGTCTGCTGCTCGGCGCTGAGCACGTTGACGCAGAGTTTGCCGTTGACGCGAAAAGCCGCGTTGTTGCGGCTGCTGCGATTGATGCAGACGAGCAGCGTGGGCGGTTCGTCCGTCACCCCGCACACTGCGGATGCGGTGCAGCCGGCCAGACCCGCCGCGCCGTCGCTCGTGATGATGTTGACGGCGGCGCCGAGGCCGGCCATCGCGTCGCGGAAGGTGCTCCTCTCAAGCATGTGAGCCTCTGCGAAAGAATCGTTGTGCCGCTCTATGACGGCGCGGACGGCACGAAGTGAGAATCCGCATGACGGTGCTATCGATAACGATGCCCTGGAACCAGGGCGGTGGCGCAAACGAGCAAGCGGCATTTTGCAGCTCCGCGCCTGGCAGCCGAACGCGCGTGACTGAAGCGTGCATCACGGCGCAGGCGTCAGGCATCGCCAGGGACGGGCGCCGCGGCACAATGCGGCGAGCGAAACTTCGCCGCAGTATGGTTAGCCGGCAGACGCGCATGCCCGAAGAGTTTCTCCCGCAACGTGCCGTTACGATACGCATGCTTGTAAGCGCCGCGTTCCTGCAGAATCGGCACGACGTGCGCGACGAAATCCTCGAAGCATTCCGGCGCGACCGTACGCGATAGATTGAAACCATCCACGCCCGCTTCTTCGGTCCACGCGATCAGTTCGTTCGCCACTCGTTCGGCCGAGCCGACGAGCGGCGCCTGACGGCTGCCCAGCACCATCTGTTCGAGCAGCTTGCGTTTGGTCCACTGCGGGCCCGCCGCTCGGGTCATGGCCTCGACGTTCGATACGATGGCCTCGCTCTTGCCGGTTTCGATCGGCTCGTCGAGGTCGTAGAGCGCGAAGTCGATCCCGAGCGAGGCTGCCGCATGCACGAGCGCCGCCTCGGAGCTGACATAACGGCGGTACTCCGCGTACTTCTCCTGCGCCTCGCTGTCCGTGCGTCCGGTGATGACGGTTTGCCCGAGCAGCACCTTGATGTCGTCGGCTTTGCGGCCGCCTGCCACCGCGTGCGCGCGGATATCGTCGACGATTGCCTTCACGGCCGGCCTCGCCTGGCCGTTGACGAACACGCACTCCGCGTGTGCCGCGGCGAACCGTTTGCCGCGCGCCGACGACCCCGCCTGATACAGCACCGGCGTGCGCTGCGGCGACGGTTCGCTCAGATGCATGGCGTCCACCCGATACTGCTTGCCGTGATGGTGGATCACGTGCACCTTCGACGCATCCGCATACACGCCCCGGACCTTGTCGCGCAAGACCGCGCCGTCTTCCCAACTGCATTCCCACAGTTTGTAGACCAGTTCCATGTATTCGTCGGCGAGGTCGTAGCGGTCGTCGTGCGCCATCTGGCCGCTCAGGCCGATCGCGCGTGAGGCGCTGTCCAGATAACCGGTGACGATGTTCCAGCCGACCCGGCCGCGCGTCAGATGATCGAGCGTCGACATGCGCCGTGCGAACAGATACGGCTGCTCGACCGTGAGATTGGACGTGACGCCGAACGACAGATGACGCGTCACCGCGGCCATGGCGGGAATCAGCAGCGTCGGGTCGTTGACCGGCACCTGCACGGCGCCGCGAATGGCTGCGTCGGGGTTGCCGCCGTAGACGTCGTAGACGCCGGCGACATCGGCGAAAAAGATGCCGTCGAACAGGCCCGCTTCGAGCGTGCGGGCGTAGTCGGTCCAGTACTGTAGATCCGTATAGCGCGCGGACTGATCGCGCGGATGGGTCCACATGCCTTGCTGGATGTGGCCGACGCAGTTCATGTCAAAAGCGTTGAGAACGATTTCCTTCGGCATGGTGTCTTCCGGCTGGGTGGACGAATGCTCATGGCTGGGCGTTCAAGTCGCGTGCGCTTTTGCGGATTGCTGTCGCGATCTTTCGTTTAATATAGTGGACGAAAAATCACTATGCAAGACATTGATTTCGGCTTTTAATGAGCGGCGAGGCGAGCGCGGAGATCAGCGTGATGGCCGCCCTGCCTCGATATAATTTGCGGGCCCACTTTCCTCACTCTCCAACGCATCCATTTTTCCATGTCCGAATCCGCTGCAATCGATCTGACCCAGGCGATCTCCTTGCGCGTGAAGACGGAGCGCGAGGCGCGCAACTGGTCGCTGAGCGAACTGGCGGAGCGCTCGGGCGTGTCGAAGGCGATGATCAGCAAGATCGAACGAGGCGAGGCGAGTCCCACGGCGACGGTGCTCGGGCGTCTGTCTGGTGCGTTTGGCCTGACCTTGTCCACCTTGCTGGCGCTTGCCGAGCAGACTGGCGAACGGCTCGCGCGGCATGCGGACCAGTCAGTCTGGCAAGACCCGGAGACCGGCTACACGCGCCGGCGCATCTCGCCACCCACGGGCGGTGTGCTGGAATTGCTGGAGATCGAGCTGCCGCCGGGCGTGAAAGTACCGTACCCGCCGGATGCTTTCGTGTTCCAGCATCAACAGATCTGGGTGACGCTCGGGGTGTTGACCTTCCGGGAGGGCAAGCAGGTATATCGGCTGGAAGCGGGGGATTGTCTGCAGCTCGGCGCGCCGCTCGAATGCGAATTCTTCAACGCGGGCGAAGACGTGTGCCGTTACGTGGTCGGCCTCGTTCGACGATAGGCGTTTGCACGTAAGTTTCAACGGGCGCTTCAATAAGCGTTTCAAATACCAGGACAACAGGCAACGCCTCACGCCCGCATGGAGCGACGAGCGGCGTTGCCTGTGGTCACCGGCAAGTCATCGGGTGAAAGCGGTCGCTTAACCTCCGCCGCCGCCTTGCGTGCCGATCGTGAGCTTGTTGTTCACCGACGTCACGCCGGCCACACCTTTCGCCACTTCCTCCGCCTGCGGAATCTGCGCGCCGTCAGGCACCGATCCGGTGATCGTCACCACGCCGCCACGGGCCCGGACGAACACGTTCGATACGTCGAAACCCTGCGCCTTCGCGAGAGCCTTGCGCACTTGCAGGCCCAGCGCGCGGTCCGTCTTCTTGACCGTTTTGGCACTGGGCGCCGCCATGTCGCCGGACGCCATCGCGTCGCTCGACTGCGCATAGGCGCCGGCCGTCGTTGCCAAACACAATGCGATGCCGAGCGCCTTCAAAAGATTGACTGTTTTCACGTTTTCTCCATCCTCGAAAAGTTGATGTCGCTTCGTTGCATGCAAAAAACCACGCGCTTGCGAGCCCTTTTCCGCCCACGAGGAGCACCCTGTCTTGTAGAAGAGTGATGCCGCGACGCTCCCGGCGCGCTTAAACAATACTCCAGCCGAAGCGCTCATGCTGGAAAAACTGCCCTGAACGCCGCATTGGCAGCCGTTCCGGCAATCATGGCGAGGGCTTGTGTTGCGCACGTGTGACGACGATGTTCCACATATCGGGTTGGGCGGTTTGTCAATGCGTGCCAAGGTGCGCATTGACTGCGACGCCTAGAACCATTGCGGCGCCATGCCGAGCGTGGTGTCGTCTAGGGTGCGCAAGGTGGCGAGCATCAACGCGACGCGCGGCAGTTCCCAGCGGAAGAACCACTGACACGCATGCAGCTTGCCGCGATAGAAGTCCGCGTCTGCTTCGCTACGCGATGCAGGTAGCGCGGCGCTTGCCACGATCGCCTGGCGCAGCCATGTCCACGCAATCACGATATGACCGAAGGCTTCGAGAAATGCATTCGCGTTGGCGAGCGCGCGTTCGCTTTCATGGGCCAGCGTGGGCAGCAACGCCTCGACTGTGGCAGTCAGATCGGTCCATGCTGCGCCGAGCGCATCGGCGTGCGCGTGCAGTGCCGGATGCTCGCGCGCTGTACCGATTGTCTGCTGGATTTCGCAGGCCAGTTGTTTGAGCGCCGCGCCCTGTTTCATCGTCACCTTGCGGCCGAGCAGATCGATAGCCTGAATGCCGTGCGTGCCTTCGTGAATCATGTTGAGCCGATTGTCACGATAGAACTGCTCGACCGGATATTCACGCGTGTAGCCGTAGCCGCCGTGAATCTGGATCGCGAGACTGTTCGCTTCGAGACACCATTGGGACGGCCAGGATTTCACCACCGGCGTCAGCAGATCGAGCAGCAGGCCTGCTTCGGCGCGCGCGGTTTCGCTCTCGCCGGTGTTCTGTTCGTCGACGAGACGCGCCGCGTACAGGCACAACGCATAAGCGCCTTCCACATAGGCTTTTTGTGCGAGCAGCATGCGGCGCACGTCGGCGTGTTCGATCAGCGGCAACTGCGGGTCGAGCGGATTCTTGTTGTCGGGGCGGCGTCCTTGCGGCCGTTCGCGCGCGTAATCAAGCGACGCGAGATAGCCGCGGTAGCCGAGCATGACCGCGCCGAGTCCGACGCCGATGCGCGCCTCGTTCATCATATGGAACATATACGCGAGACCGTGATGCGGCTCGCCCACCAGTTCGCCGATGCATTCGCCATGTTCGCCGAACGACAGCATGGTCGACGTGGTGCCGCGCCAGCCCATCTTGTGAATCAGTCCCGCAAGGGCGACGTCGTTGCGCGCCCCGAGGCTGCCATCTTCGTTGACATGGAACTTCGGCACGGTGAAAAGCGAAATGCCTTTCACGCCCGGCGGCCCGCCGGGAATGCGCGCCAGCACCAGATGCACGATGTTCTCGCTCAACTCGTGGTCGCCGCCTGAAATGAAAATCTTGTTGCCGCGAATCGAATAAGTGCCGTCCGGATTGGGCGTGGCGCTCGTGACGAGATCGGACAGGCTCGAACCTGCTTGCGGCTCCGTCAACGCCATGGTGCCGAACGCGCGTCCTTCGAAGAGCGCTTGCAGATACTTGCGCTTTTGCGTTTCGCTGCCGAAGCGCTCGATCACGTTCGCGTTCGCCGTGGTCAGCATGGCATACGACGCGGTCGCAATGTTCGCGCTCTTGAAGAGCGACAGGCACGCAAACGAAATCACCGACGGCAACTGCATGCCGCCCCATTCGTAGTCCTTGCCCGCGGCGAGGAAGCCGGTGGCGCGCATGGCGTCGAGCGCGTCTTTCACCTCGGCGGGCAGGGTGACGCGTTGACCGTCGAACTGCGGCTCGTGTTCGTCCGAGAGACGATTGTGCGTCGCGAACTTTTCCACGGCGACCGCATGCGCGGTATCGAGCGCGGCGTCGAAGGTCTCGCGGCTGTGATCGGCATGACGCGCGCGGCGTGTGAGCGTCTGTGCTTCGAGTACTTCGAACAACTGAAACTCGAGATCACGTGAGTTGATGATCTGCGCATCTTGCATGAGAGAAGACCCGTGAAAAAGTACGCCGTTATGCGGAACATCGTCGTAAGGCAAAGCGTAAACGCCCTCGAACACATCGGCTCGGTGCGGCTGAAAGGCGCGGCATTCGGGTAATTCCCGATGCTTCGCCACCCGATCATGTATGCCAGTTTATCTCGAAAGTGAATGATCGTGCTTTTATTTACAGGCCGAATTTCGGCACGTATGATGGGCGCAAAACACGGCATACCGATCTGCATAGCAGAACAAATCTGGAGGAGCGACGCAATGTCTGTGAAGGACCTGTTTCAACTGGACGGCAAGGTGGCACTCATCACCGGCGGCTCGCGCGGCCTCGGTCTGCAAATGGCCGAGGCGCTCGGCGAAATGGGCTGCCGCGTCGCCATCACCGCGCGCAAGGCCGACGAACTTGCCGAAGCGAAAACGCATCTGCAACAACTCGGTATCGAAGTGCAAACGGTGGTCAACGATCTGCAGCGCTTCGAAGGCATCCCCGGTCTCGTGGATGAAGTACTGGGCGTGCACGGCCGCATCGACATTCTCGTCAACAACGCGGGAGCGACATGGGGCGCACCCGCCGAAGACTATCCCGACGAAGCGTGGCACAAGGTCATGAACCTGAACGTCAACGCGCCGTTTTTTCTCGCTCGCGAAGTCGGCAAGCGCAGCATGATCCCGCGGCGCGCGGGCAAGATCGTCAATATCGCTTCCGTGGCGGGCTTGAAGGGTTCGCCGCCGGGCATAAACACGATTGCGTACAACACGTCCAAGGCCGCCGCGATCAATTTCACGCGGGCGCTCGCCGCGGAGTGGGGCAAGTACAACATCAACGTGAATGCGATCTGCCCGGGTTTTTTTCCCTCGAAGATGACGGTGGGTCTGCTCGATAAGCTCGGAGAAACGATCGTCGCGCATACACCCTTGCAGCGGCTGGGCGGCGAAGAAGATCTCAAAGGTCCGATCGTGTTTCTCGCGAGCGAAGCGTCGCGCCACATCACCGGCCAGGAGTTCGCGGTGGATGGCGGCGCGATCATCATCTGAGCGTCACGCGGGTTCTACGCGGCGCTGTGAAAGAAGCGCCCGGCAGCAAGCCAACGCCCACCGACAGTAACAAGCTGGAGACGCTGATGAACGAACGCCATCACCCGCATTGGCCGCCGCAACTGCCACTGCACTTGACGCTGCCCGAGACCAATCTCTTCTACAACGCCGAAGTCTCGGCGGCACGCTATCCCCACAAGCCGTTCATCATTTTCTACGATACGGTGATCACGTTTGCCGAATTCAAGGACGAAGCTGAACGAATCGCGGGTTTTCTGCAACAGGAGTGTCAGGTCAAGGCCGGCGACCGCGTGCTGCTGTATATGCAGAACAGCCCGCAATGGATCATCGCTTACTACGGCATCCTGCGGGCGAACGCGGTGGTGGTGCCGGTCAATCCGATGAACATGACCGCCGAATTGGCGCACTACGTCGAGGACAGCGGCGCGACCACGATCATCGCGCCGCAATGTCTGTTCGCGAACGTCGAGCCGTTGATCGGCAGCGGACCTGGCAAGGGCATCGAGCACGCAATCGTCGCGACGTATAGCGATTATCTGAAGAAAACCTCGCCGATTCCCGTGCCTGAATTCGTCGCCGCGCCACGCAAGACGTTCACGATTGCCGGCGTCACGTCCTGGCAGCAGGTGCTTGATCGACACATTGCGCCGGGGCCGCTCACCACCGGTCCGGACGATCTGTGCGTGATGCCTTACACGTCGGGCACCACCGGCAAGCCCAAAGGCTGCATGCATACGCACCGCAGCGTGATGAGCACGGCGCTCGGCGGCTGCGTCTGGTTCTCGTCGCCGCCGGAGGGCGTTCATCTATCCGTGCTGCCGCTCTTTCACGTGACCGGCATGCAAGGCGGCATGAACAGCGCGGTCTTTTCCGGCGCGACCATCGTGCTGTTGCCGCGCTGGGATCGCGAGGCCGCCGCGCTATGCATGCAGAAATATCGCGTCACCGCATGGCAGTCCATCTCGACGATGATGGTCGATTTCCTCTCGAACCCGAAGCTCGACGAATACGATCTGTCGAGCCTAACCGGCACGCGCGGCGGCGGCGCGGCGATGCCGGACGCGATTGCCAGAAAGCTCAAGGCGCTGACCGGACTCGACTATGTCGAAGGCTACGGCATGACGGAGACGATTGCCGGCACGCACATCAATCCGCCGCATCGTCCGAAGCCGCAGTGCCTGGGCATTCCCGTGTTCGACGTGGACTCGCGCGTGATCGATCCGGTCTCGCTGGAGGAACTGCCGCAAGGCGAAACCGGTGAGATCGTCACCCATGCGCCGCAAGTCATGCAGGGCTACTGGGGTAATCCGAAGGCGACGGCGGAAGTGTTCATCGAAATCGACGGCAAGCGGTTTCTGCGAACCGGCGATCTCGGCCATATCGACGAAGACGGTTATTTCTTCATGACCGACCGTCTCAAACGTATGATCAACGCGTCCGGGTATAAGGTATGGCCGGCTGAAGTCGAGGCGCTGATGTACCGGCATCCGGCGATTCACGAGGTCTGCGTGATCGGCGTGAAGGACGAAAAGCGCGGCGAGACCGTGAAGGCGCTGGTGGTGCCCGACACGGCGGATGCGGGCACGATTACTGCACAGGAGATCATCGACTGGGCGCATGAGCAGATGGCCGCGTACAAGGCCCCCCGTATCGTCGAGTTCGTGGCGTCGCTGCCGAAGTCGGGCAGCGGCAAAATCTTGTGGCGCAAATTGCAGGAGGAGGATGCGGCGCGCGTGGCTGGCTCACGAGATTCGTCTGCTTGATGCAACACCCGCTCGTGGCGTTGAACTGACTCTTTTGATGGTTTGCCTGTAAGCTTTGAGCGCGAGTCCGTACTGAGTATCGTGCGGGGCTCGCGGTGGTGAACAAAAGACTCACAGACAAGCTTGAATGTGCTTGACTGCTATTGCCAACTTTCGAGAGGGGAATTGAAAATGAAGAGCTTTGCCATTAAACAGATCATGCTCGGCGTTGCCGTTGCCGTTGCCGCCATGGTCGCCGGCACCATTCCGCTCGCCGCGGCTCAAGGCGCGAGCGACGCTGCCATGTCGGCTGCGCCCGCCGCGGCGAGCAGTGCGAAGCCCACCAAAGCGGAGCGTAAAGAGGCGCGCAAGCAAGCCCGAGCGAAGAAGAATGCGGAACTGAAGAAGCTCGAAGACGCAGGCTATCAGCCGTCCCAGAACGACCCGAACTATCCGGACAAGCTGCAGAAAGCGCAGAAGAAGGCGGGTATCGGAACAGGCGCGAGCCAGTAATCGTCCAGGCAGCCGCGCGGCGCCGCTGACGTCGCGCGGCTGCCGGTACGGCTCGCGTCCCGCGAACCGGTCAACACGGCCTGGCCTGTTTCAGCAGGACCTTCTCAACGCGCGCCGAGGGCCTTGGCCAGCATGTCGACGATCGCCTTGACCCGCGCTGTCATCTGTGACTGCTGCGGGTACACTTCGTAGATGTCTGCGCCCGGCGTGCGCTGGTCGGGCAGGACGTCGACGAGCAGGCCATCGGCGAGAGACTTCGCGTTATCCCATTCGGCGCGCATCAGAATGTCGTGGCCGTCCACGGATCATACTCAGTCAGGACAACGGCTACGATGTCGTCCTGAACAGCGCAATCCGCGCATGCGCAGCTCCGGTTTCATCGGCCCCGCTGCGCCTGGCCGAGGGGCGTCGACGTGTGCGGGCGCTTGCTGCGCTGCGGCAACGACGCCTGAAGACGTTCGCGCGCACCCCTTTTTTGCATCGCAACGCTTCCACTTGCTCTAACGCGACACGCCTCAAAGCTCCCCTCCGCACCCACCAAAGCCTTGCCCCATAGGGCTCCGGCGCCAGCCGGCCGGCATGCCCAAAAAAGGGGTGTCGCATTTCCACATGTGCCTGTCGCAAATAGTCGGCTAGCGATACTTTTTTCTGGCAACTATGTATGCACAGCGCGGACGGGCGTTTGTCACCGCAACAACTATCTTGCATGGGGCCGAAGTAAGTGCTTTTGGCTGTCGTCTTGCAAAAGCGCTTACTCCGGTCGAAGCGTTGCACGCGACCGCAGCGAGCGCTAAAGCGCTAACTCCGGTCGACATAGGAGAGTATTCAATGAATTCCCCCAAGGTCGTGGTCGAAGGGTTGTGCAAGGTGTTCGGCACCAACCCGAAACAGGCGATCGGCATGCTGGCAGGCGGCGCGACGAAAGAGGAAGTGTTCGCGCGCACCGGTCAGATTGTCGGCGTCCACAACGTATCGTTCGAAGTCAAGGAAGGCGAGATCTTCGTGTTGATGGGCCTGTCCGGCTCCGGCAAGTCGACGCTGATCCGCCTGATCAATCGCCTCGTCGAGCCGACGGCCGGCAAGGTGCTGATCGACGGCCGCGACGTGGCCAGCGTGCCGCGCTCCGAGCTGACGGCGCTGCGCCGCAAGGACATGAGCATGGTGTTCCAGTCCTTCGCGCTGATGCCGCAGCGCACCGTGCTGTCCAACGCGGCGTTCGGACTTGAAGTGGCGGGCGTGGGTCGCAAGGAGCGCGAGAAACGCGCGATGACCGTGCTCGAGCAGGTCGGCCTCGCGCCGTTCGCGCAGAAGCTGCCCGCGCAACTGTCGGGCGGCATGCAGCAGCGCGTGGGTCTCGCGCGGGCGCTGGCGGTCAACCCGTCGCTGATGATCATGGACGAGGCGTTCTCCGCCCTCGATCCGCTCAAGCGCAAGGAAATGCAGAACGTGCTGCTCGATCTGCAACGCGAACAGCAGCGCACCATCCTGTTCGTGTCGCACGATCTGGAAGAGGCGATGCGCATCGGCACCCGTATCGCGATCATGGAAGGCGGCCGGGTCGTGCAGGTCGGCACGCCGCAGCAGATCATCACCAATCCCGCCGACGATTACGTGCGCGCCTTCTTCGAAGGCATCGACACCAGCCGTTATCTGACCGCCGGCGATCTGATGCAGACCGACGCCGTGCCGCTCATGCAGCACTCGCCGCAGATCGACGCATCGAGCGTGGCCGCCACGCTCAACGGCAGCGCCGACTACGCGTTCGTGCTGGACAGCGAGCGCAAGATTCGCGGCTTCGTATGCCGCGACGCGATGGGCAGCGCCTCGCCGCAGGTCAACCAGATCGAATGCATCCGCCGCACCACGCCGCTCGACGATGTGGTCGAACTCGTGGTGGCGAGCCGCGCGCCGCTGCCGGTCGTCGAAGCCGACGGTTCTTACTGTGGTTCGGTCAACAAGACGAACGTGCTGAACGTTCTCACGCGCCATCGGAGTTCCCATGTCTGAAGTCATTCCACTTGGCGCCTGGGTCGATCACGGCGTTCACTACCTGCTCGACCACGACGCAAAAACTTTCGATTCGATCGGCAAGGTGATCGAGAGCTTTGCCGCGGTGATCGAACACGGCTTGCAAGCAGTGCCGATGTGGGCACTCATGGCGTTCTTCGTCGGCGTCGGGCTATGGCGGGTGGGCTGGCGTTTCGCGCTGTTCACGCTGCTCGCCATGCTGCTGATCTACGGCACCGGGTTCTGGGACCAGATGGTGATCACGCTCGGCCTGACCTTGTCGTCGACGTTGATCAGTCTGCTGCTTGGCGTGCCGCTCGGCATCTGGACCGCGAAGAGCCGTACCGTCGAGATGATCGTGCGCCCCGTGCTGGACTTGATGCAGACCATGCCGGCGTTCGTCTACCTGATTCCGGCCGCGATGCTGTTCGGTCTCGGCCGCGTGCCGGGGATTCTCTCCACGGTGATTTTTGCCATGCCGCCGGCGGTGCGTCTCACGTCGCTCGGCATCAAGCATGTGAACCGGGAAATCGTCGAAGCAGGGCAGGCGTTCGGCTGCACGCCGTTGCAGCTGCTCTACAAGGTGCAGTTTCCGAATGCGCTGCCGTCCATCATGACCGGCGTCAACCAGACCATCATGATGGCGCTCTCCATGGTGATCATCGCGTCGATGGTGGGCGCGGGCGGTCTCGGCAACGACGTGCTGGCCAGTATCCAGCGGCTCGACATCGGGCTCGGTTTTGAAAGCGGACTGTCGGTGGTGATGCTCGCGATCATTCTGGACCGCATCACGGAAAGCTTCGGCCGTTCGCCGGGCACGGCGCGCGCGCCGCTGCTGTCGGGCTTGCGCAGCGTCATGAAAGTGCGCCGCGAGCCGGCTGCGCAACACGGCTGAGCCGCCTATGAAGCGCGACGCGCTGCTCACGCCTGTCGAGCCCGAGGCCGATTCGCCGCTGTCCGGGCTCGCGCACGTCGGTTTTCTGACGCTGCCGAACTTTTCGATGATCGCGTTCACCAGCGCGGTCGAGGTACTGCGCATGGCCAACTACGTGGGCCGCGCGCAGCACTACCGGTGGTCGGTGATTACGCCGGACGGCGAGCCCGCGCGAGCGAGCAACGGCATCACGGTGAAGCCCACCACGACGCTCGCTGAAGCCGGCATGCCGGATGTGCTGATAGTCTGCGCCGGCTGGCACGTGCGAGATTACGTGGACGACACGGTGATCGCGCTGCTGCGCGAAGTCGCGAAAAAGGGCGTACCGCTCGGCGGTATTTGCACGGGACCGTTTGCATTGCTGGCCGCGGGCCTTCTCGACGGCTATCGCTGCACCGTGCATTGGGAAGACATGTCGCCGTTGCACAAGAGCTACCCGCACGTGCGTTTCGCCGACGAACTGTTCGTGATCGACCGCGATCGCATGACTTGCACCGGCGGCACCGCGCCGCTCGACCTGATGCTGAAACTGGTGGGCATGCGGCTGGGTCATGCGGTGGCGGCGCAGGTGTCCGAGCAGTTCATCGTCGAACGGATTCGCGGCTCGACCGATTACCAGCATATTCCTGTCGACGCGCGGGTCGGTTTCTCGCGCGCGGAACTCGTCGAGGTGGTACGGCTGATGGAAGCGAATATCGAGGAGCCGTTATCGCTCGACGAACTCGCGCGGCTCGTGCATCTGTCGCAGCGGCATTTGCAGCGCATGTTCAAGATGTTCCTGAGCGTGTCGCCCACGCACTATTACCTGACGCTGCGATTGCGGCGCGCGCGCGAGTTGCTGCGTAATACGGATGCCTCGATTGCGCGCGTGACGACCGTGTGCGGTTTTCATTCGGCGTGTCATTTCAGCAAGGCGTATCGCGCGCAGTTCGGTCATGCGCCGAGCGTCGAGCGGCGCTTGTCCGCTTAGTGGTCGCTCATTGTCCGCTTAGTGTCCGCGTAATGAGCGGCGTAAAACAATCCGCTTCATCCAATCCAGTCAAACATCAATCACCCTGAGGGAAAGCCATGAAACGTTTGTGGGCTGCGTCGTTGTGCGCGCTGTCTGTGTCGTCTGTGTTGGCCGCGGAACCTGCCACTTGCCGCGACGTGCGATTCGCCGACGTCGGCTGGACCGATATCGCGGCGACTACCGGCCTGGCGTCGACCGTGCTCGAAGGGCTCGGCTACAAGCCGACCAAGACGATCGCTTCGGTGCCGATCACGTTCGCCGGCGTGAAGAGCAAGCAGATCGACGTGTTCCTCGGCTACTGGTCGCCGACCATGGACCCGATGATCGACCCGTTCAGGAAGTCCGGCCAGCTCAGCGTGTTGCCGACGCCGAATCTGACCGGCGCGAAATACACGCTTGCGGTGCCGGATTACGCGTATCAGTCCGGCATCAAGACGTTCGCCGACATCGCGAAGAATTACGACAAGCTCGACGGCAAGATCTACGGGATCGAGCCGGGCAACGACGGCAATGCGTTGATCAAGAAGATGATCGACACCAATCAATATGGGCTCGGCAAGTTCAAGCTGGTGGAATCGAGCGAGGCGGGCATGCTGGTCGAGGTGAACCGCGCGATGCGCGACAAGAAGCCGATCGTGTTTCTCGGCTGGGAGCCGCACCCGATGAACGTGCAGATGAAGATCGATTATCTGTCCGGCGGCGATGCGGTGTTCGGGCCGAACTATGGCGAAGCTAAAGTGCTGACGGTCACGCCGAGCGACTATTCGACGCGCTGCCCGAACGTCGCGAAGCTGGTGTCGAATCTGCAATTCACGACCGATATCGAGAATCACGTGATGCTGCCGATCATGAATAAAACCGATCCGAACAAGGCCGCGCGCGAATGGCTGAAGGCGAATCCGGCGGTGCTGGACAAGTGGCTGGCGGGGGTGAAGACGTATGACGGGAAGGATGGGTTGCCGGCTGTGAAGGCGTACGTGGCGGGGAAGTGAAACGGGATATTTAGAACGCGGCGACTAGGCGGCTCTCCCTCGCGGAGGCCCCTAACGTCGCTTCGTTTTCTTCCGGCGCGAACAACTCTGCACTCTACTGACATTCTTGTGTGTTGATATCGGATCAGGCATTTCCGCAGTGCGGTTCGATGTCGTCTGACAGCTGCGATTCGAAGTTCCTACGACGTACGTCAGTGCTTGTCGCTTGCGGCAAAGTTAGTGCAAGGTTGCCGTAATTTTAAGAGTTGTCGGATTTTTCGTTTGTTGCAGTCCCTATAGGGTGCTTGGGCTTTAACCAGGTACAACGAATAGGGACAACCATGATAAGAAACAGAATTAAAGAGAGTCCGGCCCGAATGGCGGCGCACCTGCTCGCCGCATTCATGCTGCTCATGATGGCGTTCGGAGCGAACGCGGCTGATTGCAATGCGGTATGGGCGGCCACCGGCGCAAAGCCAGGTTCGTCCAGTTGCAGGTGGGATGCTTACTCTGGCGTACCAGGCGGCATGCAGTACTACAACTGCGTGAGTTTGCCGCTTATCGACGCGTGGTGCGCGACACCGGCGGATGATCAGCCTGAGGCCAGTTGTCCGGTTGCTGACCCGGTATATCCCGGCAGCGGAGCAGTCACGTTGACGGAGGCCGACTTTGTCAGCGGCGACGAGATTCCGATGCTTTTCGCGCGAACGTATCGTTCAAAGTCGCTGATAGCATCGGCGACGGCGATGGGGCCGGTCTGGTTCCATAGCTGGCAGCGTAACCTCGGACTAACGAATGCCAATAACGGCAGCACGTCAACGGTGCTGGCCTATCGGCAGAGTGGTGAGCCAATTACTTTCGTCTGGTCGGCTGGTACCTGGCGCACCAAGGCCTTCACTGGATTGGCGCTGGCGCAGAACGATTCTGGATGGACACTCACCGACCTCAGCACAGAGACCGTTGAATCGTACTCCGGCCAAGGCGTGCTGCTGGCTGAACGCACGAAGACAGGTTTTGTTCGCACGCTGAGCTATGACGGTTCGGGTCTGCTGACCACTGTTACGCAGCATGCCGAAGGCACGGACGCCAACAAGGACATCGCGCTTCGGCTTGACTACGACGATAAGCGTCGTCTGTCGCGTCTCAATGATCCATTAGGTGGCCTGACCCAGTACGGGTACGACGCGAACGGCAATCTTGTTTCGGTCACGTGGCCGGATGGATATGTGCGCCGCTACGTCTACGACGACACGCGGTTCAAGAACGCATTGACTGGAGAGATCGACGAGTCGGGCAACCGCATTGCGACGTGGAGCTACGATGCTCAAGGTCGTGCGGTGGCGGTGAGTCATCCCAATGCTGGACAGAACGTGCAGTTGGCCTATAACGCGGGCTCGACGGTTATCACCGGTGGCAAAGGTTCTACCACGCTGAGTTTGTCGTCGATCGGCGGCATGCTCCGGCCTACCGGGAGCGCCTCGACCGAGGGCAATACGAACTCGGGGTGGGATGCATCAGGCAATTTGCTGAAAGACACTGACGCCAGCGGTGGCACGTCTGAATACAGCTACGACGATACAGGGCGGCCGGTTCGGGCAACGGTGAAGAGCACGAGCGGCACATCGATCACGACGATCCGTTACTACGACGCGAGCGGTCTGCGTCCGTCGATGATCGCATCGCCAAGGTTGATCCAGTCTTTCGTGTATGACGCGAACGGCAATGTCACAGGGATAAGTGAGACGCCGACTACCGACGCGACGGGCTCCAGCGCTTTCGATGCAACGAAGGCCGATGGGGTGACTACCGCGTACGGCATGACCTACGACGCCGACAACCGGCTTGCGTTTGTGATGCAACTGGCGGACGGAAAGTCCGCGGCTCAGTGGAAGGTCAATCGTGACTCAACGGGTAATGTGTTCGCCATTATCGCGCTAGGAGACATCCCACAAGCGACGGAGTTCATCTCGCGCGACGCGGCACACCGTGTCCAGTACGGCTATAACCCAACGGGCGATTTTTATCTCCGTTATGACCGGCGCGGACGCATCGACAACTTCAAGTTCAATGAATATGCGAGTCCGGCGAACGGCGGAATTCGACGCGTGTTCAAGGCGAGATTCGGCTACTCGCCAGACGGACGGGTTTTATCGCGCACAGGTACGGTTGCGAACGACGGCAGCGTTCTTGACCTGAACGATGGCACGGACATTCCGGTCTCCAGCGACGAAACCAATCAATGGATCGATAACTATAACTATGGTGACTCGCCGGTCGGGCCACCTGCGAATCTTCAGGGCGCGCGTCGACTGCTGGGGGATAACTTCCTGGGCGCGTCAACCGTTTGCAGCGGCTGTCATTTTTCGGCCGGGCTGATCGACGGCACGGTCCGCGGTATCGCGATGGTCTATCGGCTGTTGCAGAACCCGGTTGTGCGCTATGGCATCGGTCAGGGCGCCAGAAAAGCTGCCGAGAACTGGGATCGCATCAAGCAGATGTGCAAGCCCGCTGCGGAGACGGAGGTGGATGGGATTTCGCCGGGGCGGATCACTTCGGAATACACTGATATCACAATCGGTAAGAGTGTGCGAAACATTCAAACCGATATAGGGAAAGCTGAATTTGAAGCCAACCTTGTGGAGAGTGGCTATGCGCAGACTGTTAGTAAAGATGGAAGGACTGATATCCTTACAAAGGGCGAAATTAAATATACAGTGCGGGAGCATTCAAATACGGGCGTTCCTACAGCCGAATATTTCCCTTCTGGTGCCGAAAAGGCGACCGTTAAAATCCGCCTGGAAAAATAATGAGTAAGTTGGATTTCATTCGAGACGAAGTACAGTTCCGGACGTATTTCGATCGTGCCAAAGCAGAGATTCGCTTACTCGCGGGCAAGCCACGCGACGAGTTGCTGTACTTCGATCCTATCGATATCGCGACACAGAAATTCTACGATCTTTTACAGGCGTTGCTCGCTTTTCAGAGTAATACCGAGTTTGTGACGCTGATTTTGAATCCCGATCCGTTCGACTACTTCCACCATCATTTTGGAAAGTATCCGGGCTTCATTCATCGTGGCGAGAACTCGGATGATGAGTTCTTTCATTTTATGATGGAGGATCCGGGTGGAAGTCCCGCAGACGCGCTTGGTGTGAATCATCAGCACTATGCCATCATGCCAGTTGATGGTGACTGGATCGCTTTTGGCGATCAATCATGGGACGTTGGCGTCTTTTATGGCCCAGCCAATATCATGGAGTGTGCGAAGAACTTCTATCCTTTTTTTCTACAACCGCCAGAGCGCTTCAGAATAGACCTGTAGTCAATTTACTTACGGGATGGGCCGGGGACGTTACGTGTGCGTCAATATTCCGGCTCGCTGCTTTAGTCCTCAAGCTTGCCGGCCGTTTGAACCCTGTCATTCGGCTGGCAAAGTCTTGGCGGGTCGCATCACCAACCTCAAATCGCCTGCGCCCGCCCCGGAAACGTCTCGTCAAAATCCCCACTATCCTCAGCTTCCGCCGCCGTGCCGCGCTGCTCGCGATACATCATCGGCGGCAGACCGAATTGTTTGCGGAATTCCCGCCCCAGATGCGAAGCATCGGAAAACCCGCAACTCGAAGCAATATCCGCCACCGTCTTATCCGAACTCGTCAACAACCACGCGGCCGTGCGCAACCGCACCTGCTTCGCATAGGCCTGCGGCGCCTTGCCCGTTTCCGCCTTGAAAAGCCGCTCCAACTGACGCGGCGAAAGATCGAGTTTCCCCGCAAGTTCATCGAGCGACAGCGAACGCCCCACATGCTGCTCCATCAGTAGAATCGCGCGCTTGACCTTCGGATGCGTGGCGGGCGCGAGCCCCGGCGGATGCGGCTGCGGCGCGTTGCCTTTCTGCATGTCGTCGACGAGCAGAATGCGCAGCGCCTTCTGCACCGTGGCGGTTTCGAAGTGACGCAACAGGATCGCGGCGGCCACGTCGATCGACGCGCGTCCGCCGGAACACGTAATGCGCCGGCGGTCGATCACGAACAGCCGGTCGGCGATCAGCGCTTCCTCGTTCACCGACGGAAAGCGCTCGATGAAATCCCAGTAGTGAAACCAGCTCACGCAGATGCGGTAACCGTCGAGCACGCCCGCGCGCATCAGCGAAAACACGCCCGTGCACATGCCGACGAGCGTCGCATCGGTGGCGGCGGCGCGCCGGATAAAGGCGAGCGTGGCGTCGTTCGCGGCCGGCCCGGAATGCAGGAGGCCGCCCACCACTACGACGTAATCGAACGGCTCGGCGGTGTCGAACGTCTCCCACGGCGTGATCTGGATGCCGCAACTCGCGCGCACCGGAGCAAGGGTTTCCCCTATCACGCTCCACGAACAGCGCACGGGCTTGCTGAAATCGCCTTCGTCCGCGGACAGGCGCAGCAGGTCGACGAAGCCCGAAAACGCGGTCAGCGTGAAGTTCGGCAACAGGATGATGCCGAAGCGGATGCGCTGCTTCGAAGTGCCGTCGATCGATTGAGGGGGAAGCGGTTCAGCGGAATTCATGCATGCAGCCAGCAAGGGAAAGGGTTGGATCAAGCATAGCACCGGGGACCGGACGCGCTGTCGCGCTCGGTGAAGGTGAAGGCGTGCCGTCAGCATCGCGAGCCGTACCGCCGGCGCCTGTCGCAAATGCGTCAGAAGTCTTCGCAAATACGCCGCGGACCTTTGCCGGCGCGGCCATTGACGCCACTATCCCACTGCCATGCCGTTTTTATTCTATCGGTTCAATTTGACCTGCGGTGCAATAGAGGCCAATCCACCCAAGGCATCGCAACTCACAAGGCACGCCATGAACGTCAGCGTCTTCGATCTGTTCAAGATCGGTATCGGTCCTTCAAGCTCGCACACCGTGGGGCCGATGATCGCTGCATGCCGCTTCGCTTCGCATATCGAAGACGCCAATCTGCTCGGCTTCGTGCGCGGCGTGAAGGTCGACCTGTTCGGCTCGCTCGGCGCGACCGGCAAGGGGCACGGCACGGACAAAGCGGTGCTGTTGGGACTCGAAGGCAATCTGCCCGATTCCATTGACCCGGACCTGATCGAGCCGCGCCTGCAAGCGATCCGCGCGACGAAACAACTGGTGCTGCTCGGCAAGCACCCCATCAAATTCGACGAGCGCGAGCATCTGGGCTTTTTCCGCAAGCTGATGCCGGGCGCACCGGGTTCGGGCATCGTGCATCCGAACGGCATGCGCTTTCAGGCTTTCGACGAAAACGGCCAACTGCTGGTGGAGAAGGAGTATTACTCGATCGGCGGCGGCTTCGTGGTGAATCGCGAGGGCGATCGCGTGAACGGCGTGCGCGCCGGCGCCGAAGTGCCGTATCCGTTTCGTACCGGCGACGATCTGATGCGCGTCTGCCGCGAAACCGGATTGTCGATCGCGCAGATCACGTTGCGCAACGAATGCGCGGCGCGTCCCGAGCAGGAAGTGCGCGAAGGCTTGCTGGCGATCTGGCGCACCATGTCGGCGTGCGTCGAACGCGGCTGCAAGGTGCGCGGCGAGTTGCCCGGTCCGATGCACGTGAAGCGCCGCGCGGCCGATCTGTGCGGACAGTTGCGTTCGCGCTCGGAAGAGTCGCTGCGCGATCCGCTCTCCATGCTCGACTGGGTCAACCTCTACGCGATGGCCGTCAACGAAGAGAATGCGGCGGGCGGGCGCGTCGTCACCGCGCCGACCAACGGCGCCGCCGGCGTGATTCCCGCGGTGCTGCACTACTACGTGAAGTTCATGCACGCGTCGAACGACGAGGGCATCGTCAACTTTCTGCTGACGGCGGCGGCGATCGGCATCATCTATAAAGAAACGGCGTCGATCTCCGGCGCCGAAGTGGGCTGCCAGGGCGAAGTGGGCGTGGCCTGCTCGATGGCCGCCGCGGCGCTCGCCGCCGTGATGGGCGGCACGCCGACGCAAGTCGAAAACGCCGCCGAAATCGGCATGGAACACAACCTCGGCATGACCTGCGACCCGGTCGGCGGGCTCGTGCAGATTCCGTGCATCGAACGCAATGCGATGGGCGCGATCAAGGCACTGAACGCCGCGCGCATGGCGATGAAGGGCGACGGCCAGCATTACGTGTCGCTCGACAACGTGATCAAGACAATGCGCGAAACCGGCGCCGATATGAAGACGAAATACAAGGAGACGTCGCGCGGCGGGTTGGCCGTGAACGTCATCGAGTGTTGAATCCCGTTTTATCAAACACGAAACACCAGCAAAGACAGCACCAACAAGGACCCACGATGAGCCGCTATTCGATATTCAGCCTGTTGCGCAACGGGATGTCGTATCACGAGAACTGGGAGCGACAGTGGAAGAGCCCCGAGCCCAAACGTGAATACGACGTCGTGATCGTCGGCGGCGGCGGGCATGGTCTTGCCACCGCGTATTACCTCGCCAAGGAACACGGCGTGCGCAATGTCGCCGTGCTGGAGAAGGGCTGGATCGGCGGCGGCAATACGGCGCGCAACACGACCATCGTGCGCTCGAACTATCTGTGGGACGAGTCGGCTGCGCTCTATGAGAAAGCGATGAAGCTGTGGGAAGGGCTCTCGCAGGACCTGAACTACAACGTCATGTTCAGCCAGCGCGGCGTGATGAACCTCGCGCATACGTTGCAGGACGTGCGCGACACCGAGCGCCGCGTGAATGCGAACCGGCTGAACGGCGTCGACGCCGAGTTCCTCACGCCAGCGCAGATCAAGGAAATCGAGCCAACCATCAACTTGAACAGCCGCTATCCGGTGCTCGGCGCCTCGATTCAGCGGCGCGGCGGCGTGGCGCGTCACGATGCGGTGGCCTGGGGCTTCGCGCGCGGCGCGGATCAGGCCGGCGTCGATATCGTGCAGAACTGCCAGGTCACGGGCATTCGCCGCAACGGCAGTCAGGTGGTCGGCGTGGACACCACGAAGGGTTTCATCAAGGCGAAGAAAGTCGCGATCGTCGCGGCGGGCAATACCTCGACGCTCGCCGACATGGCCGGCGTGCGGCTGCCGCTGGAGAGCCATCCGTTGCAGGCGCTGGTGTCGGAACCGATCAAGCCGGTGGTCAACACGGTGGTGATGTCGAACGCGGTGCACGCGTATATCAGCCAGTCCGACAAGGGCGATCTGGTGATCGGCGCGGGCGTGGACCAGTACACGGGTTTCGGTCAGCGCGGCAGTTTCCAGATTATCGAAGGCACGCTCGAAGCGATCGTCGAAATGTTCCCGGTGTTCTCACGGGTGCGGATGAACCGCCAGTGGGGCGGCATCGTGGACGTCTCGCCGGATGCGTGCCCGATCATCAGCAAGACCGACGTGAAGGGGCTGTACTTCAATTGCGGTTGGGGCACGGGCGGCTTCAAGGCGACGCCGGGTTCCGGATGGGCGTACGCGCACACCATTGCGAAGGATGAGCCGCATGCGCTGAACGCGCCTTTCTCGCTGGACCGTTTCTATACCGGCCACCTGATCGATGAACACGGCGCCGCCGCTGTTGCCCACTAACGTCACGCACTGGGACGAGGACAAAGAAATGCTATTGATCGAATGCCCGTGGTGCGGGCCCCGCGCCGAAACCGAATTTTCATGCGGCGGCGAAGCGGACATTGCCCGTCCGCTCGACACCGAGAAACTCACCGACCGCGAATGGGGCGACTACCTGTTCATGCGCAAGAACCCGCGCGGCGTGCATCGCGAGCAATGGATGCACACGCAAGGCTGCCGTCGCTGGTTCAAGGCGCAACGCGATACGGTGAGCTACGAGATCCAGGGCTACGAGACGTTCGAGCGTCCGTTGCTCGCCATGGATAGCGCTGAGGCTAACACGCAAAACACGGCACAAAACAAGGCACAAAACACGGCACAAAACACGGCACAAGAGGGCAAGGCATCATGAGCCAGAAAGACCGACTCCCTAACGGCGGCCGCATCAATCGCGCAATGCCGCTGACGTTCACCTTCAACGGCCGCCAGTACCAGGGCTATCAGGGCGACACGCTGGCTTCGGCGCTGCTCGCGAACGGCGAGCATTTCGTCGCGCGCAGCTGGAAATATCACCGGCCGCGCGGCATCGTCACGGCGGGTGTGGAAGAGCCGAATGCGGTCGTGCAACTCGAAACCGGCGCGTACACGGTGCCGAATGCGCGCGCGACCGAAGTCGAGTTGTATCAGGGCCTGGTGGCCACCAGCGTGAACGCGAAGCCGAGCATCGAGAAAGACCGCATGGCGGTCAACCAGAAGTTCGCGCGCTTCATTCCGGCCGGCTTCTACTACAAGACCTTCATGTGGCCGCGCAAGTTCTGGCCGAAGTACGAAGAAGTGATCCGCGACGCCGCCGGTCTCGGCAAGGCGCCGGAACATACCGACGCGGATCGCTACGACAAGTGCTTTGCGCATTGCGACGTGCTGGTGGTGGGCGGTGGCCCGACCGGCCTCGCGGCCGCGCATGCCGCCGCGTTGTCCGGCGCGCGCGTGACGCTGGTCGACGATCAGCCGGAACTCGGCGGCTCGCTGCTCTCGTGCCGCGCGGAGATCGACGGCAAGCCCGCGCTCCAGTGGGTGCAGAAGATCGAAGACGAATTGCGGCAGATGCCCGAAGTGAAGATCCTGTGCCGCAGCACGGCATTCGGCTATCAGGACCACAATCTCGTGACGGTGACGCAGCGGCTCACTGAACATTTGCCGGTGTCGCAGCGCAAGGGCACGCGCGAACTGATGTGGAAGATCCGCGCGAAACGCGTGATTCTCGCGACCGGCGCGCACGAGCGTCCTATCGTGTTCGGCAACAACGATCTGCCGGGCGTGATGCTGGCGTCGGCCGTGTCGACGTATCTGCATCGCTATGCGGTGCTGCCGGGCCGCAACGCGGTGGTGTTCACCAATAACGACGACGGTTATCAATGTGCGCTCGATCTGAAAGCAGCCGGCGCTCAGGTGACGGTGGTGGATCCGCGCGCGAGCGAATCGAAGGGCACGCTGCCCGCTTTGGCACGCCGCTGTGGCGTCAAGGTGTTGAACGGTGTCGTGATCACGGCGGCGCACGGCAAACTGCGCGTGGCGTCGGTGGACCTCGCGCCGTATTCGAACGGACAGGTCGGCGCGAAGCAGAGCGAGCTTGCCTGCGATCTGCTCGCGATGTCCGGCGGTTGGAGCCCGGTGTTGCATCTGTTCGCGCAATCGGGCGGCAAGGCGCACTGGCATGACGAGAAGGCGTGCTTCGTGCCGGGCAAGGCGATGCAGCCGGAAACCAGCGTCGGCGCATGCGCGGGCGACTTCAGGCTCGGCCAGGGCATCCGTTTCGCGATGGACGCGGGCGCCGAAGCCGCGCGCGCGGCCGGTCATATCGTGGCTCGGCCCAATCCGGTTCAGGTCGCCGAGATCACGGAAGCGAAGATGCAGCCGCTGTGGCTGGTCGGCGGCCGCGAGATGGCCACGCGCGGGCCGAAGCAGTTCATCGATTTCCAGAACGACGTGTCGGCCGCGGATATTTTCCTCGCGGCGCGCGAGGGCTTCGAATCGGTCGAGCACGTAAAGCGCTATACGGCGATGGGTTTCGGCACCGACCAGGGCAAGCTCGGCAACATCAACGGCATGGCGATTCTCGCGCAGGCGCTCGGCAAGACGATTCCCGAGACCGGCACCACGACCTTCCGTCCGAACTACACGCCCGTCACCTTCGGCACGTTCGCCGGCCGCGAGCTGGGTGAGTTTCTCGATCCGGTGCGCAAGACGGCGGTGCACGAATGGCATGTGGAAAACGGCGCGGCTTTCGAGGACGTCGGCAACTGGAAGCGTCCGTGGTACTACCCGAAAGCGGGCGAAGACCTGCACGCGGCTGTGGCGCGTGAATCGCTCGCGGTGCGCACGAGCGTCGGCATTCTCGATGCTTCCACGCTCGGCAAGATCGACATTCAGGGCCCCGATTCGGCGAAGCTCCTGAACTGGGTCTACACGAATCCGTGGAGCAAGCTGGAAGTCGGCAAGTGCCGCTACGGTCTGATGCTCGACGAAAACGGCATGATCTTCGACGACGGCGTGACCGTGCGCCTCGCCGACCAGCACTACATGATGACGACCACCACCGGCGGCGCGGCGCGCGTGCTGACGTGGCTCGAACGCTGGCTGCAAACCGAATGGCCGGACATGCGCGTGCGGCTCGCGTCGGTGACGGATCATTGGGCGACTTTTGCCGTGGTCGGTCCGAACAGCCGCAAGGTACTGCAGAAGGTCTGCCAGGACATCGACTTCGCGAACGCGGCGTTCCCGTTCATGAGCTATCGCGAAGGCACGGTGGCGGGCGCGGCTTCGCGTGTGATGCGCATCAGCTTCTCGGGCGAACTGGCTTATGAAGTGAACGTGCCGGCGAACGTCGGGCGCGCGGTGTGGGAAGCGCTGATGGCCGCGGGTGCCGAGTTCGACATCACGCCGTACGGCACCGAAACGATGCACGTGCTGCGCGCGGAGAAGGGCTACATCATCGTCGGCCAGGATACGGACGGCTCGATGACGCCGTACGACCTCGGCATGGGCGGGCTCGTCGCGAAGTCGAAGGACTTTCTCGGCAAGCGTTCGCTGACGCGCTCGGACACCGCGAAGGCAGGGCGCAAGCAACTGGTCGGCCTGCTCTCGGACGATCCGTCGTTCGTGATACCGGAAGGCTCGCAGATCGTCGCGGGTCCGTTCCAGGGCGAGACGGCGGCGATGCTCGGCCACGTCACGTCGAGCTACTACAGCCCGATCCTGAAGCGTTCGATCGCGATGGCGGTCGTCAAGGGCGGTCTCGACAAGATCGGCGAAACGGTCACGATTCCGCTTTCGAGCGGCAAACAGATTGCAGCGAAGGTCACCAGTTCGGTGTTCTACGACAGCGAAGGAGCACGTCAACATGTGGAATGAAACGAGAGGGACGGCGTCGGTCGTGGATCGTGCTGTCGGCAAACAGACCGGCGTGTGGCAGGAGTCGCCGCTGGTAGGCACGGACGCGCTGCTGAAGAAGCATCAGGCGACGGGGGGCGCCGCGTTCAGATTGAACGAGCGGCCGTTTCTGGAGCTCGTGAACGTGCGCGGCGATACGCGTGACGCCGCGTTCGTGCGCGCCTTTGAAAGCGTGCTCGGTTGCCGTCCGCCTGAGAAGGCGAACACCGTGGCGCGCGGCAACGGCTACGACGTGATGTGGCTCGGCCCGGACGAGTGGCTGGTGCGCTCGGCCACGGCGCACGACGCGACGCGCACCGCGCCGTTGCAGGCGAAACTCGGCGCGGCCTTCGCGGGCGTGTTCGCTTCGGCGGTGGATATCGGCAGCGGCTACACGGTGCTCGAAATCAGCGGCACGCGCACGCGTGAAGTGCTGTCGCGCGGTTGCCCGCTCGATTTGCACCCCAAGCTGTTCGGCGAAGGGCAGTGCGCGCAGAGCCACTATTTCAAGGCATCGATGACGCTTCTGCCCACCGGTGCGAACAGTTTCGATATCGTCGTGCGCCGCAGCTTTGCGGACTACTTCGTGAAGATGATGCTCGACGCGGCCGAGCCGCTGATGTCGTAAGGCGCGGTGAGCGGTCCTGTTCGAACCGCTCGCGCGTTTCATCCCTCGATATTCGCCATGACGTCGACACGTCTAGCCACCGCGCGTCTCACCGAGCGCGCGTGCCACGAAGGCGATGCCCATGCCGCGCTCGCGCTGCTCGATCAAAGCATCGTGCTGCGGCATCGGCGCATTGCGCTGATCCGCTATCTCCTCGCGCAGCAACTCGGTGCGCCGTTGCAGCCGCGTCATCATGAATACGTCGAACGAATCGCCGCACGGTTGAGCGCGGAGGCGCTGGCGCGCATTGCAGGCGCCGCGCGGGCGCGTCTGCGGGCCTGAGTCTCGCGATCCGCACGTATGGAGCGGCGCACCCGTTCCATGCCGATGACGTATTTCTTCTATGTGGCCGATTTATGTCGGCTTCTACTGAAAACACTCAGGAGTACCCACGCGGCAAGCGCCGCATCCACCAGGGGATGACATGTCCACCGCCTATCCGCCGCGCGCGAGCGCAGCCGCCCGACTCGAACGACTGCCGTTCTCCGGTTATCACCGGACCGTTTTCATCATCATCGCCATCGCGTTCTTTTTCGATTCCGTCGATCTCGGCACGATGACTTTCGTGCTCGGTTCGATCAAGACGGAATTCGGCTTATCGACCGCGACTGCGGGGCTGGTGGCCAGCGCGAGTTTCTTCGGCATGGTGATCGGCGCGGCAATTGCCGGCTTGCTGGCGGATCGCTTCGGCCGCCGGCCTGTCTTTCAGTGGAGCATGGTGTTGTGGGGGCTCGCGTCGTATCTGTGCTCGACTGCGCAGAGCGTGGAAGCGTTGATCTTTTATCGCGTGCTGCTCGGCTTCGGGATGGGCATGGAGTTTCCCATCGCGCAGACGTTGTTGTCGGAGTTCGTGCCGGCTGCGTCGCGCGGCCGTCTGATCGCGCTAATGGACGGTTTCTGGCCGCTCGGCTTCATTACTGCGGGCGTGGTGTCGTACTTCGTCTTGCCGACCTTCGGCTGGCGCACCGAGTTTGCGCTGCTCGCGATTCCCGCTGTATTCGTGTTGATCGTGCGTCGCGTCGTGCCGGAGTCGCCGCGTTGGCTCGAACATCGCGGACGTCTCGGTGAAGCGGACAAGATTCTCGCCGAGGTCGAAGTGAAGGTGATGAAAGCGGCCGGGCTGAGCCAGTTGCGCGCGCCTGTCATGCTCGCAGAACCGCCGGCCGCCAAGGGCACGGGGGCGTTCCGCGAGATCTGGAGCATGGCTTACCGGCGTCGCACGATTATGGTGTGGACGCTGTGGTTCTTTGCGCTGCTCGGTTTCTATGGGCTGACGTCGTGGCTCGGCGCGTTGATGCAGCAGGCAGGCTTTGCGGTGACGAAGTCGGTGCTGTACACAGTGCTGATTTCTCTCGGTGGAATTCCCGGGTTTATTTGCGCTGCGTGGCTGGTCGAACGTTGGGGCCGTAAACCGACTTGCATCGCGTCGCTCGCGGGCAGTGCGGTGATGGCTTACGTGTATGGACAAACCGCGCTGCATGCTCAGACGCCGACCTTGTTGATCTGCGCCGGGCTGGCCATGCAGTTCTTCCTGTTCGCGATGTGGGCGGTGCTGTACACCTACACGCCGGAACTGTACGGGACCGGCGCGCGCGCGACGGGGTCGGGCTTCGCGTCGGCGATCGGCCGTGTGGGTTCGCTGATCGGACCTTACGTGGTGGGCGTGGTGTTGCCGATGTTCGGCCAAGGTGGCGTGTTCTCGCTCGGCGCGATGTGTTTTGTGATCGCAGCGGCGGCGGTGTGGATTTTGGGCATCGAGACGCGCGGGTTGGCGCTCGAGACGCTGGTGTCGGAGGCGGTTGAGACGGATGCGCGGGGGGTGTTGAGTCCGGCGCGGGAGTGAGCGCGTGACTCAGGGTGCAGTCCATTGAACTGCACCCTTGGTCGTTCAATTCTGAACACGCATATTAAACGGCTCCCCAGGCACCCAAGCCCACGTCGCCAACACTTTCGCGCCCGCCGGTCCGGCGCTCGTCACGTGAACGACATTTGCCGGCATCCGGTAACTCTCGCCGGCGTGAACGACTTGCGCCGGTCTGCCCTCGATCTGGACCGTGACTTCACCTTCGAGCACATAGGCGAGCTCCGGCCCGGTCGCCTTGTGCTTCGGCTTGGCGGCATTCGGTGGAAATTCGGCGATGCCCATGCCCATTTCGCGATCGGTTCCCGGAACGGGGACGCGTTGAAGCACCACGGTCTCTTTGGCGTCGGGCGCCTTTTCGCCTGCATTGGCCGAAGGCAGATTGATGACGACCGCAGCGATCAGCGGCACGCAACGGAACCTGTTCATGATCGAGTCGCCCCTATCAGTGCGCGGCCTCAGTAAGCGCCGTCAGAATCTTATAAGCAGCAGCCACCCGATCCTCATTCGGGAAGTTCTTGTTGGCCAGCATCACAATGCCCAACTGCTTCTCGGGCACGAAAGCCACATACGCGCCGAACCCATTGGTCGAACCGGTCTTGTTGATCCAGACGTTTGAACGAGGCGCGAGCGGCGGCTTGATTTCTACTGCGGGCATCGCGTTCAAGACCATCGCCGATGAATTGCCCGCCAGCAATGTCTTCAGCGCGACCGGATACGCGTATTGCTCCCAGATCAGATCCTGGGTCAGCACACCTGCCTTGAAGTAGCCGGTGTGCGTGTCCGTGATCGCGCGTTGCAACTTTGCATCGAGTGGGAGCAGATTCATGTTGGCCTGCATGAAGCGCGTCATGTCGGCGGCGGTGGATTTGACACCATAGGCTTCGTCCGACAGCACGCCGGGCGCCATGCGGATCGGCCCACCGTCTTTCTTGTAGCCTTGCGCGTAGTCCGGCATCCGTGCTGTCGGGACATCGATATAACTGTTCTTCAACCCCAGCGCGGGAAACATGCGCTGTTCCATCAACGCCGTGAAATCCTGCCCCATGCTCTTTGCGGTGATCAGTCCGAGCGTGCCGATGCCCGGATTGGCGTAAGTCCGGCAGGTGCCTGGCGCGCAACTGGGCTGCCATGCCTTGAAATACTGCATGAGTTCGTCGTCGTTATGGATTTCGTCCGGCACCTGCAACGGCAGCCCGCCGGGCGTATGCGTGCCCAGATCGACCAGCTTCACGTTGCCGAACCGGCTGCCCTGAAGCACGGGCAAATATTTGCTCGTCGGATCCGACAGGGCAAGATCGCCGCTGACCTGCGCATACGAAGCGAGCGTCGCCGTGAAGGTCTTGCTGATCGAGCCGAGTTCGAACAGCGTGTCGCGCGTTACTGGCTTGCCGGTTTCCGTCGACGCGACGCCGTAGTTGTACACATAAGGCTTGCCCTCGACGATGACACCAACCGCCATGCCATGAATGCCGTCTTTCGCCATGAGCGGCTGGATCGCCGCGTCGACCGTACGTTTGATGCTGTCTTGCGTGGCATCGGCTGCGTGGCTCATGGGAGCGGCCAACGCAAAGGCCACGGTTACCGTGAGGCAGAGGGCTTTAAACTTCATCTCTCGCGTTTCCTTGAATGTCTGTCGGCAGAGGCGCTCCAAAAGATTCTTTGAAACGCCTTGAGGCCGCACTATCCGGCTTTTGCCAGACACTGACAATCGACGATAAGTTGCGCGAGGGTAAAGAAAATCTTATGCGCGAACAAAGGCGTTAGGTCAAACCGTCGCGCTCTCCCGTTTTCTCGACGCCACGCCATTCGCCACGAAGTAGGGCGTGTCCACCCGCGCGAGCGGTTCGCGTCCACGAATCCGGTCGGCGATCTTCTCGGCCAGCATGATGGTCGGCGCGTTCAGATTGCCAGTCGTGATGCGCGGCATGATCGACGCATCCACCACGCGCAGCGCTTCCATGCCGTGCACACGGCCCTCGTTATCGACCACGGCCATGTCGTCATAGCCCATCTTGCACGAACACGACGGATGAAACGCCGTCTCCGCCCGCATGCGCACGAACGTGTCGAGCTGTTCATCGGTAGTCAGTTCGGCGCCCGGATTCAGTTCGCGGCCGCGATAGCGGTCGAGCGCCGGTTGCCGCATGATCTCGCGCGTGATGCGGATGCCGTCGCGGAACTCGCGCCAGTCGAGCGGGTCGGCCATGTAGTTGAACAGGATGCTCGGATGCGCGTTCGGATCGCGCGACGTGAGCTTCACGCGGCCACGGCTCGGCGAGCGCATCGAACCGACGTGCGCCTGAAAGCCGTGCATCTTGATGGCGTTCGAACCGTTGTAGTTGATCGCGACCGGCAGGAAGTGATACTGAATGTTCGGCCACAGATCGTCGTCGCGTGTGCGGATGAAGCCGCCGGCTTCGAACTGATTGCTCGCGCCGATGCCCGTACCCTTGAGCATCCATTCGAGTCCAATAGCCGGTTGATTCCACCACTGCAACGCCGGGTAAAGCGAAACGGGCTCCTTGCACTTGTACTGGATGTACATCTCCAGATGGTCCTGCAAGTTTTCGCCGACACCAGGCAGATCGTGGACGAGCGGCACGTCGAGTTCGCGCAGCCATGTCGAGCGACCCACGCCCGAGCGCTGCAACAACTGCGGCGACGCAATCGCGCCGCTGCACACCAGCACCTCGCGACGCGCCTGCGCGTTCACCGCATTGCCATGATGCAGATACGCGACGCCGACCGCGCGCTTGCCCGAGAACAGCACGCGATCCGTCACGGCATGCGTGACGATGGTGAGATTCGGCCGCGCCTTCGCACGATCCAGATAACCGCGCGCCGTGCTGGCGCGCCGGCCGTTCGCCGTGACCGTGCGATCCATCGGGCCGAAGCCTTCCTGCTGATAGCCGTTCAGATCGTCGGTGCGCGGAAAGCCGGCCTGCACGCCGGCTTCGACCATCGCGGCGAAGAGCGGATTGTTGCCGGGCTTGCTTGTGGTCACGTGCACAGGACCGTCGCCGCCGTGGTACGCGTTCGCACCGGCATCGCGCGTTTCGGCCTTGCGGAAATACGGCAGGCAATCCAGATAGGTCCAGTTTTCCAGGCCGGCGTGCGTGGCCCAGCCGTCGTAATCGAGCGCATTGCCGCGGATATAGCACATGCCGTTGATCAGCGACGATCCGCCGAGCCCCTTGCCGCGCCCGCATTCCATGCGCCGGTTGTTCATATGCGGCTCGGGGTCCGTTTCGTACGCCCAGTTGTAGCGGCGTCCTTGCAGCGGAAAGGCGAGCGCGGCAGGCATTTGCGTGCGGAAGTCGAAGCGGTAGTCGGGGCCGCCCGCTTCGAGCAGCAGCACGGTCACGTCCGCGTCTTCGGTCAGGCGCGAGGCGAGCACGTTGCCCGCCGAACCCGCGCCCACGATGATGTAGTCATATTCGTTCGCAGCCATCGCGCCTCTCCTTAGAACACCGGTTGATATGGGCCGAGTTCGACCTGCACCGACTTGATGCGCGTGTAGTGTTCGAGCGTGGTGATGCCGTTTTCGCGGCCTACGCCTGACTGCTTGTAGCCGCCCACCGGCATTTCCGCGGGCGACTCGCCCCATGTATTGATCCAGCAGATACCCGCTTCCAGCCGATGAATCACGCGGTGCGCGCGCGCCAGATTCTCCGTGACGACACCCGCGGCAAGACCATAAGCAGTGTGGTTCGCGCGCGCGATGGCTTCGTCTTCGTCGTCGAAAACGAGAATGCTCATTACCGGCCCGAAGATTTCTTCGCGGACGATGCGCATGTCGTCATGACAGTCGGCGAACACGGTCGGCTCGACGTACTGGCCATTGGCGAAATGGCCCTCGGTGAGACGCTTGCCGCCTGCCACGAGCCGCGCGCCTTCCTGCTTGCCACTTTCAATGTAGCCCAACACCTTGTGCAATTGCGCGGCGCTCACCAGCGGGCCGAAGTTGGTGGCGGCGTCGGTGGGCGCGCCCACGCGAATGCGCTTGACGCGTTCCAGCACCAGGGCCTCGAAACGTTCGAGCACGCCGCGTTGCACGAACACGCGCGTGCCGTTGGTGCACACCTGCCCGGAGCTGAAGAAGTTGGCGCTCATGGCGATGTCGGCGGCGCGTTCCAGGTTTGCATCGTCGAACACGAGCAGGGGCGACTTGCCGCCGAGTTCCATCGTCACTTCTTTGAGCGACGACGCGCCCGCCATCGACATCACCTTCTTGCCCGTTTCCACGCCGCCGGTGAACGAAATTTTCTCGATGTCCGGATGCGCGGCGAGCATCGCGCCGACGCGTCCGTCGCCTTGCACGACATTGAACACGCCTGCGGGCACGCCGGCTTCGGTATAGATCTCGGCGAGTTTCAGCGCCGACAGTGGCGTGATCTCGCTCGGCTTGAAGATCATTGCGTTGCCGGCCGCGAGCGCGGGCGCCGACTTCCAGCACGCGATCTGGATCGGGTAATTCCATGCACCGATGCCCGCGCAAACGCCGAGCGGTTCGCGCCGCGTATAGACGAACGACGTGGGCCGCAGCGGAATCTGCTGTCCCTCGATTGCAGTGGCGAGCCCCGCATAGTATTCGATCACGTCCGCGCCGGTGACGATATCTACCGTGAGGGTTTCAGCAATCGGCTTGCCGGTGTCGCGCGTTTCGAGCGCGGCGAGTTCGTCGTTGCGCTCGCGCAGAAGCTCGACGGCGCGGCGCAGAATGCGCGAACGCTGCATGGCTGTGAGCGCGGCCCATTCGCGTTGGCCTTGCTGCGCGGATCGTACCGCGCGATCGACGTCGGCCGCCGAGGCCTGCTGCACGCTCGCGAGCGTTTCGCCGGTGGCGGGGTCGAGCGTGTCGAAGGTTTCGCCGCTGGTGGCGTCGACATAGCCTCCGCCGATATAGAGACGTTGCGTTGCGAATACCGCCATGACTTGCTCCTTTCTGAAGATGTCGCCGCTCTGGCCGTGTGCTTACTCGCGCGATGCGAGGACCAGATCGATATAGTCGTTGGCCACGCGCAGCGCGGCTTTGGTGTCGAACGGTTCGCCCGAGAGCGCGCCGCGCAGCCACAGGCCGTCGATCAACGCGGCGAGGCCGCTCGCCGCACGGCGCGCCGCGGCACGCGGCATGGCTTTGGAAAAATCCGCGCACAGATTCGAGTTCAGGCGGCGCGTGTTCACGTACTGCAGCCGCCGCAATGGCGGCTTGTGCATGCTCTCGGACCAGAACGCGAGCCAGGTTTTCATGACCGGGCCGCTGGTCTGCTCGGCGTCGAAATTCGCGGCGACCACTGCGCGCAGTTTGGAGCGCGGGTCGGACTTCGCCGCGCGGCGCCGGCGCGCCGTGGCCTGCCATAAGTCGCGCAGCACGTGACGCATGGTGGCTTCGAGCAAGCCGTCCTTGTCGCCGAAATAGTGGCTGACGATCCCGGTGGAAATGCTCGCGCGTTGCGCCACCGAAGCCAGCGTGGCGCCCGCGAGACCGGTCTGGTCGATCGTGTGGAGCGTGGCGTCGATCAACTGCGCGCGGCGGATTTCGCGCATTCCGAGTTTGGGCATGGTGCGGGCGCTATAGCTGGCGTTGGCTCCGGGCGGACTGCCGAAGACGAAAGCGGCCCGTTCAACTGGATTCGAACGGCCATGGTAGGTTTTTTATATTGAACGGTCAATCAATAAAAAGTCGGGTGCATCAGGATAGGCAAGGGCTGCGCCCGTCGTGTCGGTTCCGGCCAAACCCATGTCGCGTTCGGCACATGCGCCTGGTTCACTGGGCGCTACGCTCGTTGAACGGCGTGCTCTTTAATGAACCGGGCGAACCGGGCGCGCCGCTCACAAGACATGGAGACAGACAATGAGCAGCAATCGCGGCGTCGTGTATCTAGGGCAGGGCAAGGTGGAAGTGCAGTCGATCGACTTTCCGAAGATGGTCGATCCACGTGGCCGGTCGATCGGTCACGGCGTGATCCTGAAGGTGGTGAGCACCAATATTTGCGGCTCGGATCAGCACATGGTGCGCGGCCGCACGACCGCCGAAGTCGGCCTCGTGCTCGGCCATGAGATTACCGGCGAGGTGATCGAGGTGGGCCGGGACGTGGAAACGCTGAAGGTCGGCGATCTCGTTTCGGTGCCGTTCAACGTGGCCTGCGGACGCTGTCCGACCTGCAAGGCGCAACATACCGGCGTGTGCCTGAACGTGAATCCGTCGCGCGCGGGTGGCGCTTATGGTTACGTGGACATGGGCGGCTGGATCGGCGGCCAGGCCGAATACGTACTGGTGCCGTACGCCGACTTCAATCTGCTGAAATTCCCCGACCATGCGCAGGCGATGGCGAAAATCCGCGACCTCACGTGTCTCTCCGACATTTTGCCGACCGGTTATCACGGCGCGGTGATGGCAGGCGTGAAGCCCGGCGCCACCGTGTATATCGCGGGCGCGGGCCCGGTGGGCATGGCGGCTGCCGCTTCGGCGCGCTTGCTGGGCGCGGCCTGCACGATCGTCGGCGACATGAACGAGGAGCGTCTCGCGCACGCGCGCAAGATGGGCTTCCAGACCATCGATCTGTCGAAGGATGCCACGCTCGGCGAGCAGATCGAGCAGATTCTCGGCAAGCCCGAAGTGGATTGCGCGGTCGACTGCGTCGGCTTCGAAGCGCACGGCCACGGCAGCAGCGGTTCGCACGAGGAAGCGCCGGCCACCGTGCTCAACTCGCTGATGGAAATCACGCGGGCCGCGGGCGCGATCGGCATTCCGGGCCTATACGTCACGGACGATCCGGGCGCCGCCGATGCCGCCGCGCGCAAAGGCAGCCTGAGCATCCGCTTCGGTCTGGGCTGGGCCAAGTCGCACTCGTTCCATACCGGACAGACGCCGGTGATGAAGTACAACCACAATCTCATGCAGGCGATCTTGTGGGACCGCTTGCCGATTGCGGATATCGTCAACGTGACCGTGGTGTCGCTCGACCAGGCGCCTGATGGTTATCGCCAGTTCGATGGCGGCGCGCCGAAGAAGTTCGTGATCGATCCGCACGGGTTGTTGAAGGCGGCTTGATCGCGGAATGAAGTGGCGGCGGGACTGCATGCGCAGTCTCGCGATGCGCTGCGCTGCGCTGCGCTGCGCCGTCGTCGCGCGGAGATGTGAATAGTCGAAACCGCTGATCCACAAGAAAAAACGCGTTGAACGGAAAACCGCTCAACGCGTTTATTTTTTGCCGCCGGGCATTCCAGCCGTCAGGCGATCAATCGCCTCAGGCTGCCAGCACCGGCACCGCGGCGAGCGACGGCGCCTGCTTGCGTCGTTCACGCGTCGGCGCCGTGCCGAACGCGTCGCGATAGCTCTTCGAGAAGTGGCAAGCCGACTGGAACCCGCATGCCATCGTGATGTGCATGATCGACATATCCGTTTGCAGCAGCAACTCGCGCGCGCGCCGCAAGCGCAGCGTCAGGTAGTAATGCGTCGGCGTCATGCCCAGATGTTCGCGGAACAAACGCTGCAATTGGCGTTGCGACATGCCGGCGAGCCGCGCGAGTTCTTCGCGCGAGAGCGGCTCTTCGATATTGTTCTCCATCAGCGAGATCACTTCGAAGAGCGACTTGTTGGCCGAGCCGAGCCGCGCCACCAGCGGCATTTTCTGTTGCGCGCTGGTATCGCGCACATGTTCGACGATGAACTGCTCGGCGATCTGCGTGACGCGTGCCGTACCGACGCGCGGCGCAATCAGGTTCAGCATCATGTCGAGCGGCGCGACGCCGCCCGTGCACGTCACCCGATCGCGATCCACCACGAAGAGTTCTTTCAGAAAGCGCGTGTCGGGAAACTCTTCCTTGAGCGCCGACATGTTCTCCCAATGAATCGCACACGCATAACCGGCCAGCAAACCGGCGCGCGCCAGCGCATACGTGCCGGTGCACAGGCTGCCGAGCACGCAACCCAGCCGGGCGAAGCGGCGCAATGCAGAAAGATGGGCCGGCGTGGTGGCGCGCTGCACGTCGATGCCGCCGACCACGAACACGATATCCGGCTGGCCGACGCATTCAACGGGTCCCGTATCGACCGATAAACCATTGCTGGCCATCACCGGGCCGCCCTCGGGACTCACGATCGACCAGCGGTAAAGCGTTTGGCCGGTCAGGTAGTTCGCCATGCGCAGGACTTCGATCGCGTTGGTAAACGCAATCATGGTGAAGTTGGGAACCGGCATGAATGCGAAATGCGACAACGATGCCGTGCGGTCGGTGGACATGGGAGGAATGATTCCTTCGAATCTGTAATGTCACGTCGCCGTGGGGAGCAGCGACTTGTTCAATTTTGAGGACTAGGGCAACTACCGTGCCATCAGGCTAAACCCTCGGTTGGGCCGTCTTCGACTCGGATAGCTAAACAATTAGCACCAAACCGGCGCCGTAGCGGTCGGCTCGCGCACCTCAAGCGCGCACGGCGTTCGCGTGCAGTGCAACATGACGGCACGTTCAGCACGCTCGTTCGGCAAATGGAGAAAGCGCGTCAGGGCCGACTTGTGAAAAAAGGACGCGTATGGCGGAAAAGGCAAAGAACGCGTCTGAATTCATAAATTGACAAGCGAGGCAAGCGTCAAGAATAGACGCAATGCACACCGGTAGTAGCAGGGGCGAAGCAAAGCCCAGATGCGGCTTCCGGCCTTCCGTCAACGACTCCACGGACCTTCCATGTCGAACCCGAATCCTTTCTTCGAAGCAACGCTCGCCACGCGCGATACGGCGGTGCGCGGCGCTATTCTGAAAGAGCTCGAGCGCCAGCAGTCGCAAGTCGAACTGATCGCGTCGGAAAACATCGTGTCGCGCGCAGTGCTCGAAGCGCAAGGCTCGGTGCTGACCAATAAGTATGCGGAAGGCTATCCGGGAAAGCGTTACTACGGCGGTTGCGAATACGCCGACGTGGTCGAAACGCTGGCGCTCGATCGCATCAAGCAACTCTTCAACGCGAAATTCGCCAACGTGCAGCCGCATTCCGGCGCGCAGGCGAACGGCGCGGTGATGCTCGCGCTGGTGAAGCCGGGCGACACCGTGCTCGGCATGTCGCTCGACGCGGGCGGCCATCTCACGCACGGCGCCAAGCCGGCCATGTCGGGCAAGTGGTTCAACGCGGTGCAGTACGGCGTGAATCGCGACACGATGCTGATCGATTACGAGCAGATCGAGGAACTAGCGCAGCAGCATAAACCCGCGCTGTTGATCGCGGGCTTCTCGGCTTATCCGCGAGCGCTGGATTTTGCACGGCTGCGCGCGATCGCCGACAGCGTCGGCGCCAAGTTGATGGTGGATATGGCGCACATCGCCGGAATCATCGCGGCGGGTCGCCATCAGAACCCGGTGGAATACGCACACGTGGTCACGTCGACCACGCACAAGACACTGCGCGGCCCGCGCGGCGGCTTTGTGTTGACGAATGACGAAGACATCGCGAAGAAGATCAACTCCGCCGTATTTCCTGGCTTGCAGGGCGGCCCGCTGATGCATGTGATCGCCGGCAAGGCCGTTGCGTTCGGCGAGGCGCTGGAACCGGGCTTCAAGACGTATATCGACAGCGTGCTCGCCAATGCGCAGGCGCTCGGCGAAGTGCTCAAAGCAGGCGGCGTCGACCTGGTCACGGGCGGCACGGACAACCATCTGCTGCTGGTCGATCTGCGGCCGAAGGGCCTCAAAGGCAATCAGGTCGAGCAGGCCCTGGAACGCGCGGGCATCACCTGCAACAAGAACGGCATTCCCTTCGATACCGAGAAGCCGACGGTCACTTCGGGCATTCGCCTGGGCACACCCGCGGGCACCACGCGCGGCTTCGGCGTGAGCGAGTTCCGCGAAATCGGCCGGCTGATCGTCGAAGTGCTCGACGCGCTGCGCGATCATCCCGAAGGCCATGCCGCCACCGAACAACGCGTGCGCCGCGAGATTTTCGCGCTGTGCGAACGCTTTCCCATCTACTGAGTACGCCTGGAGCAAACGATGAGCACATTGCACGACAACAGCATCATCATCGACGGTCTGAACATTTCGAAGTTCGAGCGCTCGGTGTTCGAGGACATGCGCAAGGGCGGCGTGACCGCGGTGAATTGCACCGTCTCGGTCTGGGAAAGCTTCCAGAAGACCGTCGACAACATCGCCGAAATGAAGCAGCAGATTCGCGAGTACGGTGAGATTCTCACGTTGGTGCGGACCACGGACGACATCTTCCGCGCGAAGAAAGAGAACAAGACGGGCATCATTTTCGGTTTCCAGAACGCGCACGCTTTCGAGGACAACCTCGGCTATATCGAGGCGTTCAAGGACCTCGGCGTGAACGTGGTGCAGCTTTGCTACAACACGCAGAACCTCGTGGGCACCGGTTGCTATGAGCGCGACGGCGGTCTGTCGGGCTATGGCCGAGAAGTGATCCAGGAGATGAACCGCGTCGGCATCATGGTCGATCTCTCGCACGTGGGCGGCAAGACTTCTTCTGAGGCGATCGCGGCGTCGAACAAGCCGGTGTGCTACTCGCACTGCTGCCCTTCGGGGCTGAAAGAGCATCCGCGCAACAAGAGCGACGAGCAACTGAAAGAGATCGCGGACGCGGGCGGTTTCGTCGGCGTGACGATGTTCGCGCCGTTCCTCAAGCGCGGCGCGGACGCGACCGTCGAAGACTATATCGAAGCGATCGAGTACGTGGTGAATCTGATCGGTGAAGATCAGGTCGGCATCGGCACCGATTTCACGCAAGGCTATAGCACCGAGTTCTTCGACTGGATCACGCACGACAAGGGCCGTTATCGTCAGTTGACGAACTTCGGCAAGGTGGTGAATCCGGAAGGCATCCGCACGATCGGCGAGTTTCCGAACCTGACGGCCGCAATGGAGCGCGCCGGCTGGAGTGAAACGCGCATCAAGAAGATCATGGGCGAAAACTGGGTGCGGGTGTTCGGCGAAGTCTGGAAGGTTTGATCTTCCAGCGCTGATGAAACCTCACTCGCACACATAAAAAACGGAGCCTCCACATGCAACCCCAACTGCCTATCGACGTCGATGCGAACACCGGCGTCTGGACCACCGACGCGCTGCCCATGCTGTACGTGCCGCGCCATTTCTTCACCAACAACCACACCGCCGTGGAAGAAGCGCTCGGCCTCGATACGTATGCCGAGATTCTGTACAAAGCCGGCTACAAGTCGGCGTATTTCTGGTGCGACAAGGAAGCGAAGCAGCACGGCCTCGCCGGCATGGCGGTTTTCGAGCACTACCTGAAGCGTCTTTCGCAGCGCGGCTGGGGCATCTTCACGATCACCGAAGCCGACCCGGCGAGCTCGCACGCGCGCATCGAATTGCACCACTCGTCGTTTGTGCTGGCGCAGCCGGGCAAGGTCGGCAAGCTCTGCTATATGTTCGCCGGCTGGTTCGCGGGCGCGATGGACTGGGTCAACGATACCGCGCCAGACGCTTCGCGCAAGGGCCCGCCGTCGCATTCGAGAGAAGCGCAATGCGCGGCCGAGCATCACGACCACTGCGTGTTCGAAGTATCGCCGCTGGCTTCCTGACCGCGCACGACACAGCGCAAAAAAGCACTCCATTCCGAGGTCGATCGCGATGCGTTACCCGAACCTTTTCAAGCCTCTCACGTTGAACAAGCTGACCTTGCGCAACCGCATCGTCAGTACCGCGCACGCGGAGGTCTATGCGGAACCGGGCGGCTTGCCCGGCGACCGTTATATCCGTTACTACGAAGAGAAGGCCAAGGGCGGCGTCGGCCTCGCGGTATGCGGCGGCTCGAGTCCGGTGTCGATCGACAGCCCGCAAGGCTGGTGGAAGTCGGTGAATCTGTCGACCGACAAGATCATCGACCCGCTCGCGCGGCTCGCCGAAGCGATGCATACGCACGGTGCGAAAATCATGATTCAGGCCACGCACATGGGACGCCGCTCGGCGTTTCACGGCGAGCATTGGCCGCATCTGATGTCGCCGTCCGGCGTGCGTGAGCCGGTGCATCGCGGCAACGCGAAGATCATCGAAGTCGAGGAAATCCGCCGCATCATCAGCGATTTCGCGGCGGCTGCGAAGCGCGTGAAAGACGCAGGCATGGACGGCGTGGAAATCTCGGCGGCGCACCAGCATCTGATCGACCAGTTCTGGAGCCCGCGCACCAACTTCCGCACCGACGAATGGGGCGGCTCGCTCGAAAACCGCCTGCGTTTCGGCACGGAAGTATTGAAGGCCGTGCGTGAAGCAGTCGGCGCGGACTTCTGCATTGGCTTGCGCATGTGCGGCGACGAGTTCCATGAAGACGGCCTCGATCACGAACAACTGAAGGAAATCGCCCAGGCGATGAGTGAGACAGGCCTGATCGATTACCTCGGTGTGATCGGCTCGGGTGCGGACACGCATAACACGCTGGCCAACTGCATGCCGCCGATGGCGCTGCCGCCCGAACCGTTCGTGCATCTCGCGGCCGGCATCAAGTCGGTGGTGAAGCTGCCCGTCATGCACGCGCAAAGCATTCGCGACGCGGGCCAGGCCGAACGCCTGCTCGCCAGCGGCATGGTCGATCTGGTCGGCATGACGCGCGCGCAGATCGCGGATCCGCATATGGTCATCAAGATCCGCGATGGCCGCGAGGACGAAATCAAGCAGTGCGTCGGCGCGAATTATTGCATCGACCGCCAGTACAACGGGCTCGACGTGTTGTGCGTGCAGAACGCCGCGACCTCGCGTGAAGAAACGATGCCGCACGTGATCGCCAAAACGCGCGGGCCGAAGCGCAAGGTCGTCGTGGTCGGCGCGGGTCCGGCGGGGCTCGAAGCGGCGCGCGTGGCAAAGTCGCGCGGTCATGACGTGGTGCTGTTCGAGAAGAACGACTACGTGGGCGGCCAGATCATGCTGGCCGCGAAAGCGCCGCAACGCGAACAGATGGCGGGTATCGTGCGCTGGTTCGACATGGAAACGAAGCGTCTCGGCGTGGACCGGCGCCTCGGTGTCGCCGCCGACGAGAAAACCATCATGGCCGAGAAGCCGGACATCGTCGTGCTCGCCACGGGCGGCTCGTCGTTCACGTCGCAAGTGGCGGCGTGGGGCGTCGACGAAGGCCTCGCCGTGAGTTCGTGGGATGTGCTCTCGGGCAAGGTCGAGCCGGGCAAGAATGTGCTGGTGTACGACGGCGTCAGCACGCATGCCGGCGCCGGCGTGGCCGATTTCATGTCGAGCCGGGGTTCGAACGTCGAGATCGTGACGCCCGACGTGAAGGTCGCCGACGACGTAGGCGGCACCACGTTCCCGATTTTCTATCGCCGGCTCTACGCGCAAGGCGTGATCCACACGCCGAACTACTGGCTCGACAAGGTCTACGAGGAAGACGGCAAGAAAATCGCCGTGATCCGCAACGAGTACACCGAGGAGCAGGAAGAGCGCGCGGTCGATCAGGTGGTGATCGAAAACGGCAGCACGCCGAACGACGAGTTGTACTGGAAGCTCAAGCCGGAGTCGGTCAATCGCGGTCAGGTTGATGTGCATAAGCTGTTCGCCTCCGAGCCGCAGCCGTCTTTGAGCGAAGAACTCGGCAACGGCCGCTTCCTGCTGTTCCGTGTCGGCGACTGCATTTCCATGCACAACATTCACGGCGCGATCTACGACGCGCTGCGCCTTTGCAAGGATTTCTGACGATGAGCCCCGTGTTTGTCATCACCGTCCTGCTGTGGTTGTCGGTGGCTGGTCTGGCGTTCGCGCTCGTCAAACGCGCCGCGTATTGGCGCGAAGGCCGCGCGACGGCGGCGGGCGCGTACGGCTGGACCAATCTGCTGTCGATTCCCAAGCGCTACTTCGTGGATCTGCATCACGTGGTGGCACGCGACCCGTACATCGCCAAAACGCATGTGGCGACCGCGGGCGGCGCGATTCTCGCGATGGCGCTGGTGTTCGTCAATTATGGGCTGGCGATCTATTCGCCGTGGCTCGACAAGCTGATCTTCCTCGCGGCGCTCGTGATGCTGGTCGGCGCGGTGTTCGTCTGGCGTCGCCGTCATGGCGCGAAGGCGGTGCCGGCCAGGCTCTCGCGCGGACCTTGGGATCATTTGCCGTTGTTGCTCGGGTCGTTCGCACTCGGTCTCGTGCTCTTCATCGCGCTGCCTGCCGGTGCGATGTCCGGCGCGCTGGCGATCATCGTCGCCCTGCTGATCGCGGCCGGCGCGTTCGCGATGACGTTCGGCGCGGCGCGCGGCGGGCCAATGAAGCATGCGCTCGCCGGTCTGCTGCACCTTGCGTTTCATCCGCGCCAGGAGCGTTTTGCCGAGCGCAATGACAACGACGTGGTGCCGCCGACCGCATTGAAAGCGCCGCTGCTCGACGCGAAAGAATACGGTGTCGGCAAGCCGGTCGAGTTTCGCTGGAACCAGTTGCTCAGTTTCGATGCGTGCGTGCAGTGCGGCAAGTGCGAAGCAGCCTGTCCCGCGTTTGCCGCCGGTCAGCCGCTCAATCCGAAGAAGCTGATTCAGGACCTGGTCACGGGCATGGTGGGCGGCACGGACGCGGAATACGCGGGCAGTCCCACGCCGGGCATTCCGGTCGGCAAGCATGCCGGCGCGCCCGACAAGCCGCTCATCTCGACGATGATCGAAGCGGACACGCTGTGGTCCTGCACGACCTGCCGCGCTTGCGTGCAGGAGTGCCCGATGCTGATCGAACACGTCGACGCGATCGTCGATATGCGCCGCAATCAGACGCTGGTGGAAGGCAGCGTGCCGGGCAAAGGCCCGATCACGCTCGCCAATCTGCGCGAGACGGGCAGCTCGAACGGCTACGACATCGGCGCGCGCTACGACTGGGCCGTCGATCTGCAGGTGCAGGTCGCGCAGCCGGGACGTCCGGTGGACGTGCTGCTGATTGCCGGCGAAGGCGCGTTCGACATGCGCTATCAACGCACGCTGCGCGCTTTGGTCAAAGTACTGAATCGCGCGGGCATCGACTACGCGGTGCTGGGCGGCGTGGAAACCGATACCGGCGACACGGCCCGGCGGCTCGGCGATGAAGCCACCTTCCAGCAACTCGCGCTGAAGCTGATCGGCACGCTCTCGCAGTACTCGTTCCGCAAGATAGTCACCGCCGATCCGCACGTGCTGCATAGCCTGCGCAACGAGTATCGCGCGCTCGGCGGTTTCTACGAAGTGCAGCATCACACGGCGCTGATCGAGCAACTGGTCGCGAGCGGCAAGCTGACGCCGCGCGCGGTCGCCGCCTTCGCGGACCGCAAGATCACGTATCACGACCCGTGCTATCTGGGCCGCTATAACGGTGAGACCGAAGCGCCGCGCAAGCTGTTGAAGACCATCGGCATCAAGGTCGTGGAAATGGAGCGTAACGGTATGCGCGGACGCTGTTGCGGCGGTGGCGGCGGCGCGCCCTTGACCGACATCCCGGGCAAGCGGCGTATCCCGGATATCCGTATCGACGACGCGAAAACCGTCGGCGCGGAGATCGTCGCGGTGGGCTGTCCGAATTGCACGGCGATGCTGGAAGGCGTGGTCGGCCCGCGTCCGGAAGTGCTGGACGTCGCCGAACTGGTTGCAGCGGCGTTGGAGTAACGCGATGAACACTCTCAAACGAATCGATCCGCGCCGTCCGTTCACGATCACGGCAGACGGACTCAAACGCATCACGCTCGGCGCAATTGGTGCGGCCGGACCAATGGAAACGGCCACGCACGGCGGCGGCGCCTTGCACCGCGAACAGGCCAAACCGCGCCGCACCACGGCGGCGCCGCAGCGCGTGATACTCGTGGCCGCGCATGCGGACCGCGGCGCATTGGACGATCACGCGCGCCAGACATTGGCCGCAGCGGCCTTGATAGCCGACGCCGCGACCGAAGTCGTGCTGCTGGTATTCGGCGAGTTCAGCGGCGATGCCGCCACGCTCGGCGCCGACAAACTGATCGAGTTGCCGATGTTCGATCGCCGCAAGTTTGCGCCGCTGGACGAATTGAACGCGCTGGCTGCGTGCGTCGCGGCCCACGCGCCGGTGCACATTTTTCTGCCTGACAACGCAACCGGCGACGGCGATCTCGGCCGCCGTTACGCCGCCGCCGCGAATGCAAGCGTCGCGGCGCATGTCGTCGAGATCGATGCCGCGCATGTGGCGAGCTATGTTCAGGCGAATACAGCGTTCGCGGCGCGTGCCTTGCCTGAAGTGGTATTGCTCGCGGCCAATGCGGTGGATCCGAAGTTGCCGTTCGTCGGTGCGGGCGAACGGGTGATGTGGCGTTTCGACGGAGAACCCGCTTCGCAGCAAGTCCAAGGCGCCGTACGCGATCTCGGCATCGAGGAAATCGACGCCGCGCAACTCGCGCTCGAAGAAGCCGACTTTATCGTCTCGGCCGGCAACGGCGTGAGCGACGTGCCGGCGTTCGAGCGCCTCGCGAACACGCTCGGCGCAGCAATAGGCGCGAGCCGCGTCGCCGTGGACGACGGCAAGTTCACGCGCGACAAGCAGATCGGCGCGACCGGCAAGACCGTCGAAGCGAGCGTGTATATCGCCTTCGGCATTTCCGGCGCAGTGCAGCATCTGCAAGGTATCAAGGATTGCCGGCATGTGATCGCGGTGAACCTCGACGCCAGCGCGCCGATCGCCAAACGCGCGAATCTCACGGTGATCGCGGACGCACAGGAAACCATCGCGGCGCTCAACGAAGCGGCGGCCGCGGCGCGCACGGCACGCGGAACCGGTGCAGCGCTGCTGAATTCAACGGCTGTCGCCGAAGGAGCGCTCGCATGAAGATCGCCGTCCTCGTTTCCGTGGGCCGTCATCCGGTGAGCGGCACCGCGCGCTACAGCCGCAACGACGCCGCAGCGCTGACTCTCGCGCTCTCGCTTGCCAGAACGCACAACGCAACGCTCGACGTGTTGCATGCGGGCGATCCGGCTAACCCTGCGTTGAAGGAGTATCTTGCGCTCGGAGCACGCTCGGTCGAAGTACTTGAAATCGCCTCAACGCCTGAATTGCAAGCCGACGCAGCGGCACCGCTGGCCGCCCGTCTGCGTGGCTACGACCTCGTTCTGACGGGCACGCGTGCTGAAGGCGCATTCGACAGCGGCATGCTGCCGTATCGCATCGCCGGCGCGCTGGAAATGCCGCTGGTCGGTGCCGCCGTCGACATCACGCTGCGCGACGGTTGCGCGGAAGTCCGTCAATTCATGCCGAAGGGTCTGCGCCGTCGCGTGGAAGTGCGGCTGCCCACGCTGATCGCTGTGCATCCGCTCGCCAACGCCGCGCCGACGTACGCCTATGCGCGCTTGCGCCAAGGCACGATCCGCCCGGTCGCGACGCCCGCCGCCGCCAACCCCGACGAGCTCGCCTGGACCGTGCGCCCGGCAGCCGCCAAACCGGTGCGGCTCGCCGCGGCCGAAAAGCGCTCCGGCCACGCTCGCATGCTCTCGGCCACGACGACCGAAAGCCGTGGCGGCAGCGTCGTAATTGAAGGAAGTTCTGTCGAAAAAGCACAAGTGATTCTGGCGTATTTGCGCGAGCATCAACTCGTGGATTACTGATTTCCGGTTCGGGCCAGCACGCGACCAGGAGGGCCTGGTGCGGCGCCAGACGTGACATGCAACGGAGCACACAATGAAAGTTTCGGCAGACGTTCGCGCAATGATCGAACGCCGCAAAAAGAATTACACACTGGAAGCGCCGTTCTACACGAGCGAGGCGATTTTCGCGCTCGATATGGAGGCGATCTTCCGTCAGCACTGGATCCAGGTCGCGGTGGAGCCGGACGTGCCGGAACCGGGCGATTACATCACGGTGGAGATCGGCAACGATTCGATCCTGATCGTACGCGACGACGACATGCAGGTGAGGGCGTTTCACAACGTGTGCCGCCATCGCGGCGCCCGCTTGTGCAATACCGACAAAGGCTCGCTCGGCAATATCGTCTGCCCGTATCACAGCTGGACCTACAACCTGAACGGCGATCTGATGTTCGCCGAACACATGGGCGATCAGTTCGACCGCTGCAAGCATAGCCTGAAGGCCGTGCATGTCGAGAATCTGGCGGGCCTCATTTTCATTTGCCTCGCCGACAATCCGCCGGCCGACTTTGGCGTGATGCGCGCCGCGATGGAACCGTATCTGCAGCCGCACGATCTGGCCAGCTGCAAGATCGCGGCCTCGATCGACATTATCGAAGACGGCAACTGGAAGCTCACGATGGAGAACAATCGCGAGTGCTATCACTGCGTCGCGAACCATCCCGAGCTGACCATTTCGCTCTACGAATACGGTTTCGGTTATCAACGCACGCCGGCCAACGAAGAGGGCATGGCCGCGTTCGAAGAGACCGTGGCGCGCCGTACCGCGCAATGGGAAGCGATGAAGCTGCCGTCGGCGGAAATCGAACGGCTCGCCGATCTGGTCACGGGTTTCCGCACGCAACGCCTGCCGCTCGATCGCGACGGCGAATCGCAGACGCTAGACGCGAAAGTGGCGTCGAAGAAACTGCTCGGCGGCTTCGAGCAGGCCGACCTCGGCGGACTGTCGTTCTGGACGCAGCCGAATTCGTGGCATCACTTCATGAGCGATCACATCGTCAGCTTCTCGGTGATTCCGCTCTCGGCGGGTAAGACGCTGGTGCGCACCAAGTGGCTCGTCCACAAGGACGCGCGCGAAGGTATCGATTACGACGTGAACAACCTCACGGCCGTGTGGCGCGCCACCAATGACCAGGATCGCGCGCTCGTCGAGTACTCGCAGCGCGGCGCGACCAGCAGCGCGTATGAGCCGGGTCCGTATTCGCCGTTCACGGAAGGGCTCGTGGAAAAGTTCTGCGAGTGGTACATCGCGCGCATGGCGGATTACAGCAATGCGCCCCAAACCCATGACGCCGGCGATACTGCGCAGGCTTCGCATGGCGAAAAAGTTGTGTCCTTCATGCGCTGAGCGCGACGCTGCAACCAGGAGTCGGAGAAAACAATGATGCGCGATCAGGCGACGTTTCAACTGAGCCCCGAACCGGCTCCAGATCACGCTGCGAGCCGCGTCACGCAGCCGCGGTTCTGGGAGACGTTGCCGCCACGCTGGAATAGCGATACCGACGACACGCTGGTGTGCTGCCAGGTTCGCCAGGAAACGCACGACGTGAAGAGCTTTTTCTTTCGTGCGCCTTCCGGGCGGGCGTTCGTGTTCGAGCCGGGGCAGTTTATTACGCTGGAACTGGAGATCGACGGTGAATCGATCAATCGTTGCTATACGATTTCGTCGCCGCCCACGCGTCCTCACACGATCTCGATCACGGTGAAGCGCGTGCCGGGTGGCAAAGTGTCGAACTGGCTGCACGACAATCTGCATGCGGGCGCCGAGGTCCGTGTGCTGGGGCCGTCGGGCGAATTCACCTGCGCGCGGCATCCGGCGCGCAAGTTCCTGTTTCTGTCGGCCGGTTCGGGGATCACGCCGCTGATGTCGATGAGCCGCGCGCATCACGAACTCGGTGAAGACAGCGACATCGTGTTCGTGCACAGCGCCCGCACGCCGGACGACATCATCTTCGCGCGCGAGCTCGATCTGATCGCGTCGAATCAGGCCCATTTCCGTACGGCGTTCGTTTGCGAGCGAGTTGGCGCGCGCACGAACTGGCCCGGCGTGACTGGCTTTCTGACCTTGCCGTTGCTCAAGCTCATCGCGCCGGATTATCTGGAACGCGAGATTTTCACCTGCGGCCCCGCGCCGTATATGCAAGCCGTGCGCAATCTGCTGGACGAAGGCGGCTTCGACCGCAGCCACTATCACGAAGAAAGTTTTTCCTTCGAGACGGTCAGCGAAGTGGCCGCGCAATTGACCACCGCGCATGTCGCGGATGCATTGCAGAGCGTTGGCGCGCCCGTCACTGCGGACAGCTTCGTCGAGGCGCGCGAGGAGGCGCCGGGATTCGCGCCCGCACCGCTTTCCATCGAAACAGAAATCCGCTTCAAGGTGAGTTTCGCCAAAAGCAATCGCGAGATCGAATGCGGCAGCGGCCAGCACGTGCTCGACGCGGCGAAGAAAGCGGGCGTGCGGTTGCCGGCGTCGTGTACACAGGGCATGTGCGGCACCTGCAAGGTCAAGCTGGTGTCGGGGGAAGTCGCGATGAAACACGCCGGCGGGATTCGCCAGCGTGAGATCGATCAGGGCATGGTGCTGCTGTGCTGCAGCAAGCCGTTGAGCGATCTTGTCGTGGATAAGTAAGACGAGAAGAAGATGGGTCCAGTGGCGCGAAGTCGCATGCGGACAACTGGATGTCGGAAAACAACGCTACCCGGTAATTCTGGCTGGCGATTCTAAATGCTCATTGGGTTGTTTTGACGGCAAAGGGAGAACGGCGATGAGACTGATCAAAAAGATATTCGTGTTGAGCGCCTTGAGCGCGGCGCTGGCGGCAAGCAGCGTGAGCGTGTCGGCCGATAGCAAGCCGACCATCAAGATCGGCTACGTGGAAGGCTGGGACGATAGTGTCGCGACCTCGAACGTGGCCGCGCGGGTGATCGAAAAGCGCCTCGGCTATCAGGTCACACTCGTGCCGGTCGCGGCCGGCGTGATGTGGCAGGGCGTGGCGCGCGGCGACCTCGACGCGACGCTGTCGGCGTGGCTGCCGGTCACGCACGGTGCGTACTGGAACAACTTCAAGGACAAGGTGATCGACCTCGGGCCGAACTTCAACGACGCGAAGATCGGGCTGATCGTGCCGGATAACGTCGACGTGAAGAGCCTCGGCGATCTGGAAGCGAAGAAGGCGGAGTTCGGCTCGCGCATCGTCGGTATCGACGCCGGCGCGGGCGTGATGCAGAAAACCAGCGAGGCGATCAAGGCCTATGGGCTCGACTATCAGTTGATGCCGAGTTCAGGCAGCGCGATGACCGCTGAACTGGCGCGTTCGGAAGCGGCGAGCAAGCCGATTATCGTGACCGGTTGGAAGCCGCACTGGATGTTCGCGAAGTACAAGCTGAAATTCCTCGACGACCCGAAGAAGGTATTCGGCGAAGCGGAGCACGTGGACAGCGTCGTGAATCCGGAACTCGAGAAGAAGGCGCCGCCGGTCGTCGCGTTCCTCAAGAAGTTCCAATGGAAGCCGGGCGAGATCGACAGCGTGATGCTGGCGACGCAGAACGGTGAGAAGCCGACCGCCGCGGCCGATGCGTGGATCAGTGCGCATGGTGACCGGGTGGATAGCTGGGTGAAGTGATTCTGCTGAACGTGCTTGTGCGAAAGCGTTGCCGCTTTGATGAAGCGGCAACGCCCGAACAAACGAGAACGCCGCTTTCTAGCGGCGTTTTTTTTCGTCTACTGCAGCACAACAGTCCGATCGCCGTTGATAAACACGCGCCGCTCGATAAACGCCTTGACGGCCCGCGCAAGCGTAATGCACTCCACGTCGCGCCCAGTGGCAAGCAGACGCTCCGGGCTGTACGAATGATCCACGCGCTCCACCACCTGTTCGATGATCGGACCTTCGTCCAGGTCGTCGGTGACGAAATGCGCGGTCGCGCCGATCAGTTTGACGCCGCGTGCATGCGCCTGGTGATACGGCTTGGCGCCCTTGAAGCCGGGCAGAAACGAATGGTGGATATTGATCGCTCGCGCGGCCAGCGCACGGCTCGTTTCCCCGGAGAGAATCTGCATATAGCGCGCGAGAATCATCAACTCGGCGCCCGAAGTCTCGAACAGATCGAGCAAACGCGCTTCCTGTTGCGGCTTCGTGTCGGCGGTGATCGGCAGATGGTGGAAGGGCAGGCCGTGCTGTTGCGCCAACGGTTCGAGATCACGATGATTCGAGCCGATGCCGACAATGTCCATCTTCAGCTCGCCCATGCGCCAGCGGAACAGCAGATCGGCGAGACAGTGTTCGAGTTTCGACACCATGATCAGAACCTTCGGCCGTGTGCCGACGTCGTGCATCGCCCATGTCATGCGGAAACGCTCGGCAATCGGCTCGAATTCGCGCTTGAGCGCGGCGACCCGCAGCGTCTCCTGACTGTCGACGCCATGAAACACGCAGCGCACGAAAAAGCGCTCGCTGAGGTCGTCGTCGAAAACGGTCAGTTCGTCGATATAGCAATGATGCCGGTCGAGAAAGCCGACGACGGCGGCAACCTGGCCGGCCGCGCTCGGACAGGCGACGGTGAGAACCAGCTGATCGGGACGGGAATCGACGGACATGCGCACTCCACTTGGACGATAGAACGATGCCGCGGGGCGCGGCATGCATCTTCGCAGTAGAGCAAATCAGGCGGGCACGCGGATAGAAGCTAACCGCCGTCGCGCTGGAACGGGAGCGTCAGGCCGGTCCCCACGCGCTTATTCCGCGTCGAGCCCGCATTCGCCGAGCAGCCAGTGGCGAAAGGCGCTGACCACGGGTGTTGCCGCGCGCTGCGTGACGAGCAGATAACCCCGCTCCGTGATGACCGGCGGCTCGAACAGTTCGACGAGTTGCCCGGTGGCGAGCAGTTCGTCGACCAGCGGCGCCCAGCCCAGCGCGACGCCCTGACCCATGATCGCCGCGTGGGCCACCAGCGTAAAACTGTTGAACGTGATGCCGCGATGCGCGGCGGGCGCATCGAGTTCGTGCGCGGCGAACCAGTCGGCCCATGACAGCCAGCGCGCCGGCTGGGTCGGCTCGAGATGCAGCAACGGCAGATTCAGCAGATCAGCGGGCGCGCGCAATGACGGGTGCGCCGCGAGAAACGCCGGGCTGCACACCGGCGTGACGCGCTCGGGAAACAGTTTGACCACGCCGCGCGCGGTCCAGTCCGCGTGTTCATCGCCGAATGCAATGGCGATGTCCGCCTGATCGTGCGACGGATCGAACACGCTTTGCGACGTGATGATCTTCACGTCGACATCCGGCATCAGCGCCTTGAACTGCGATAGACGCGGCATCAGCCAATAGGTGGCGAAGCCGAAGTCGGTGGAGAGGGTGAGCGTTTGCGGCGTGCGCCGCGCGCGGATTTCGCCGGTGGCGAGGCGAATCGTGTCCAGCGCGAGGCGTACCGCTTCGAAGAGCCGTTCGCCGTCTTCGGTGAGCGTGACGCCGCGATGGCCGCGCTCGAACAGCGGGGCGCCCAGCGCTTCCTCTAGCTGCACGACGCGTTGACTCACCGCGGGCTGGGTCGAACCCAGTTCGCGCGCGGCCGCCGTAAAGCTGGCCAGACGCGCGGCGGACTCGAACATCGTCAATGCCTGCATAGGCGGCAAGCGGTCCTGTCTCGACATAACACCCCCTTATAGGCACATAACGAATTGCCGTCTTCACAGCGGCGAATTGGACGGCAATAGTGGTGCTCATGGCGGGCCCGGCACGCTGGCAGCCCGTTGGCCGTTGCATCCATCGCGGCATCTGCATCGACACTTGCGATTCTATTCGAGGCACGCACTCATGCTTGACACCAAAAAGAATATTCTCATCCTGATGGCCGACCAGATGACGCCGTTCGCGCTGGCCGCATACGGGCACCCTCTGACGAAGACGCCCAATCTCGATCGCCTCGCGAAACAGGGCGTGGTGTTCGAATCGGCCTATTGCGCGAGTCCGCTGTGTGCGCCGTCGCGATTCTCTTTTTTATCGGGCAAGCTGCCGTCCGCAATCGGTGCCTATGACAATGCAGCGGAATTTCCGTCGCAAACGCTGACATTTGCGCATTATCTCCGCGCTGAAGGTTATCGAACCATTCTGTCCGGCAAGATGCATTTCTGCGGCGCCGATCAATTGCATGGCTTCGAAGAACGGCTCACCACCGATATCTATCCCGCCGATTTCGGCTGGACACCCGACTGGGACAACTTCGAAGCACGTCCCACGTGGTATCACAACATGAGTTCGGTAATCGACGCGGGTCCGTGCGTGCGCACCAATCAACTCGACTTCGACGACGAGGTCACGTTCACCACTCGCCAGAAACTCTTCGACATCGCGCGCGAACGTCATGCGGGCAAAGATGCACGGCCGTTCTGCATGGTCGCCTCGCTGACGCACCCGCACGACCCGTATGCGATTCCGCAAAAGTACTGGGACATGTATCGCGACGAAGACATCGACATGCCCGCGTTTCGCGATTCATTCGAAGACGCCGACCCGCACTCGAAGCGCCTGCGCCATGTCTGCGAAACCGATCGCACGCCGCCTACCGATCAGCAGATCCGCAACGCGCGCCGCGCTTACTACGGCGCGATCTCCTACGTCGACGACCAGTTCGGCGCGATCCTCGAAGCGCTCGACCAGGCCGGGCTCGCCCAAGACACGGTGATCGTGGTGACGTCCGATCACGGCGAGATGCTCGGCGAGCGCGGACTCTGGTACAAGATGACTTTCTTCGAAGGCGGTTGCCGCGTGCCGTTGATCGTGCACGCGCCGCAGCAATTCGACGCGCATCGCGTGAAGGCCTCGGTCTCGCATCTCGATCTGGTGCCGACGCTGGTCGAACTGGCGCGCGGCGAACAACCGGCCGCGTGGCCCGATTCGCTCGATGGACAAAGCCTCGTGCCGCATCTGCTGGGCAGGCAAGGCGGTCATGACGAAGCGATCGGCGAATACCTGGCCGAGGGCGCGATTGCGCCGATTGTGATGCTGCGGCGTGGGCGCTTCAAGTTCATTCATACACCCGCCGATCCCGATCAACTCTATGACGTTGCAGCCGATCCGCTGGAACGGCAGAACCTTGCGTCGCGCAGCGAATATGCGTCACAGGTCGTGGCATTCCGAGAGGAAATCGCGCAACGCTGGGACCTCGCCGCGCTGCACAACGAAGTGCTGCAAAGCCAGAGGCGCCGTCATTTTCACTTCGCGTCAACTACACAAGGCACGGTCGCATCATGGGACTGGCAACCGCTCGTCGATGCGAGCCAGCGTTATATGCGCAACCACATCGATCTCGATACGCTCGAAGCGATGGCGCGCTTTCCCGCCGTCGCCCGTTGATCCTCACCCTGCTCACGATCCAATCCACCCCATCAACAGGAAGCCGACATAATGAAAAAGCTCTTCAAACAGGCGGTAACCGGCGTTGCGCTGCTGTGCGCGGCAGCCACTTTCGCGTCGGCCGCCGAGCCGCAGTCATGCACGCAGGTCAATATGGCGGGGCCGGGATGGACCGACATCGACGCGACCAATGCAATGACCGGAGTACTGTTGAAGGCGCTCGGCTATAAGCAGAATGTCGCCAACCTGTCGGTGCCGATCACTTATCAAGGCCTGAAGAAAGGGCAGATCGACGTGTTCCTCGGCAACTGGATGCCCGCACAGGCGCCGGTGGTCAAACCGTTCGAGGACGAAAAGTCGATCGAGGTCGTGCATCCGAATCTGAGCAACGCCAAGTTCACGCTGGCCGTGCCCGACTATGTCGCCGCTGCCGGCATTCATTCTTTCGCGGACCTGGCGAAGAATGCCGACAAGTTCGATAGCAAGATTTACGGCATTGAGCCTGGCGCGCCGGCAAATCAGAACATCAAAAAAATGGTCGACGACAAGGCGTTCGGCCTCGGCAGCTGGAAGCTCGTCGAATCTAGCGAGACCGGCATGCTCACACAAGTGGAGCGCGCGGTGCGCGAGAAGAAGTGGATTGTCTTTCTTGCGTGGGAGCCGCATTTGATGAACACGAAGTTCAAGCTCACCTATCTCGACGGCGGCGACAAGTACTTCGGACCCAACTACGGCGGCGCTACGGTCAATACGGTGGCACGCAGCGGCTATGCCGCGCAGTGTCCGAATGTCGGGCGTCTTTTCAGGCAACTCACCTTCAACGTCGATCTGGAGAATGGCGTGATCACCGAAGTACTCGAAAAGAAAACAGGCGTGGATGTCGCCGCCACGGAAGCGCTCAAACGTCACCCCGAATTGTTGAAGTCATGGCTCGACGGCGTGAACACATCGAGCGGAGCCAATGGCCTGCAAGCCGTGCAAACCGCGCTCGGCGTGAAATAACAGCCGCAATCCTAACAATGAGGTCGCGGTGCGACAGATTTATGTCGCATCCGGTCGAATCCTCATAAATCTGGACCCGTATTCTTGATCCGGCGATGCGGACATGGGTGCTTATTGCATGCATCGTAGATAGCTCCAATTCGTTTTACTCGGTCTCAGCCGGTTTCTGAACTGCCCGTCATGCGAGAAGCGCCGCGCGTTGGTCAACAACACGCTGCAGGGACCGCCTTATCCAACGAAATACGCAGGCAAAGAGCAGGGGAGAATTAGATGAAGAAGAAAAATGCCGTCAGCCTTTCGGGACTCGCTATCGCGGCAAGCGCTGTATGCGCGCCGACTGCTGCCCATGCACAAAGCAGCGTCACCCTTTACGGCATTCTGGATGCCGGCATTACCTACGTGAACAATGCCGGCGGGGCTCACCAGTTCAAATTCGACGACGGTATTTCATACGGCAACCGGATCGGCTTCAAGGGCGTCGAGGATCTCGGCGGCGGCTTGCAGGCAGTGTTCGTGCTCGAATCGGGTTTTCATGTAGGCAATGGGCAACTTGCATTCGGCGGTGCCGAGTTCGGACGCCAGGCTTATGTTGGCCTGAAGAACAACTGGGGGCAACTCTCGTTTGGTAATCAACTGGACATGACCGAGGAGTTCGTCTACCTCTATAACATCTCGGCGTGGGCGAGCGGTTACGCGATCCATCAAGGCGACTTCGACCGGATGAACGGCGACCGGCTGCCGAACTCGGTCAAGTTCCTCTCCAACGACTATGCAGGCTTCTCGTTCGGCGGCATGTACTCGTTCGGCAATACAGCCGGTGACTTCCACAACAAGAGCGCGTGGAGCGTTGGCGCGCGTTACGAGCACAGCGCGTTCAACATGGGCGCAGCCTATACGCAGTTGAACAATCCGAACGGCATCTATGCATTCGACCCGTACGCGATGATCGGCACACGCACGTTCCTCGGCAAGCCGACCGTGTCCGTCGATCCGGCGACCGGCGCGGTGACGGATCTGTATAGCTCGTCGGCGTTTCCGGTCGACAAGCAAGGGGCGTTCGCAGTCGGCGCGGCCTATACGATCGGAAAGGTCATGTTGAGCGGCAACTTCACCTACACGACGATCAAGGGACTCGGCGAGACTTCGCATATGCAGGTGTATGAAGCGGGCGCCTCGTACACCTTCACGCCCGCGTTGATGCTGTACGGCGGCTATCAGCACACGCGCTTCGAAGGCAATCACTGGAACCAGGGTTCGCTCGGGCTGCATTATCTGCTCTCCAAGCGCACGGACGTCTACATCTCCGGCGACTATCTGCGTGCGTCGGACGGCGTGAATGCGGTGATCGGCTACAGCTTCACGCCGTCCACGTCGAACACGCAGACGGATGTGCGGATCGGCATGCGGCACTCGTTCTAACACGTTGATATGTGAAGGCTTGCTGGTGTCCCGTTCACGGGGCGCCAGAGGTGCCGTCACGCTGCGCGTTCGAGCTGCTTCTTGAACGTCTCGATCAGCGCCCGCACTTTGGGCGGAGGATGACTGGTGGGCGGAAAGATAGCCTGAATGCTCGCGGGCTCACTCGCCCATTCCGGCAGCAGGCGAATCAACCGGCCGGCCGCGATGTCGCCGCCGATCGAGAAATCCGTCAACAGGCCGAAGCCGCCGCCGGCGAGTGTCGCCGCACGGCAGGCGTCGGCGGTGTTCACCAGCAACGCGTTTTCACAACGCACGCTTTCCGCGTCGCCATCGCCCGTGCCGCCGTTGCGCTGCAGGTCGAGCGTCAGCGGACGCGGCAACACAGTCAACGCGCAGAAGGGCATCGCCGACAATTCAGCCGGTGTCTGCGGCTGCCCCCAGACCTCGACGAAATCCGGGCTCGCCACGATCCATTTGACGAAGCTGCCGAGTTTCACCGCGCGGAAATTGGAATCGGCAAGCCGGCCCAGACGAATCGCGACGTCGATACCGTCCGCGATCAGATCCACATAGCGATCGGTGCACAGCAACTCGACATTGAGTTGCGGATGCGTGCGACGCAGTTCGACCAGCACTGGCGCGACTGCAAGCGACCCGTAATCGATCGGCGAGCTCACGCGCAACGTGCCGCGCACGGGTGCCGTTTCGCCGCCAATCGCCGAGAGCGCGTCTTCCGTGGCGCGGAGGATTTTCACGCTTGCTTCGTAGAACGCGCGGCCGGGCTCGGTCAAACCGAGCCGCCGCGTCGTGCGCACCAGCAGGCTCGCGCCGACCTCGGCCTCGAGCCGCTGCATGTGCGTGCTGACCATCGTCTTGGCGAGGCCCAGACGCGCTGCCGCGGCGGTCAGCGAGCCCGCCTCGACGACCGCGACGAAGATCGCCAGCCGGTTCAGGTTTACGTCGCGTACGTCGGCCATGGTGGATTGTCCATCTTCGATTGACTGTGTTTCCCGGATTATCAGGCTTCTGCAAGATGGTGCGTGCGGATTATGCTCGCACCATCCCTTCACGCTCTCCGGAACCCGTCATGCCCGTTGCCCGACCCGTCCAGCCGCTCCGCCTCTATACGACCCTGCTTTCCGGCCACGGCCATCGGGTGAAGCTGTTTTTGACCCTGCTGGATCTGCCGTTCGAAGTGATCGAACTGGACATGAAGGCCGGCGACAACCGCAAGCCAGACTATCTGGCGCTCAACCCGTTCGGCCAGGTGCCGACGATTCAGGACGGCGACATTACGCTGTTGGACTCGAACGCGATTCTGGTGTATCTGGCTAAGCGCTACGGTGACGTCTCGTGGCTGCCGGAAGACCCGCTCGGCGCGGCCGCGGTGCAGCGCTGGTTGTCGCTCGCGGCGGGTCAGATTGCGTATGGGCCGTGCACGGCGCGCCTCGTCACCGCGTTTGGTGCGCCGCACGATCACGAGACCGCGAAGAAGCTGGCCGTCAAGCTGTTCGACGTGCTCGACCGCGAACTGGCGGACAAGCCGTTCGCGGCAGGCAATCAGGTGACGATCGCCGATATCGCCGCGCACACCTACATCGCCCACGCGCCGGAAGGCGGCGTGTCGCTCGACCCGTATCCGAACATTCGTGCGTGGCTGCGCCGCGTCGAGGCGTTGCCGCGGTTCATCGCGATGCCCTCGACAAAAGCGGGGCTGCTCGCCGAATGAGCGGCTAATCTTTCACAACACCGGAGTCCGGTCATGTCCACCGTTATCCCTTTGAATGGCTGGGGCGCCGACACCTCGCCGTTTCATGCCGCCGAACTCGCCGCCCAGCAGCGCGTGGGCGTGAGAAGCGTGGCGGAAGCGTCGGGACGCCGGGGGATTCGGCGCTACATGCCTGACCAGCATCGCAAGTTTTTTGCCGAGCAGCCGTTCATGGTGATCGGCGGCGTCGATGCGCACGGGCAGCCGTGGGCGACGGTGCGCGCCGGCCTGCCGGGCTTCGTGTCGTCACCGGATGCGAAGACCTTGCGTATCGAGGGCGGCGCGTTAGCCGGCGATCCGCTCGCGGATAGCTGGCAGAAGGGCTCAATGATCGGCGGCCTTGGGCTCCAGCCGCAGACTCGCAGGCGCAACCGGATCAACGGCGTGGTGACGTCGGCGGACGGGGCGGCGTTGACGCTCGAGGTTCGTCAGAGTTTCGGCAACTGCAACAAGTACATCCAGAGCCGTACACCGAGCTGGGCGGAGCCGAGTGCTTCCGAGCCTCCCATGCCGCCGGAAATAGCGGAGCAACTCAGCGATGCCGACCGCGCGTTTCTGGCGCGGGCGGATACGTTTTTCATCGCGAGCGCGAATCTTGCGGAGGACGCCGATCTCGCGCGCGGTGTCGACGTTTCGCATCGCGGCGGCGCACCGGGTTTTGTGCGTGTGGACGATGAACACACGCTGACGACCCCCGACTTTGTCGGCAACAACTTCTTCAACACGATTGGCAACCTGATCCACGATTCGCGCGCCGGGCTGTTGTTCATCGACTTTGCGAGCGGCGATCTGCTGTATATCGCGGCGCGCGCGGAAATCATTTGGGACGGCGCGGAAGTGGCGGCCTTCGAAGGTGCGCAACGGCTCGTGCGTTTTCACGTGCTGGAAGCGCGGCGCAGCCGGAGCGCGTTGCCGTTTCGCTGGTCGGACGTCGAGTACGCGCCGCAGTTTGCGGCGGCGGTGCAAAAGCCGGTGGCTGCATCGCCGTGGCACAAGCTGAAGGTCGCGGCGGTGGTCGAGGAGACTGCGTCAATCCGTTCCTTCTATTTTGAATCGGTCGACGGTGCGCCGTTGCCGTCGTACAAGCCAGGGCAGTTTCTGCCGATTCGCGTGCCTGTGGAGGGCTGTACCACGCCTTTGTCGCGGACATATACGCTTTCCGATGCGCACGATCCGCAGCGGTATCGAATCAGCGTGAAGCGCGAAGGCGTTGCATCGAAATGGCTGCATGAGCATCTGGTTGCCGGCGCGCAGATCGAAGCGATGAACCCGCGCGGCGCTTTCGTCTTCGATGAAAAGAGCCCGCGGCCAGCCGTGTTTATCTCGGCGGGCATCGGCATTACACCGATGATGGCGATGCTTCGGCATGCGTTGGCCGCTTCTCGCACTGAGGGTGCGCCGGCGAAGCGGGTGTTCTTCTTTCACGGCGCGCGTAGCGAGCGCGAACGTCCGTTCAGTGCGCAATTGAAAGAGCTTGCCGCGCACCATGCCGCGCTTTCCCTGCATCTTTTCGATAGCGCCGCTGATAGCGTCGCCGAAGGCGTGTCGGCCGGTCGTGTGAGCATCGACGCGTTAAAGCGCGCGCTTCCGTTCGACGACTACGATTTCTACCTGTGCGGCCCTGAGCAGTTCATGCGCGACCTGTATGAAGGTCTGCGCGGATTGAATGTCGCCGATGAACGGATTCGTTTCGAGTCGTTCGGTCCGGCGAGCGTCAAGCGCGCGGTTGCCGTCAGGAGTGAGCCGATGCCGGCGGACACCTCGGCACAAGACGTGGGCGCTGTGCCAGTGACGTTCGCGCGCTCCGAGCGCACGATTCAATGGCGGCCGCGCGACGGCAGCCTGCTTGAATTCGCCGAAGCGCACGGTATCGACGCGCCGTCGAGTTGCAGGTCGGGTATGTGCGGGACGTGCTCGACGCGGTTGTTGTCGGGCAAGGTCAGGTACGACGGCGAGGTCGAGGCGCAAATCGAACCCGGTGCGGCGCTGGTTTGCATGGCGCATCCGGTTGCGGGCGACGCGGGTGTGACGTTGGATTTGTGATCGACGGACTCTGGCTTTCGGTAAAAGGCTAAGACTTCGATTTGCGTGATGCTGTGCGGCGGCGTGTCCGCCTTTGTCGAGCCCGGTGCAGTAGGTCACGTTGTGATACGCCCGCTCTGTCCAACTGCGCGGAGCCTGATAGTTCTCGCGCAGTTCTCGCGCGGACTGATCCGTACCGAGGCCGTCGTTTGAGCAAGGCACAGCATGCCCCGACTTCAAGTTGACGAAATCCATATCTCTGACTAAAGTCAGAGATATGGACACGTCCGACATTCTCCAGGTTCGTAGCTTTAACCGCGTAGTCGCCGAAAGCATTGGCGCTATCGACGATCATTTCCTCGGCCGGGGCCGCCCGATGGGTGAATCGCGCCTGCTATGGGAGATCGGTGTCGAAGGCGCGGACATTCGTACCCTTCGCGCGCGGCTAAATCTCGATTCGGGATATATCAGCCGCACGTTGGCGTCTCTTGAACGGCAAAAACTTGTCGCTGTCCTCACTCATCCGGACGACCGCCGGGTACGCCGGGCTTGTCTGACTCAGAAGGGCCTCATGGAAAGGGCCGAACTCGAACGGCTCTCCGACGCGGTCGCGTTACGCGCGCTCGAACCACTCGGCGATGAGCAGCGCCGCAGACTGGTCGCAGCGATGTCCGAGGTCGAGCGTTTGCTACAGGCATCTCTTGTGCATTTTGCGGTCGAGCAGCCGGATAGCGACGACGCGCGGTGGTGCTTCGAACAGTATTTCGCCGAACTCGATGAGCGCTTTGACGCAGGATTCGACCCGTCCATCAGCCTCTCGGCAGATGCCCATGAACTGACGCCACCGGAAGGCGCGCTGATCGTGGCGAGACTCCATGGAAGGCCGGTCGGCTGCGTCGCGCTGAAGTTTCATAAGAAGTCTCCGGCCGAACTCAAAAGAATGTGGGTGAGCCCTTCCGCTCGCGGGATGGGTGTAGGCCGCCGGTTGATCGTCGAGGCGGAGAAACGCGCCCGGCAGGCCAAAGCGCGCGTTATTCGTCTGGAAACAAATCGAACTCTGCGCGAGGCGATTTCGCTATACCGGCAGTGCGGATACGTCGAAGTCGAGGCGTTCAGCGCGGAACCGTATGCCCATCACTGGTTTGAAAAGAGACTGGTCTGAACGGCCGCTCTCATTGGTTGCACGGCGACGAACGTTGCCCACGCGAAGATGCTGGCCTTTCGGCAAACGGGGCGCGTTGTGATTCTCGGATACCATAGCGATCGGTCGCAGTACTAGTACTCCCAATCGCGACCGCTGCCTCAGGCAGGTAAGTTCAGTCGGCCCAGTCGTCCAGCCGTGGTGGCTGGGCGCGTGCCGCCTCGAATATTCGAAAGGGCGAAAAGGCGTCTTGGGCCTTCCACTGAATTACTCAAGTAATGATTTTGTCAGATACTGAGCGGCGATAATCGCATTCATTTCAGCGTTTGCGTGCGTCGCGGGAATAGCGATAACTGGTTAATCGCCAGGCAGCACCCGCTACGCCCAGTGCCCCGGCGACGTTTTTTCAGGCCGTGTGTATGAATTCGTTTCATGAGGCTCCATGCATTCGTCACTACCGCTTTCCGTGCGGCAATCCGTTTCGTCATCCGCGTCGCGGGTATTGTCGCCATCTGGCGTGATTGTTTGTGGCGTTCTGCTGATACTGTTCACGTGCAGTCTTTGCGCGTGGGTGCTTTTCGAGTCACGTAAAGATGCCTACAACCGCGCTGAGGAAAACGCACGGAACCTGATGCTGGTTATCGAGCGGGACATCGCTCGCAACATCGAACTCTACGATCTGTCGCTGCAGGCGGTAGTGGAAGGGGTTGCGGATCCGCAGGTGATGGCACTCCCCGAGAAGATCCGCAGCGGGGTGCTGTTCGACCGCGCCGCTTCGGGCAAGTACCTCGGCTCCATCTTCGTGATGAATGAGCGTGGGGACATCGTCCTGGACTCCGGATTCGTACCGGCGCGAGCGGGCAATTTCGGCGATCGTGACTATTTCAGCTTTCACCGCGATAACGGTAACACCGGCCTCTACATCAGCAAGCCCTACGCGTCACGGCTGCGGGACGGGGCGCTCACGATTGCCCTGAGCCGTCGGATTGCGCACCCGGACGGCTCTTTCGGCGGTGTCGTGGTCGGGACGCTAAGCATCGACTATTTTCGCGCTTTGCTGGACGGCCTGTCCGTGGGGGAGCGCGGCACCGCGGCAGTGATCGAGACTAACGGCGCCATGATCACGCGTTTGCCCTACGATCCGAAGGTGGTCGGGCGCGACATCCGAAACGCTCCGGTTTTTATTCAGGCAATGTCGACGAACGAAGGTGCCTTCGCGGGCACCGCCTCGATCGATGGGGTTCGCAGGCTCTACGTGTACAAGCGCTTGACCGGGCTTCCGATCATCGTCGACGTGGCGCCTGCGGAGAGCGACGTTTACGCTGAATGGCGACGCCGGGCCTTGCGGCTCGAGATCGTGATGGCGGTGTTCAGCATAATTCTTGGGGCTGGTTCTTTGCTGTTGTCGCGAGAACTACGGCGGCGGCAGCGTGCGGAATCAAAACTGCAACACCTGGCGCGCACGGACGCTCTCACGGGGCTGAGCAATCGGGGCGCCTTCGACGATACGCTGCAAAAGGAGTGGCAGCGAGCCAACCGCTCGGGCCGTCCGCTTTCGTTGCTGTTCATCGACATTGATCAGTTCAAGGCTTACAACGACTACTATGGTCATCAGGCGGGCGATGAGGTGCTGAGAGCCGTTGCCCAGTGTGTGGGCCTGTGCGTTCTACGATCGGCGGACCAGGCGGCCCGATATGGCGGCGAGGAGTTCGTGGTGACGCTTCCGGATACCGACGCGACCGGCGCCACGAATGTCGCGGAGACCATTCGGCGCGCCGTATTCGATCTGAATCTTGAGCACGTGCAAAGCCGGTATGGCCGGGTGACCGTGAGCATCGGCCTGGTGACATCCGACGGGCGGGTGGCTCATGATGGCGCAACGCTGGTGAACATGGCCGACTCGGCCCTATATGAAGCGAAGTCAACCGGACGTAACCGGGTCTGCGAGGCATAGAAAGGCGGTCACGTCCGCGGGTCGGCGTAACCGAGCCGGGCGGCATGGCGGCTAGCAATAGGGCGCCTGATTCATGACGAGCGAGGCATTGAGGTTCGCATTTGAACGGCCGATATAACCGTATCAAAGTCGATCTATCTTCATTCGAATCGACGCGGCAACTTTGCAGACGGCGCTTCCGTCCGCATGTTTCTCACGCGCCAGCGAAAGCGAACTATTCTTAAAGAATCTTGCGAAAGCAATTTCCGCTCTGCTTCCAGTGGAGGTGTGTCATGTCAATGTCAGCCACGCTCCAGGACTGCCTGCGCAGCAAAGGCTCGCAGTACGAAATCGTGCATCATCCGCACAGTCATTCCAGCGTCGAAACCGCGGCGGCAGCGCATATTCCCGGCGATCGCCTCGCCAAGACAGTGCTTTTTGAAGACGAGCACGGCTATGTGGCAACGGTGTTGCCATCGACCTACGCGGTGCGACTGTCCGAGCTCTGGGCAAAGACCGGACGCCACCTCCTGCTGGCCAAGGAGACCGATTTACGGGAGTTGTTCAAGGATTGCGACGCGGGAGCGCTCCCGCCGGTTTGTACGGCCTACGGCATGCAAACCTATCTCGACGAGAGCCTCGCCCTGCAGCCGGACGTGTATTTCGAAGCCGGCGACCATGAAGCGCTGATTCACATGGGCACGGATCAATTTCTGGATCTGATGGACCAAGCCGAGCGGACACGCTTCGCCCGTCGCATGCAGGGTATGCCGATGTGACTGGCAGGCGGAACAGGACACCTGGTGCATGGATGGCGGTGGGGGTGGCGTCAATCGTATCCAGGTGCGTGCCTGATCCGGCTGCGGGCCCGGGGTGAAATGAATACGCCGCGATGCAACGGAGTCATTCCTCGGCCAAAGTGCGGGCCTTGATCGACGTATTGAGAGCGCGGCTCGCGCTATCCGTGTGACGCGTTTCAGCGGGCACCGTGCCGACACCGGTTCTGGACGATCCATTACTCGACCTGAAACGTTCGCGATACTCCGCGGGATTGATCTGCAGACGCCGCTGGAAGATGCGGCGAAACCCATCCGTATGGTCGAATCCGCAGCGGCGCGCGATTTCACGCAACGGCAAAGTGGTGGCTTCCAGATAATGCCGTGCGGCGTCGATTCGCGCGTGGCTAAGGAATGTCATCGGCGTGACGCCGCATTCTTTCATGAAGGTCCGCGACAGATTGCGCGCGCTCATGTGCGCGCGTTCTGCGAGCGTGGTCACCGTATGATCGACATGCAGATTGTCGAGCATGTACTGCTGCAACAAGAGCGTTTGCGTCGACGGCGAGGCCTGCACTTCGAGTAGCGGACTGAATTGCGACTGGCCGCCCGCACGGCGAAGATAGACCACGAGATATTTGGCGACATCGAGCGCCATTTGCCGGCCGAAATCGGCTTCGATCATCGCGAGCGACAGGTCGATCCCGGCGGTCACGCCAGCCGTTGTGAAGATGCTGCCGTCCTGCACGTAGATATGGTCGGGCTCGATGCGCGCCTTCGGGAAGGTGGCCGCGAGGCGCGGCACGTCCATCCAGTGTGTGGTGACCACGCGGTTGTCGAGCAGCCCGGCCGAACCGAGCGCGAACAGGCCGTTGCAGATCGCCGACATGCGCCGGCACTGCTTGTGCCGGTCTCTGAGCCAGCCGCTCAGCGCGGGGTCGTCGAAGGCCTCGAAAATGCCGAGGCCGCCTGGCACGATGATCGTGTCGAATTCCGGGCAGACGTCGAAAATGGTGCGGTCGGGCATGATGGTCAGCCCGCTCGAAGACTGCAGGCTGCCGCGCGTGGTGCCGACGGTCAGCATTTCGTATTCCGACTCACCCTTGCTGAGTATTTTCACTTCGGCGAAGGCGTCTTTCGGACCGGCAATGTCGAGCAGCTGGAAGCCGGGAAAGACCACCATGCCGACTTTGATGTGTTTCATCACCCCATCTCCGTTGTGCCAGTCAGTCTATCCAGAAACATTAGAGCCGGCCATCCGCCATAAAAACCCGGAAAACGCGCGCTCGAACGTCCTGCTCGCGACCCGCCGGCACGCAGCGCTCGGCCAGCGCGCCGAACAGCAAGCCGATGGTCGTCCAGAGGATCGCCTGCATGCCGAGCGCCGCGAGCCGGAATTGCCACAGCAGGGTGGCGGGAAACGCCGCCGGAACTTCGTTAATGGTCGGCAACGCGAGTAGCACTGCGGCAATGATAGCGACGAATACGGCTGCCGCTGCGATCGACGCATTCCATGCCCCGAGTCGCGCACTCGCCAGTCGTCTCACCTGCAACGACAACACCAGCGTGGCGATCGACACGGCAATCATCAGAAAGTAGAGTCCGGTTCGATAGGCAATCGTGTCCGGGTCTCCGACCGACGGCGGGTTGGCCGGATACTTCAGGTTCGGCACCACGGAAAGCGTGACGAAAGCCGCAAGCGCGATCGTCGCCGACAGCGCCCGAGCGCCGTATCGGCCAGCGCGGCCATATGCGAATGCGAAGGTCAGTGCAAACAGGCCTCCGAATGCCGCGCCGTAGGTCACCACGCCGGTCAACAGCCCGAGACCCGCCTGCGTCTCGCGGCTAACGAGCTCAGGCTCACGCGCCTCGCCGCGCGCCGCGGCCGCGTGCTCTTCGAACGATATGGCCTGATCCACGCGCGGCTCGCCTGCGATTTTTGCAAAGCCGAACGTCACCAATCCAGCGACGATGCCGGCAAGCATGCCGCGTACCAATAGTTTTCCAACCATGACGACCTCGTGGATTAGTGGCAGGGGAAACCGAGCAGATGGCGGCCGTCGTGGACGAATTCATGCACGTACATGCCGGGAACGATCGACGTGGCGCCTTGTTCGGCACCGACGAAATACAGCGCGAGCAGCGTTAGCAAGCCGCCGAAAACGATCCACGGAAGCAGCTCGCGCAGCGGAATCGGCGTCAGTTCGGCAGTTGGGTGGAGGACAGCATCGCTCATGACAGGCATCCTTCGAAATCGAGAGTCGGTTGATAGAAGAGTTTGAAGCGGCGCGTTTCATGCGGTCGGTGGGTGCGAAGCGGGCGCATTGGCTTGCATGGGCCGGCGCGCGGTCATGATTCCCGCGAGTTCGTCGCGGGACAACACACCGCTTGCTTCGACCACGTCCAGCAGCGCTTCCAGAAAGCGCTCGTAGTAGTCCCAGTGCGGCGGTGCGGCGCAATCGGCCGGGGCATTTTCCCAACGCGCGATCGAGGCGATCAGGCACTGGCGAAAATCCTCCCATTCGAAATACCCCGCTTTCGAGAGGGACAACGCGAGGCCAAATGCATCCCGCTCCCAGCGATTGGTGAAATACAGCTTGCCGTCGAGCCGGGGCGGCGAGTCGATGGCGCCGAGCATCGACGTCGCGGCATATTCCTCGAAGCGTGTGAACATCGCATGCTCCCTTCAGGCGGCGGGCGGGGCGACGAGGGCCACACCCATCATCGATTCCGGCGTGATGAGCGCGGCGAGTTCCTGTTCGCTCAGATGTTCGGTGTTCGCGGGCCGTTCCGGGACCACGAACCAGCGGATCTGCGCGCTGCTGTCCCACACTTTCACCGCTTTGCCGGGCGGCACCTCGACGCCGAATTCCTTCAGCACCGCACGCGGCTCGCGCACGCCACGCGCGCGGAACACGGGATCCTTGTACCAGTACGGCGGCAGTCCGAGCACAGGCCACGGATAGCACGAGCACAATGTGCAGATGATGAGGTTGTGCACGTCGGCGTCATTGGCGACGGCGGCCATGTGTTCGCCTTCCGCGCCCGCCATACCCTCGGGTAAATCGAGTTCGGCGATCGCAGCCGGCGTATCGGCGACGAGACGCTTCTTGAACTCCGGATCGATCCATGCTCGTGCAACGATCTTCGCGCCGTTGAACGGTCCCGCCATGGTCGCGAAGTGTTCGAGTACGGCATCGACGGAATCGCTGCCGATCACGCCTTTCTCGATCAGCAGTGCTTCGAGCGCGCGCACCTTGGCGGCGCTCGACGCTTCCCGGTCGTCGGGAAACTGAAACAGGTCACTCATATCGTTCTCTCTCGTTGTGCAATCGGGTTTCGTCGCAAAGATTTCAATGTGCTGGCGAGACGTACGCTTCGTACAGGTCCGCGTAAATCGTCGTGTGTTCCTCGCTCTTTCCGGAGCCCCAGATGTCGGCGGCGTCGAACGCAATCCGGTACACCGGCATCGGCTCGCCGATTCCGTCCGGCCCTGTCGACACGAAATACGAAAACGCGCCGGGATAGACGAGGTCCACCACGCCAGTCTTGTTGCGCAGATAACCGGGCAAACGCGTATGGTCGACCGCATCCGGATCGGCAATACGCACGGTCTCGCCGGCCTTGAAACGCGCTGCGCCTTCCAGCGCGTGAGCGCCCGAATCGCCTTTCTGCAAATACGCGCCGATCTGCGCGCCGATCGCTTCGTTCGGTTTTTCCGGCAGCGCGGCGTCCGGCTTGGCGCGGAAGAAGGCGGTTTTCTCGCCCAACTCCTCGGCGCTGATATAGCCCTGATCGATGAAGAACTGCGAAATGCCGCCGAGCCATTTCTCGTAGTAGCGGTACTTGAAGTATTCGAACGGCTGCATGTCTTCTGCGCCGGTGCGCAGCGAAGCCCACGTCCAGTCGTTCCTGAATGACGTTGGCAATTCCTTTACCGGGTACGCATGGATGGCGTCCGAGAGATGCGCGCTCTCGGCCATCATCACCGTATGAATGCCGAAGATGCGTTTTTCCCACGGTTCGACGAACACGCGTGTTTCCGTGCTGACAGGTCCGAGATTTTCAATGCCGCCAAGGTGATGCTGTAGTTTCACGATACGCTCCGCAGACGGATAGGAATCGAATTAGCTGAGTTGATGGGTGCGCTTGAACGACAGCGCGTCGCCGAGTTTTTCGGAGACGAAGCCGAACAGCGCGCCGGTCACGAGCGCGGCGGCGGCTACGAGCGCCGGGTTGCCGATGCCGGCCGTGGTGATCGGCCTGCCGCTGGCCACGGTGGCACCGACGGTCGACGCGAAGCCCCACACGATTGCGGGCAGCACGTCGAGCAGCCTGATCTTCGACGCCTGAACCATCAGCGCGCTGCCGATGCCGACCGCCACCGCAATGCCGAACGGCGTGGTGGTCATCGTCGCGATGCCGAGGAGCGTGAGCGAGCTGATGACAAGACCCGTCAGATTCGACGCCACGCTTTTGACGAAGCCGGCATTGCCGCCGCCGAGCACGAAGAACGACGCCCATGCGATGAACGTCACCCACACCGGCACCGGAAAAATGGTGCCGGTGAGCCATGTGTCGACGACGGCGAGAACGCCGATGCTCACTGTGTATGCCTCTGGTTTTTTCATTTGCCTGCTCCTCGAGAAAGGATGGAAGTGTGGTGATGTGAAAGGGGAAGTGGCGTTGGCGAGGCTCAGCTGTGCACGGGTTCGTCGATGCAAGCGAGCAGGCCGTCGCGCATGACGGCGGCATCGATGCCCCGGCCGATCACGACGAAGCGGCTTTCGCGCGTTTCGTCGCGCGCCCAGGCTTTGCCAAAGCGCGTGTCCATCAACATATGCACGCTGTGAAAATAGAGCCGGCGTGCCTCGCCACGCATGTTGAGCACGCCCTTCATGCGCAGCAGTTGCTGTCCATGCGTTTGCACGAGCTGATTGGCCCAGCGGTTGAAGCGCCCGGCGTCCACGTCGCCCGGCACGACGAACGCGCAAGATGCAATCGAGTTGTCGTGTTCGTGATCGTGTGCGCCGTCGTCCAGCAGATCAGGTTCGATCGAGAGCAGGTTGTCGAGCGAGAAGCTGCGCACGCCGAGCAGCGCGTTCACGTCGATCGCACTGTGGGACGTGAACTCGAGCCGCGCGGTCGGATTCAGCGTCGCAATAGTGTCAGCCAGCGCTGTGCGTTGAGCGGGCGTGGCGGCATCCGTCTTGTTGATGACGATGCGGTCGGCGAAGACGATCTGCTCTCGTGCGATGTCGTCGCCAAGCTGCGCGTGCGCATGACAGGCATCGACCACCGCGACGACGGCTTCGAGTTCGACGCGCTCGCGTACGTCGGGGTCGGCGAGAAATGTTTGCAGTACCGGTGCGGGATCGGCGAGCCCGGAGGTTTCCACGATCAACCGCTCCAGCCGGTCGCCGTAGCGTGTCAGTAAATCGCGCACGCTGGCCACCAGATCGGTGCGCACGGTGCAGCACACGCAGCCGTTGTTGATCTCGACCACGGCTTCCTCGTCGGCCACGATCAACTGGCCGTCGATGCCCACCTCGCCGAATTCATTGACGATGATGCCGATCGGCATCGGTCGGGTTGCATCGAGAATGTGATTGACGAGTGTGGTCTTGCCCGCGCCGAGAAAGCCTGTAATGACCGTCACGGGGATTTTGCCGAATCGCATCGCTGTCATCCTTTAGAGTCGTCCGACCGTTTTGGCTCGCGGAGTTTGCGTGCCGGTACAAACGAAGTTGGATGGTCTTTAGCGACTTCCGGGCCGCATTTGACGAGCTGTCCCAGTCGGCGCCTTAGTTGGCACGATCTGCCGGGGTCGGTGGCCGGATGCGTCAGATTTGCACAGAACGGCCATGAAGGGCGTCGTTTCGTCATCTCGCGTTTAGCAACGTAAGCGTGCCGGTGAGAAGGCGTTGCGCTCAAACAGTGCATGTGCGGTCCAGAAGCGTGCGATTTGTCGGAGCAAAAACGCCGCTGAGTTGCACGAAGGTGCACGTGGATATCGGACCGTTTGCACGCCGTGCGACGGATGTCTTGCGCCACATCTCCCGGTCGCGATTACCCAGCAAGACTGCCGACAAATTGCCTGATGTGGTCGAGGACGGGTTGCTGATCGCCCGCGAAGGCCCAGTGATCGGCGCCGTCGAGTTCGACGAATCGCGCCTGCGCGATGTGGCTGGCGAGATGCCGGCCCGCGCCGATGCGAACGGCGCGGTCGTCGTGACGATGCAGCACCAGGGTCGGCACGGAAATCCGGCCCAGGAGATACCGCACATCCATGTTGCGCAAAGCCTCGAGCACACCCCTGATGGCGCCCGGGCTCGACGCGGCCCGCAGCAGGCCTGCCCACCAGGCTCTCGCCTGTGGGTCGAAGGACAGGCTCGGCGCGAATGTCTCGATGCCTGTGGGGCCGCCCCAGGCTGCGACGAGTTGCTGCAGCCACATGTCGTACTGACTGGCGTGAAGTGCGTGGGGATAGTCGTTCGTTGCGGTTCCCTTCGCCAACGAGGCAAACAGAATGAGGCCGGCGACGCGACTCGGGTGATCGACGGCAAACCTGATGCATGCCGGTCCGCCTTCTGACGCGCCGAACAGCACGACCCGCCGGCTGCCGGCGGCATCCAGCACGGTGCCGATGTCCTGCGCGGTCGCGTCGACGCCCGGATTGAACCCGACCCGGTCGGACAGCCCGACGCCGCGGCGATCGAGCAGGATGAGGCGGCCCATCCCGGCAAGAGAGGACAGGAACGCCCGGCAGCGCGGCTCTTCCCACACCCGTTCGACGTGAGACACGAAACCGGGCAGCACCAGCACATCAATGCGGCCGGCGCCGTAGGTCTGGTATGCGAGATGGACGCCGCCACCGCTGACGTAGCGCGTCGACGGCGGTTCCTCGAAGCGGAAGGCCGCGCCGGCATCGAGCAGCGCGAGGGTCTCGGATTCGGGCGCCACATCGAGCTCGTCGCGCAGCCGTTGGGTCAGGGCCGCTAGGTGCCGCTGGGCCGTGGCCCGGTCTCCGGCGAGCAGAAGATTGCGGACGAGGTGCCGGCCGTACACTTCGCTGAGTGGATCGAGCTCGACAAGGCGGCCGGCGTGCGCGGCCGCGGCCGCGTAGTCGCCGGCTGCGTTCTTGTCGTGCACCACTCGCTCGAGCGCCTGGATCGCCCGGCTTCGCAAAGCCTCGCGGCGAAAAAAAGCCCACTCATCGAACTGCGGGCAGTCGCCGGGCGAAAAACCCTCGAGAAAGTCGCCGGAATAATGGCGGCACGCCCGCTCGAACTCGCCACGATCGCAGGCTTGCTCGAACAGTTGGGAGTCCACTTGCAGACGGATCGCTGCCGACCATCGAACGGTCGACCGGTCTGTTGCGAGAACGTCGTCGCCGAGCGTATGCTGCAGGCGATGCAACAGGCGTCGCAGCCGCGCCCGTACAACCTCTTCGCCGCCTTCCGGCCACAACATCGCAGCGACGGCATCGCGCGCGACCGGGCCATTCGCTTCGGCCAGGTAGATCAGCAGCCCCAGGCCCTTGCGCAAGGGCAACTGGCAGAGCCGGCCGTTCCGATGGATCTCCGGAAATCCAAGCGTCCGCACGCTGAACAGAGCCATGGCGAGTCGACTCTCAATGATGGCGTCCGGGGGACGCTCAGGGGACGAGGCAATCCTACCATTCCGTGCAAGCGACGGTCACCGGACTCATCGCGTTGGATTGAACTGGAGAATTGCCATGAAGAACCTGGGCGAACATGCGATCGTGATCGGCGCCAGCATGGGTGGGCTCCTGGCCGCCCGCGTATTGTCGGATTTCTTCACCGCTGTCACCGTGCTCGAACGCGATGCGTTTCCGGCAGCCGACCTGCCGCGCAAGGGCGTGCCGCAGGGCCGTCATACCCATGGGCTTCTTGCGCGCGGCAGCGCGATACTCGACGAATTCTTCCCCGGATATAACAGCGAGGTTGTCGCGCAAAGCAACGGGTTGATCGGTGATGTAGCCAACGACGTGATCTGGATAGGCCGCAACGTCAGGCTCGCCAACGGCGCGAGCAACCTGACCGGGCTGCTTGCGAGCCGCCCCGTGCTCGAAGGTCATCTACGCCGGCGGCTGCTGGGATTGACGAACGTGCGCGTCGTGGAAAATTGCGCCGTGCGAGGTCTTGCCACCGACCCCGCTCGCAGGTGCGTGAACGGTGTGCGCGCATGTGTCGAGTGCAGGCCGGAAGAGACTATTGAGGCGAACCTTGTCGTCGATGCGACTGGCCGTGGCTCATCCACTGCGGCGTGGCTCGAGGAGCTCGGCTACTCGCCGGCCGTCAAAGAGGAGATCGAGATCGGCATCTGCTATATGACCCGTACCTATCGACGTCGGCCAACTGATCTCGACGGTAAGCACGGTATCGTTGTCGCCGGGAGTGCGCCGAACTGGCGCAACGGCGTCATGCTTGCGCAGGAAAACGATAGCTGGATCGTTAGCGCCGGCGGTTTTCTCGGCGACGACGCACCCGACAACGACCAGGGCTTTCTCGCCTATCTGGCGACGCTGCCGACCATGGAGATTCACGACCTGGTCGCAAGAGCTGAGCCGCTCACCGATTACAGACGCTACCGCTACGTCTCCAACCTGCGTCGGCGGTACGAGAAGCTTGCGAGCTTCCCCAAAAATTATCTGGTTTTCGGCGATGCCATCTGCAGCTTCAACCCTGTCTACGGGCAGGGCATGACGGTCGCGGCAGAGGAAGCGCTGACACTGCAGTGGTGCCTGCGCACGGGTTCGCACGATCTTGCGCGCCGATTCTTCAGGGCGGCCGCGAAGATCGTCGATATTCCCTGGGACATCGCGGTTGGCAACGACCTCCGCCATCCACAAGTCAAGGGCGCGCGCCCGCCGATGCTGCGCTTCATCAACTGGTACATCGGCAAGCTTCACCGTGCCGCGACACGCGACAGCACGCTGGCCATTGCGTTTCTGAAGGTCGTCAATCTGATGATGCCGCCGTCGTCACTGCTCAGCCCTGCGATCGCCTGGCGGGTCTGGCGGGGCAACCGGAGGGCCGTGCTGTCGGTTGCCTCGCCTGCGATCGAAGCAGGGAGGCGGAATAGCGCGTAGTCGGCCATGAACCGCCACTCGCAGTTACATCTCCATCGAATCTGTTCTGCTGTGAGCTAAGCTATTTTAATCACGCAAAACGACCCTCACTGGCCGCTTCGAAGCGGTGCATAAGACGGGCAACAGCAATGGGCATTCGTCGCCGCTGCTCCAGTTGTAGCTTGCTGATTCGCTGGCCCGTCCAAACGGCGAGCGTTATGGCGACATCGATGTTTAGAGGAGGATGGCCATGAAGTACATCATTAGCTGGTTCGAACGCACACAAGGTTCGCCTCTAGAGTACGAGAACGCCCAGAAGCGAATCCTTGATGTCTTTGGTCAGTGGAAAGCGCCAGAGAACTTCAAGATCGAATTTTTCGTGGTGCGTGTCGGGGAGTGGGGTGGGCACATGCTGGTCGACTGCGACGATCCGTTGGCGGTTCACAAAGTTTGCTCGACATTCCCCGCGTTTGAATTTCGGGCGCACCCCGTGGTTGCCGTCGAGGACGCGGTCCGGGTTGAACTCGAAGCGATCGCCTGGCGAGACGGGTTGAAAAGCAAATGAGATCCGGGAGGACCTTGTCGCCTTCACCGCGAGTGAACCCGAGACACCGTCCTCTTTTTGAGGTGGCCAGTATCCGGGCATCAGCGTCACCTCAATGGCGCGACTGCCGCTTCCACTCGTCCTCGTCCATCGCCAGCCGGAAGCCAAGATGCGACATGCCGTTCATCGGGTCCGTGCCGCGGCGCGCGCTGGTTCGGTAGCTGATGCAGTAAGCTTCGCTGCACAGGAACGAACCGCCGCGCGTCACGCGTTCAGGGGCCGCGGCGGTCGGACCGTTTTCGGGATCGTAGCTCGATGTAGGGCCGTGAGGATCGCTAACCACACGTCGGGACGCCGCCTCGACGCGAAACGCGTCCGCGCGATACCAGTCGGCGACCCACTGCCAGACGTTGCCAGCCATGTCGTAGAGACCATAGCCGTTCGGCGCGAAGCTGCCCACGACGCTCGTCCCCACTTGAACCTTTTCGTGGCTGCCACGGTCCTCGGTGACGGGGAATGGGCGGGCCGCATCGTCCCAGGTGTTCGCCATCTTCTTGCCGGCCGGCGCGAACTCGTTACCCCACACATAATCGGCCTGCTCAAGGCCGCCGCGTGCCGCGTACTCCCATTCTGCTTCGGTCGGCAGCCGCTTGTGCGCCCAGCGCGCATAAGCGAGCGCATCCTCGTAGGAGACCTGCACGACGGGATGACGGTCCATGCCGGCGATGCTGCTACCCGGTCCGCCCGGATGCCGCCAATCGGCACCAGGCACAAATTTCCACCAGCGCAAGTAGTCGTTCAGCGCGACGGGCGCGTCGCTGCCGGTGAAGACGAGGCCGCCGGGCACGAGCGTGTCGTCGGCGGGGCGCGGCGTGCCGGGTGGCAACTGAACCGCCAGATCTTCCCAGCGCGGTTTGCGTTCGGCTGTCGTGACATAGCCGGTCGCGGCGACGAAACGGGCGAATTCCATGTTGGTGACATCGTAGCGGTCGATCCAGTAGCCATGCACCTTCACCTTGTGCGCGGGCCGCTCGTTGGGCAGCGCGCGTGGGTGCTCGCTGCCCATCATGAAGTCGCCGCCGGCGATCCACACCATGTCTTTCGGTCCGGCCACGCCGTCGCCGACGGCAAGCGGGGCGGGGCCCTTGACGTGCTCATACGCGGCGATGGCGCTGCCGGCCATGACAAGAGCGACCGCGACAGCGGCCGCCCCGTACCCATGCTTGTTCGCTAACTTCATTGCTGTTTCCAATGCCAGAAGCGCCGACGTCGCACTGGACCTCGGCGCAGTCAAGCCTACTTCAGCGAGGCCTGGGTTTTCGGGGGGTATTTCTTGAGGACCTGCTGATAGCGGGCGAACTCCATCACGAGCGGCACGCTGACCGGGATATGGCGGATCGCGATCGACTCCTCTTCCTTGGGATCCGTGTAGAGGTTGAAGACCAGCGCGGTCCATGCATTGCCGAGCATTCCCGAGAAACCGCCGTTGTAGCCTTTCTGGGTGACGGCGTCGGGAAGCTGAAATTTCTTCATCAGCTTGAACTCGTCGACGCGCACAGCCGAAAGCTCGTCGTTCCAGAAGTAAAAAACGCTGCGCCGGTTGGAGACGCCCTTGTCGGCGAGCAGGAACGAGGTCTGGTCGATGCCGTCGAGATAGGTCGTTGCCGGGACCAGCTTCGAGACGCCCGCGCCCGGCGTACCGGACAGCGCCACCGACGTGTTGAACATGTCGGCGAAGTCGAACAGGCCGTCGGAGCGGCCCGGCTCGATCATTCCCTTCCAGTAGACGAAGAACGGCGAGCGCACCGCGCCTTCCCAGGTCGAGCCCTTGCCGCCGCGGAACATCGAGCGGGCGGCCGGCTGTACCTCCTGCTCGGGGCCGTTATCCGATGCGAAGAAGACGATCGTGTTATCCAGTTCGCCGTTCGCCTGCAGTGTGTCGATCAGCTTTTTGAACATGTCGTTGACCTGCACAATGCAGTCGCCATAGTTCGTGCGCGCCGCCGAACGCCCGCTGTAGTACTCGTTCGGATAGTTGTCGAAGTGGCAGGCACGCGGGGCGTAGTACAGGAAGAACGGCCTGGTGGCGTTCTTCTGCCGGTCGAGGAAGCCAACCGTGTAGTCGAGCCACTTCGTATCGAGATCCTTGATGGTGTCGGTGTTGATCTCATACAGGCTTTCGATCTGGCCGCCCTTGACGGCGTGCACGTCGCTCTTGTTGAACGGCAGATTGAGAATGTAGCGATAACGCTGCGGGCTCAGCGCGATCTCCGGGTTGTATTGCGGGTCGCGCCACTCGGTGTACATGTCCGACACCGAGAGGAAGCCGCGGAAGTCGTCAAAGCCGACGTTCTGCGGCTGCGAGCCGGAGTTTTCGCCCATGTGCCACTTGCCGACGGCCTGCGTCGTGTAGCCGGCGCGCGAGAGCAACTGCGGCAACGTCGTCAACCCTTCGAGACCGCCCGGCTGGCCGTACATCGGTGGGATCTGGATGCCATGGTGGGCCATGTTCTGGCCGGTCATGATGGTGGCACGGGTCGGCGAACAGCTCGGCTGCGAGTACGCCGAGCTCAGGATAAGGCTCTGATTCGCGATGCGGTCGATGTCAGGCGTGGCGTTGCCCACAGCCTCGCCGCCGCCGTTGAAGCCGAAATCGCTATAGCCGACGTCGTCGAGCAGGAAGATCACGACGTTGGGGCGCTTGCCGGATTTCTTCTGCAGGGCTTCCAGCTTGCGGACGGCCTCCTGCTGCTGATCCGCGTGCGCGATGGCCGGTTCCATGTTGTCCGCGAGCTTGACGGTGCGGGACGCCAGATACTGGTTGGGCTGGTCATAACCCGCCAGCCCCGGCTGCTTGGTGGGTTCGGTGATCGTCTGCGCGCCGGCCAGGTGCGAGATGGCCAGCGCCGCTCCTGCCGCCAGAAGCAAGGCTGGGATGATACGTTTCATGTCGTCTCCTTCCATGGGGGAGATGGGCGGCGACGGTACGGTGTACGGCCGCAGGACGAATCATGGTCTGAACACCGCTCGAGCTGCCGTCGGGTTCGCACGATAGATGTCAACATTGCCTCGAACGCGCCGGTCCATCATGGGCGCAATATTCGTGTCGACGTGCCGTGCAGTCACCCCTAATTACGGGGGGAGAATTTGTTGCCCCGATCGCTTACCGTGCCTTACGCTGCATCTGAATGTTGCATAGAGAAAAGGCGCTGGTACACGGCGGCGGTTCGCGGCGGAACTGACGGCGCCGGCAACCGGCGGCCCAAAACGGATGCAACGGCCGGCATGGCGCCGGACCGCAGAAAAATATATGGAGACTGAGATGAGCGGTACGAATTCGGACACCCTGATTCATCGCTTTGTGCACTGGGAGCGTGTACAGCCTGATGCACCCTACCTAACCGAGTCGATGCCGGACGGACAGGTCGTGGAGTACACGTGGCAGGAGGTCGGCGATCAGGCCCGGCGCATGGCTGGGTATTTGCAGTCGTTGCAACTGCCGCCGCGCAGTGCGATCTCGATCGTCGGCAAAAATAGCGCCCATTGGATCATCGCGGATCTGGCGATCTGGATGGCCGGTACCTTCTCGGTACCGCTCTACACAACCATCAACGCAGACACCGCGCAGTACGTCTTCGAGCACTGCGACGTTCGTTTGCTGTTTGTCGGCAAGCTTGACGGCAAGACCGACGGCTGGAATGAAATTCGCAAAGCAGTGCCGCCGCATGCGCAGTTGATCGGCTTGCCCATGTCGCCCGTGCCCGAGGCTCTTCAATGGGACGATATCGTCGCTAGCCAGGCGCCGTTACGGGACGTTCACCTGCCGGCTCCGGGCGAGCTGGCAACCATCATTTATACATCCGGCACCACCGGCCGTCCTAAGGGCGTCTTGCACAGCTTCGGGACGATCTTTGCCTATGCGGTGCAGGCAGGTGAATTCTGCGGATTCACTCCAGCGGACCGAGTTCTGTCCTATCTGCCGCTCGCACACACGGCAGAGCGGTCCTTCGTCGAATCGAATTCGCTTTGCCACGGTTTCCAGGTTTTCTTCAACGATAGTCTTGCTACTTTCGTTCAGGACTTGCATCGCGCGCGGCCAACTGTATTCATTTCGATGCCGCGACTGTGGACCAAGTTCTATCAGGGCGTCTGCGCGAAACTACCCGCGAGCCAGCTGGCCTTGGTTGACACAGCGACGCCCGAAGCCGCGGTCATCAAGCAGCAGATCCTCACGATGCTCGGGCTCGACGCGACAAGGATCGCCTTTACCGGCTCCGCGCCGCTGCCTGAGGTAATCACGAACTGGTATCGCATGCTCGGGCTGGAGTTACTGGACGTGTACGGCATGACGGAGAACTTCTCGTACTCGCATTACAGCCGTCCAGGGCTCGTGCGGCCTGGCTATTCCGGCCAGGCCATGCCGGGCGTCGAATGCCGGATTGCCGGGAATGGCGAGATTCTGCTCAAGGCGCCGACCATGATGCTCGGCTACTACAGGCAGCCGGACTTGACCGCGCAAAGCATGACCGAGGACGGCTTCTTCAAAACCGGCGATTGCGGCGAACTCGACGAACTCGGCCGTTTGAAAATTACAGGGCGGGTGAAGGAAAACTTCAAGACCAGCAAGGGAAAATATGTGGCTCCCGCGCCCATCGAGAACAAGCTGAGTCATCCCAAAGTCGAAGCCGTGTGCGCGACGGGCCCGGGGCTCGCCCAGCCGTTTGCGCTGTTGATGCTGTCTCCCGCTGCGCGAGGAGAACTTCAGGACGCGTCTGCGTATGATGCCTTGCGTGTGGAACTGCGCAGCATGCTCGACAAGGTCAACGATACGCTTGAAGATCACGAGAAGCTCGCCTTCGCCGTGGTCGTCGCGGACCCCTGGACGTCCGACAATGGCTTGCTCACGCCAACCATGAAGATCAGGCGCGGCGCGATCGAGAAACGTTATCTGCCGATGGCTCAGGCGTGGGCTGAACTCGGACAACCCGTCATATTCGAAGCGCAAGCCGTCGAGACGCAATGATCCGTTAGCAAAGAGGGTGTCCGCTACGGCCGATACCCGATATCTCCGGTTCGATCACGCGCGCCGGTCCGGGCGCACTGAACGGATCGAGGCTAGCGGATCAGCTCCTGCTTTCGGGCCCACACCATCGCGTCATAGCGGCTCGACACGCCGAGTTTGCTGAAAATATTGCGCAGATTCCACTTCACCGTCTCGATCGTAATGTCGAGCGCAATGGCAATGCGCTTGTTCGACATGGCCTGGCCGACGAGACTCAGAATCTCGAGCTCGCGCTGAGTGAGCATGGGCTGCAATTTCGATGCGCCCGGGCGGCGCACATTGCCTGCCAGCCCCTCGGAGATCGCGCTGTCCGGAAACTTCTCGAGCAGGCCAGTTGCATATTGCAGTGTCGCGCCCTCCAGCTTGCCCTGGCGCACCATCTTTGCGAGCAACCTGCCGGCGGCCGCGCCTTCATCCACAAACGTACGCACGAGCCCCAAGCGCTGCGCTGCCTCCGCGGCGCGGGCGAAGCATGCCTGCGCGTCGTCGTCGCTGCGTTGCTCGGCGAAGACGATGGCCGACAGCAGATCCGCGAGTGCAGCTAGCCGACCCCGGCCGAATGCCTCGGCATGGCTGCGGGTGATTTGCAGTGCCCGCAGCGCTTCCTCAGGCTGGTCGTGGCGCAACACGCGCGCCCGTGCGAGCGCTGCAATCGCAGGAATTTCCGCCTTGGAGCCTTGTTCGGCGGCATGAGCCTGGGCGATTTCATCGAGTAGGGCGAGCGTTTCGAGCGCGCCCGCGTGGTCGTGCTTGAGGAGCAGGATTTTGACCTGTTCGGCCAGCATGTGCGCGACCGCGCGGATCTGGCGCATGCTGCGCAGGTGTGCGGTCTGCTGCTGCACGAAGTCGAGCGCCGCGTCGGGGCTCTCCTGAAGCAGGTCGAGACGCGCCCGGCAGAGCGAGGTGTGAATTAATACGTCGGGCCCGGAAGAATGAAGCAGGCCGCGACGGTTCGCAATGGTTTCGCGGGCCGCGTCGATGCGGTCGAGTTCATAGCAGGCATCGGCCAGCACGCTCGCACAAATGTTGGCGCTGATCGAATGGCGGCCCACGGCCTGCACCGAACGGGTGAGCAGACCCGCGCTCTCGCGTTCGGCCTCGCGCGCATTGCCTTCGAGCAGTATCGTCGACGCGCGGGTCGCCTGTGCGACGAGCGCCATGTCGTTGTTGCGCTCGGCCGGCGGAACTGGGTGCAGATTGAAGAGGCGCCGCGCTTCGGTAAAGCGGCCCGCCGCGGCGTAGGCCGCGCACAGTTCGGCGACCAGCAGATACTGCAGAAAGGGATTGTCGAACGTGTCGCCGCGATGTGGTTCGAGCAGGTCGATCATGCGTTGCGTGTCGTCGTGCTGGAACGCGATGGCGGCATGAACCAGCGGCAGGCTGCTGGCGATCTCCGGATCTGCCGACGCCGCATTTGCCTGCAGGTGCGCGAGCCATGCCTTCGCCTTGGCCGGGCGTGTGGTGAGCGCGACCGTCAGGCATGCGATGAACAGCAGCCGTTGATGGCTGAGCAGTGTTTGTTCCGGCAACCGTTCCAGCAGATGGAGCGTGGGGCCCAGATATTCGACGCTCCACGTGGCTGGCGCTGCGCGCTCGATGACCGACGCGGCAAACTCGACGTCTCCGCCCGCGCTCGCGTGGCGCACCGCTTCGGCGAGTAGCCCGTGCGTAGCGAACCAGCGGCTCGCGCGCCGATGCAATTCCCGCACGGCATCGCCTTCGCGACGCGCGAGGCGGGTTGCAAGGAACTCCCCGAAAAGCGGATGAAAGCGATACCACGCCGTTCGGTCCTCCGAGTCGACGCGGGTGATCAGCAGGTTCTCGTCTTCCATGCGTTCGAGCAGATCGGCGGCGTGTTCGTTGCCGGTGACCTCACGCGCAAGTGGCGCACTGAAGCGGCGAAAGATCGAGAGCGCTACGGCGAATTCGGACAGCTCGGCAGGAAGCTGCGCCATGACCTCTTCGCTCAGATACGCCTGCAGGTCGCTGGAACGCCAGATCAGGTCGCCGAGCGTGGCCCGCGCATCGGGCCGGTTCCTGAGCATGATGATGACGAGCTGGATGCACGACGGCCATCCGCCGGTCAGTTCGTGAATGAGCGTGAGTTCGTCGGCGTTGATCTTACCAAGGCCGAGGTTTTCGTCGACGAAGCTGCGTGTCTCCGCGAGATCGAACGGCAGACCGTCGCTGTCCAGTTCGACGATCTGGTCCATCATCCGCAGGCGGCTCAGGCTCAGCGGCGGCGTAAGGCGCGAGCCGATCACGAAATGCAGATTGCCTGGCCCTTGATCGACCAGTTTCTGCATGAACTTGTGCGCGAGCGGTGCCTCGACGTACTGATAGTCGTCGATCATCAGGTACAGCTCTTTGGGCAATTCGACCGCCGCTTCGACGATGGCCGCAATCGCTGCATCCATGGCCGCGGCGCTCGCTCCTTCGAGCGAGAGGTCAGTCGCCACCGAAATGCCGATGCGCTGCATTGCAGCGAACAGTGCAGTGGAGAAATCGGCGTAGCCCTTGTCGTCGGCAGTGAGCGCGAGCCACGCGACCTCGGCGGACGCCTTCAGGCAAACCTTGCGCCACTGTGCGAGCAGCGTTGTCTTGCCATAACCCGCGCTGCCGGTGACGAGAGACAACCGGCAATGACGCTTGCGCTGCAGTTGCGCAAGCAGATCCACGCGGGTGATGTACTTCGCGCCGATACGCGGCGGGGAAAATTTGGTGGAAACGAGATGTTTGGGAATTGGTGTATTCAAGGTGTGACCCAGTCCGGGCGATACGGCATGTGAAGGCGGGTGCTGGACACCGTTGTCTGCAGCTTCGCAAATATGTACCTGCGCGTGGCCCCCTCACAACGAGGGGTGCTATTCGAGGTTGCGAAAACTAACTTACCACAACCGAAGCGGCGATCACATTCGTTCGCAAGATTCCGGAGGGGGAGATGAGTTATTCGCATGCAGTGGTGGACTCGGTCGGCTGGTTGACGTTGGACCGTCCCGCCGCCATGAACAGTTTGAATCGTGAGATGGCGACGGGCCTGATCGCGCAGTTGAATACGTGGCGCAACGACGACGCCGTACGGGTCCTGGTCGTAACCGGCAACGGCCGCGCTTTCTGCGCCGGTGCCGACCTGATCGAGGCCGCTGAGGCCACGCAGCCAGGCAAGCGGGAATTCCTGGAACTGATCGTCGAGTTTTTCGACACGCTGCGCGCGTTCCCGAAGCCGGTGATCGCCGCGGTCAACGGTCTTGCGCTGGCGGGCGGTCTCGAAGTGGTGCTCGCGTGCGACGTGGTGCTCGCCGCCGAGTCGGCGCGTCTTGGCGACGCGCACTCCAATTTCGGCGTTTTCCCTGGTGCGGGCGGCGCGGCGATTCTGCCGCGCAAGGTACCGGCAAACGTTGCGCGCTACCTGCTTTTCACGGGCGATGCGATGAGCGCCGCCGAGCTCAAGGGCTACGGCCTCGTCAACGAGGTACTGGCCGATGCGGAACTCAAGCCTCGCGCCCAGGCGCTCGCCGACAAGTTCGCGAAGAAGAGTCCGCTCGTGCTTGCGCGTATGAAGCGCGTGGCCAACGAGACCGCCGACAAATCGGCGGCGGACGCATTGCGCCACGAGTTGCTGGAGCTGCGCAACCATCAGCGGTCATACGACGTTCAGGAAGGCTTGCGCGCATTTGCAGAAAAGCGCGAGCCGCAGTTCAAGGGCTGCTGAACTCTACACGAAGCTATCGGGCACACAATGGAAAACATCTACATCGTCGGCATGGGCATGACCCCGTTCGGCCGGCATCTCGACAAATCGGTCAAGCAGCTCACGGCCTGGGCGGTTGAAGACGCCTTGAAGGACTCGGGCTGTGAGCGCGGCTGGGTCGAAGCGGCCTATTTCGGCAACACCACGCAGGGCCACATGCAAGGCCAGCACATGATCCGTGGCCAGGTGTCGCTGATCCCGCTCGGCTTCGGCGGTATTCCGATCCACAACGTCGAAAGCGCGTGCGCGTCGGCAAGCAGCGCATTTCACCTCGCCGTGACGCAACTGCGCGCGGGCATGGCGGATGTCGTGCTGGCCGTGGGCGCGGAAAAGATGTATTCGAGCGACAAGGCGCGCATGTTCTCCGTGTTCGACTCCGCATGGGACATCGAAACGGCGGAAGCCAACGCGGCGCAGATGGTCGAACTGGGCAAGGGCGTTACGGCGCCGGACGGCACGCAGTCCGACAAGCCGTATAGCGTATTCATGGATGTCTATGCCGGGATCGGCCGCCAGCTGATGTCGCGCTACGGCATCACGCAGCGCCAGTTCGCCGCCGTGTCGTCGAAGAATCACGGCCATTCGGTGCACAACGAGCGCTCGCAATATCGCAAGCCGATGTCGATCGAGGAGATTCTCGCGGCGCCGCCGATCACGTTTCCGCTCACGTTGCCGATGTGCTCGCCGATCTCCGACGGCGCCGCCGCCGCGATCCTGTGCACGGAGTCCGCGATGAAGCGATATGGCTTCGACCGCAATCGTGCGGTGCGCGTGCTTGCGACGATCGTGCGCTCGGCCTCGCCGCGCGCAGGCGACGATCTCGCGAACCACATCACGGTTCATGCAGCGAAGCTCGCCTATGAAGAAGCCGGCATCGGGCCTGAAGACATCAACGTAGCCGAGCTGCACGACGCGTCGTCGATCGGCGAAATCGCGCTGTGCGAGAACCTTGGCCTGTGCAAGCCGGGCGAGAGCGGCGTGATGGCCGAGCGCGGCGAGAGCACGATTGGCGGGCGCCTGCCGATCAACCCGTCGGGCGGCCTCGAATCGAAGGGACATCCGATCGGCGCGACGGGCCTCGGACAGATCTTCGAACTGGTCGGGCAACTGCGCGGCGAGTGCGGTCCGCGCCAGGTCGAAGGTGCGCGCTTCGCAATCCAGGGCAACGGCGGCGGCCTTTGGGGTGTGGAAGAGAGCATCGACCACATCGGCATCTTCGGTCGCGCCTGACCAGAACCATTCAGGGAATCCATACCATGCCGTATCAACTGCCCACTGAAGAGCAGAACCTCGCCGTCGAGAGCTTTCGGAAGTTTCTGCAGGCGGAAGTCAAACCCGTTGCCAAGGAGTATCGCGACCGCTTCATTCCGAAAGAAAAAATGCGCGAGCTTACGGAGCGCATCGCCGATTTCGGCCTGCCTGGCTGTACCATCCCCGCTGAATACGGCGGCATGGGCTGGTCGTTCACCACCCAGGGCATGCTTTTCGAGGAACTCGTCGCCTGCTCGTGCGATATCGCGCTGTGCGTCATGCTCAACATGGGCCTCGCGGCCATGCTGACCAATGCCCGGCCGGAAGTGCGCGAGCGCTACATGCCAGGCGTGCTGGCCGGCAAGATCTTCGGCTCGATCGGCATCAGCGAGCCGGATGTCGGCTCGAATGTGGCCGAACTGAGAACGCGCGCCGTGCGCGATGGAGACCACTTCATCGTCAATGGCGAAAAGACCTGGATCACTAACGGCGTTTATTCCGACGTACTGATCTGCACCGTGCGCGGCGAAAAAGGTCTCTCGCACATCCTTATCGACCGCAAGGAGCATGGCTACGAGTCGCGCAACATCGACAAGATCGCGCTCGGGTCGCAGTCCACCGCACAGATCTTCATCACCGATGCTCGCGTGCCGGCCACCAACGTGATCGGCGAGGAAGGGGAAGGGCTGCGCAATACGATGAAGGTCTTCGAGCACGCGCGCGCGCACGTGGGCACGCTGTCGGTCGGGATCATGCGCGCCGCGCTGGAGGAATCCATCGCCTATGCGAAGGAGCGCAAGCAGTTCGGCAAGGTTATCGCGGCGCATCAGCTGATCGCGGCGAAGCTCGCCAACATGGCGATCATGGTCGACGCGTCGCGCCTGATGTGTCAGCGCGTGTTCGGCCTGATCGACGCGGGCGTTCGTTGCGACATGCAGGCTTCGATGGCAAAGGCGTTCGCCACTGAAGCCGCTGTCAAGGTCTGCCGGGACGCCGTGCAACTGCACGGCGGCAACGGGATCACGAAGGAGTTCAACGTCGAGCGTCTGTTGCGCGAAGCGATCATCATCCCGATCCCGGATGGCACGACGGAGATCCAGCAGCTCATCATTTCGCGCGCGCTGACCGGGGTCGCGGCGTTCGTTTGACGGAGGGGGGAGTGGCCGGCAACTTTTGGGCCGGCCTGTCCTGGGGCTCTTCGCGCATGGGCGCGAAGAGCTTTCTTTTCTTTTTGGGTCGCGTTCTTTTTTGCCGTGGCAGATGGACATCTGCTCGACTATTCGGGCAAAGTTGATGACCACTTCGTCGATCTCCGCGGGACGTCCGCCGGGCGCGGCATCACCCCGCGTTTGGCGGGGGCGGGCGGACCTCGGGCAGCACGCGCCGACGCGATGCATGCACCCCTTGAAAGGAGGGGTGCCGGCCTGGCAGCCGTCTGCCTATGATGAGCCAGTGCTGATCGATCCGATCAGCGATCAAAACAACTGAAGGAGAACGTATGACGCGCAAAGTCGTCGTCGCGGGCGTGGGGATGGTCCCGTTCCGAAAGCCTGGTGCCAGCGAAACTTATGACCTGATGGGCGCCGCGGCGGCGCGCCTCGCGCTGACCGATGCTGGCGTCGCGTACCAGGCGATCCAGCAGGCGTACGCGTGCTTTGTCTATGGCGATTCGACCGCTGGTCAGCGCGCGCTTTACCACGTCGGCATGACCGGCCTGCCGATCATCAACCTCAACAATAATTGCTCCACTGGTTCGACGGGGCTCTACCTCGCGCGCCAGGCAATCGAAGCCGGCGCGCTCGACGTCGTGCTCGTACTCGGCTTCGAGCAGATGAATCCGGGCGCACTCGGCAGCTACTTTAACGACCGGCCGCTGCCTTCCGAACTGTTCCTCAAGCAGTGCGACCGCCTCGGCGTGCCGCCTGAAATTGCGCCGGCCCTGCGCATTTTCGGCGGCGCGGGCATGGAGCACATGAAGCGCTTCGGCACACCGCTCGAAAGCTTCGCGAAGATTCGCGCGAAGGCGAGCCGTCACGCGGCCAACAACCCGCACGCGGTGTTCCGCAAGGTGGTCACAACCGAAGACGTGATGGCCGACCAGGTCATGTGGCCTGGCGTGATGACGCGCATGATGGCTTGCCCGCCGACTTGCGGCGCGGCTGCCGCCGTGCTGTGCAGCGAGGATTACGCGAAGAAGCACGGCCTCGACACGCGCGTGTGGATTGCCGCTCAGGCGCTGACGACGGACGGCCCCGAATCGCTCGAAGGGGACGACCTGCGAGACGTGGCCGGCTTCAGCATGGCGAGAAACGCGGCGCGCCAGGTGTATGAGGCCGCAGGCATCGGCGCCGAAGACGTGAATGTGATCGAACTGCACGATTGCTTCGCGCACAACGAGCTGATTACCTATGAAGCGCTCGGACTGTGCCCTGAAGGCGGCGCGGCGAAATTCATCGACGACGGCGACAACACTTACGGCGGGCGCTATATCGTCAATCCGTCGGGCGGTCTGCTTTCGAAAGGACACCCGCTCGGTGCGACAGGACTCGCGCAATGCACGGAACTGGTCCAGCAACTGCGCGGCACGGCCGCTGAGCGGCAGGTCGAAGGCGCGCGCGTTGCGTTGCAACACAACGTGGGCATCGGCGGTGCGTGCGTGGTGACCATGTACTGCAACTGACCGGGAGACGTAAATGGATTTTCAACCTGATGCAGGGCTTGAGGCATTCCGTGAGCAAGTGCGTGCATTCCTGCGCGAGCACCTGCCACGTGATCTTGCGGGCAAACCGGTGGGCAGCGTTCGCTCCATGCGGCCCGATCTTGTGCGCTGGCAAAAGATCCTGAATCAGCAAAGTTGGGGCGCGCCGTACTGGGCGCAAAAGGACGGCGGCACGGGCTGGTCGGTTTTACAGCGTCTCGTCTTCGACGAAGAATGCATCGCGGCGGGCGCGCCAACCCAGGACGGGTTCGCGCAGAAGCTGCTCGGCCCCGTGCTGAACGAATTTGCGTCGCCGGAACAGAAGGCCGAGCATGTGCCGCTCATTCTCGCCGGCGAGCGGCTTTGGTGCCAGGGTTTTTCGGAGCCGGGCTCGGGCTCGGACCTCGCGTCGCTGCGCACGCGTGCCGAGCGCGATGGCGATCATTACATCGTCAATGGCCAGAAGATCTGGACGAGCTACGCGCATGAATCGGATTGGATTTTTCTGCTCGTGCGAACCGATACCGAAGTGAAGAAGCAGGCCGGGATCAGTTTCCTGCTTGTGGACATGAAGACTCCAGGCATCGCGGTGCGTCCGATCCGCAGCATCGACGACTGCCATCACCTGAACGAGACTTTCTTCGACAATGTGCGCGTGCCGTTAGCCAACCGCGTCGGTGCTGAAGGCGCCGGCTGGACTATCACCAAGTTCCTGCTCAACAACGAGCACGCGAGCGCAGCGGACCTGCCGATCCTGCGGCGTTATCTGATGCAGCTCCGCACGCTCGCGGCAACGCACCGCGTGGGGTGTGAGCCGTTGATCGCGCAGCCGGGCTTCGCGTTGCGCCTGGCGCGCCTCGAAGCCGAAGTGAGCGCGGTCGCCACAATGGTCAAGCGCGTCGCGGCGATGGAGCAGGACCACAGTCCCGCCGCCCATGCGATGGGATCGATCCTCAAGGTGCGCGGCACGGAGCTTCAGCAGCGCATCAGCGAGCTCATGGTCGAAGCGCTCGGCGATTATGGCGCCGTGGCTTACCCCGAACCGCACGACGCGTGCGAAGCAGAGCCCTTGCCGCACCAGGACGTGGCGCGTGGCATTGCCAACGAAATGTTCTTCCGCCGCGCGTCGACGATCTACGGCGGCACGAGCGAAGTCCAGCGCGGCATCATCGCCAAGATGCTGTTTCAACTCTGAGTCGTCGGAAGGATCATGAACTTTACTCTCAGTGCAGAGCAGCAGTTGCTGCAGGATAGTGTTCGGCGTTTCGTCGACAGGCATTACAGCTTCGAAACGCGCATGGCGCTCGTCAAGGCACGTTCGGCGTGCAGCGCAACGCATTGGCAAACTCTCGCGGACAACGGCTGGCTCGCAGCGGCGTTGCCCGAGTCTTGTGGCGGCTTCGACGGTTCGCTGACCGACACGGTGTTGATCGCCTCGGAACTTGGTCGCGGACTCGTCGTCGAGCCTTACCTCGGCTGTGCGGTGCTGGCGGCGCAAACGCTGCTCGCGGGCGCAACGCCAGCGCAACGCGAGCAATGGCTACCGGCGCTCGCCGACGGCTCGCGCAAGTTCGCGCTCGCGTATAGCGAGGCGCAGTCGCGTGGCTTTCCCGAGTTCGTCGAAACGAGCGCGACGCCGACGCCGGATGGCTACTCCCTCACCGGTTGCAAGACACTCGTGCTGGGTGGCGCGGATGCCGACGGCTTCATCGTATCGGCGCGTGCGCAGGACGCCGACGGCATCACGCTCATGCTAGTGCCGGCGGACTCAACGGGCCTGTCGCGCCGTGTGCTGCCGTTGCACGACGGCAGCTTCGCCGCCGAACTGACGCTCGAAGGCGTGCGCGTGACCCGTGAAGCGGTGCTCGGTGTGCCGGGGCAAGGACTCCCGGCGCTCCAGCACGCGCTCTCTCACGCGACAGCGGCGCTCGGCGCGGAACTGGTCGGCGCAATGGAAAAGTCCATCGAACTCACCGCCGAATATCTGAGGGTGCGCAAGCAGTTTGGCGTGCCCATCGGCAGCTTCCAGGCGCTTCAGCATCGTCTCGCGGACATGGCGGCGGAAATGGAACTCGCGCGCTCGATGCTCTATGCGCTGCTCGGCTCGCTTGAAAACGACGCGCCACCCGCTCGCCAGCTAGCCGTCTCGCAGGCCAAATCGGTAATCGGCCGCGCCGCGCGCTTCGTGTGTGGTCAGGCGATCCAGTTGCATGGCGGCATCGGCATGACCGAGGAATACCAGGTCGGTCACTACTACAAACGGGCGGTCGTCGCCGACGTGCTGTTCGGCAGCAGCGACCAGCACGACGCCGCTTGCGCGGCGCAGCTGCAGAACGAATTGCTTCAAAAGGAAAACCACGCATGAAGAGTTTCCAGAAAATCGCCGACCTGCAGCCGCTCGTCGGCGAATCGCTCGGCACGAGCGAGTGGCTGTTGATCGATCAGCAGCGCGTGAACCAGTTCGCGGACGCAACGTGCGACCACCAGTGGCTCCACGTCGACGTGGAGCGCGCGCTGAAAGGCCCGTTCGGCGGGACGATCGCGCATGGTTTCCTCACGCTGAGCCTGCTGCCCGCGTTCTTCGCGACCGCCTTCGGAATCAAGGAAACGAAAAGTGGCCTGAATTACGGGCTCGACAAGGTGCGCTTCATTGCACCGGTCGCGGTCGGCAAGCGGCTGCGCGCGCACTTCAAGCTCATGGAGTGGAGCGAGTTGAAAGGCGGCGGCGCGCAGTTGAAGATCGAAATGACCGTCGAATGCGAGGGCGCCGACAAGCCCGCATGCGTCGCGGAGTCGATCACGCGCCTATTTCCCTGATATTCCATGGCTGACAATGTTCGAGGAGATTCAAGCATGAGTATTCGTTTCGATGGCAAGGTCGCGATCGTGACCGGCGCTGGCGCCGGCCTTGGCCGTGCACATGCGCTGGCGTTCGCGGCGCGTGGCGCGAAGGTGGTCGTCAATGATTTCGGTGGCGCGCGCGATGGCACGGGCGGATCGTCCGAGGCAGCGCTCGCGGTGGTCGAAGAGATCCGCCAGGCAGGCGGCACGGCGATCGCCGACGGCGCGAACGTGGCGGACTACGAGCAGGTGCAGGCAATGGCCAAGCGCGCGGTGAGCGAGTTCGGCCGCGTCGACATTCTCGTCAACAACGCGGGCATCCTGCGCGACAAGAGCTTTACGAAGCTCGAAATGGCCGACATCAAGGCGGTTCTCGACGTTCATCTGATGGGCGCGATCAACTGCTCAAAGGCGGTATGGGACGTCATGCGCGAGCAGAACTACGGCCGCATCGTGATGACCACTTCGTCGTCCGGCATGTACGGCAACTTCGGGCAATCGAACTACGGCGCGGCGAAGATGGCGGTGATCGGCCTGATGAATGCGCTTACGACCGAAGGCCGGAAGAACAACATCCTGGTCAACACGATCGCACCGGTTGCGGCGACGCGCATGACCGCCGACATCCTGCCGGAAGCAATGCTCGAGCGTATCCAGCCTGAGCGCGTGACGCCCGCCGTGTTGTTCCTTGCGGGCGAGAACGCACCGTCGAAAACCATCATCGCAGCGGGCGGCGGCGCATTCGCCGCGGGGACCATCGTCGAATGCGCTCCGGTGCTGCTCGCCGATGACGACATCACGCCGGAAGGCGTCGCCGCTCGCTTCGGCGATATCGCTGACTGGAGCACCGCGCGCGCGTACGGCGAGTCGGGTGAACAGGTGCAGCGTTTCCTGAAGCTCGTCTGCGACATGTAACGGCACCAGCGTCACGTGAACCGCACGAACCGCCGCTTTTGCGGCGGTTTTTTTGTCGCTCAAGCGTTTGTTCAAAGCAATTCCGGGGAACGCGCAAGCGATGGACAAAAAAAGCTTGCATGAAGTTCTCTCATGCAAGCCGGACTTCTCTTCGACTTTAAAATCTCAATGGCCGTTCAATCCAGGTTGCGCGAAATGATCAGCTTCTGGATGTGGCTCGTTCCTTCGTAGATCTTGCAGATGCGCACGTCGCGCAGATAGCGTTCGACCGGGAAATCGGTCAGGTAGCCGTACCCGCCATGAATTTGCAAGGCGTCGGAGCATACCTTCTCCGCAATCTCGCTCGCGAACAATTTGGCGATGGACGCTTCCTTGATGCAGTCGAAACTGGCATCGCGCAGCCGCGCGGCGTGAAGGCAGTATTGCCACGCAACGTCGACCTGCGCGGCCATATCCGCAAGATCGAAAGCGACGGCCTGAAGTTTGGTGAGCGGGCCGCCGTACGCCTCGCGTTCGCGCGCGTACTTGACGGCGGCGTCCAGCGCCCCCCGCGCTACGCCCGCCGAGATGAACGCGATGCCGATGCGGCCGTCCGAGACACCCCCCATCACGGTGCGATAACCGTTGCCCTCCAGGCCAAGCAGGTTTTCCGCCGGCACCCGGTAGTCTTCGAGCGCGATCTGCGCCGTGTGCGCGGTGTGCTGACCGAGCTTGCTTTCGATACGAGTGACGCTGTAGCCCGGCGCCTTTGGGTCGATGATGAAGGTGCTCGCGCCGCGTTTGCCCGCTGCCTTGTCGGTAATGGCGAACGCAATGCCGACGCCGGCCTCGCTGCCATTCGAAATGAACTGCTTGGTGCCGTTGAGCACGTAGTGATCACCATCGCGGCGGGCACTCGCGCGCAGCGCGGCGGTGTCGGAGCCAGCATGCGGCTCGGTCAGCAGGAACGCGCCGATCGACTCGCCGCGCGCCATGGCGGGCAGGTAACGCAGCTTCTGCGCTTCGGTGCCGTGCTCGACGATCGTGAGCGCAGTGAAGTTGTGAACGTGCACGATGGTGGCAAGTCCGGCATCGACTGACGCAAATTCGTGCTGCGCGATGCAGAAATCGAGGATGCCCGCGCCGGATCCTCCGTATTGCTCGGGGATCAGCATGCCGAGAAAGCCGAGTTCGGCGAGCGCCTTCAATTCACTGCGCGGCCAGGCGGATTGGAGATCGCGTTGCGCGGCGGTGGGTGCGATGATTTCGTTCGCCACTCTGCGCGCGGTGTCGCGAATCAACATCTGTTGCTCGGTGAGGAACGAGCGGTTGCTATCGGTCATGGGTGTGTTCCGTTCACGTGTGAAGCAGGTTTCGTTTGGTTAGGCAGCCAGTCGCCCAGCACGTCGTCCTGGTGCTCACCGCGCCGCGGGATCGGCCCGGGCTGGCCTGCCGGCGTTGCCGAGAAGCGCGGCGCCGGAGCGGCCTGGAGCACACCGTCCTCACGCGTATAGATACCGCGTGCATGCATGTGCGGATGGGCGGCCGCCTCGTCGGGGCTGAGCACTGGCGCAAAGCAGGCGTCGGTTCCTTCGAGTAGCGCACACCATTCATCGCGGCTGCGCTCGGAAAAAAGTGTGGTGAAGCGTTCACGCAACTGCGGCCATCTGCTCGCGTCATAGGGCTTGTCGAAGAGCGGGTCGGCGCCGAGGCAGAGCTTTTCGCGCAGTTCACGATAGAACTTGGGTTCGAGCGAGCCGACGGAAATAAAGCCGCCATCGGCGCAGCGGTAGGTGTTGTACCAATGGGGGCCGTCCAGCAGGCTTTGGCCACGCTCGCTGCGCATCTGCCCCGATGCCTGCAATGCGAGCAGAAGCGTCGTCATGTGCGCGCTGCCATCCACGATGGCAGCGTCCACGACCTGGCCCACGCCCGTCGCGCGCGCGTTCATGATCCCGGCGAGCAGGCCCACCGCGAGATACATCGCTCCGCCGCCCACATCGCCAACGAGGCTCGGGGGTGTCACGGGCGCTTCGCCAGGCTGTCCTGCATACCAGAGCGCACCGGACAGCGCGATGTAGTTCAGGTCGTGGCCGGCCGCGTGAGCGAGCGGGCCGTCCTGCCCCCAGCCTGTCATGCGTCCGTAAATGAGGCGCGGATTACGCGCGAGACACATGTCGGGACCAAGGCCGAGTCGCTCCATTACGCCGGGACGCATGCCTTCAATGAGGGCGTCGCTCTGCTCGATGAGACGCAACACCGTCTCGACGCCTTCGGCCGTCTTGAGATCCACCGCTACGGAGCGTTTGCCGCGATTGGCGAGTTGCGTGCCGCCAAGGTCGAGCGCATCGGGACCGGTTTCGATGCGATCCACCACGACCACGTCTGCGCCGAGATCGGCGAACAGCATGGCGCAGAACGGACCGGGGCCGATGCCGGCGATTTCCAGAACTTTGAGCCCGGCGAGCGGACCTTGTCGTTTTGTTGTCATGGGTGGTGGTCTCGGTACATGTTGACGGGACCCATCGTAGAGAGTGCGAGTAGTGCCGTGCTCCCCCAATCTTGAGGGGGACGGCGCGACTTTTACGGAGCCTATCCTTGCAACGCGCTGCCCTACGAATGGAAAAACCAACGATGGCAAGTCGATCGTCTTCCTGAACTACTCTCACCAGCCTTGCGCCAGGCAGTCATGGCGCTGGGACCCGTCTCCGTCTGAACGCCATCTGATTGCGCCTCGCGCATTTCCGTTCGAGCCGTGCCATACGACAGCAGATCGAGACCCCCCAATAGCGAGGGGGTAGGGCATAAGTCGAAATGCCTATCCTTGATCGCAAGCGCCGCAACCCGAGTTCGAGATCAATCCCGTGACACGCCCAGCGGTTTCCGGTTGATGTCGACTCAAGCGCTCTACCCGCGCAGTCCAAGACGCGGTCGACAATGAAGGAGACATGCATGCGTAATATCGGTAAAGGCCTGATGGGCGCTTCGATGCTCATCGCGGCAGGCGGAGCGGCAGCGCAATCCAGTGTGACCTTGTACGGCGTGGCGGATACGTTCGTGCAATTTCTCGGCAACGGCGCAGTTCATTCGTGGTCGATGCGAAGCGGCGGGAATTCAGGCTCCAATTTCGGGCTGAAGGGAAGTGAAGATCTTGGCGGCGGCCTCAAGGCCATATTCACGCTGGAGAACGGATACACCATTAATAACGGCGGATTCTTCGTCGACAGTTCGACGATGTTCTATCGGCAAGCGTGGGTGGGGCTGAGCGCCGAAAAGTATGGTTCGCTCACTTTTGGACGCCAATATCAACCCACTTTCTGGGCGGTGTATCCCACCGATCCGTTCCGCGGCGATGAGGTTCTTTCGCCGTTGTCGGCTGCGGCGAGTGCTCTGGACAGGCACACGTTTGCCACGCAGAGCGCGTCCGGACGCAGCAGCAACGCGATTGTCTATCAGTCGCCGATAGTAGCGGGGCTGAAGCTGTACGCGATGTATGGTTTCTCCGCGACTGTCACGCAGCCTGTTGCGCAGACCGTCGGCAATATTCTTGATCTTGCGGTGACCTATTCGGGTTATGGCGCGTACGTGGGTCTCGCGTACCAGAACGTGCATGCAGGCACTGCAGCGATTCCGGGGCTGCCGTCTGCGCTGAATCTACTTGGCACGGAGCGCTTTACCGGTGCCCTGGCTTACCGGATCGGCATCGTGAACCTGCAGCTCAACTACACATACAACCGCTCGAAAGACGCACCCGCTGGATCACTGGCCGCGCGTCTGGGCGCCAATAACTCCTACAGCATCGCCGAAGTCGGGGCGACGATCCAGGCGAGCCCGGCCGATACGGTGGAAATTGCAGCCATCGAGCGCGACGTGCGCGGCGTGCATGACAACACACCCGGCGTGCAACTCGGCTTCGAGCACCTGTTGTCCAAGCGGACGACACTTTACGCACGCGCAGGTTATATGAAGAACAACGGTTCGGCGACGATGAGCTGGCCCGGTATCAGCGTCAGCGGGCAGAACGCCACACAGACGATGGTGGCCACCGGCATGTCGTATCGCTTCTGATAGCGAATGGGCGTTGCGGCTGGCGCCGGCCGTTCGGGCTGTGCTTTTGGCTGGGTAACAGGAAGTCAAGGAAGAAGATGAATCTCCAGAACAAGGTGGCGATTGTGACGGGCGCGGCCTCAGGGCTCGGACTTGCAACATGCAAGGGGCTGGCGGCAGCCGGCGCCACGGTGGTTGGCTTCGACCTCGACCAGACAAGGCTCGACGAAGCGCTGGGCGCAGACATGCAGGGTATCGCGGCCGACGTCTCCAACGAATCCAGTGTGAAGTCCGCGATCGACGTCGTGGTGGCTATGCATGGACGCGTGCATGTGGCGGTCAATTGCGCCGGCATTCTCGGTCCTTGCAAGACTCTCTCCAAGGGACAACTGTTTCCCACCGACCTGTGGAATCGCGTGCTGGGCGTTAACCTGACCGGGACTTTCAATGTCATTCGTCACGCCGCGCTCGTGATGAGCGCAAACGATCCTGAAGAAACCGGAGAGCGTGGCGTGATCATCAACACGTCTTCGGGCGCGGCCCGTGCGGGGCAGATGGGACAGGCGGCGTATAGCGCGAGCAAGGCGGGCGTGATCGGCATGACGCTGCCGATCGCGCGCGATCTCGCCGAACACGGTATCCGGGTCGTGTCGGTTGCGCCGGGGCTCTTCGAGTCGGGCATGTCGGCAGGCATGCCGCAGAAGGTCTCGGACGGCTTGATCGAAAAGATGCTGTTTCCACGGCGTATGGGTAGGGCGGAAGAGTTTGCCGGGCTCGTGCGGCACATCGTCGAGAACGCGTATCTGAACGCGATGACCATCGATATCGACTGCGGCATGCGTTAAAGAACTCGGCCCGGGAGGCCAGCTTTGTTTGCGATGCCGACAACCAAGTCTTTAATCTTGCAACGGATAGATTTGCGCAGATACAACCCTCTTGTATCCAATGGCCATTGTAATTGTCGGAACGCCCTGGAAGACGCCATCCGCCTGGACGTTTGTTAGCGAGAATGGGACGAGAAGCCCCTCCGAGTTGGGCCAGTTTGTTTTGTGAAAAACTAGCTGGGACAGGATCGATTGCGATACGACAGGTATTGTTTGCGAGCCGCCACCTGCCGGAACTGCTGTTGGATGCGAGGTGCCGGGTGGTAACATTTGTTGTCATCCTTATCGACCGTTCGCCCGGTACCTCCGCATGCCAGACAGTTTCGACCAGCTCGCCGCCCTGATCCGGGCGCGCTTTTCCGAACTGAGTCCGCAGTTCCAGATGGGAGCGGGTTTTCTGCTCGATCATCCCGACGAGGTCGCGGTCTCGTCCATGCGCAAAGTGGCGGAAAGGGCGCAGGTGCAACCGGCCTCGCTGGTGCGCCTGTCGCAGCAACTCGGTTTCCCCGGCTGGAACGAATTGCGTAACCTGTTCGTCGCGCGCGTGCGCACGCGGCCCGAGCCGCTTACGAGCCGCGCCCGTTCGCTCGTCAAATCGAAAGACGCGCTGGCGAACGACCTGCTGGTCGCGCAGCAGCACAACCTCGAGGTCACCGCCGCGCATAGCGGCCGTGTGATTGTTGAAGCCGCGCGTTTGTTGCGGCGCGCGCCGCACGTTCATGTGGCCGGCTTCCGGTCCTGTTACGCGGTGGCGTTCGGTCTCGTGTACGGTTACCGGCTGTTCCGTTCCTCGGTGTCCTTGCTCAACGGCGAGGCCGGCACGCTGGAAATGCAACTGCGCACCATCGAGCGTGACAGCGCGACCATTGTGATCAGTTTCGCGCCGTATTCGGTGGAGGCCGCGCGCGCGGCCGAAGCCGCGCTGGAAAAGGGCAGCAAGCTGATTGCCATCACCGACAGCGCCGTCTCGCCGATCGCCTTGAACGCCGACAAGGTGCTGATCTTTTCGCACGAGAGTCCCTCGTTCTTTCCGTCGCTGGTGGCGGCTACGGCGCTGGCCGAGTCGCTGGTCGCGCATCTGCTCGCGCTGGAAGGCGCGGATGCGGTCGAACAGCTCGCCATCGCGGAGCAGTCGCTGCACGCGAAGGGCGCATACGTGCCTTGAACATTCCTGTCTGATTGGGCCGAGGTCTTCTGTGAAAGCAGGACAGCTCCATCTGGAGCGGCGTTACATCGTTTGACAACAAATGTTGTTTTGACGTATAAATACGTACCGATTGTTGAGTAGGCGCGATGGTGACGTCGAAAAAGGTGTGTCGATGAAAGTTTACCGGCAAGGGCAGTGCGCATTCGACACCTTCATCGCCCGCACGGCATCTGAACGAGCCGGCGCTTAGGCGCTTGCCGCCATCACAGGAAACCGAAACACCATGTCCACCGTTTTTCATCGTTTGCCTAAACAGTCGCTTCCGGTCGCCGTCGCGGGCGACGGCATCGAGATCATCGATTCCACCGGCAAGCGCTATATCGACGCGTCGGGCGGCGCCGCCGTCTCGTGTCTCGGTCACAGCAACCAGCGAGTGATCGACGCGATCAAGCGGCAATCGCAGCAGTTGCCATACGCGCACACGTCGTTCTTTACTACAGCGCCTGCCGAAGAACTCGCGGACCGGCTGGTCGCGAGCGCGCCGCAGGGGCTCGAACATGTGTATTTCGTGTCGGGCGGTTCCGAGGCGATCGAGGCGGCGCTGAAGCTCGCGCGCCAGTATTTCGTGGAGAAGGGTGAGACGCAGCGCCGCCATTTCATCGCGCGTCGGCAGAGTTATCACGGCAACACGCTCGGCGCGCTGGCGATCGGCGGCAATGCATGGCGCCGCGAGCCGTTCCTGCCGATTCTGATCGAAGCGCATCACGTAAGCCCGTGTTACGCGTATCGCGAGCAGCGCGCCGACGAAACGGAAGAGACCTTCGCTCAGCGTCTCGCCGATGAACTCGAGCAGAAGATTCTCGAACTCGGCGCGGACACGGTCGCGGCCTTCGTCGCGGAAACGGTGGTCGGCGCGACGGCGGGCGCAGTGCCGCCGGTGCGCGAGTACTTCCGCAAGATTCGCGCGGTGTGCGATCGCTACGGCGTGCTGCTGATTCTCGACGAGATCATGTCGGGCATGGGCCGCACCGGCTACCTGTACGCCTGCGAGGAAGACGGCGTGGCGCCGGACATCCTGACCATCGCCAAAGGGCTCGGCGCGGGCTATCAGCCGATCGGCGCGACGCTCGTGAGCGACCGCATCTATCAGGCGATCGTCGGCGGCTCGGGGTTCTTTCAGCACGGTCATACCTACATCGGCCACGCCACCGCCTGCGCCGCGGCGCTCGAAGTGCAGCGCGTGATTGCGGACGACAAACTGCTGCCCAACGTGCTCGCGCGCGGCGAACAATTGCGTGGCCAACTGCGCGAGCATTACGCGCAGCATCCGCATATCGGCGACGTGCGCGGCCGGGGGCTGTTCGTCGGCGTGGAACTGGTCAAGGACCGCGCCAGCAAAACGCCGTTCGACGCCCGGCTCAAGCTGCACGCGGCAATCCGGCGCGAGGCGTTCGCGCGTGGTTTGATGGTGTATCCGATGGGCGGCACCGTGGACGGCCAGATCGGCGATCATGTGCTGCTGGCGCCGCCGTTCATCTGCACCGAGCGCGACATCGACGAGATCGTCAGCCGGTTGACGGATGCGGTCGGCGGCGCCCTCGCCGCCGTTTGAACATTCCGACACCACCACTCAAGAGAACGATCATGACCGAGCGTTTGCCTCACTTCGACCCGGCCGCCGCCACGCCCGAACAGAAAGCTGTGCTCGACGAAATTCTGTCCGGCCCGCGCGGCAACCTGAACGGGCCGTTTCTCGGCTGGATTCATAGTCCGGAACTGGCGCAGCAGGCGCAACGTCTGGGCGCGTTCTGCCGTTATCGGACGGGTTTGCCGCTGCGCCTGTCGGAGCTGGCGATTCTGGTGACCGCGGCGCGCTGGCAGGCGCAGGCGGAGTGGTACATCCATTATCCGATCGCGTTGCAAGCCGGCGTGTCCGCAGCGGATGCCGAGACGATTCGCGAGAGAAAGCGCCCGGATTTCGCGGACGCCGACGAAGCGTTGATCCACGACTTCGCGAGCGAGCTGTACGACACCAGGCGCGTTTCGGACGCGATCTATGCGAAGGCAGTCGAACGCTTCGGACACCAGGTGGTCATCAACCTGGTCGGTCTGCTCGGCTATTACGCGTTGGTGGCCATGACGCTGAACGTGTTCGGCATGCGCGCACTCGGGCAGGAGAGCTTGCCGTTCGCTGAATAGGCGGGCAGCATGGCGGCGCCGTGTGCAATTGCGCGAGCGCTGCGAGAGGCAACTTCGGCGCGGCCGGACTCGGCATCGAACGCCGCCTCTTTTACAACAGTCGCCCAACTTTTCCGCCGCACAGTACGCACAATAAAAAGCGCCCCGGTTTGCAAACTTCGCAACCGGGGCGCTTTTTTACTGCGACTACACCTTCACCTTCCATCCACTGCCAGCACCGGTAAGAGCCACAGCGCGAACCGTGCGGCCTACCGGCTTACTGACCGCGATACGTCGAGAACAGGCCTTGCTGCACCGAATCCCGCGCGCCGGCATCCGAAGAAACCGCCTTGACGCCGCCGACGTCCTGCGAACCCTGCGCTACGGCGGCCACGGTCGTTGCGCTTTGCGGCACGGTCTTCGGATAGTCGGTGTCGTTCTGGTTCAGAAGGCCCGCTTTTTGTGCGGCAACCAGTTCGGCGCGCACTTGAGCGCGGGTCACCGGACCATTCGCCTGCTGGGCGAACGAAACAGCCGGGACGATCAGCGCCGAAGCGATAACGACTGCGGAAATAAGCGATTTCATAATGACCTCCAGTTATTCGAGTGTTGGTGAGATCGGTTGACTGCTGTGTGCCGATCCGTTGAAGCGAGTCTATTTCTTACGAGGTCGGTGAAAAAGCCGCTTTCGGAGTAAAGATTATTACTGTTATTGAAATAGTTTCCGACGCGGCTTCTGTTTTGGCCGATTGCCGGCATCGTCACGACGCTGGCACACGGAAGCGCCTATGATGAAGTTCGGTCCACACCCGCGCCGGCAACGCCGCGCGACACTCGCGACCGATGCCGAAGCCGCAAACCACCCGGGCGGGGCCGTTGCGGCAGGCATCAGATTCGGTCATGCAGCGCGCGAAGCAGGCACAAACAGGAGAGAGAGATGAAGCGCAAGGCATCAGCAGTCTGGCAAGGCGGCCTGCAAGACGGCAAGGGCTCGATTTCCACCGACAGCGGCGTCCTCAAGGAGACCCAATACTCGTTTTCGACACGCTTCGCGGACGGCATCGGCACGAATCCGGAAGAGCTGATTGCGGCTGCGCATGCGGGGTGTTTCTCGATGGCGCTATCGGCGGAACTGGGCAAGGCCGGCATTACGCCCGAACGCATCGGCACGACGGCCACCGTCACGCTCGACAAGGACGGCGGCGGTTTCGCGATCACCGCGGTGCATCTCGACGTGGCCGTGAAAATCCCCGGCGGCGACAAAGCCGCCTTCGATAAAGCGACCGCCGACGCCAAGGCCGGTTGCCCGGTGTCGAAAGTGTTGAACGCCACGATTACGATGGACGCGAAGCTTGAAACCTGAGTTCGGGATTTTCCTTGGTGACTGACAAGCGATAACGCCGGCGCACGGGTCGAACCGGGCGCCGGTTTTTGTTTGCTGACCTTGAAGCGGGACGCCTATGCCGTCGGACCTTGGCCTTCTCGCAGCGCTACGAAGCAAAGTTCTGGCGCGAAGACGAGCCGACTTTATCCGGCTCGATCAGATAAGGCGTGTCAAACCGTTTTCCCCTCGGCCTGCTGAACGGTACGCATTGCGGCGGGCGTTCCTTTGACCCGGTTCTTCACGAGCTTGTCGAGATCGAAAGTAGAAGTCTTGCCGACGCTCGGCAGGCAATCGCGCACCCATGTGTCGGCGGCGGCGTGGCCCGCCTCGCGCAAGGCGCGGAAAAATTCGATGGAGGGTGTGTTCTTCGATGCAGCGCCGACTTCGTCCATGAAGCGGTCGGCGCGAATCACGTGAAATCGCTTGGGCGAGTACGGCTTTGTGTGGTGCACAAGGCCGGGGTTTTCGGTGGCGAGTTCGTTGATTAGCTGGATCTGACGGACTTCCGCGACCCACGACGCGCCGAAGCTGATTTCGTTGATCCGGTTGTTGATCTCGCCGGGGCGCTCAGGCGGCCCATGCTTCGTGCAGAGTGGATCGATGAGAACGCTCAGGATATCGTCGGCCCACTCGACGAGCGGAGCGAGCGCCGGATTGGCCATGTAGCCACCGTCCCAATAGAACTCGCCGTCGATTTTCACCGCCTCGAAGAGCGTGGGAAAGCAGGCGGAGGCCATCAGCGCCTTCGCCGAAATTTCGCCCGGACCGAAGATGCGCAGCGCAGTCAGGTTGACGTTGGTCGCCGCCACGTAGAACTGGGGCACGGCGTCTTTCGGATGATTGACGGCCCCGAAATCCGGTATCACCGTTTCCATGATGGAGCCGAGCGAATTGGTTAGCCACGGCATTGCGTACGGCGAACTGAACGGCTCGAGCATGCTTTGGGCGAGCACCACCGGATTGAGATCCACATTCCAGCGCTCGGGCGACTTCAGCAGATTCGTGGGGAAGTTGTAGAACGGCTGCCATTTCGACGCGGCTCCGACCAGCGTCCAGAGTTGTTCGAGCGCCCGTTTGGCATCGGTCGGACTTCTGCTCAGGCCGTACGTGCAGGCCGCGGCGTTGAGCGCGCCGCCGCTCGCGCCGCTGATCGCGAGAATCGACAGCGTTCCGCGCTCGACTTCGTCGAGCAGGCGGTCGAGCACGCCCCACGTGAACGCCGCGTGCGCGCCGCCGCCCTGGAGGGCGAGACCGATCGCGGGGATGTCTTTCGTCGTCGCCATCCTGACCTCCGTTATGCGGCCGCGCAGCAGTCGTCGAACTCATAGGGAAAACGAAAGTACCGTCGTGGTTTTAACCGTTGTACTGCACCGCACGAATTTCCGCCATCACGCGTTCTGGACGCGCCTGTGCGTCGCCTCCTACGGAAACTCGTCTTGCTTTCTTGAACGGTTAGTCATAATATCCGCTGCATGAAGCAATCAGGCGATTCGAAACACTCCGCGAAGAAAGCCGGCGAGGTCTGCTCGCGGGGCCGGCCGCGCGAGTTCGACACGGACACGGTATTGGCGAGCGCGAGCCAGGTGTTCTGGAATCACGGCTACCACGCCACCTCGATCGACGACCTGTGCAAAGCCACCGGCCTGCTGCGCGGCAGCCTGTACGGCGTGTTCGGCGACAAGCACGGCATCATGCTGGCCGCGCTGGATCACTACGCGGAAGGGTCGGTCGCGCGGCTCGCCGAACGGCTGAATGCACCCGTGCCACCCGAAGAGTCACTGCGCAACGCGTTGCTGCATTACGCAAGGGTTGCGTGCGCGCTGACCGGCGAGCGTAGCTGTTTCATCACCAACACCACGCTTGAAATGCAACCGGGCGACGAAGAACTGCGCACCCGCGTCGCCGCGATTCAGCGCCGCATGGCAACGCTGCTGGCGGCGTCGGTGATACGCGGCCAGGCGAGCGGCGCCTTCAACTCCAGGCTCGACGAAAAAGCCGTCGGCGATTTTCTGCTCTGCGTCATGCAAGGTCTGCGCGTACTGGGGCGGGTCGCCCACAAAGAAGATGCGCTGACCGGAATCGTGGACGTCGCCATGCGTGCGCTCGTCTAAATTTTTTGCCGAATTTTTGAACGATCAGTCATGAAAAGCGAAGCGATCAAGTCCGCTCCGGCGGCATGCGTTGGACCTCGCGGCGCCGCAGTCTCAACGGTGATCTGTCCAGGCTCTGCGGCCGCGAATCTGGCGACGGGCGTAGCAAAGGGCCTTGCAAAGGGCGTGGCAACATCGGCCGACAACACTCAGCCGCGCTTCGAACGGCAAGCGCTTGCGCTGGCGGTGCTGTTCGTCGGCGCCTTCCTTGCGCCGCTCGACTACTTCATCGTCAATCTCGCGCTGCCCTCGATCCACACCGGCCTGAACGCCACCGATGCGCAATTGCAACTCGTCGTCTCCGCCTATGCGTCGGCGTACGCGGTGCTGCTGATCACGGGCGGGCGGCTCGGCGATCTGTTCGGCCGCCGCCGCATGTTCATGACGGGCATGGCGGCGTTCGTGGTCGCCTCGGCGCTGTGCGGCTTCGCGACCAGCGGGCACATGCTGGTGATCTCGCGGATCGTGCAGGGCATCGCCGCCGCCGTCATGGCGCCGCAAGTGCTCGCCACGATTCGCGCGGTGGTGCCGCTGCATCAGCAGACCAAGGTGATGAGTCTGTATGGTTTCGTGTTCGGCTTGTCGTCGATTGTCGGCCAGTTGGGCGGCGGCGCGCTGATCACGTACCGCCCGTTCGGGCTCGACTGGCGCATCATCTTTCTGATCAACATTCCGATCGGCATCGCGGCGTTTCTCGGCACGTGGAAGTTCGTGCCGGAAAATCAGCCGGCCACGCGAACCGGCATCGACGTGAAGGGCGTGGCGCTGCTGTCCGCCGTGCTGCTGCTGGTCATTTACCCGATGACGCACGGCCGCGAAGCCGGCTGGCCGGCGTGGACCTTCGTGATGTTCGCGCTCGCCGTCCCGGCGTTCGCGCTCTTCGTGACGACCGAGCAACGCGTGGAGCGCAGCGGCGGCCATCCGCTCGTGGACCTGCAATTGTTCCGCAACCGGGCCTTCGCCCTGGGTCTCGTGCTCGCGTTCCTGTTCTACTGCAATAGCGCGTTTTTCCTGACCTACGGGATCTTCCTGCAAACCGGTTTGCACTGGACGCCGCTCGCCTCGGGCATGGCGATCATGCCGTTCGCGATCGGTTTCGTCGTCGGGCCGCTGACCTCGCCGGCGGTGGTCAAGCGCATCGGCGGCCATGTGCTCACGCTCGGTTTTTCGATGATGACGGTCGGCTTCACGGTCACGGGTTGGTCCGCCACGCAGTCAGCCACGCCGGATCTGCTGTTCTATTGCGGGCTGGTGTGCGCGGGCGTCGGTCATGGCCTGCTGCTGCCGTCGATCATGCGCATCGTGTTGCTCGAGGTCGTACCGGAGAAAGCCGGGCTTGCTTCCGGCGTGGTGTCGTCGACGCTGCAGATCGGCTCGGCATTCGGCACGGCCGCCATCAGCGGTGCGTTCTTCGGTGCAATCGGCGCTCGCGCGACGTCGGGCGACTACGCGCACGCGTTCCAGATCAGCCTCGCGATCAATGCAGTCCTGATGTTCGTGTGCATCGGCTTGAGTGTGCTGCTCGTGCGGCACCAGCGACTCGCGCTGCGCCGCCCGGCGCAGCCGGTTTGAAAATCTCGCAGCCGCAATCGTTTTCAACAAAGGTTGCCGGAGTTATTAGGCATTTTTTTAAACGAGACCGATTTTAAGCATGCCGCATTTACCGATGAGTTCGTTATTCACAGGTAATTCTGTTACGGCGGATCGGAATAAACCCTGAATGCCCGTCTGCTGGCGCGTTAGATATGACGAAAGCGCATTCGCATTTTCGACTGGCCGCGCTGGCATTTCGCGGTAAGTCTTGCGATCGTGCAGTGCGACATGAAGAGGCGGCCTGACGGTGCATTGCAGGGTTTTCCCCATTTTCACGCAGTCAGATCCGGCAGCGGAAGCCATTCCACTGCGGATGAAATCGGTATCAATAAAAAGCGCTTGCAGCTATTAATTTCGATTGTTAATCTTGCCTGACTTTTTAGAGTTTTACTTCAGCAGGTCTAAAGTCGAAAAAACCGGCGCAATGACTTAAATACCGTTCAACGGTTCCGTAGGGGGATGAATATGCTGACCGCTACCATTGACGCATTCCAGACACCGCTTACCAGCCAGTTCAACGCCGGCGACGTCGTCACGTTGAAGGAAGGCGGCTCGCGCATGACGGTAACCTACGCAGGCCCGGTGGCGCTCAATCCCGGCGATTGGCTGATTTGCGAATGGTTCGATGAACACGGCGAACTGCGCCGCGAGATGTTTTCACCCGCGAGCGTGCGCGTCGAGCCGCGCTCCATTCCTGCCGGTTCCGTCTTGTGGAACCGCATGAGCCGCGCGGCCTGAACGGCCCGCGGCATGGTCGGCCGGCGCCTTAGCCGATCAGCCCGTTTTCCGCCTCGCCACACCACGCCTGATTTACTTGCCAGAGCGATCCCGCGCGCTCTCGCGTCGTTGCACGCGCACCAGCAGCGCGGAAGAAAACGCCCGCATCCTCACGAGCTTGCGCGTCTGAGCGACCTCGCCCGCGATGTTTTTCGGCGGGTTCGGTTGCAACGACCAGAAGAGCGCGAGCAGCCAGCCGACCACGGTCCAGCCGAGACAGGCGTTGAAGAGCGCCAGCGTCAGCACGTCATGACGCTTGCGCCGGTCCGCCACTACGGCCGGCAAGAAATAGAGCGCCAGCGCCAGCACCGCGGCGATGGACTGCACGACGACGTTGCTCCCCATGAAGCGGCTCCTTCCCGATTGGCGGCCTATGCTGTGATTGTCGCGCGATTGTTTTGTTTGCGTAAGCTCGCCGCGAAGGCGTTGCGCCGCGCGTGAGATAGCTGACGCCGGCAGTTCGCAGCGATCGTTCGGCGAGCCCGATGCACCGCAAGGGGTTCAGCCAATCTCACATCGGGACTATCATGATCGTTTCGACAGAACAGATCCCCACGGACCGCCATCATGATCTCCGACGATACCCAGCAGGCTCAACGCATCAACCCCGAGACGCTACGCGAATTCGTGGACCGTAAGTGGAACGACGAGATCGTGCCGGCGTTGACGGACTACATCGCGGTACCGGCCAAGAGCCCGGCTTTCGATCCCGAGTGGGTCAAGCACGGCTATCTGGAGCGCGTGATCACCGACGCGGCGCAATGGGCCGAACAGCAGCCGGTGCGCGGCCTGAAACTCGAAATCATTCGTTTGCCGGGCCGCACGCCCGTGATCTTCTTCGAGTCGCCGGCGACGCGTTCGGGCAGCGAGGAAACCATCGTGCTGTACGGGCACCTCGACAAGCAGCCTGAGTTCGACGGCTGGCGCAACGACCTCGGACCGTGGACACCCATGCTCGAGAACGACAAGCTCTACGGCCGCGGCGGCGCCGACGACGGTTATGCGATCTACGCAAGCATCACCGCGCTCGCCGCGCTGGACGCGCAAGGTGTCGAGCGTCCGCGTTGCGTCGGTTTGATCGAAACCTGCGAGGAGTCGGGCAGCTACGATCTGCTGCCGTATGTCGATGCGCTACGCGAACGGCTCGGCAAGGTGGGTCTGGTGGTGTGCCTGGATTCGGGCGCGGGCAACTACGATCAGTTGTGGCTCACCACGTCGTTGCGCGGCCTGGTCGCCGGCGATCTCGAAGTGCAGGTGCTCGACGAAGGCATTCACTCGGGCGGCTATGGCGGCATCGCGCCGTCGAGCTTCCGCATCATGCGGCAACTGTTCGACCGTCTTGAAGATTCGGCAAACGGCACGCTGCTGCCGAAAGGTTTTCATATCGACATCCCCGCGGATCGGTTGCGTGAAGCGGAAGCCACCGCCAGGATTCTCGGCGACGACGTCTGGAAGAAGCTGCCATGGGCCTGCGGCCAGGACGGCCGCCAGGTGCTGCCCACCACCACCGATCCGAAGGAGGCGTTGCTCAATTCGACGTGGCGTCCGTCGCTCTCGGTGACCGGCGCGGCCGGCTTGCCCGCGCTCGCTGACGCCGGCAACGTGCTGCGTCCGCGCACCGCGTTCAAGCTGTCGCTGCGTCTGCCGCCGATGGTCGAAGCAGAGAAGGCCGTCGCCGAACTGAAGGCGCTGCTCGAAGTCGATCCGCCGTACAACGCCAAGGTGACCTTCAAGCCGGACGCGGGCGCGGCGAGCGGCTGGAGCGCGCCCGATCTCGCCCCGTGGCTCGCCACGGCGCTCAACGACGCGTCGCGCCAGCACTACGGCGCCGACGTCGCGTATATGGGGCAGGGCGGCACCATCCCGCTAATGAACGTACTGAAGGCAGGCTTCCCGAAGTCGCAGTTCATGGTGTGCGGCGTGCTCGGACCGAAGTCGAATGCGCACGGGCCGAACGAGTTCCTGCACGTGCCGTACGGCAAGAAGCTCACGGCCGCGGTTGCCGAGGTGATCGCCGCCGCGCCCTGAGCGTTTCCTTCAACTATCGCTTGCCCTGAATCCGTCACCTCCGGTGACTTGTGAATGACCGATAACTCGACCGCTCAACCCGTCACGCCCCGGATTCCGGCCGATCAATTGCACGCCTATGTGAGGGCGATCTGGGAGCAGGCGGGCAGCACGCCACGCGAAGCGGAACTGGTCGCCGATCATCTGGTGGCGGCGAACCTGACAGGTCACGACTCGCATGGCGTGGGGATGATTCCGCGCTATGTGGCGTCGCTCGCCGACGGCGAGCTTCAACTGAACCTGCACGCCGACGTGGTGAAAGACGCGGGGGCCGTGCTCACCGTCGAAGGCGGCAGAGGCTTCGGCCAGGTGGTGGCGTTCGAGGCCATGGAGCAGGGCATCGAGCGCGCCGGACGCCTCGGCATCTGCGCGGTCGGCTTGCGCGGCGCGCATCACATCGGGCGCATCGGTCATTGGGCCGAACAGTGCGCGTGGGCGGGGCTCGTGTCGTTCCACTTCGTCAACGTGGCGGGCGATCCGCTCGTCGCGCCGTTCGGCGGCGCGGACCGGCGCATCGGCACGAATCCGTTTTGCGCGGCTTATCCGCGGCCCGGCAAGCCGCCGCTCGTGCTCGACTTCGCGACCAGCACGGTGGCCTATGGCAAGACGCGCGTCGCCTATAACCAGGGCAAGCAGGTGCAACCGGGCGCGCTGATCGATCACGAGGGCCGCGCCACGCTCGAACCCAAAGTCATGCACGAGGCGCCGTTCGGTTCGCTGACGCCGTTCGGCGGACATAAGGGCTTCGGACTCGCGGCCATGTGCGAGATCTTCGGCGGTGCGCTGTCGGGCGGCTTCACCACGCACTCGACCACGCTCGGCACGACCAACGCGATCATCAACTGCATGCTGTCGGTGATCATCGATCCGGCCGCGTTCGACGCGCCCGACGCACAAGCCGAAGCCGACGCGTTCATCGACTGGGTGAAGGCCTCGCCGCTCGCGGCGGGCGCCGACCGTATCTATGAGCCCGGCGAACCCGAGCGCGTGACGCGCGCGCAGCGCGAGGCCGAGGGCATTCCCGTGGATGCGGCCACGTGGGCGCAGATTCTCGCCGCGGCGCTCGCCGTAGGCATGAGCGCGGAAGAAGCCGGCCGCTGGTCCGCGCGTTTGCAATAAACCACTCTGATGCAAAGGCGCGGGCGCGGCAAGCCGCCCGCGTTTCGCGTTCGATTATGCATAGCGGATACACTGTCTGTTAGCCCACCCATCACAGAAATAATCATTCCGGTGCCCACCATTTTCGATTGCATTTTCTAATCGAAGACCATTTCTTTATCCTTGCCAGTCCGGCGAGAAATTCAATCTCGGGCCGCGCGCAAATTGATCGCCGCCGCGCGCCTATTTGTGGGTCAATTTCGCCCATCTTCGGTGCGCAAGCGTTTGCGCCGATGCGACATGCCGCCGACCGTTCTCTATCCCGCAGAACGCCTGCTGGCGGGCTTTTGAAGGCGGCTTGCATTCATCTGTTGGTTACCCCGCTCCCATCCGATTCCGGTCTGCTTTAGGCTCGCATAGCAATACCAGTGTTTAACCTTAAAAGGACCGTTCAAAATGAATCTGCATAACCATCACGCCTGCCGTCCGTTCCTCGAAGCCGGCAATCTTTCGCAAATTTCGGCTTACTACGAAGAAGGCCGCAACGTCATGTGGATGATGTTGCGGGCGCAGCCGCGTCCCTGTTTCAATCTCGATCTGGTCCATGACATCCTGGAGCTCGCGCAGGCAGCACGAGAGTCGGGATTGCCGATCGATTTCTGGGTCACCGGTTCGTTGATTCCGACCATGTACAACGTCGGCGGCGATCTGGACTTCTTCGCGGACGCGATCCGCGCCGGCAAGCGTCAGGCGCTGATGTCGTATGCGCGGGCCTGTGTGGATTGCGTGCACGCGGCGTCGCGAGGATTCGACACGGGGGCGATCTCGATCGCGATGGTGGAGGGCACGGCACTCGGTGGGGGCTTCGAGGCCGCGCTCGCGCATCATTTCCTGCTCGCGCAGAGCGACGCACGCATGGGCTTCCCGGAGATCGCGTTCAATCTGTTCCCGGGCATGGGCGGTTATTCACTGGTGGCGCGCAAGGCCGGCATGCGGCTCGCGGAGGAACTGATCGGGGTCGGCGAATCGCATACGGCCGAATGGCACTACGGCAAGGGTCTGGTCGATCAGCTGTTCGAACCCGGCGAAGCCTATATGGCGACCCGCACTTTCATCGACACGCTCAAGCCGAAAATGAACGGCATCCGGGCGATGCTGCGGGCACGCCAGCGCGTGCTGCAACTCTCGCGCGCCGAGCTGATGGAAATCACCGAGGATTGGGTCGACGCCGCCTTCACGATCGAGGAGAAGGATCTCGCCTTCATGGAGCGGCTGGTGATGCTGCAGAACCGCCGTACTTCGAACCTGCGTCAGACGGCCAACGCGGCCAATTTCGCCTGAACTGACCGGAGGTCGGCCGCGGGTTCCGCCACGAGTTTGACCACGGGTTTGACCATAATAAGCCGCAAGGGGGGCGGCGCCGGAAGCTCAGGCAATCAGCCTGAGCTTCTGTCTATCCTGCAGCCAGCGTTCGAATTCAGCCGCCGGCATGGCCTGACCGTACAGGAAGCCCTGCACGTAATCCACGCCCAGGCCCTTCATGAACACTTCTTCCGACTCGGTCTCGATCCCTTCGGCGACCACCTTGAAATTCAATTCCTGCGCGACGGCCACCATGGAGCGCACCAGTGCCTGCGCTTTGGTGTCGGCGTTGATCGAGCGCACGAAGCTGCGGTCGAGCTTGATGACATCGAGCGGAATCCGGCCGAGCTGCGACAGCGACGAATAACCCGTGCCGAAATCGTCCAGATGAACCTGCGCGCCGAGCTGGCGGAATTGCTTGATCAGATCGATCGCGGCCGTTTCGTCTTCGATCAGGCAACTCTCGGTCAGTTCGAGATCGATCAGGCAGGGGTCGAGCCTGGCGTTCTGCAGCGCCTCGCTGAAATGGCGGACCACGGCCGTATCGACTAGTTGCCGCGCCGACACGTTGATCGCGATGCGCAGGTTGTAGCCGTCCGCCTTCCATTTGGCGGCCTGTTTCGCGGCCGTTTCCATGACCCAGCGGCCGAGCACGCCGATCAGCCCGGACTCTTCCGCGTAACGGATGAACTCGTTCGGCATGATCTGCCCGCGCTCCGGCGAATTCCAGCGCACCAGCGCTTCGACGCCCTGCACCACACCGGTGGCGAGCGACAGTTTCGGCTGGTAGTGCAGCGTCAGCTGACCTTCTTCGAGGCCGCGCCGCAAGTTGGTGTCGAGCCACATGTACTCGGCGACGCGGCGGTTCATTTCCGGCGAGAACACGCGGTGCGTGCGTTTGCCTTCGTCTTTGGCGACGTACATGGCCGTGTCGGCCGAACGGATCAGCGATTCGAGACTGTCGCCGTGTTCCGGATACAGCGCGATGCCGATCGAGCAGCCCGTGTAGACCTCCACGAGCCCGAGGGCGAACGGCGTGCGCATGCGTTCGAGAATGCGCTGCGCGGTGGCTTCGAGTTCATGCGCCGTGCCCTTGGCGGCGAGCACGATGAATTCGTCGCCACCGAGACGCGCGAGCGTATCGCCTTCGTTCAGACACTCGCTGATGGCCGACGAGACATCGCGGATCAAGCGGTCGCCGAAGACATGGCCGTAGTGGTCGTTGACCTTCTTGAAGTTGTCGAGGTCGAGGAACAGCACGCCGACGGCTTCGCCCGGCGCGGCGTCTTCGATGGCGGTGCGGATCTTGTCCTGGATCGCGTTGCGGTTCGCGAGGCCGGTCAGCGAGTCGGTGTTCGCCAGTTCGGTGAGGCGTTCCTGCGCGAGCCGTTCCTCGGTGATGTCGGTGCCGGAGCAGATCAGGAATTGTTCGTCGATGCCGCTGCCGCTCTGCACGAACTTATTGCGGAACAGAAACAGCCGCTCGCCATGCACTGTTTTGACGCGCCGCTCGACTTCGTACGACACGCCGCGATTGAAGAAGCCCGCGATGTTCTGGCTGGAGGCCGCGCCGTCTTCGCTGGACATGAACAATGCCCAGACGTTGCGGCCCACGATGTTCTCTTCCTTGACGCCCGTGAGTTCCTCGGCAAGACGGTTGAAGCGTTGTATTCGACCATGCCGGTCGACGATCACGACGACCGAATTCACCTCGGACACGACTTGTTCAGCAAACGAGAGGCCGTGGACGAGATCGCGGGCGACGGATTCGGTGTCGTCATAGGCCGACGCGGTGCCGGCCCAGCTGTTGCTGCTGAGCTTTTTACCGACCAGATGCAAACGCAGCGGTTCGCCGAACAGCCGCACGTCGAGGACGAGATGCGAGGTCACGCCAGTGAGGCAGCGGATTTGCGAAGCTTGCTGAGGATTCAGCGGAATGGCGACATTGGCCGGCACGTCGCCAGTTACGGGCGTGAGTTCGAGCGCGTTGCTGTCGTTCGACAGACGCCAGCATGGGCTGCTTGTGCCGAACTGGGCAAATAGCACCTGCTCGTGTTGGTCGTCGTTCATGAGATCCCCGGGCGGTGTGTGCCGGTGGCCGCCTTGCAGGCGGGGTCGGCAAACAGTCTTCATCATACTTAAGACTGTCCCCATTGTAGCGAAGCGATTGGAATTAAGGCTTATAAAGATTAACGGTTAGTAAGCCTTGCGCCTTTAGCTTTTTCTACGTCCTTTTTTACATGCTCTTTTTCGGCCATACGCAGGTAATTTACGGCAATCCGCGCGCATTTTTAAAGCTAGAACCGCCGCGCCAGCCACGCGCGAGCCTTCTCTCTTTCGACGGGAACCGTTTCCAGCGACGCGTCGAACCAGAAAGTGCCTGCCACGAGCGTGGCCGCCACGACGCCGTCGCGATACAGAATCCGGTTTCCCGCTACCGCGGGCACACGTTCGCCGACCAGCAAAGTGCCCGCGAGATTCAACGGATCGGTCCCGGCGACACAGACAAAAGCACCGTCGTTCGCATGCCGCCGAACTTCTCGCAGCACGGGAATCGCTTCTGGCAACGCAAATTGTTCGCCGGCGAGGCCATTCACAAAGCGTCCGCCGCGAATCACGCCACGCGCTTCGAGCCGCTGAAAAACGCGTAACAAGTCGCGCCACGGCGGCAGCCACTCGGCTTCGCGTTCGAGCAGACGCCAGAACACCACGCCATAACGGCGCAAGAGCGTCATGGCGACATGTTCGAGCACTTCAGGCGGCAATTGCCGGCGGCGCTCCGGCACATTCTCTGCCGCAGCAGCGGAGGGGCGGTTGACCAACGCCCAGCGTCCGGCGTCGTCCATGCCGCCGATCAGCGCGCTGGAGCGCGCGCGCCGGTTGCTGGAAAACGCGTTGCGTTTGGCGACCGGTTTCAGCAAGGCGCGCAAGCCCGCGAAACTGTCGGAGTTCACGAGCCCCGCCGCCACCAGTTCTCCCAGCGCGCTTTCCAATTCCATACGCAATACGCGAACTTCGGCGAGCAATTCGTCGAAGAACATCGCGCCGTGTTGCACGAGCGTGTCATACACGCTTTGCGCGCGCGCCGACAACTCCGGTTGTTTCGATGGATCGAGCAACGCGCTCCATACGCGCACTTGCACGCGCGGCAGCAGCACGATCGGTGTACTGCGGATTGGCCCGGCGGCGCCGCGCGCGCGTTCCGTCAGGCGCGTCCAGACTATCTTGCCGGCCCGGCATAGTTCGTCGAGCGAAGTATTCGCGTAGGCCTTCACGCGCGCGGGCAAAATGTCTTCCTCCCAGGCGGCCGCCGCGGCCTGGAAGCCTTCGAGCTGTTCGAGGACCGCGGCCAGCGCGTCGCGCCCCTCGCTGCGCGTGTCCGGCGTCAGATGCTGCCACTCGAACAGAAAGCGCATGAAGTCGTGCCGTTCCACCGGCTCAATTTCGCGCCGCAAGCGTTTCACGGTGTAACGGTGGATCCGCGCGAGCAGATGCCGTTCGCACCATTCTTCTTCGGCGGCTTGCGGCGTGAAGCGGCCGCGCATCACGTAGCCTTCGGCTTCGAGGCGCGTCAGACTCTGTTCGACCGATGCGGCCGGCAACTTCAGCGCTTCGGCAATCGCGCCGACAGGCAGCGGGCCGAAGCCGGTCAGACGCGCACGGAGCACGTCGATCAGGGCGTCGTCGGCGTTCCATGTTTCTGTGTAGCCTTTCGGCGCGGCGAGCGGCGGCGCGAATTCAGCGTGCGGATAGAGCGCCTGAAAACAGGTGACGCGTTCGACCGGCAGCCACAGGGCGCAATCGTGGGCGAGCTGCAAGCGGGTGGCGCGCCCGGATTCGGCCAACGATGCGAGCCAGGCCGGCCAGCCCTCGTTGCGGCGCGCTTCGGTCTCGGTGACGCACGCAAGTCCGGTCAACGCTTCATGCATTTCATCGGCGTTGCGCGCCTGCGGCCACGCCTCGTCGCGCACGCTTTCGATCGCCTCCGCGTCGAGCGCGCCGAGATCGTCGGCACTCGACGGGTCGGTCCAGCGGCGGTTCAGCACGGCTTGTGTGCGGCGCTCCTCGATCGGCGCGTCGTCGAGATAGGCGTACGGTTTCGCGTTGAGGATTTCGGCGGCGAGCGGCGAGGGCGCCGGCAAATCGCGCGCGACCAGTTGCACGTCGCCCTGTTCGATACGGCGCAGCAGCGCGAGCCAGCGTTCGCTGTCCATCGCTTCGTGCAAACAGTCGTCGACGGTTTGGTCCACTAACGGATGGTGCGGCAGTTCCCGTTCGCCGACCACGTTCTCAAGACACGCGGCCTGTTCGGGAAACACGTTCGCCAGCAGATCCTCGCTGCGCATGCGCTGCAATTGCGGCGCGGTCTTGCGCCCGCCGGTGTATCGCGGCAGGCCGAGCGCGGTAGTCGCGTTCCAGCGCCAGCGCACGCCGAACAGCGGCGCATCGAGCAGCGCCTGAATCAGCAGATGCTCGGCGCTGTTCGAATGCAGATAACGCCACACTTCGTCGAGCACGAAGGAATGGCTGCCGGTCAGCGACAGCACGATCGCGTCTTCGGTGGCGGCGGCTTGCAGCTCGAAGTTGAAGGTGCGGCAAAACCGTTTGCGCAGCGCGAGGCCCCACGCGCGGTTGACCCGGCTGCCGAACGGCGCGTGGATCACGAGCTGCGTGCCGCCGGATTCATCGAAGAAGCGCTCCATGACCAGCGTATTCTGCGTGGGCAGCACGCTGAGCGCGACGCGCGCGCGGGCGAGGTAGTCGACGATCTGGCGCGCGGCGGCTTCGTCGAGTTGCAGGTTGTCGACCAGCCAGTCAATCGCGTGGTCGATGCGGGCGGGCAGCGTTTCGGCTGCGGCGCCGCTTTCGTCCGCCGCCTTGTTATCGTCGAGAAGACGCTCGATCTGTTCGCGCAAACGCGCGACGCCGAACGACAACTCGTCGCTGCGCCCCGGCGCTTCGCCGAGCCAGAACGGAATATTCGGCGGCTGTCCTTGTGCGTCCTCGACCCGCACGCGCCCGCTTTCGATCCGCAGTATCCGGTACGACGCATTGCCGAGTTGAAACACGTCGCCGGCCAGACTTTCGACGGCGAAATCCTCGTTGACCGTGCCGATATTGATCGCCTGCGGTTCGAGCACGACGGCGTAGTCGGCGTTCTCGGGAATCGTGCCGCCCGACGTGACCGCGACCAGCTTGCCGCCGCGCCGGCCGCGCAGCGTGCCGCTCACCACGTCGCGATGAACGTAAGCGGCGCGCGGACCGTTGCGGCTCGTGTAGCCTTCGGCGAGCATGCGCAGCACGGCGTCGTACTGCTCACGCGTCAGGTCCGCGTATGGGGCGGCGCGCCGCATGAGTTCGAACAACGCGTCTTCGTTCCACTCGGCGCTCGATACTTCCGCGACGATCTGCTGGGCCAGCACATCGAGCGGCGCGCGCGGAATGCGCAGCGCGTCGAGTTCGCCGCGCCGCACGCAATCGAGCAGCGCGGCGCATTCGATCAGATCGTCGCGCGAATTCGGAAACAGCCTGCCTTTCGGCATGCCGCCGACGTGGTGGCCCGAGCGTCCGACCCGTTGCAGAAACGGTGCGATCGCGCGGGGCGAACCCATCTGGCAGACCAGATCGACGTCGCCGATATCGATGCCGAGTTCCAGCGAAGCCGTGGCGATCAGCACGCGCAGTTCGCCGCGTTTCAGGCGCTGTTCGGCATCGAAACGATGTTCTTTCGCGAGGCTGCCGTGATGCGCGGCGACCACGTCTTTGCCCAGCCGTTCGGTGAGATGACGCGCGGCACGCTCGGCCATGCGGCGTGTGTTGACGAAAATCAGCGTGGTGCGATGCATCGCCACCAGTTCGGCGAGACGATCGTAGACGCGCTCCCACACTTCGTTGGGCATGACCGCTTCGAGCGGCACGGGCGGAATCTCGAGCGCCAGATCGCGTTCGCGAATATGACCCACGTCGACGATCGCGCAATCGGCGGGAATGCCGCTGTCGATGCCGCCGCCGCCCACCAGAAAGCGCGCGACCGCGCTTACCGGCTTTTGCGTCGCCGACAACCCGATCCGCGGCAAGCGCCGCTGGCACAGCGCGTCGAGCCGCTCCAGGCTAAGCGCCAGATGGCTGCCACGCTTGCCGCCGGCGAGCGCGTGAATTTCATCGACGATTACCGTGCGCACGGTCGAGAGCATGCGGCGGCCGGAGTCCGAACCGAGCAGCACGTAAAGCGATTCCGGCGTGGTGACGAGAATATGCGGCGCGCGCTTTTTCAACGCGTTGCGTTCCTGCTGCGTGGTATCGCCGGTCCGCACGGCGGTGCGGATATCCAGCGGCGGCAAGCCGCGCGCATCGAGTTCCGCGGCGATGCCTTGCAACGGCATTCGCAGATTGAGGCGGATGTCGTTGGAGAGCGCCTTCAGCGGCGACACGTAGACCACCAACGTCTCGTCCGGCAATGCGCCGCCGTTGGCGAGGCCTTGCTGGACCAGATCGTCGAGCGCGGACAGGAAAGCGGTGAGCGTCTTGCCCGAACCCGTTGGCGCAGCCACCAGCGTCGAGCGGCCCCGACGAATCTGCGGCCACGCGGCGGCCTGGGCGTCGGTCGGCGCGGGGAAGGTGTTGAGGAACCAGCTCGCGACCGCGGGATGGAAATCGGCGAGCGCGCCGGCCGTCGAGTGCCCGATGGCCGGCGTCGCGACGGATGTGGCGGCGGGCGCCGCGCCCAAGGCAGCAGTAGTGGTGGAAGCCGAAGTCATGCTTGCATAGTTGGGGGCGAGGCGTGCCATATCCAGAGGGCGGCGAAAGCGGCCGGTTGCAAGGTTCAGGAATCAGTCTGGCAGGTTTACTCCGCTTTTGCCGAAGGCTTCATGTCGGCAGTTATGTCGCTATCGAAAGCCGCGTTGCGGGAATTTTTGCCGCGCGACGCAGGCTTGGGTCTCACGCTGCCGGATTCTGCCGATTGCAGTACTCTCTACGCCTCACCCATCCACGAACCACGTTGGAGTCTCGACGATGCGATACAACCAGTTGGGCCGTACCGGTGTGTTTGTTTCAGAACTATGTTTGGGCACGATGACCTTCGGCGGCGGCGGGGGCATCTGGAAGCAGATCGGCGATCTGCAGCAGGCTGACGCGGAGCGGCTGGTCGGCCGGGCGCTCGACGCGGGCATCAATTTCATCGACACAGCCGACGTCTACTCGGAGGGCCTGTCCGAACAGATCACGGGCCAGGCGCTGAAAAACCTCAAGGTGCCGCGCGACAAAGTCGTGGTGGCCACCAAGGTCTTCGGCCAGACGGGCGAGTTTCCCAATGCGCGCGGCGCCTCGCGTTATCACATCATCGACGGTGTGAAGGCGAGTTTGAAGCGTCTGCAACTCGATCACGTCGACCTGTATCAGATCCACGGCTTCGATCCTGCCACGCCCATCGAGGAAACCATGCGCGCGCTCGATACGCTGGTGCAGCACGGCCATGTGCGCTACGTGGGCGTGTCGAACTGGGCCGCGTGGCAGATCGTGAAAGCGCTCGGCATTTCCGAGCGCCTCGGGCTCGCGCGCTTCGAAACGCTGCAGGCGTATTACACGCTGGCGGGCCGCGACCTCGAACGGGAACTCGCGCCGATGCTGCACAGCGAAGGCCTCGGCCTGATGGTGTGGAGTCCGCTCGCGGGCGGCTTGCTGAGCGGCAAATATGGACGCGAGCAGCAGGGCGAGGCGGGCAGCCGCCGCACGACGTTCGATTTTCCGCCCGTCGATCGCGATCGCGCGTATGACTGCATCGACGTGATGCGCGGCATCGCCGAAACGAAGCAGGTGTCGGTCGCGCAGATCGCGCTCGCGTGGCTGCTGCATCAGCGGGTGGTGACCACGGTGATCGTCGGCGCGAAGAAGGTCGAACAACTCGAGGACAATATCGCCGCAACCGCCGTCTCGTTCACCGCGGACGAGCTTGCGAAGCTCGATCAGGTCAGCACGCTGCCCGCGGAATATCCTGGCTGGATGCTGGAGCGGCAAGGCGAGCCGCGCCGCAAGCAGCTTGAAGAGGCGCGGCATCGGGCGGCGTAGCGGCAGCGATTGGCGAAAGCGGACGCAGCCGACCGGCTACACCGCTTCAGTTACCCCACGCATCTCGCGATGCCGCCGGTCATTCCGCGGCCGCCTGCGCCGTATAAGCCGCGGCGGCATCGATCGTGCGAGCCGAGTACACCATCGCGGCCCCGGCATTGACGGCGATCGCCACGCCCAGCGCTTCGGCGATTTCCTCGCGCGTCGCGCCGTGCTTGAGCGCTTCGGCGGTGTGCACGGTAATACAGCCGTCACAGCGCAGGCTGACCGCCACGGCGAGCGCGATCAGTTCGCGCGTCTTGGCGCCGAGCAGGTCCTTCTTCTGACCGGCGCTCGAGAGCGCCTGATAGCCCCTGACGGTATCCGGCGACAGCTTGGCGATCTCGCCGATACGGCCGAACAGTTCTTGACGGTAATCGATCCAGTTCAACATGGCAGTGCTCCTTGGTCTGATGCGCGTCGGCGGGTGCCGGCGTCGTGAGACAAGTATTGCGCCGCGCCGCGATATCCTGAATACTCGATTCGCTCAACTTTTAGCGCGTTCGTCTCATGGATACGCTCAGCCGACTGATCGACCTCGCCCGGCCTCAGGCCAGTCTAGACCTGCGTTGCCTGCTCTCGGGCGCCTTCGACATCGATCATGGCCCGCTGGAAGCGGGCATTGCGCCGTTTCATCTGGTGCTGGACGGCGCATGCGTCGTCGAAACCGCCGACGGCGCGCAGCGCGAGTTGCGCACGGGCGACTTCATGCTGTTTCCGCGCGGCGCAGCGCATCGTGTGCGCGACGTGCAGCGCTCGGCCGCTACGGCACCTTTGACGCAAAGCCATGACGGCATGCTGCCGTTGCGACGCAACGACGGCAAGGACGGCGACGACAGGGCGCGCAGCCCCGCCGACCTCGATCTTCTTTGCGGCCGCTTCGTCTATTCGCCGGGTTCGTCGGCCTTGCTGCTTAACGCGCTGCCCGACCCGTTCCGTGTCTCGCTGAGCGGCATCGAAACGCTGGGCTCGCTGCAAACGGTGATCGCGCTGATGCGCAGCGAGGCCGAACGGCGCCAGGCTGGCGCGCTCGCCATCGTCACCGCCTTGAGCCACGCGCTGCTCGCCATCGCGCTGAGGGTGCACGGCGAGCAGAACGCGTCGGCTTCTGGCGTGCTCGCGCTGCTTGCCGACGCGCGCCTCGGCGCTTCCGTGCAGGCCATGCTGAGCGCGCCCGAACGGGCATGGACCATCGCCGAACTCGGCGATCTCGCCGCGATGTCGCGCGCCACTTACGCACGCCATTTCAACGAGCGCGCCGGCATGACGGTGATGGACTTTCTCACGCAGATCCGCATGACCATCGCGTGCGATCTGCTGCGCCGCACGCAGCGCAGCGCGGCCGAGATCGGCGAGGCGGTGGGCTATCAATCGGAAGCCGCCTTCGGCAAGGCGTTCCAGCAAAGTGTCGGCGTGCCGCCGGGACGCTACCGGCGTCGTCCGCAAGAGAACGATGGGGCGGAAAACTAACTAAGGCTTGCCTGGTTTGCCGAACCAGCGATGCTCGATCCACGACATCAGGAAGGCCACCAGCAACGCGCAGATCGTGCCGAGCGTCACTTCGCCGAGGCGCATGAGGGCTTTGTCCCACGCGGGACCCATGCCCGGCACCAGCAACATGATCGTCGCCGTGATGCCGCCCAGACGCGCCGCACTGCCGACGTTCAGGATCCAGCACAGGGCGATCGCCACGCCCACGGTGGCCGCATAGGCCGCGAAATAGCCGGCGCCGAACGTGGCGCCCAGCAGTCCGCACAAGCCGCCGACCATCGCGCCGATGAATTGATCGCGCGACAGGTTGCGGGTGTCGACATAGCTGTGCTGGCTGACCGCGATCGCGGTGATGGCGGCCCAGAAGCTCTGCTCGGTATGCAGCAGACGGCCGATGGCGACCGCGAGGCTCGCGCCGGCGACCGCCTGCACGGCCATGAAGCTGCCTTCGATCAGGCGCTCGCCGAGCGGCAACGACTTGAGAAAGGCAAACAGCGAGTTGGCGGCGCTCGTCCGTGCCGCGCGTCGGGAGTCGTCGGGTGGGGTCATCGAATGGGAGAAGCCTTGTTGCAGCATGAAGGTCCCGTATTCTAGCGACTCCAATTAACGGTCGAGCTAACCTTCACCACTGCGTAACCGGCGATACCAGCTCATCAACGGTGTCGCCGAAACGCCGTGAATCACCACCGATGCCGCGACCACCGCCAGCGTGAGTGGCACGAGCGGGGCGACGTCCGAGGCGGCGCGATTTTCGAGCGCGTACGCCAGGTAGTAAAACGAACCGATGCCGCGAATGCCGAACCAGCTCATCAAACGGCGCTGCGTCGGCGTCGCGCTCGACCCGAGCAGCGACAACTCCACCGATGCCGGCCTCACGAGCACGAACAACGCCGCGGTCAGCGCGACGGTCTGCCAGGTGAAGAGCGGTGTTTGTATCGTGGCGAGCACGTTGCCGACCATTGCCATGACGGCAACCTCGGCGATGCGTTCGAGTTCGATCGTGAAGCCGAGCACCGACTCCGTCATATACGCGTGCGCTTTGCTTGGATTGGCCGCGGTCGCTTCGACGTTCTCGGAATCGACCGTGCCGATGGTTTCGCGAGGCGACTGGCCGCCGCTCGCGCGGTGTTCGACACGGCGCATCGCGACGCCGGCCGCGAAAACGGCCAGAAAACCGTACGTATGCGCAAGCTGCGCGGCGCCGAAGGACAGCACGATCAAACCCAGCGCGAAAAAACCCTCGAGTCCGAGTGCCTGCGCGTGGCGGGTGCGCAGCCATGTCACCGCGTGGGTGGTGGCCCAGCCGAGCGCCCCGCCGATCGCGATTCCGCCCGCCACGCCCCACACGATGCTGACCGCGAGCGCCAAGTTCAACAGATCGCCCGCTTCGGCGGCGGGTGCCGCGCATAGCGCGAGGCCAAGCATCGCGAAGGGCAGCGCGATGCCGTCGTTCAGTCCGCCTTCGCCGGAGAGCGCAAAGCGCAGCAGGTCGTGGTCGCCGGGGTTGTGCACCTGCACGTCGTGCGCCAATACCGGATCGGTCGGCGCGAGGATCGCGGCCAGCAGCAAGGCCGGCCCCCAGCCGAGATGCAGGACGTACACGCCGAACAGCATCAGTAGCGGAATGGTCGCGAGCATCGCAAGAAAGCCGAGACGCAGCGGCACGGTCCAGAGTTTTTCGAGCACGTCGAGCCGAAGCCGCAGGCCGATGGCGAACAGCGAGACGAGCAGAGCGACTTCGGTGACGATGCGCAGCAGATGCGCGTCGGCGATCATATCGAGGCGCAACAGGCCGACACCGGGCGGCCCGAGAAAGTAGCCGATCGCGAGATAAAACATGGCGGCGCTCACAGGCAGCCGCCGCAGTGTCGTTGCCGCCAGGCCCATGAAGACGAGCACGGCGCCAACGATGAGAAACCACAAAGTTTCGTGCATGAACATCCGGTGAGGGCCTGCCTGCGCGTGCCGCATGCGTGGCCGGTTAAAGAAAGGTGCGCCCGGACGCGTCGGTCACTGACGCGTCACTTCAAGGCGCGCGTCCGAATGCTTCGCGCAGCTTGCGCTTGGCCTGCTGCAAGGTGTCGCGGCGGGCTTTCGGCAGATTCCTGCCGGCACGATTGATATAGAAGTTCAGCATCGACATGGCCGACTGGAACGGTGTGCCTTTGCGGCGGCGGCTTGTCGTGGACGACCGTTTGAGCGATTGCGCGATCGACTCCGCGCTGCCGGTCTTGAACACATCGTGCTCGATATCCATCGCGTCACTGGTTTCCATCACGTGATGCGACCACTTCTGCGGGCTTTTGGCGCTATGTGCCGCGTGAGCCTGGGCATGCCGCTGGCGCGGCGGCCGGCCCGACTTGCCGCGCGAGACTGGGCGTTTGGACTTGCTGGTGGATTTTTTTCGGGTGGCCATGCTGCCGCCTCCTTATCGGGTGGTGCGCGCGCTGATCGCGCTTATTGTGCGCTCAAAGTGAAACGCGCCGGCTGCCGCGATGGCGGCATGCCGGCGCATCGGTGCCGGCACGCGTGGCGGCTTATGGCCACGCGCGCCCGCAGTGACCACGCGTTATAGCTTCAGGCCGCCAGCCTCGGGCGCGTCTGACGACGCGGGCGGAACGTCGCCCACGCCGTAGTCTTCGCGACGCAGATTCGAGTCGCGGCCCCAATAGGGTTCGCTGCCGTAGTACTGGTGCACGGACGTGGCCCACGTCTGGTCCGCCATGGATGGCCAATGATCTTTGTCGAAGCCCGGTGCGTTCTTCACGCGTTCCGCGGTCATGTTCAGCACGAAGCACTTGCGGCCCGTATCGAGCGTCAGTGCATGCCATGGAATGGCGAGCAGCTTGTCACCGATGCCGAGAAAGCCGCCGCTCGAGAGCACGGCATACGCGACGCGGCCCGAGCCGACGTCGAGCATGATGTCCTTGATCTTGCCGATGTCCTCGCCGTCGCTGCTGAGCACCTTGTTGCCGTCGAGCGTGGCGGCCGCCATCACGTCCGGGCCGGGGCCGTCCGCGGTCGCGCTGCCCTTGCCGACGATCCGGGCGCCCTGATCCTGGCGCATGCCGGCTTGCGTTTGTGTCTGGTTCACCATGATGAGCCTCCTCTACAGGTTGGGTGTGTGAAGCGTTGAGCAACCGGCGTTCCTTCATGAGCCGCAAGGCATGCGCGCGATACGGCTGCGGGTGATCCATGCATCGCGGGTGCGTGCCTTTTGCGCGAAGCGCGTGCGCAGAGTCGTGCTGACCCGCGTAAAGCGTGCTGACGCGATTGAAAATATTTCGTCTGGAGAGAGGAGGGCAACAGAAGACGATATGCCCTTGCCGTGAGGCATAGCCCTTGCGGGACGTTCGACCAGCAGCGCGATATATCACCTACGCGCGCTGTCCATCTACCCTCGGAGACTTTGATGAAACATACAAAAGCATTGCTGGTGTCGGTACTCGTTGCGATGTCGGGCTCAGCGTTCGCACAAGCGGGCGGCGGCAACGGTAACGGCGGCAACAGTGGCTCCGGCGGCTCGGGTAACGCTCACGGCGCGGCGACCGCGGCCCCGACCACGGACGGACAACCTACATCGGGAGCGATGAGTTCCAGCGGCTCCAAATCGCATCACATGTCCAAGTCGAAAATGAAGAAGCCGAAGACTGACTCGACCAATATGCCGGGCGCGGATGCGAGTAGCGATACGAAAGGTCAGTGAGCGCGCGGTGAAGCGGCGGCGCTAACGCGACAAGTCAAGAAGCGCGAAGCGCCGCAATCTCTCCAGGTTCTAATTTCAAAGCTTTAAGGCGCGGTCTGTTTCACTGCCCGCGAAGCACCCGCCGCGCGCCCGCCCGTTCGCCGTGCAGCTTGCGCACCAGACTTCGCATCGACCTTTGCGGCTGCCGCCTTGCGCACCACGCGCGACTTCTTCAGCAAACTCGTAATCGAATCGTCGATGCTTTCCGTCACCGCCGATTCGCGCGCCTTGCGGCCTTTCGCGCCGGCCTGCCGCGCGAGCTTCGCGGCGCGTTTCTCCGCCTGCGCGAGCAACGTGGCCAAGGCGACTTCATCCACTCTCAGCCCGCGGCGCGATTCCGCGGGCGCGAGACGCTGCAATTCGTCCGCTTCGAACGAGCTGATCACGGCGGGATGGATGTAGCAACGCCTGCACACGGCCGGCGTATTGCGCAATAACGCCGCCACGTCCTTCACGGTCGCAACGATATGACGGCGCGCTTCCGCCGCACTGCTGCACATCAGGCGACGCAGCGCAGCCAGCGCATAGACGCTGCCGGCCCACGTGCGGTAGTCCTTGGCCGTGAAATCCGCGCCGCTCGCGCGACGCAGATAGTCGTTGATATCGGCGGAGCCGACGGTGCGGCGCGTGCCGTCTTCGTCGAGATACTGGAACAGGTCGTGGCCCGGCAGTTCGGCGCAACGCCGCACGATGCGTTTGACGCGCGGATTGTTCACCGTCACGTCGTGCTCGATGCCGCTCTTGCCGCGAAACTTGAAGCGCAACTGGCCGGCTTCGATCTTCACGTGCTTCTTGCGCAGCGTCGTCAAACCGTACGACTGGTTATCGCGCGCGTATTCGACGCTGCCGATCCGGATCAGCGTCGTGTCGAGCAATTGCACGATCGCGGCGATGACTTTGTCGCACGGCATGCCCGGCAGATTCAGATCGCGCGCGACACGGGCGCGGATCTTCGGCAATGCACGGCCGAACTCGGCCATGCGCTCGTATTTGTCCGCGTCGCGCGTTTCACGCCAGCGCGGGTGATAGCGGTATTGCTTGCGGCCGCGCGCATCGCGACCCGTCGCCTGGATATGGCCACGCGCATCCGGACAGATCCACACGCTTTCATACGCCGGCGGAATGGCAAGCGCGTTGATGCGTTTGATTTCGTCTTCATCGACGATGCGTTTGCCCGCCACGTCGAAATACGCGAAGCCGTCTTTTTCACGCTGACGCGTGATACCGGGTTTCGTGTCGTCGGCATGGCGCAAACCCGGCGGCATGGCGGTGGGCGTCGGCTGTTTCGCGCTGTCGTCGTCCGTGCGTTCAGGGCGGCGTTGAATCGGGGTGGAGGTGGCAGCCATCGTCGAAAGTAGAAATTTCAAGCAGAAGGCGCGTGGCGCCGGTGACCGTGCCTGCAAGCAAAGGCAGTGCCCAGCGCCGGCGTTGGCACGGCGGGCATGGTTGCCTGGGTTGCTTCGGATTGCCGCGCGCCTGAGCGGAACAGTCCTTGCGAACTCTCGCTATGGGTAACGAACGAAACGAATCAACCAAGGAGAGCGCCATGAGCAGCACCCTGAATCCCGATGAAGAGCCGCAACAGGTCGTCAAACAAACCGCCGGCACCACCGGCGCGCTCGGTCCCAGCGATTCGTCCGACAGCGGCAGCGATGTCGCCGGTGCGAAGCGTCACGAGTTCGACGTGGATACCGAACTGGACAATCACGCGCTCGAAACCGGCGACACCGAACTCGGCAGCGATACGGATCGTGCCGGCACAGGCGAGCGCGCCGCGGCCGACGGCGATTCCACCCTTGTACCGGACGCCGATATCGAGCCAGACCGGGTGATCGATCCGCTGGCTAACGACGATGACGGCCTCGACGATGACCCGCAAGGCCTTTAAACCGGCCTCAGGCAGCAGCCGTTCGACGAGTAAGTAAAAAAGCGGCCACGCGCGCCGAAGGCATGGGCACGTACTTTGCTGACACGCTATTGACGAACGGGCCGGCCGCGCGGCACAGCCGGTCCAGCAATGAAACGAAGGAGATTAGGCATGGCCAGCACGCTGAATGGTTACAAGGTGGCGGTACTTGCAGTGGACGGATTCGAGCAGGCCGAACTGATCGAGCCGCAACGCGCGCTCATCGAGGCAGGCGCAACGGTGCATGTCATTTCGGCGAAGCCCGGCAAGATTCAGGGTTTCAAGCACGTGGATAAGGGCGACGCCGTCGAGGTGGATACGACGTTCGACAAGGCCAGCGCGGACGACTACGACGCGGTGGTGTTGCCAGGCGGTGTGGTCAACGGCGACGCGATCCGTTTGCTGCCGCAGGCGCAAGCCTTCGTCAAGGCAGCCGACAACGCGAAGAAGCCGATCGCGGTGATCTGCCATGGCGGGTGGTTGCCGGTGTCGGCTGGAATCATCAAGGGCCGCACGATGACGAGTTGGCCGAGCCTGCAGGACGACATTCGCAATGCGGGCGGCACGTGGGTGGACCGGGAAGTGGTCGAGGACGGCAATCTGATCAGTAGCCGCAAACCCGACGATCTGCCGGCCTTCAACAAAACGCTGATTGCGCAGTTGTCGAAACGCAAGGCGGCATGAGTGCGGTGACGAACCGCTCGCGCAGATTGAATGAAGGCTGCGCTCCGTCATATCGGTTCCGCTTCGGCGTATCCGTCGATCTGGGAGAAAATGCATGAAATTCCGGTATTCCCTACAAGCGATGACTGTCGCGCTGAGTTTGAGCGCGGCGTCCATCGGCATGGTCTACGCGCAAGCGAGCGACGCCCCGGCGAGCGATGCGCCGGTCAGCGGCACGAAGCTTTCGCCCGCGGATCAGCAATTCGTGCAGGACGCCTCGCAGTCCGACGCCACCGAAATCGCGGCCAGCAAGGTCGCGCTCAAGAATTCCAGCGATCCGCACGTGAAGAAATTCGCGCAGCAGATGATTACGGATCACACGAAACTCTCGCACGCCATGGCGGCGCTCGTCTCCAAGAAGGGCTTTACTTCGACGCCGTCGGCGGATTCGGCGCTGGTCGGTAAACTTCAGACGCTCAAGGGCAAGGAATTCGATCAGGCCTACGTCGAGCAGGTCGGGGTGGAAGCGCACCAGCGAGCGGTCGATCTGTTCCAGCAGGAAAGCACCAGCGGCACCGACGCGCAACTCAAAGCCGCGGCCCAACATGCGCTGCCGACCATCAAACATCATCTCGCGATGGCGCAGCAACTCGCCGGCGCAATGAAGGGTTCGCCATGAACGCGATCCTGCCGCGGCCGGCCTATGAGGATTCCCTTATGCAGATCACTTTTTCCGACGACAAGCCGGTCTTCGACGGAGCGAATCTGACCCTGCGCTTCATGGCGCGGGTGGACGGCGAACCGGTCGTATGCACGATTACCGCCGAGGCGCTCGAGGATCACTTCGGCGCCGATTCCGCTCTGGAAGCCACGCTAATGTCGGCCTTCGACAAAGGCCGTCAACGTATCCGTTCGGTTTGCGCCGAAGCACTCGACCAGAACGACGGTGAAGGCGTAGTGTTGCATAGCGGACTGTTCAGAGTGGAAGGCATGGAACCGGATCGCGGCACCACGGCGTAGGGCCGGCGCGTGCCGTCGCTCGCGCGCGCTGTGCGGCGTGGCGAAACGCGGCGGCATGGTCCGCAAAACGCTATCCAACGATGCAAGGAGGCCTCATGTCACTCATCGTCGCAGCACGCTTTACGACTTTCCCCGCCGCTGAAGACGCGGCGGCCAAGCTCTTCAAGGCAGGATTCGTCGAGGAAGACGTCACGCTGTTCTTCGTCAATCCACGCGGTCAGCACGCACGCTATCCGATCGGCGGCGACACCGCCACCGATGCCGGCGCGAAGGATGCGCCCAAAGGCGCCGGCATGGGCGTCACGATCGGTGCGGTAGTCGGCGCCGTGGTAGGCGTCGGGATCTTCGCGGCGTTCTCCGCGCCGATCATCGTGTCGTTGATTGCGGCGGGTGTCGGCGCATATGTCGGCTCGCTGGTCGGGGCTATGTCGCTTACGCGCGATGCCGGCCACACAGGGCATCGCTCGGCGTTCCACGAGGAGACGCGCGATTCCGGTGTGCTGGTCGCCGTGCACGTCTCGCCGGACAATCAGTTCGATGCCGCCCGCGTGCTGCGCGAAGCCGGCGGGTCGGCGATCGAGCGGGCGAGCGGCCGCTGGCAGCAGGGGCGCTGGGCCGACTTCGATCCGCTGAAGAAACCGGTGCCGCTCGGCGAATTCAGCGAAAAGAGCGCTTGAGTCGCGGAATGTTCTAATTGCAGTAGCCTTCGTTGCGGTAATTAGCAGAACGGCCCGATTTGATCGGGCCGTTCTTTTTGTGCCTGTCCGTCAGCACTCGAGCAGTATTCAAACGTCTGCTCAAACCCATACTTGCGGCGCACTGCGCTGCGGCTGGGGTGCGCGATCCACCTGACGTTTTTCGCGCGTCGGTTCGCAAGCTGCCGGCACCAATCCTTCATGCATCGCGCCACACGGAGGCGACGCGGCCTGCGCATTTGAAGCCGGCGTTTCCTGCACCAGCACGTGTTCGCGAATCTGCATCACGGCCGCCGAGCTGATGATCGCGACGGCGGCCAGAAATTCTGCGCTCCTGATCTTCATGATGATTCTCCCTGTCGCTGTTGCCTGCCCATTGTTTTCAATCCGTTGGCACGTCTTGCAGTGTGTGGGTTGCTGCGTTGCACGCGTGCTGGGCGGAGCATATTAAGCAACCGCTGTGCCATTGGGCGGAAGGCCGCCGAGCGGGGCTTCGCCGGCAATCACCGCGCGCGGCGGCGGGCAACATTTACGCGTGTTGGCAAAGATTGGACGTGCGCGTCGACGCAGCGCGCAAACGCCCATAGCGCTATGTACCAGGCACGGCCCGTGCGACTACACCTATGAACTCTGTCGCTGGAGAACGAGTGCCTCTGGTAGGGCAACTCATCTGCATCGGCGAATTCCATGACTAACGAAACCCTTGGAGGTATTGGATGGCTACGAACGTTGTTTCCGTGCTGAACGATCTGGTCGAAACGTCGAAGGATGGCGAGAAGGGCTTTCGCAAGGCTGCTGAAGATGCGCACGACGCACAGTTGAAAACGCTATTCCTGTCGCGTGCCGAGGATTGCGCACGCGGCGCGCGTGAGTTGCAGGATGCGGTTCAGGCATTGGGCGGCAAGCCCGAAACGGGCGGCAGCATGAGCGGCGCGCTGCATCGCGGCTGGGTCGACGTGAAGTCGGCCGTGACGAATCGCAGCGACCACGAAATTCTGGCCGAGTGTGAGAAGGGCGAGGACGTCGCGAAGAAGCGCTATCACGATGCACTCGAAAAGGAATTGCCCGCGGATGTGCGGGCGATCGTCGAGCGGCAGTATCAAGGCGTGCTGCAGAATCACGACCGCGTGCGTGATCTGCGCGATCAATATGCGGCGGCGAAGCGTTAAAAGCAGATGAGTGACCGGCGCCCTGCGGGGCGCCGATTGTTTGTTGCTCGTGTCCGGTTGCAAGCGGCTCGATGCGATAGCGAGCCGCACGTAAAAAAGCCATCCGCAATGCGGATGGCTTTTTTCTTTCCTGCAGCAGTAGCATCGGAAAGCGCCAACCGAAGTCGGCGCTGCCGGACGGACCCGCAGCTCTTATTCGGCCGCGATCTTCAAATGGTTCTTCACGCTCGACACGCCCTTCACGGCTTGCACGACTTCGCCAGCCGCTGCCTTGTCCTCGGCCGAAGGCACCGTGCCCGTGAGCCACACCACGCCCTTGCGGGTCTTCACGTGGATATGCGTCGACTTGACGTTCTTCGCGGCCAGCAGATCGGCCTTGACCTTGGTGGTGATGGCGCCGTCGTCGACATGCTGGCCGACGGTCTCCGACGCCGCCGACGGAGCGCTGCTTTGCGCCATGGCATTCGTCGCGTTCAGTGCGAAAGCGACACAAGCGATGCTACCTGCGGTCTTCAGAAGTTGGATGGTCTTCATGGTTTCTCCTTCGGGTGTTGATGAAATTGCGGTCTTGTTGCCTGCGGTCGATCGCGGTCGAAGCCGTTGATGACACGCGTGGGATCGTTGCCGCTACGGTTCCGTCAGGGCCCGTTATCGACACCGGCCGACGGTCTGTGCATGTGTTTCGCTTGCGTGCTATAGCGTCTCGCATGCGCAGACCGGCGTCCGTCCACATAGTGCAAGTACGCAAGCGGTGTGCCCGCCATGGCGTCAAAAGATCGACGTCGCAGGAAAGCCGTTACGACACAGGTATTTAGGCTGAGGAATAAGCCGCCGCGATGCATCGATACGAGCCTCGACGGCTCACCGCGGCAGGGACCGGAATTTGCCGGGTACTTGTAAAAAAGGCGCCTGGCGGCCTACGCAATTGGCGGGCCTGAAAAGACAAAGCGTAGAAAAAACAGGGCTTTGCGCGAGTTGGTACGACAGTTGCTCTAGACGGGCTACTCACCAATTTTCGGCTATCAACGGGACCTCACTACAATGCCTTCTATTGAACTACGCACAAGGCAGTCTCTCGCACTCACGCCGCGTCTTCAGCAATCAGTGCGTCTGTTGCAGTTGTCGTCTCTGGAATTCCAGCAGGAACTGCGTACCGCGCTCGACACCAATCCGTTCCTCGAGTACGACTCGTCGGAGACGGAAGACGTGGCGCTGGCAACCGCGACCTCTGGCGAAGACGGCGGCGCGCTGCCCGCCACCGACACGGTTGCGACCGCCGAACCCGATTCGCTGCCGGCTGAATCCGGCAGCAACGACACACTGGAAAGCGCGGGCCAGGACGATATGCCCGGCGATTTCTCCGGCGACTACAGCAGCCGCAGTTCGACCCGCCAGAACGGCGACTCGGACAGCAGCGACCCCGCCGAATGGGCACGCTCGCAGCCGACCTTGCGCGAGCAGTTGCACGATTCGCTACGCCTCTATCGACTCGACGACCGTGACCGCGCGGTGGCCCGTTTCATCATCGAAGCGCTCGACGACGACGGCTATCTGCGTCAGGAACTCTCCGATCTCGCGGACAGCGTCGATCTCGAACCCGAACTGACGGAAGAAGAATTGCTGGTCGCGCTGCGTCTCGTCCAATCGCTCGATCGTCCGGGCCTGGGTGCCCGCTCGTTGTCCGAATGCCTCTCGCTGCAGGTGAATGCCTTGCCCGCCGACACGCCGGGGCGTGATGTCGCTCGGCAAATCGTCGAACATCATCTGGAACGGCTCGCGCGTCGCGAGCAGGCCGAACTGCAGAAGCAGATCGGCTGCAGCGCCGAAGAACTGCGCGTGGCCTGCGCGCTGGTGCGCAAGCTCGACCCGAAGCCCGGCAACAGCTACGGCCGCACCGAAGACAACTACGTGGTGCCGGACGTGATCGTGCGTCAGGTCCGCAACAAGTGGGTCGTGGCGATCAATCCGGCGGTGCAGCCGCGCGCTCGCATCCATCGCATGTATGCCGAACTGTTCGCGCAGTCGGCGGGCGCAAGCCGCTCGCCGCTCGCACAGCAACTGCAGGAAGCGCGCTGGCTGATCCGTAACGCGCAGCAACGCTTCGATACGATTCAGCGCGTGGCCGAATGCATCGTCGCGCATCAGAAAGCCTTCTTCCAGTACGGCGAAATCGCGCTCAAGCCGATGGTGCTGCGCGATGTCGCCGACGAACTCGGCCTGCACGAATCCACCATCTCGCGCGCCACCGGCAATAAATATATGGCCACGCCGCGCGGTATTTTCGAGTTCAAGCATTTCTTCCCGCGCGAACTGGGCACGGAAAGCGGCGGCACCTGTTCAGCCGCAGCCGTGCGCGCGCTGCTCAAGGAAATGATCGCCGCGGAAAACACACACGATCCGCTTTCGGACGTGACGCTCGCCAAAATGCTCGCCGATCAGGGCGTGCTGGTGGCGCGCCGCACCGTGGCGAAGTACCGGCATCTGATGAAGGTGCCGCCGGCGGAGCTGCGCCGCCAGATTTAAACGCGCCGCGCCCCGCGAACAAGGGGCAACGCCCGAGCGCCGTGCGAGACTGTCCGTTCTCGTGGCGCTTTTTCGTATCTGGACGTTTCACGCGCGCCCCTTTACATTGGCGGGTCCATAGGGAACGGGGCGCAGTCAATGAAGTACTCGAATCTGGTAGAACGCCTGCAAGGCCGGCGCACCTCCGCGTGGGAAATCCATCGTGTCGCGCAGCAGGCGGAGGCGAGAGGTGAAGACGTCATCGTCCTGAGCGTGGGCGACCCCGACTTTGCCACGCCCGCGCCGATCGTCGAACGTGCAATCGAGGCCTTGCGCGGCGGCGATACGCACTACAGTGCCGTGTCCGGCCGCGAGCCGGTGCGCGCGGCGATCGCCGCGGAACACACGCGCATGACCGGCTGCGCAGCGAGCGCCGCCAACGTGATCCTGACCGCGGGGGCGCAGAACGGCGTGTTCGCCGCGTCGCTGTGTCTGCTGGAAGCGGGCGATGAAGTGATCGTCCCCGAGCCCATGTATCTCACATACGAGGCCTGCGTGCGCGCGGCCGGCGCCACGCTCGTGACGGTGCCGGTCGATCCGGCGCGGGCGTTTCACGTCGACTGCGACGCGCTCGAAGCCGCCGTTACGTCGCGCACCAAAGCCATCTTCTTCGCGACGCCCTGCAATCCGACCGGCGTGGTCATGCAACGCGCCGATCTCGAACGTATTGCGCGGCTCGCGTGCCGGCACGACCTATGGGTGCTCTCCGACGAGGTCTACGCCGAACTGACGTTCGAACGCGAGCACGTGAGCATCGCCGCGCTGCCCGGCATGGCGGAGCGCACCGTGACGCTCGGCAGCCTGTCGAAATCGCATGCCATGGCCGGTTGGCGCGTGGGCTGGGCGATCGCTCCCACCGAGTTGATCGAGCACATGGGGCGGCTCGCGCTGGCCATGCTTTACGGCCTGCCCGGCTTCATCCAGCAGGCCGCATTGACGGCGGTGCAGCACAAGGCGCGGATCGCCGCCGAGATGCGCGAGATCTACCGGCGCCGGCGCGACGTGGTGTTCGAGCGTTTGCATCGTGTGCCCAAGTTGCGATGCCTGTTGCCCGAGGCGGGCATGTTCATGATGGTCGACGTGAGCGGCACGGGCCTCGATACGGTCGACTTCACCTGGCAGCTGTTTCGCGCGCAGGGCGTGTCGCTGCTCGACGCGAGCGCTTTCGGCGAGACGGCGAAGGGTTTCGTGCGGCTGGGTTTCGTCGTCGACGAGGCCAGTCTGATCGATGCGTGCGAACGTATCGCTGCATTCGTCGGCGGGTTGCCGGGTCGTTGAGTCTTTCGCCAACGTTTCGTTTGCTTTTCGATTGGCGTAACGCGGCGATGCGTCGTGGGAGGAATGCGTGTTCTCGCCAGTTTTCGATTGACGCCGCAAATGCTTGCGTCAAAAATCGAGCGCCGAGTTCGTCTTCAGCTTTGACCTGCGGGACATCGGCGTCTATCGACTCTCGGTCGGAAAACTCATGGGCCTTCGCTTCACCTTCTGGTTGCGCCAATCACTGATGGCAGGATCCATGGCGGCCGCGCTCGTCGCGATGACGCTTGTGCTGCTCGCGCTCGCCACGTTCAGCACCATGTGCGCGGCGGCTGAACCGGACGATTCGCCAGAAGCCGCCGCCAGCGCCGACACTGAGGCATCGGCGCCGGACGCGCCCCGCTTCGTGAGCGGCCAGCCCAATCAGCGCGCGGAGCCGAACGGCCAACCGCTGCAGGATTCGCACGCGGCTCCGACACGCGCGCCCCGGCAGCCACGGGCGGTCGCGTCGGCGCAGAACGAAGCGTCGGGTAGCACGGCGCAGCGCAACGCGAAAGCCGAGCCGGCAGCGATTCCCGTGCCGCCGGAAACCTCGTCGGTTACGCAGCATTCCATTCGGCTCGATGGCCGCAAAATCGACTACACGGCCACCGCAGGCAACCTGCTGTTGCGCGACAAGACAGGGCAGGCCAACGCGAGCGTCTTTTACGTTGCCTACACCGTCGCGAGTAAAACGCCGCAGACGCGGCCGGTTACGTTTCTGTTCAACGGCGGTCCGGGCGCCGGCACCATCTTTCTGATGATCGGCTCATTCGGGCCGAAGCGGGTGCGCACCGCGAGTCCCGATATCACGCCGCCCGCACCGTACACGCTCGCCGACAATCCCGACAGCCTGCTCGATAGCACCGACCTCGTCTTTATCGACGCCGTCGGCGCGGGCTTGTCGCGCGTCGTCGGTCATGGAACGGGCAAAGACTTCTGGGGCGTCGACAAGGATGTCGACGCGTTTTCGCAATTCATCGACCGCTATCTGACGGTGAACCAGCGCTGGAATTCGCCGAAGTATCTGCTCGGCGAATCGTATGGGACCGCGCGCGCCGCGATGCTCGCGTATCAGTTGGGGCAGAACAATATCGCGCTTAACGGCGTGATCCTGATGTCGTCGGTGCTCGATTCGGCCGCGTTTTCGGCTGGCTCGGATTTCAAGAGCGAAAGCTATCTGCCGAGCTTCGCGGCGATCGCCTGGTATCACGACAAGATCGTACCGAAGCCGGCCAGTCTGCCAGCCTTTCTCGACGAAGCCCGCGCGTTCGCACGCGGCCCGTATGCGCAAGCCCTCGCACAAGGCGACGCGCTGCCCGAGGCCGAGCGCGACGCAATCGCCGCGCGTGTCGCGCAATTCACCGGCCTCGATGTCGCCTATGTGAAGCGCAGCCGCCTGCGTCTCTATCCGTCGCGTTATCGCAGTGAATTGCTGCGCGATCAGGCGCGTAGCGTTGGCCGTTACGATGCGCGCTTTGAAGGCATCGACTTCGACAGCGTCGCCGATCGCCCCGATTACGATGCGTCGGTGAGCAGCGTGTCGAGTGCTTTCGACGCGGCGCTCCACCAGCATTTCGCTCAGGACCTGCACTTCACGCCGGCCGACCGCTACCGCGTCTTCAACGACGAAGCGTTGACGCAATGGGACTGGAAGCATCGCGAATGGTGGGGCGAGCGTTTGCCCGTACCGTATGCGGCGGGGGATCTGGCCGAAGCGATGCGGCAGAATCCGCAATTGCGCGTGATGTCGGTGAACGGCTATTTCGATCTGGCCACGCCGTTCTACGCGACCGAATATGCGCTCGCGCACCTTGGCGTGGACGGGCCGCTGCGCGCCAATGTGCACATCGCCTACTATCCGACCGGGCACATGATCTATCTCGACGACGCGGCCTTGCACACGCTCAGGCGCGATCTGGCGAGTTTCTATGCAGCGGGTGCGCGCTAGCCGGTTCCGAACGACTCGCAGCGCGGTCGGGGCTTGCCTCGCAACCGGATTCGGCGTGTTCCGTTGAACGGTATAATTCGCTGCAACGTTCAAGCGTGACTGCAACGTTGCAACGCATCGTGTTTGGACACTCTCCCACGGCCTGAAAACCGCTCGCTCAACCGGCTTCACCGACCGCTGCCCATGCCATTTCTCCCGATCCAGTCCTTCACGCGCAAACGGCTCTCCGACGTGGTGTCCGACCAGATCAAGCAACTGATCTCGGACGGCACGCTGATGCCCGGCGACCGCTTGCCGGCCGAACGCGATCTGGCGACGCAGCTCGGCGTGTCGCGGCCGTCGTTGCGGGAAGCGCTGATTCGGCTCGAAGCGGACGGCTACATCGAGACATCGGGGCGGGGCGGTTTTACGGTGGTCGATGTCACGGCGCCGATCATCTCCAAGCCGCTCGCCGAGCTGTTGTTGCAGAATCCGCGCACCAGTGCCGATATTCTTGAATTGCGCCAGGGGCTCGAATCGATTTCCACGGTGTATGCCGCCGAGCGCGCCACGGCCGCCGACCTGAAAAACATCAGCGTGGCGTTCGAGGCGTTGAAGGCCGGCTCGCAGTCGCAAGATCGCGTGAACCTCGCGGAACTGGATGCCGCGTTTCACCTCGCGATCGCGGACTCCACGCACAACATCGCGCTCGCGCATGTGATGCACGGCATCCATACGCTGATTCGCGAGGGCATGCGCCAGTATCATCGGCTGATCGATTACGACGACGCGATGGAAAAGCAACTGATGAGCCAGCATCAGGCCATCTACGACGCCGTCATGGCGCGCGACGCGCAAAAGGCGCGCAAGGCCGCCGAGCGTCATCTGACCTTCGTGCGCGAGATGTACAAGGAAGATGCGGCGAAGCCTTCGTCGAGCGCGGTTTCGTAATTGCGCGGGCGCCCGCGCGCCGACCGGCATCGGGCGCTTTCAGTTTCCGCCCTCAATCATCCTTGTCCCGCGTGGTGGTCCATCAACGCGAGAAGTGAAGCGCTTGGACCCTCCCTCCTGATGCATGACCGACCCCTCGCTGAAAGACCGCGCGCTTAGCTCCCGCCACTTGCGGCCAGTGCGCAAGGAAACCCGCACCGCCGTCACGATGGCTCGAGTAGTCCTGCGGCGTCTTTATGTGTCGTATAAGGCACATTAATAGACAAAATACGGATAATGTGCTTTATACGACACATAATTTTGAGTCAATAGCGTATCTCTTGAGATACAATATCGACCTGATTGCCCTTAACGTATCGCAGGTGGCACATGGACCTCTTCGAACTTGGCGAAACATTTCGCCTCGCCCGGCTTGCCGCAAACAAGACTCAGCAGCAGGTTGCCGAGCAAAGCGGCATCACTCGCGCGCGGATTAGCCGTTTTGAGACCGGACTGCTTCCCGAACTCGGCACAGTCAAGCTGCTGAGTCTCTTCGAGGCGGTGGGGCTCGAGCTTTTGGCTCGTCCAATAGGCCATCGGCGTACGCTTGACGACGTTCTCGCCGAACAGCGAACGCCTGCTGTTCCCGTCGACGAAACCCGGCGGCGTGTTCGGCCCCCGCGCTCCGAGGCCAGTGTCAGCACTACCGGAAAGCGCGAATAGGTCATGGCCGTACTCGACATCTACTGCAACACCACGTTGGTCGGGACACTGACGGAAGAGGCGCACAGTGGCGTCTTCACCTATCTGCCCGGTACGTCCACGGCCGACGTCGTCTCGCTTCTCATGCCGGTACGAAACGGGTCGTACACCTGGCCCGGAGGCATCATGCCTTCGTTTCAGATGAATCTGCCTGAAGGCTTCAAGAAGGACCTCATTCGTCAACATCTCGGCCCTCACGCGGACGTGAGCGATATGGGGCTTCTCGCACTAACGGGAGCAAACACCATCGGGCGGGTAAGAGCAATCCCGCACGGGGCGCCGCTTGCTATTGCGCGGTCTAAGTTCGATATGGCGACGCTTCTCGCGAGCCCGGACTCCAGAGATAACCTGCTCAAACACCTTGAGGCAGGCATCAGCGAGGGTGTTTCGGGGGTCATGCCCAAAACACTGGCTTCCGGTGAGGAGAAGGCGACCGTCTGGACGGACGAGTACATCCTCAAGACTGGTCCGGTTGACCTGCCGGGGCTCAGCATCAACGAATACCTCTGCCTTGAGGTCGCGAGGAACACGGACCTGAATGTTCCGGAAACGCGCCTTTCGGAGGACGGCCGTGTGCTCGCGATACGGCGCTTCGATCTGGAAGCGGATGGCACGCGCGTCGGGGTCGAGGATTTTTGCGCGTTGAAGGGCTTTGATCCTGTACGCAAATACCAGGGCACCGTCGAAGACCTTGCGAAACTCTGTAATCAGTATCTCGGGGTGGATCATCGCAAAGACAGCAAGCGCAAGCTGTTCCTGCTGTTGCTGCTGAACTATGCGCTGCGTAACGCTGACGCGCACATGAAGAACTACGCGTTGACGTACACGAACGAGCGGGACGCTCGCCTTTCTCCTGTGTACGACATCGTGACTGTCACCGCTTATCCTCGCTATCAGGATGACGCACCGGCGTTGTCGCTGAAAGGCAAAAAACTGTGGTGTTGCGGTAAGGCCCTGTTCGAATACGGCGGTGCGCGATTGAGTCTCTCGCCAACGGATATGAACGCAGCGCTTGAACAGGTGGTAAGCGCGGTGCAGAAGGTGCTTCCGCTGGTCAGCGCATACACGGAGCGTTATCCCGAGTTCAGGAATGTGGGCAAGCGAATGCTGGAGGCGTGGGCGCGAGGTCTCGAGGACATCAAGCCAGATGCGAAGCCTGGAAAGGGCGTGCCCGCGCCTTTGCGGGAACAGGCGGGATTGTCCAAAACGCATTCGGACGTGAGGCGAAAAACCGATAACCCTTATATCGACCCGAACGGACCGTTTGGTCACAAGTCTCGATAGCTGGCTGTAGCGCTTCCGATTCCCGCAGCGCAAGCTGTCATCTCTCGCCAGCGCGCCATTGACATGCTTTCGCGACTTCCCTTATATTCTTGGTCAGACCAACCTGACCAGTCTGGCTGAAACGGCTGAAACTCTGTCATGTGGCCGTCGCCCATGCCGTGCCACGATCGTTCCGCAACGCGATTCCGCAGTAGAGTAGGTGAATCGCCGGCTGCTGCTTTTTCTTTCAAAGAGCCTATGAAAGTCGCCCTGTTCATCCCGTGTTTCATCGACGCGTTCTATCCCGAAGTAGGGATCGCCACGCTCGAATTGCTCGAACGCTTCGGCATACAGGTCGACTATCCGCAGGAGCAAACCTGCTGCGGCCAGCCGATGGCCAACAGCGGCGCGCATGCCGAGGCGGCCGGCACCGAGCGTGTGTTCGCGCGCAACTTCGCGGGCTACGACTACATCGTCGGGCCGTCGGCGAGCTGCATCCATCACGTGCGCGAGCATTTGACCGCGCTCGAACAAACCGACGAAGTGAAGAAGGTACGCGCGAACGCCTATGAACTCGTCGAGTTTCTGCACGACGTGGTCGGCGCGCGTGAATTTCCCTGGGCCGAGTTTCCGCATCGCGTGGGCTTGCATAACAGTTGCAGCGCGTTGCGGCATCTGAAAGAAGCGTCGATTTCGGAAGTGGCGGGCACGCCGTTTTCGAAGCCGCGCACCTTGCTCGAAGGCGTGAAGGGCATCGAGTTCGTCAAGCCGGCGCGGCCCGACGAATGCTGCGGTTTCGGCGGCACGTTCTCCGTCACCGAAGAGCCAGTGTCGGTACGCATGGGGCAGGACAAGGTGCGCGATCATCTGAACGCGGGCGCCGAATACATCGTCTCGGGCGACATGTCGTGTCTGATGCATCAGCAAGGCTGCGCGGAACGCATGAAAGCCGACGCGCGCTTCATTCATATCGCGCAGGTCCTCAACGGAGCACGCGCATGAGCAACCGGATCGATCACGCGAAAGCCGCGGGCGCTTTCATCGGCAAGACAGAGCACGTGGCGTTTCATGACAAACGTCTGTGGGATTTGCGTGAGAAGCGCGACGTGCAGGCGCACGGCATCGCCGAATGGGAGACGATGCGCGAACTGGCGTCGGGTATCAAGGAACACACGCTGTCGAACCTCTCGCAGTATCTCGAACAGTTCGCGGCGGCCGCCGAGGCCAACGGCGTGACGGTTCACTGGGCCGCTACCGCCGAAGAGCACAACGCGCTCGTGCACCAGATCATGTCGGAGCGCGGCATGACCACGCTCGTCAAAAGCAAGTCGATGCTCACCGACGAATGCAAGATGCGCGAGTATCTCGAACCGCGCGGCATCACGGTGATGGAAACGGACCTGGGCGAACGCATCCAGCAACTCGATCATCAGGACCCGAGCCATATGGTGGTGCCGGCGGTCCACAAACTGCGTGCCGATGTCGCCGAACTGTTCGGCCGCACCATCGGCACCGATCCGAAGAACAGCGACATCCACTATCTCGCGGAAAGCCAGCGGATGAACACGCGGCCGTACTTCGTGCGCGAGAAGACCGCCGGCATGACTGGCTGCAATTTCGCGGTGGCGGAGACCGGCACGGTCGTGGTGTGTACGAACGAAGGCAATGCGGATCTGTCGGCGAATGTGCCGCCTTTGCATATCGCGTCGATTGGAATCGAGAAGCTCATTCCGAAAGTGTCGGACCTCGGCGTGTTCATCCGCATGTTGTCGCGCAGCGCGCTCGGCTCGCCGATCACGCAATACACCTCGCATTTCCGCGCGCCGCGTCCGGGCACGGAGATGCATTTCATCCTCGTCGATCACGGCCGCTCGGAGCGGCTCGCGATGGAGGACTTCTGGTACTCGCTCAAATGCATTCGCTGCGGCGCGTGCATGAATACGTGTCCCGTGTACCGGCGCAGCGGCGGGCTGTCGTACGGCGGCACATACTCGGGACCGATTGGCGCGATCATCAATCCGACTTTCGATCTGAAGCGCTATAGCGCGCTGCCGTTCGCGTCGACGCTCAATGGCAGTTGCACCAACGTGTGTCCGGTGAAAATCAATATTCACGAGCAGATCTACAAGTGGCGCACGGTGATCGCCGAGCGCCATGAAGTGCCGTTCGTGAAGCAGGAAGTGCTGAAGATGGCGGGGCGTTTGCTGGCGAGCCCGACGTTGTATCGCGCGACGGTGTCGTCGATGGGCAGCGCGCTGCGGCGGCTGCCGAATTTCGTGCTGTATAACCCGCTCAATATCTGGGGCAAGCAACGCGAGTTGCCGGAGGCGCCGAAGCTGACCTTCCACGCCTGGTACAAAAAGAATCGTGGAGACGGCAATGGCAACGCGTGAGGCTTTTCTGGACAGGGTTCGCCAAGCACAGCCGCCGTCGCGGCCACGGCCCGAGGTGCCACTTTTCGACGCGGCGGGCGGCGATCTGCGCGCGCGCTTCACGGCGGCCTTGCAGGCGATGGGCGGCACCTGCGTCGAAGCCACGTCCGCGACCGACGTGAGCGGGCTAATTCGCGAACGCTTCGGCGCTGAGGCCTCAGTGGCCTCGGCGGCCACTGAGGTGCCGGGCACGCGCGCGCTCACCGCCGATACGGAACCCGCTTCGTTGCAGGATATCGACGTCGGCGTGGTGCGGGCGCGCTTCGGCGTCGCCGAAACCGGCTCGGTGTGGTTCAGCGAACGGGAGTACGTGGTTAACGCGCTGGGCTACATCGTGCAGCATCTGGTCGTGCTGCTCGATCCGGCGCAATTGATCGACGGTTTGCAGGACGTGTACCGGCGTGACGATTTCCGCGATGCGCGTTACGCGGCGCTCGTCACCGGACCGTCGGCGACGGCGGATATCGAGGGCGTGCTGATTCGCGGCGCGCAAGGCGTGCGTTCGTTGACGGTGGTGTGGCTGGCGGCGCAATGAAAATGCGGTAGCGGCGGCATGATCGAATCGCACACTGCGGCATTCCGTCCGATAAGCCTGCCACTCTGCCGATCGCGGCGGGCGTCTTGGGTCACGTGCGCATGGGGTTCGTCGAAAACGCGGTGGTCGGGCTCGCCACGGATTTTGCTATCATCACTGTATAAACATACAGGTTTCATGAAAGTGCCGTGGCAACAACTGCTTCTCCCTACGCTCTCTACTATCTGCTGAACTTCGAGTGCGCCCTCGCGTGGCTCGCGCAGCGTTACGACGATCTGTTCGACGCACGCGAGCAAGCGTTTCTGCGCGAGTTCGCCGCGTTGCCTCAGTCATCGCGTGCGCTGCTGGTTCGCATGCTGATGCGCAAAGGCACGCTGTTCCGCGCAAGCCGCCTGTCTTACCACGAGATCGGCTGCCCGTTACAGGCGGCCGCGCCGATCGCGGCCCTCGGCTGGGTCGACACCGAACCGAGGCTCACGCTCGACGAACTGTTCGCGGTTACCACGCGTCCCGGGTTGATGGAGATATTCGCGGATGCCATCGCGATGATTCCGGGCGCGCGGAACCTGCGCAAGCCGGATCTGCTGGAAACATTGCGCCCGTTTTATGCAAGCGAAATCGACGAGCAAGACGCCACGGCGCGTCCGCTTTCGGCATGGCATAGCCGAACGGAGGACCGCGTTTTTCACGTGGCGATCGCGCCGCTTTGCGAACGCTTGCGGTTGATGTTCTTCGGCAACTTGCAGCAGGAATGGTCGGAGTTCGTGCTCGCCGATCTCGGTGTATTCCAGTACGAGAACGTGGCGTTCGCGCCTTCGTCGCGCGCGTTTCAGCAGCGCGCGGACGTCGACGTCTATCTCGCGCTGCACGCATGCCGTGAAGCGCTCGAATGCTTGCCCGGTGACGAGACGGAAGCCGTCGCGGTCGAAGAGATCGTCGCCACTGTCGTCGCCATTGAAACTGCCAACCCCTGGCTCGAAACGCGGCGCGCGAAACTGTTGTTCCGCATCGGCTACCTGTGCGAGCGTCGGCAGAACTGGGTGGCCGCGCTCGCCGTTTATGAGCGTTGCGCGTGGCCCGGCGCGCGTCATCGGCGCATGCGGGTGCTGGAACGCAGCGAGCGTTTCGGCGATGCTTTCGCGCTGGCCTCGCAAGCCGCCGCCGCACCGGAGAGCGAAGAAGAGGCGCAACGCGTCGCGCGTATGCTGCCGCGTTTGCAGCGCAAGCGCGGCGAACCGGTCGCGCGCGTGCCTGCCGCTCGCCCGGTCGAGCGCAGCACGCTCGTGTTGCCGCGACCCGAAACGCCGACGCCGGTCGAATACGTGGCCCGCGATCATTTGACATGCGAGAGCGCGCCGGTGCACTACGTCGAGAACGCGCTGATCAACTCGTTGTTCGGGCTATTGTGTTGGGAGCCGGTTTTCGCGGCGTTGCCCGGCGCGTTTTTTCATCCGTTCCAGCGCGGTCCCGCCGATCTGCACGCGCCGGACTTTCATGCGCGCCGCGCTGAGCAGTTCGCCGCGTGTCTCGAACAACTCGATAGCGGTGTCTATCGCGAGACGATCGTGCGGCATCTGCATGGCAAGGCAGGGCTGCAATCGCCGTTCGTGTTCTGGGGGCTGCTCACGCCGGAGCTGGTTGCGTTGGCGCTCGACTGTCTGCCGGCCGCGCATCTGAAGCTGTGGTTCGAACGCTTGCTGCGTGACGTCCGCGGCAATCGCTCCGGTTTGCCGGACCTGATCCGCTTCTGGCCGGCCGAACGCCGCTATGAGTTGATCGAAGTGAAGGGCCCGGGCGACCGCTTGCAGGACAACCAGATTCGCTGGCTCGCGTATTGCGCGCAGCACGGCATGCCGGTGCGCGTGCTCGATGTGCGCTGGGCCGATGAAGCGGTAGTCGCGGAAGGTGGCGCGGCGGAAGCTGCCGCCCAGGCCGCCACCGAGGCCGTCCCTGAGGCCGCCGTCAACTTTACTGTCGAGGTCGCTGCCGAGGCCTCCACCAACGCCACTATCGAGGTCGCCACCAAGCCCGCCACAAACACCATCACCCCAACCACCGAGGCCCGCGCATGACCTACGTGGTCGCTGTGCGAGCGATGTGCGAGTTCACCGCGAGGCGTGGCGATCTGGATCTGCGCTTCACGCCTGCACCGACCTCGCTCGAAGGCATGGCGGGCCACGTGACCGTCGCCGGCCGGCGCGCGAGCGGCTATGAAACCGAGATCACGCTGACCGGCACGCACCGCAATCTGACCGTGCGCGGGCGCGCCGACGGCTACGATCCCGTCGCGAACCGCGTGAAAGAGGTCAAGACGCATCGCGGCGATCTCGAACGCATGCCGGCCAATCATCGCACGCTGCACTGGGCGCAGGCGCTCGTCTACGGTCATCTGCTGTGCCGGACGCGGGAGCTAACGGAGCTGACCGTAGCGCTGGTGTACTTCGATATCGGCACGCAGAAAGAGGTACTGCTGACGCAAACGCACACCGCGCGCGACCTGGAAATTTTCTTCGTCGAGCAATGCGAATGCTTTCTCGATTGGGCGGTGCAGGAAGAAGCGCATCGGGCCGAGCGCAACGCGGCGCTCGGCGCGCTGCAGTTTCCGCACGGGCAGTTTCGCAGTGGGCAGCGCGAGCTGGCGGTGTCGGTGTATCGCGCGGCGCGCGACGGCAAGCCTTTGATGGCGCAGGCGCCGACCGGCATCGGCAAAACGCTCGCGACGATTTTCCCCTTGCTCAAGGCGTGCGCTGCGGACCAGATCGAGCGGATATTCTTTCTGACCGCCAAGACGCCGGGCCGCGCGCTGGCATTGGACGCGATCGAAACACTCCATCAAGGCGCCACGCGTCTGCCGTTAAGAACCCTCGAACTGGTCGCGCGCGACAAAGCCTGCGAGCATCCCGACAAAGCCTGCAACGGCGAATCCTGTCCGCTTGCGCGCGGCTTCTACGACCGGCTCGACGCGGCCCGCAGCGCGGCGCTGGCCGGTCCGCGCCTCGACCGCGCGGCGGTGCGCGAAGCGGCGCTCGCCAACGAGGTCTGTCCATACTATCTCGCACAGGAACTGGCGCGTTGGGCCGACGTGGTGGTCGGCGATTACAACTACTACTACGACAGCAGCGCGATGCTGTACGCGCTTACGCAGATCAACCAGTGGCGCGTCGGCGTGCTGGTGGACGAGGCGCACAATCTGCTCGACCGCGCGCGGCGCATGTACAGCGCGTCGCTCGATCAGGCCGCGTTCCGGCTCGCGCGCAAGACGGCGCCGGCCACCTTGCGCAAGCCGCTCGAGCGGCTGCAACGCGAGTGGAGCGCCGTCAAGCGCGCGCAGACCGCGACCTATCAGGTTTATGCCGAGGTCCCCCGTAAACTGCTCTCGGCCGCGCAGAATCTGATCGGCGCCGTCACCGATCAACTGGCGGAAGCACCGCTGACCATCGACGAAGCGTCGCTGCGTTTTTTCTTCGACGCGATGCATTTCGTCGCGCTGGCCGAGCAGTTCGGCGAGCATTCGATCTTCGATATCACGCTCGCCACAGACCGTTACGCGCCGCGCGACAAAACGAATGCCACGCTGTGCGTTCGCAACGTGATTCCCGCGCCGTTTCTCGCGCCTCGCTACGCGGCCGCGCGCACCACGGTGATGTTCTCCGGCACGCTCAACCCGCATCATTTCTATCGCGACACGCTGGGCCTGCCCGAAAAGACCCAATGGCTCGACGTGGAAGGGCCCTTTCGCGCCGAGCAGTTGCAGGTGCGCGTGGCCGGCAACGTATCGACGCGTTGGCGCGACCGCGAGCGTTCCCTCATGCCGATCGTCGATCTGATCGCGAAGCAATACGCGGCGCAGCCGGGCAACTATCTGGGCTTTCTGAGCAGCTTCGAGTATCTGCAGCGCGTGGTCGCGCTGATGCGCGAGCGGCATCCGGAGTTGCCGGTCTGGGCGCAGGAACCCGGCATGGACGAAACGGCGCGCGACGCTTTTCTCGCGCGCTTTCGCACCATGGACCAGGGCGTGGGCTTCGCGGTGCTCGGCGGCGCGTTTTCGGAAGGCGTCGATCTGGTCGGCCAGCAATTGATCGGCGCGTTTATCGCCACGCTCGGTTTGCCGCAGATGAACGAGATCAACGAACAGATGCGTCGCACGATGGAGACGAGGTTCGGCAACGGCTACGACTACATGTATCTGTACCCAGGCTTGCAGAAGGTGGTGCAGGCGGCCGGGCGCGTGATTCGCACGGAGCAGGACCAGGGCGTGGTGCATCTGATCGACGACCGTTATCGGCGGCCGGAAGTGCGGCGCTTGCTGCCGCGCTGGTGGGACGTGCAATAGCGGGGGAGCACGGGGCTTCGTCAGTGCGCCTCTTTACCTCCCGGGTAATCGACGTGCCTACTGCCGCCCGGCACAGTGGTGGCACGGCATCACGATTCCCACTTGAGGCCGCAACGATGTTGCATGGGACCAGAGTCAGCGCTAAAGCGCCGACTCTGGCCGACAAAGGAGACTTCCATGAACGCAACCGCCCCCTATCTCGCCGACGAACCGAACACCATCCGCACCGCCGACAACACGCGCCTTTTCTACCGCGACTGGGGGCAGGGCACGCCGCTCGTGTTCCTCTCAGGCTGGACGCTCAATTCCGACATGTGGGCCTACCAGATGGAACCGCTGTCGCGCCTCGACTGCCGCTGCATCGCGTACGACCGGCGCGGGCATGGCCGTTCGAGCGACCCGGGCCGCGGCTACGACTTCGACACGCTGGCCGACGATCTGGAAAGCGTGTTGAGCGCGCTCGATCTGAGCGGCGTCACGCTGGTCGCGCATTCGATTGCGAGCGGTGAAGCGGTGCGTTACCTGACGCGTTACGGTTCGGCGCGCGTCGCCCGGGTCGCGTTCGTCGCGCCCGCCGCCACACCGTATCTGCTGAAGACGGAGGACAACCCGAACGGCATCGACGCCGCCTTGTTCGAGCAAGGCCGCCTCGCGCTGAGCCGCTCGTTTCCCGACTGGATCGAAGCGAACGCGGCGCCGTATTTCGGGCCCGGCGTGTCGCGCGCGCCGATGGACTGGACGATCCGCATGATGCTGCAAACCTCGCATCAGGCGATGCTCGAACTGGCCCGCGTGCAGACCATCACCGATTTTCGCGCGGAACTGGCGCGGATCGAGGTGCCGTCGCTGGTCCTGCATGGCGACCGCGATGCGTCGGCGCCGCTCGAACTGACCGGGCGGCCCACCGCCGCGCTGATACCCGGCGCGTCACTGCATGTCTACGAAGGCGCCGGTCACGGCTTTTACTTCACTCATGCGGAGAGGTTGAACCAGGATTTGCTGGCGTTCCTGGGCCGCCAGCCGGCTTAGGATCGACGGGCAACTGGTCTTCCACCGGCGCGTCGGCCTGGGCGGGAGCACCGGCGCCATCGGCGGACGGCGCGGCGGCGGGCCGATCGTCCCGCGCTGCGTCACGTGAGCCGGGTGCGTCTTTGTGCGCGTCATCCGCTTCGATCCTGGCCGGCGCGCTTTCCGGATCCCACGTCAACAGATTGCGCTGCGGGTTCGCGATCTCGATGCCGCGCTCCTGGAACTGGAACAGGATGCGGCGGTTGAATTCGCGCTGCACGCCCCAGCGCGCGCTGTCGCGGCACTGAATCTGCCCGGCCAGCGTGATGGCGGAGCCGTCGAGCGCATCGACACCCCAGAAACTGAAGTCCGACAGAATGCCGTCCTTGAACTTGTCGTCCTCGCGCAAGGCGGCGCCGATTTCCTTCAAGGTGTCGATGGCGAGATCGACATCCTGGCCGAACACGATGTTGACCTTCACCGCCGCATTGCCGATGCCGCGATTCGTGTTGTTCACCGTCGACACCGAACTGAACGGCACGGTGTAGAGCGAGCCGTCGCCGCCGCGCAGCCGCACGGTGCGGATCGACAGATATTCGACGGTGCCGGACACGCCCGCGAGCGTGACCCAGTCGCCGACCTGCATTGCGTTTTCCATCAACAGGAAAATGCCGGTGATGAAATCCTGCACCAGTTTTTGCGAGCCGAAACCGAGCGCCACGCCGAAGATACTCGCGCCCGCGAGCAGCGGCCCGATGTTCACGCCGAGTTCGCTCAAACCAGTCAGCACCACCACCAGCGCGATCGCGCAGAAGAGCGCGCTGCGCAGCATCGGCAACAGGGTGCGCAAGCGCGCGGCGCGCACGAGGTCGCCGCTGGCGGTCCAGCGGTCCAGCCGCTGTTCGACGGAGACATTGACGCCTTCCCACACCAGCAGCGCGATCACGGCGGCTACGCCGATCGTGATGATCGCCGATGCGAGCCGGTGCCCGATCGTGCCCGTACGGAACAGGTCGACCACATGCACGCCCCACACCTGCAACAGCGCGAGCGCGGTCACGACGCCGATGATCCACGCCACTGCACGGCGCAGCAGCGGGTAATAGCGGTACGCGTGCTGATGCACGAGCGACTTCGTCGCGTCGTCCTGCACATTGAAGAGCCGGGCCAGCGCCCCGAACACCACGATCGACACGACCCGCGCGCCCACCAGCACCGCCAGCGAAATGCCGCCGAGGTGCAGCAGCGTGTGATAGCCGTTCTGCACGTCGAGCGCCCAGACGAACCACAGCGCCATCACGACGAATACCGCGGCCCACGCCCAGACCTCGGCGAAGACATTGCCGAGGATCTCCAGCGATTTACGCTCGGCGACGCGCTTGCGGATCAGTTCGCCGACCGGGTTCGCGCATTGCAGCAGCAGAATCGAAATCAGGACGTGGCCGGCGAGCGCGACCACTTTCATCAAGGCGAGATGCGCCGCGTCGTTCAGGCCGAGCGACTGCGCGATCTCCGCGAGCGCGGAACCCGCGCCCACCACGCTGACGATCCGCACGACCCAGCGCTGCATGAAGGCGGCCCACGCATCGCTCATGCGCAGCAGGCGCAAACGCGGCGCGGCCGGCTGCAGGAAGAAACCGCTGACGATCACGATCACCCGGCACAGCACGTAGATATCGACCAGCGAATCGAGCGCGCGGTCTTGCGGCGTGCCGTCGTCGGTGAAGATCGACATCAGCGCGCTCGCCGCGCCGACGAACACCACCAGCGGCAATAGCCGCAGCACCATCGTCAGGAGCGCGCGCGGCAGGCGGCGCAGGAGCGTCCAGTGATGTTTGGCGTTCTGCTTGCCTTTGGCTTCGGTGACCTTGCCTTTGGCCTTCGTAGCGGCCGAGGTGCCCGACGGCACGGCCTCGGCCTGTGCCTGCGCCGCGCTTACCGGCGAAGCCGGAGAAGCGGGCGAAGCCGGCAAGGGCGGCGCGGCGTTCGGCGCGTCGGCGGGTTGGGGCGCGACGTCGACGGGCAGGTCGGCGCGCGCGGCGTCGTCTTCGTCTTCCAGTTCGCGGCGCGCAGCCAGCGCCCGGTAGGCGCGGCGCAGCAGGCGGCGCGCGAGCCATTCGAGCACGAGCGCGGGGATCAGCGCGGCCAGCAGCGACCAGGCGACGTGGCCCAGCACAGTGCGCGCTTGTGGGTTGGTCGACTGCCAGTTCCACCAGGCGCGGACCGATGCGACGTCGAGCAGCGCGGCGACCGAACTGCGCAACGACGTACCGAGGTGGACGGCCCAGTGCGCGCCCTGACGGGCCAGTTGCGAGGCGAGGCCGTTGGATTTGAACGCCGCCGGCACGAGCGCGGCGGCGCCGCTTGCCGCGGCGGGCGCCGAGGCGGCCGTGGGCGCGGAAGCGGGCGGCGCGCTCAGCGCGCCGGCGGCGGCGATGGCCTGCAGCGTGTCGGCGACTTGCGCGCGGCGCTTGGGATCATTGAGGACGGCGAGCGCCTGGCGGGCCTGCTCGGGCGTCAGCGTGACGCCGACGCCGGAAGCCGACGATGCGGGCGCGGCCGGCGCGGTGACGGCGAAAACCGGCGCGGCGATGAAAGCGAGGAGGAAGAAAAGCCAGATTGGGAATAGTTTGCGCATAGGGTGTAAAGCGGGGTACAGATGCGGAAGGCTGTGCCGATACATACGGACCGGTTCGGCGGCGTGACCATGAACCGACTCGCGTTTGGTCGTACAAGTTCCTTGAGCGGCCTTGGCGCAAGGTACCGGAAAGCCGGCAAGCCCCGTGCGGCGGCATCTTGCGCTAGCAAAAAACCTGCCCGTCGGAAAAGAACCGCATTGTCCCATGCCGGCCGCGACGCGCCGGAATTCCCGCTCATTTCGCCTTCGCGAGTGCGTGCGGGACTGCACGTCTCCGCAATCGCACCCGCACCCGCTCCGCCCGTGCAATGCCCGTGTTGCCGTTACCCCCACCGCCTCGCCATCACTCCGTCGCCGCTGCCCTGCGCATCGGCGGCACACCCAAGGTGCCTTCCACGACTTCGGTGAAGGTGCGCTCCTCGCGCAGAATGAAGCGCTTCGTTTGAGCCAGCTTGAAATTGTCGCGTGCCTCGGCATCGGCGCGCAGTCTCGCCCGATATGCTTCATAGGCCGCGAGACTGTCGAACGCGATCAAACCCCACGCGATGTCGTTGGTCCCCTCGTGCGGCAGGAAATAGCCGATCAGATGGCCGCCGCAGCGCGGAATAATGCGGCCCCAGTTGCGGGCGTATTCGTCGAAGGCATCGCGCTGGAACGGATCGATCTGGTAGCGGATGAAGCAGGTAATCGCCATGTGCAAGCTCCCGGTTTAGTCGAAGGTCTTGGTGTGAGGCACCGTGACTGCAGTATGGAGCGCGCGGGGCAGCGATGTTTCAGCGCGGTCTGAACTATGGATGGTGACCGTGCGCGACGCGTAATTCAGACGCCGCGCATCTAAAGCGGCCTTTGCGAGCGGATCGTCAAAAACGCCAGCGCCGCACCGGCCAGCGCGCATAACGCCGACACCAGCGCCACCGCGCGCAATGCCGCGCCGAGGGCGTCGGCTTGTGCCCGTGCCACTTCGGGCTGCGCTTGCGCCGTATCCACGTTTGTGTGGGCCGCGTCGGTTTCGGTGTGCGCCGCGGTCGGATCCGCCGCGCCCGTTTTCCCTTTCGACGCACCGGTCCCGGTAGCCGGCGACGCCGCGCCCGCATCCATTCCGATCTGCGCCAGACTCGCCGCGTCGCGCGCCGCCTGCGGCACATGGAGCGCATCAAGCCGCGCATGAAGTGCCGCGTCGTGCGACCACACGAACACGATCCCCAACACCGCGATGGCCAGCAGGCTCGCCACACGCGCCACCGCGTTATTGATGCCCGAAGCGACGCCCGTGCGGGCGGCGGACACCGAGGTCATCACGGTCGTCGTGAGCGGCGCGACGGTGACGGTCATGCCGAGCCCGAGCACGGTCAGCGCGGGCAGAAAGCCGCGCCAGTAGTCGCCGCGGACCCACGGCAGCGCGAGCATCGCGAAGCCGGCCGCGGCGACTACCGGCCCCACCGTCAGCAAGGCCCGCGCGCCGTAGCGGCTCGTCAGGCCGCCGGTGAAGCGCGACAGCAGGCCGATGGTCACCGGCACCGGCAGCAACGCCGCGCCCGCCTGAGTCGCGCTGTAACCGTAAGCACGGATGAGCGTGAACGGCAGGAAGAACAACGCACCGCCCAAGCCAAAGTAGAGCAGCAGGGTGACGAGATTAGCGCCGACGAAGTCGCGTGAACGGAACACGTCGAGTGGCATCATCGGATTGCGGGTTCTCGCTTCGAGCGCGACGAAAGCGATCAGCACCAGCAGGCCGCCGAGGATCGACGCCAGCACCCAGCGGTCGCCGAAGCCGCGCGCCGAGGCAAGGGTCAGGCCGTAGGTCAGGCCGGCGAGCCCGGCGGTGGCCGTGGCCGCGCCCGGCCAGTCGAGGCCGGCCGCCGCCTGTGCGGTGGTCCCGCCGGCAAGCGTGGACGAATTCCCCTCATCGTCCTGCCGGCTATCCGGCACGGCCATGACCGCCAGCGCCACCGTCGCGCACGCAATCGGCACGTTCAGGAAGAAGATGGCTCGCCACGAAAACGCATCGACGAGCCAGCCGCCCGCAACCGGCCCGAGCGCCGAGGTGATCGCTCCGACGCCGGCCCAGGTGCCGATCGCCTGGCCGCGCTCCTTGTCGTCGAACACGGCGCCGATGATCGAGAGGCTGCTCGGCACCAGCAGCGCCGCGCCCACGCCTTGCACGGCGCGCGCCGCGATCAGGGCGGCGGCGCCCGGCGCGAGGCCGCAGCCGATCGAGGCCAGCGTGAACAGCCCGATTCCCGCGATGAACACCGTGCGCCGGCCGAGCTTATCGCCGAGCGAGCCGCCCACCAGCACCAGCGCGCCGAGAAACAGCAGATAGGCGTCGACGACCCACTGGATCGCCGCCACGCTCGCGCCCAGTTCGCTCTGGATGGACGGCAAGGCGACGTTGACCACGGAGCCGTCGATGAAGGCCATGCTCGAACCGAGGATGGTCGCGGCCAGCGCGAGTCTTTTGCGCCGGCATGGGTGGACGAAACTGGGAGGCTGCGCGCGGATGACGAGCGCATCGCACGGGCTGGCCTGAGCGGGCAGGACGGACGAGGAACGGCGCTCGAGCGCCGGTGCGTGCGGGTCGGCCAAGTCCGCTCCCGGAGGATGGATGAACGGCCTTTAGCATAGCAATGCCGAGGCGTCGGCGAAAGGCGCGAGGGATGACGGCAGCGCTGCTGACGCATCGACGTCATTGCACGCCATGGTGCGCGCCCAGTGGCGGCGTGCGCAGCCCGCGATCTTCCGGCCGGCGAGGTCCAAGCCGGAGCCAGCAGAATCAGGCGAAGCAATGAGCGACGCCGAACTTACCCGCTCACACCAGCGAAGGCGCCCGCCGCTCCGCCTCGCCATCGGCATCCGCGCCGCCGGCCGTGCTGGAAGCGCGCCCGGCCGCCGGCTCCTGATGCAGCCGATTGGCGTGCATCAGCCGATACAGCGTGGCCCGCGAAATGCCGAGTTCGGCCGCCGCTTCGGACAACTTGTAGCCATGCCGCTGCAGAGCGTGTTCGATCGCGTCTTTCTCGGCTTTGCTGCGGATTTCCGCCAGCGTCACGGCCGGCCCGTTGTCGGCTTCCGGCAGGCCCAGATCGCTGGCCGTGATAAAGCGCCCCTCGCTCATTACGACGGCGCGGCGCACGCAATTGATCAACTCGCGCACGTTGCCCGGCCACGGATAGTTCGACATGGCAACGATCGCGTCGCTCGACAGGCCGCGCAGTTTGCGCGCGCCGTCCTGTTTGTACATGCTCAGTGCATAGTTGGCGAGCAGCTTGATGTCGCCGCCGCGCTCGCGCAACGGCGGCTCGACCAGACGCAATACGCATAGGCGGTGATACAGGTCGGAGCGGAAGCGCCCGTCTTCGACCGCCTTGTCCAGATCGACGTGGGTCGCTGAAATCACCCGCACATCGACGTTGATCGGACCGTTGCCGCCCAGCCGTTCGATCGTGCCTTCCTGCAGGAAGCGCAACAGGACCGCCTGGCATTCATGCGGCATATCGCCGATTTCATCGAGAAAGAGCGTGCCTTCGTGCGCGCTCTCGATCCGGCCGATCTTGCGCTGGAGCGCGCCGGTAAACGCGCCGCGTTCATGGCCGAACAGTTCGGCTTGCAGCAGGCTCGGCGGAATGGCCGCGCAGTTGATCGCGACGAAGGGGCGGCCGGCGCGTGGCGAGCGTTCGTGAATTGCCTTGGCGGTCAGTTCCTTACCCGTGCCGGATTCCCCCGCGACGAATACCGGCGCGTCGGTCACGCCGCATTTGTCGATGCGCCGGTACAACTGCTGCATTGCCTCGCATTGCCCGACCATGCCGTGCCGGCCGGCCGAAGGCTCCGGCGCGACTTCCACATGCCGCAGGCTCGACAGACCATGCGCATGGCCGAGGGCGAATACGAGCCGCTCATTGAGCCACGGCCGGGTCACGAAGTCGAAGCAGTAGTCGAGGATGAAGCGGCTGACCAGTTCGTTTTCCGCCTGACCCGGCGCGATCTGGGCGACCCAGTTGGTTTCGACGCGCCGCATGCAGGACGCCAGCGCGGAAAGATGTTGGGATGTGCAGTCGCCAGGCAGCTCGACCAGGCCGACCTTGATGTTGCCGCGCTCGAGCATACGCTCGGCCACGGCCGTGCTTTTGGCATGCACCGCTTGCCAGCCAGAAGCCGCCAGAAAAGCGGCGAGTTTCTGATCCGGCGAATTCGACACATATAGAACGGTACGTTCCGTGTCGACAGGCGTGCAAGTCGTATTCATGTTACCCCCGGTTTGATGCAGCTCTCAGGACTGTTCTGCGACGTACGCGACAGACCGGCAAGATGCCGGCTTCCGGCCAACGGAGCCAGCCGGTCCGCTTGCGCGGGTCCGGACATGGATTGATCCACCGCTTTGGGGTTCTGCTCCTCCGAGCCCGGCGGTCACGATTCACGGTAGCGGCAATCTCGGGGGCATGGAGCAGGCGGCGCAAACCGCGAGGTGCTACATATCGGACGAATGGCGGAAATGGTGTTCACCGTTGTAACCGTCACGCGATCTTTTCCCCGAATCACTCAAACCGTTTTCAACCTCGTTGGCCTGATACAGGCGCTCTTATTGGCGCATGGGCTTAACGATAAGCGAAACCGCTTTCGAGCGCCATACAAACAAGTCGGGATTCAGAAACGTTTTTCACGTTACGCCTATGTCCTTGCGGTTCAAAAATGTACGGTCAAGTCCTGCTATGCGAGGCATCCCACATAGCACCTCAATTCGTTTTACGGCAAATGTCAAAAGGAACTGTAGGTCGTGACTCACCTTGTCTCACGCGTGCGACACATTGGGCATACGTACGGACGCCACCAGGTAGGGTGCCGAAGCGTCGACATATCTGCCTGGGATGCGACGCAACGCCCGGCCACGCATGGAACGTGCGGGCTGCCCGGTGTGCAGACGGCCGCGAATACCTTGCCGCCGCGCATCGCCCAGTGCGCGAATACGTGTCGAATTCGAATCAACGCGAGCTGCGAAGGAGGCCCCAACCTAGTGCGCCATCGCGACGATCGTGGTGCCATAAGGGTTTGAGGGTGCATGGCATAGCCGTTGCAATATGCTCTGCACAGCGAAAGCGGGTGCCGCCCGGTCCTGGGTCAGGGAAGCCAGAATAAGAAGAGACCGGCGGCAAGAGACTTCGTAGGCGCGGCCGGGGAAGCCAATGCGTTCTGCGAGGGTGCGGCGGGGCCACTGAAAACAGATGTCATAAAAGAACGGCGAAATGATCGGTACAACGTACCGGTCATTTCGACCGGACGATGTAAAGGTCGACCTCGCCACTTTTTCCGTCTGTATGGGCGGATGTGAAGGGGATGGCAAAACAACACGTACCGCGCTAGCGGAGTTGGCGAGCGAACGGTACGCACAACAATAAGAAAACAGCGAAAGAACAGCGACGGGGCAGCGCGCGGTCGAGGTCCGACCGGGCGCGATGAAGCGGGGAGGAAAGGCCGGAGTCTCCATAGAGAGGCGGGGTTACGAGGTGGACCGGGCGCCGTGTCCGCGAAGTTGCGGACACGGCTCACCTGGACAGGGCAGTAAAAGAAACACATCTTTTCGGGGGTTGTCATGACCAGACAGATCACCAAACCGGCCGGCACAGCATGGTCGGATCGTCAAAGCACGACTCACTCAGTGAACGTCTCGTATCAACGGCATGTCGCCGCGCCGCGTGCCTTGTTCGCCGCGCCGCCGGTCGATCTGACGACGCTGGTGATCGCCGAGGCGATCAAGCGGCGGGCGCAAGCGGAAATCCAGCGCGAGGCGCTGCGCGATTCGGTGTATGAAATGCCGGTGTCGCAGGAACGAAACTACGAACGCGGTGCGGACGTTTATCCGTCCGATGCCGACGAATAAAAAGAGCCTTGACCGCTATCGAGGTGACCTCGCCAACCGAACGGCGTCAGACCGGCGGAGAGCCGACATGATCGACATCTTCCTGATTTCATCCAGCATGGAGCGTGCGCCGCAAATCGTCGCTCGCCTCGAGGCAAGTGGCGTGGCTTACCGGTTGCGGACCGCTCAGGGCACGGCCCGGCAGGTTCGGGCGCACGACCGTGCGATTCAGAGCGCCGATATGCTGATCGTCGACGACGCCGATCTGGGCACGCGCGATCTGGACGGCGTCGAGGAAGCGCTGGCCTGCATGCCGGCCCTGCATTGCGTGCTGTTGACAGCGGCGCCGTCCACCGCGTTGCTGGGCGTGGCGATGCGCGTCGGCGTGCGGCACGTGCTGTCGTGGCCGGCCGACGCCGACGAGATCACCACCATTCTCATCCAGGCCGACGCGCGGAAAAACGCCACTAGCCGCCGCGCCGGCCGGGTGGTCTCGCTTGCTTCGAGCAAGGGCGGCAGCGGCACCACGCTGATCGCCGTGAATCTCGCGTATTCACTTGCCGCGCTGAGCAACCGGCGTGTGCTGCTGATCGACCTGAGCCAGCAATTCGGCGACGCCAGTCTGCTCATGGCCGATAAACCGCCGCCCACCACGCTTGCCGATCTCTGCTCCCAGGCGGAGCGCCTCGACGCCGCACTACTCGAATCATGCGTGATGCATGTCCACGCAAATCTCGATGTGCTGGCGGGCGCGGGCGACCCGCTCAAGGCCGCCGAACTGCTGCCCGCGCAGTTGGAGCGCATTCTCGCGCTCGCGCGCGAGCGCTATGACGCGGTGTTGATCGACGTCGGGCAGAGCCTGAATCCGATGACGATCCGCGCGCTCGATCGCAGCGACGCGATCTGCATGGTGGTGCGGCAGAACCTGCTCTACCTGCACGGCGGGCGCCGCATGCTCGATATTTTCAGGGAACTGGGCTATCCGGCCAGCAAGGTGCGGGTGGTGGTGAATCACTACGACAAGAACGCCCAGATCAACCTGTCGAAGCTCGAACAGACGCTTGGCGCGAAGGTGGCGCATCAGCTTCCGCGCGACGACAAGCAGGCCAACGACGCGCTCAGCCGCGGTGTGCCGCTGGTGACGTCGGCGAGAGACAGCACGCTTGCGCAAGGCATCAGCCTGCTGGCGGACATGCTGTGGCCGTGCAGCGCCGAGCGCCGCAAAGGCGTGTTCGGCCGGCTGTTCGCGTCGCGGCCGAACGTGCCGCCGCAGCTCAAGCCGGGGCATTGAAACCATCCTGTCAAGCGGGACAGACTCGCTGGAAGCGAATCCGCACGTCCATGGCCTGATCTGGACAGCGGACCCGTGCCGCTGCTACGCTGCGACACTGGGAGGCCGGCAGCCCGTGGCGTAGCCGGCTCGAATAATAATTCGCATATCGAAACGAGTCTGGAATGACATGGACCACTCCGCCGCCTGAGCGTCATGGCGAGCATTGTCCCGCGAAAAACAGGAGCGATGAACCGGGCAGTGTGGCGGAGCTGGTGAACTTCGGGATTCAGAACATGATCGTGTATGGATGCCAGTTCGCTTTGCAGGTCGGCCGCATCTTGCGCGAAGAAAAGCTGTTGTCCGGCGACGAGAGCTATTGCGCCTATCGAGGCAAGGTGCGATTTCGCGTGATTCCCGGCGTGTTTTGACGGTGTATCGTGTCGATGTGGCCGGCTGGATGAGCGGTCCGTCTGCTTACTTTCCTGCGCGCCTTTGAGCGCGGCATCGCCCATGCAAAATGAGTCCAGCGGTCTCAACGATATCGCGTCGATCCTGTCCAATCCGATTCTCAACACGGATTCGTACAAGGCGTCGCACTACCTGCAATATCCGCCCGAAGCGTCGGCGATGTTTTCATACATCGAATCGCGCGGCGGGCGCTACGACCGCACGCTGTTCTTCGGCCTGCAGATGCTGATCAAGGAATATCTGTGCCGCCCGATCACGCCGGCCATGATCGAGCAGGCCAAGGCGTTTTTTACGGCGCACGGCGAGCCGTTCAACGAAGCGGGCTGGCGCTACATCGTCGAACATCACGGCGGCTATCTGCCGGTGCGCATCCGCGCGGTGCCGGAAGGCTCGGTCGTGCCGACGCACAACGTGCTCGTCACGGTGGAATGCGACGACCCGCAGGTGTTCTGGCTGGCGTCGTATCTGGAGACCATGCTCCTGCGCGTGTGGTATCCGATTACGGTCGCGACGCAAAGCTGGCATCTGCGCGGGACGATCCGCGGCTATCTGCTGAAGAGCAGCGACGACCTCACGCAATTGCCGTTCAAGCTGCACGACTTCGGCGCGCGCGGCGTATCGAGCGCGGAGTCGGCGGCGATCGGCGGCGCGGCGCATCTCGTCAGCTTCATGGGCTCGGATACCGTGCTCGGCGTGGTCGCGGCGAACCACTACTACAACGAAACGATGGCGGCGTTTTCCGTGCCGGCGGCGGAGCACAGCACGATCACCTCGTGGGGCCGCGAGCGCGAAACCGACGCGTTTCGCAACATGATCGCGCGCTTCGGCAAGCCGGGCGCGATCGTGTCGGTGGTGTCCGACTCCTACGATCTGTTCGCCGCGCTGAACGCCTGGGGCACGGAGTTGAAACAGGCGGTGCTCGACTCCGGTGGCACGCTGGTGATCCGGCCCGACTCCGGCGATCCGCAAACCATCGTGCTGCAAACGCTGCGGGCATTGGAGGCGTCGTTCGGATCGGTGGTGAACGGCAAAGGGCGGCGCGTGCTCAACAATGTGCGCGTGATCCAGGGCGACGGCGTCAATCCCAATTCGATAGAAGCGATTCTCGGCGCCATCGACCAAGCCTGTTTCGCTACGGACAACATCGTGTTCGGCATGGGCGGCGCGCTGTTGCAGCAGATCAACCGCGACACGCAGCGCTTCGCGATGAAGTGCTCGGCGATCCGGTTAGGCGACGAGTGGCACGACGTGCTCAAAGACCCTGTCACGGACGCTGGAAAGCGCTCGATGAAAGGGCGACTGACGCTGCTGAAGAATCGCCACACGGGCGAGTATCGAACGACGACCCTGCCCGTTGCCGTCGAAGGCGATTGGGAAGAAGCGTTGGTGACAGTGTTCGAGTTCGGCAAGCTGCTGGTCGATATGTCGCTTGCTGAAATCAGAAGCCGCGCACACGCACACGAAGGCTAGTGCGCCGCCTTGCTCGCTCGCCAGACCGCAACGCCCGAAGCGCGGATATCGATCCGGCCGCCACGCATTCGGAGCAAGGGCGGTCGGAGCGGCGGCGGCTGCATTCCAGGACAGGAGCCGTTTCCGGGCCCTTCGCGCCGCAGTCAGATCACTGTCATTTGCGCCTCACGAAGTCGAGAAACGCCTTGACGGCCGGGGCCCGCTCGTACTTGCGGAAGGCAATCGCGATCTCCGACGCGATGGTTGGCCCGGCGATGTCGCGGTACACCACACCCGGCAACGCGATGCAGTCAGCCAGCGTATGCGGCACGACGGCGACGTAGCCGCCCAGCGACACGCAGGCCAGCACCGAGGCGAGCGTGCCGGGGCGCGGTCCGAGGCGCGCGGAGAAGCGTCCGCGGCGCGCCACTTCGAAGGTGCCGGCTTCCTGCTCCGGCAGCACGAAGCACTGGTCGCGCAGTTGCGCTGGTTTGACGCTCGCTGACGCCGCCAGCGCGGAATCAGCCGGCAGCGCGAGGACGAACTGGTCGCGATGCACGGTCGTGGCCTGAATGCCGTCGGCGAGCAGCATCGGCGGGCGCACGTAGGCGGCGTCGAGCAGGCCGTCGCGCAGCATGGCGGCGATGTTGTCCATCGGCACCTCGCGGATCGAAATATCGACGCCCGGATGCGTGCCGCGAAATCCGCCGACGTCGCGCTGCAACACGCCCGCATACGCCGCCGACGCCACATAACCGACTTCGACGCGCCCAAGTTCGCCACGCTCGGCCAGCACCGCGCGCTCCTCGCCGCGCGCGAGGTGATCGAGCGCGACCAGCGCCTCGGCGAGATAGGCGCTGCCCGCCGCGCTGAGCGCGACCGAGCGCTTGGTGCGATGAAACAGCCGCACGCCGAGCAGCCGTTCCGCTTCCTGGATCAGCTTGGTCAGCGATGGCGCGGCGATGCCCAGTTCGTCGGCGGCGCGCGAGAAATGAAGCTGTTTCGCGACGCAAACGAAGGCGTGGATGTGGCGGAGTTCGAGTTGCCGCATGGTTTTCTGTATTTCCATTCAAGCTAATTATTTTGCGATTCTATGCCAATGACAGGCAATACACGGATCGCTACGATGAGATGACTTCAACTCACCGCCAATTTGCCTTCCTATGCCGCCTCATTCGCAACATCAGCGCGCAACACCCGTCAATCCCGCATTCGTGCTGGCCACCGCCTCGGCCACTTGCGCGCTGATCGTGCTGGACACCAATGTCGTGGCGGTCTCGCTGCCGTCGATCGCACGCTCGTTCCACGCGAGTTTCGCCGACGTCGAATGGGTCGTCAGCGCGTACATGGTCGCGTTCGCGTCATGCCTGCTGCCCGCGGGCGGTCTCGCCGACCGCGTCGGCCGCAAAAAAATGCTGCTGCTCGGGCTGGCGGTGTTCTTTCTGGCGTCGCTCGGTTGCGGCGCGGCGCCCACGGCGGCGGCCCTGAACATCGCACGGGCGGTCAAAGGCGTCGGCGCTGCGATGCTGCTCACCGCCGCGCTCGCCGTGATCGCGAACACGTTTCACGAAGGCCCCGCCCGAGTGCGCGCGTGGGCCGTGTGGGGCACCTGCATGGGTCTCGCGACCACGGTGGCGCCGCTGGTCGGCGGCGTCATCACGCAATGGTTCGGCTGGCGCTGGATCTTTCTGCTGAATCTGCCGGTGTGCGCGGTGCTCGCGTGGTGCGCGTCGCGCGCGATCGTCGAGTCGCGCAATCCGAAACCCGGTCCGCTCGATCTCGCCGGCAGCGTGTTGTTCGGCGGCGCGCTCGCGCTCGGCATCTGGGCGTTGATCGAAGTGCCGGCCGACGGCCTCGCGGGCTGGCCGACCGTCGCGCGGCTGCTGGCCTGCGTGCTGTTGTTCGCCGCCTTCGTTCAGGTGCAGCGAGTACGGGCACATGCGATGGTCGATCTCGCGCTGTTCCGGCAACCGCGCTTTGTCGCCGCCGTGCTTGCCATGTTCGGCTACGCCGCCTGCGCGCAAGTGATGATGACGTTCCTGCCGCTGTATCTGCAGAACGCGTTCGGTCTGTCGGCAGTGGCGGCGGGCGTCGGCATGTTGCCGTTCGCGCTGTCGATGGTGGCCGGACCATACATCGGCGCCGCGCTCGGCAGGCGCGTGTCGAGCATGGCGGTGCTGTCGGCGGGCCTGGTGCTGATCGCCTTCGGCAATCTGCTGACGGCAGTGGTTGCGGGCGACGAACGCTATGCGCTGGTCGCGCTCGGCATGATCGTGACCGGCCTCGGCGCGGGAATTCTGAACGGCGACACGCAGAAGGCGATCATGGCCTGTGTGCCGCCGGATCGCACCGGCATGGCCTCCGGCATCAGCACGACGACACGCTTCACCGCTATCGTCACGTCGGTCGGGGTGCTCGGCGCGGTGCTCGCGGCGCGCACGCACACGGCATTTCTTGCGGCGACGCCAGTGACGCCCGAGGTGAAAACCGCGCTCGATGCCGGCTTCATGTCTCGCGTGCTAGCCGGCGATACGGCGCAGGCCACAGCCGGTTTGCCGGCCGCCGTACGAGCTGCGCTGATGTCGGCTGCGCACGCGAGCTTTGCGAGTGGTTTTGCCGCCGCGCTGGGTCTGGCCGCGCTCATTGCGGTGTCGATTGCGGCGGGCGTGTGGTTGCTGGCCGGCAGAAGCGAGGCCGCGCGGATGCGTGGCGCGGCGTCGAACGGATAGGCGCGCTGTGTCGCCCGTTGGGCCCGGTTTTCCGATATCGTGTGCGGCGTGCCCGCCTTCGAATGATCGCCGGGTGCTTTTCCGGATCGACTTCAAAAACGGCCAACACACCACATCAAAACAATGAGCCATCCCAACGCCAACAGCAACACCGAACTGATCCAACGTTTCTATACGGCGCTCCAGCAACGCGACGCCGAAACCATGGTGGCCTGTTACGCGGACGACGTCGTCTTTAGCGACCCCGCGTTCGGCGAGCTGCGCGGCGAGGAAGCGCGCGATATGTGGCGCATGCTGGTGGCGCGCGCGCAGGATTTCTCGCTGACGTTCGAGGGCGTGGAAGCGGAAGACCGTAGCGGCCGTGCCCGCTGGGTTGCAAGTTATCTCTTCAGCCAGACGGGGCGCGCGGTGGTCAATCGCATCGACGCCCGTTTCGTGTTCCGCGACGGCCGCATCGTCGAACATCGCGACAGCTTCGATTTGTGGAGCTGGACGCGCCAGGCGTTGGGCCTCAAGGGGACGTTGCTCGGCTGGTCGCCGCTCGTGCAGCGCGCTATCCGAACGCAGGCGAGAAAAGGACTCGAGCTCTACCGGCGGCGCCAACAGCGCACTTGAGCAGCGTGCCGCGCAGTCAGGCCTAAGACCGCCTGCTTGCTATCATTCAGCCACGTGATGCTGAATTTCTTCAAGCGGACGAATGAGGAATGCTATGCCAGTAGTGGATGCCGCATGGGAAGAGTGGCTGAGCAGCAACGTGGCGCGCGGCTGCAGTCCCGATTCGATGGTCGATGCCATGGTGCAGGCCGGTTTCGCCACCGACGCCGCGCGCGCGGCCGTGCACAGGACGTTCAATCAGGACCCGGCTAAATCGGCGAATCCGGCCTTTGCCGCGGCGGCCGCGACCGAAGCGGCGCTCGCCAAAGCCGCGCCACGGACTTATGACTACGACGATCCGCCCGTCGCGCGCGGCAATCTGATCCGCGCGCACGATCGCGACGTGCGTGTGCTGATGCGTTGCGAGCGTCCCCAGGTGATCGTGTTCGGCGACGTGTTGTCGCCGGACGAATGCGCCGAGATGATCGAGCGCTCGCGTCATCGGTTGAAGCGCTCCACCACGGTCAATCCCGAGACCGGCAAGGAAGACGTGATCCGCAATCGCACCAGCGAAGGCATCTGGTATCAGCGCGGCGAAGACGCGTTCATCGAACGGATGGATCGGCGCATTTCGAGCCTGATGAACTGGCCGGTCGAAAACGGCGAAGGGCTGCAGATTCTGCACTACGGCACGACCGGCGAATACCGCCCGCATTTCGACTACTTCCCGCCCGATCAACCCGGCAGCGCCGTGCATACCGCGCAGGGCGGCCAGCGCGTCGCCACGCTGGTGATCTACCTGAACGACGTGCCGGACGGCGGCGAAACCATCTTCCCCGAAGCGGGCATATCGGTCGCGGCAAGACAGGGTGGGGCGGTGTATTTCCGGTATATGAACGGCCAGCGCCAACTCGATCCACTGACCTTGCATGGCGGCGCACCCGTGCTCGGCGGCGACAAATGGATCATGACGAAGTGGATGCGCGAACGCGCTTACGGCTGACGCAAACCGATTCCAGATGCTAATCGGCCGGCTGGCCGGCGGTGGCAGTCGCGTTGCCCGGCGAGCCGGGGAATAACTGCTTCAACGCGCCGCGCCCGCTCAAGTAACCCATCCGCATGATCATCAGGCCAATCGCCGCGCCGGCGATGTGATCCAGCATCGGCATGCCGGCCAGACTGCCGGCGAGTCCCAACGTCGCCACGAGCGCCGACGCCGCGTCGACGCGTGCATGCCACGCGCTGGCCAGCAGAATCGCCGAGCCGGTGCGGGCGCCTTCGGCACGCATATAGCGAAACAGGGCCTCTTTGGCGAGCATGACGAAGCCGCTGACGGCCAGCGCACCGATATGCATCGCGGTGTCGCCGTTCAGCGCGGAGGTTTGCGCGACGCTGGTCCAGAGCATTTCGGCGGCGGTGAGTATCAGGACGGCGGCGATGAACAGCGTGGCCAGCGCCTGTTCGATGCCGGTATCAGTGCCGGTTTCGGCAGCGCGCGGGTGTCTTGTGGTGAGGTATAGCACGATTAGCACGACGCCATCCGCCGCGAGGTCGCTCAAGGTGTGCACACCGTCGGCAAAGAGCCCGTCCGAATGCGCCATGAGGCCGATGGCGATCTGCATCGCCGAAAGGAACGCGTTGAGCAGCGCGCTGGCGGAGGCGGCCTTAAACAAGGCCGCCGCCGTCGACGGAATCGCTGCAGGTCTCGCGCGCGGATTGCTGTGGCATGGGCTGGGGACGGTTTTTGCTCTTGTGCGGTTTCTGTTCCCGCAGCAAATTAGCCGTCCAACGTGGCACGCCGATGACAGCGCCGCGAGGGTTTGCGGCGCCAGCGCGCCGTGGCCTGCCCGTTGCGATCCGCTATAGGTCCTTTCGTCTTGGGGCTGTCATATGCGTGACGCGAGTTCGCGTTTGCCCTCGGTCGCTATTGCTGCACTTCGCGCTCAGGGCGTTTTATAGACGTCAGGGTTGTGCACCTGCATGAAAAGCTCCGGATTCGTGAGCCCCTCGAAACCATGCGACGCATATACATGATGCGCATCGGTCGTCGCTAGCATGATTCTTCGCAGGCCCTGCAGCGAGGGGCTGGCGAAAACGTGCTTCATTAAAGCGGACGCGTATCCCTTACCGCGATACGCCGGCAGCACGAACACGTCGCACAGGTACGCGAAGGTTGCCTCGTCCGTGATCAGACGCGCGAACGCGATCTGTTTGCCATCGATATAGCCGCCGAAACACAGCGAGCCCGCGACGGCCCGCTCGAACGTCTCGCGCGGCATGCCCTTGGCCCATGGGGTTTCTTGCGACAGGAACGTGTAGACCATCTCGATGTCGAGGTCGGCCTTGTCATGCGAAATCGTGAGTTCTTGTGCTTGCACCGCGTATCTCCGCCTGTTATCTCCGCCTGTTTTATCAGAGTGCTTCGCCGTCAACCCTTGGCCGGATCTTCGCTGCCGCGCGAACCGCCGCCGATGCTCTGGCCGGCATCGCGTGCGAGACCCATGTAGCCGATCACGGATGCCAGCGTCACTACGCCCGCGAACAGAAACGCGAGACGGAAATCGTCGAGCGTGAACACGCGGCCCGTGATTTCGCCGTTGAAGAACGCCGCCGCGCGCAGCGACACCGCGCCGAACGCGATGCCGAGGCCGATCGTCATCTGCGCGGCCGCGCTCCATAGCGTGCTGGCCGCGCTCATCTGCGGTTGTGCGACGTCGGCATAGGCGAGCGTGGCGAGCGTGGAAAACTGCATCGAACGCGCCACGCCGTAGATGAACACGACGAACAGCACCAGCGCGAGCGGCACATTCGGGCTGAGCAATCCGCACGCGATGATGAAGACGCCGGCCACCGTCACGTCGACGATCGACACCATGCGAAAACCGTAACGCTGCAGGATGCGTGTGGTCAGCGCCTTCATGCCGAGGTTGCCGAGCGCGCTCGCGAGCAGCAACAGCCCCGACTTGAACGCCGACAGGCCGAAGCCCACCTGGAACAGCAGCGGCATCAGATAAGGCACCGCGCCGATGCCGATGCGCGTGAATGAGCCGGTCACCACGGTCACGGAAAAAGTGGGGATTTTCAGCGTCGAGACGTCGATGAGCGGATGCGGATGACGCTTCGCATGCTGGAACGCCACCACGCCCACCAGCAAACCGCCAAGGATGATCGCGCCGGCGATCCACGGATTCTCGCCGGGCTGGCTTGCCAACTCCGCGCCGTAGAGAATCGCCGTCAACGCCGCGCCGCTCAGCAGCAGGCCGACCACGTCGAGCGGCTTGCGTTCGGTGCCGCGCAGGTTCGGCACCAGCGCGAGCGCAACGGCCATGGCCGCGAGGCCGAACGGCACGTTGAGCAGAAAGATCCAGCGCCACGACGCGTAAGTCGTGATGAAGCCGCCGATCGGCGGCCCCACCACTGGCGCGGCAATTGCCGGCCACGTGATGGTCGAGATCGCCTGCATCATGCGGCTTTTTTCGGTGCTGCGGACCACGATCAGCCGGCCCACCGGCACCATCATCGCGCCGCCTATGCCTTGCAGCAGACGGGCGGCGGTGAACTCGACAACGTTCTGCGACAGGCCGCACAACACGGAAGCCACGGTGAACACGCCGATCGCGCTGAAGAACACCGTGCGCGAGCCACAGCGGTCGGCGACCCAGCCGCTCGCGGGGATGAAGATCGCCAGCGCCAGCATGTAGGCCGTCATGCCGAGACTGAGGCTGTTGGGACCGACGCCGAACGAGTGCGCCATCTGCGGCAACGCGGTGGCGATCACCGTGGTGTCGAGGTATTCCATGAAGAAGGTAGCCGCGACGATATACGGCAGCCAGCCGACGTGCGTGTTGCGTGTCTCGCTGCCGCTCATTGGGCGGCTCCCGTCGCGCTGCTTGCGGTGTCGTGCGAGCGCCTATCGGTGCCGCTGCAGTGCCGGCGCTTCGCGCGCGATGGTTGGGCCTTCATGTTCTTGCGACTACCTTTTGAAAACGTGTTTCCGGCGTCCGGAGGCGGACGCGCGAGGGGATCGTGGCCGCGGTTGGCGCGCCGGCGAAGCTATTCAGGATGGTTTTGCCGAAGATGGCCAAACGATGGCTGGCCCTGAATCCTAACGCAATACGGGGCGCCATATCGGTGACGATGGCAGTGGGGTAGGTGGCGCTTCTGCGGAGCGGAAGGTTGGCGGGGCCGAGGGGCAGCGAGTTCGCAAGTTCGCAGTCCGCAGGCCTGCGCCTCCGCAAAGCTGCGAGCCGCAGCCGCAGCCGCAGCCGCAGCCGCAGCCGCAATTCGCAAGCCCGCAAGCCCGCGAACCGCAAGCCCGTGAACCGCAAGCCCGTGAACCGTGAACCCGTGAACCCGTGAACCCGTGAACCCGTGAACCCGTGAACCCGTGAACCCGTGAACCCGTGAACCCGTGAACCCGTGAACCCGTGAACCCGCGAACCCGCGAGCCCGCAAACCCGCGAGCCACAAGCCCACCGGGCCGCTAAACCCACCCAAAACACAGATCCCTCCACCGCTCACTCTTTCGCGGCGTACTCCCGATCCAGCTTGTCATACAGCGGCTTGTTGACCAGCCGCTGGCGTTCGCTGAACGGCGCGACCAGCGTGGCGTCCTCGTCGAGGCGGCCACTGCTCTTGAGCGTGCCGAGCGCGCGCTGCATCCCGAGTACCGCGCCTTGCAGCGCCGCGTTCGCATACAGCACGATGCCGTAGCCGAGCTTGGCGAGCGCCTCGCGCGATTGCACCGGCGTCTTGCCGCCGATCACGATATTGATCAGCTGCGGCTTGTCGAACAGGCCCGGCAAACGTTCGATGTCGGCGAGCGATTCGGTCGCTTCGATGAACAGAATGTCGGCGCCGGCTTCGATGAAGCGATGGCCGCGCTCGATCGCGTCTTCGATGCCGTGAACCGCGGCCGCGTCGGTGCGAGCCATGATCTGCAGATTGCCGTCTTCACGGGCATCGACGGCCGCGCGGATCTTGCCGACCATCTCGCTTGTGCTAACCACTTCCTTGCCGGAGAAGTGGCCGCATTTCTTCGGCATGATCTGATCTTCGAATTGGATCACGTCGGCGCCGCTGCGCTCCAGCACGCGCACCGTCTGGCGCACGTTCAGCGCGTTGCCGAAGCCGGTGTCGGCGTCGACGATCAGCGGCAGCGCGACCGCGTCGCGAATCCGCGCCGTATGTTCGGCGACTTCGGCAAGGCCGATGAAGCCGAGGTCGGGCAGACCGAGCGACATATTAGTGACGCCCGCGCCCGTGATGTAGATCGCCTCGAAGCCGGCGTCCTCGATCACGCGGGCGCTCATCGCATTGAAGGCACCGGGCACGAGTAGGCCCTGGCGTTCGTTGACTTTGGCGCGGAAGGCTGCGCGGCGGGTGGCGGATGTGGTCATGACGGTGTGTCTCCTTTCAGGAAAGTCGGATAAATGGCGCGAGCGGGAATCCGCAGGAAGCGTGCCATTTTGCGGGCTCGCCGGTTTGTCCCAAACAATCAGCAAGTTAGCGAAGAAGTGGTGACGCGGCGTTCCATGGCACAATGAGAATGCTGTTCCATGAAACGTTTCGTGGAACGTTTCAACGTAAACGGGAGCGCCGCGGTGTCCACCTTCACGTCGTCCCTTGCGAATCCCGATCCGGGCCGCCCAGGCATTGCATTGGTGAGTATCAGCCGGTTGCAGTCGCTTTGCGAGACCGTCGCACCGCGCTACGCCAGGCGCGCGAAAATCTTCTCCGTCCGGGAAGGTTACGGCGCCGCAGTCACCGCCTTGCAGGCTTACGTGGACGCGGGCGCGGTCGACGTCGTGCTGGCCGCCGGTTCGAACGGCGCCTACCTGCGCGACAACCTGAACGTGCCCGTCGTGATGGTCAAGGTGAACGGCTTCGACGTGCTCAGCGCAATCACCCGCGCCACGACCACGTGGCCTAACGCGCAAATCGGCCTCGTGCTGCACGAAACGATCTCGCATGAACTGGCCGACCTGAGCTCGTGGCTGAAAGTGAGCCTGAAACAGCGCGCCTACCGTTCGGTCGACGAAGTGCGGCTCGCGGTCGACAGCCTGGCCACCGAAGGCTGCAGCGTCATCATCGGCCCCGGCATGGCGTGCGACTTCGCCCAGCAGGCGGGCCTCGCGAGCGTTTTCCTGTACTCGCTCGGCGCGGTCGAAGAAGCGTTCGAGCGCTCGGTCGAACTGGCGCGCGTGAGCCGCCAGAAGGAATCGAAGCGCGTGCGCCTGAACACGATCGTGGCGCACCTGCGCGACGGCGTCGCCGCTTTCGACGACGCCGGCCAGGTCGAAGCCGTCAATCCCGCCATGCTCGACCTGCTCGGTCTGGATCGCGAGCAGGACGTGCCGGCGCAAGTGGAGCGCGCCGTCGGGCCGTTACTGCGTGAGACGCTCGAGGACAACCTGCCGATCGAGGAGCGTATCGAGCAGATCGCAGGGCGCGCGCTGATCGTCAATTGCGTGCCGATCGTGGAGCAGGGCGTGCGCTCCGGCTCGGTGATCACGTTGCAGGACGCGCTGGTCGCGCAGCGCATCGACCGCTCGCTGCGCACCAGCCAGCGGCCGAAACATCTGGTCGCGCGGCATCAACTGGACGATCTGATCGGCAACTCGGCGGCGCTCGAGCGCGTGCGGCGGCTGGCGCGCGCGGGCGCCGCGCACGACGCCACGGTGCTCCTGAGCGGCGAAAGCGGGACCGGCAAGGAACTGGTCGCGCAAGGCATCCACAATGCGAGCCGGCGGCGCGGCAATCCGTTCGTCGCGTTCAATTGCGCGGCGTTGCCCGAGGGGCTGATCGAAAGCGAACTGTTTGGTCACGAGGAAGGCGCGTTCACTGGCGCGCGGCGCGGCGGCAAGCCGGGGCTGTTCGAAATCGCCCACACGGGGACGATTTTCCTCGATGAAATCGGCGAGATGCCGGCGGCGCTGCAAAGCCGTCTGCTGCGCGTCCTGCAGGAGCGCGAGGTAATGAAGCTCGGCTCCGGACGCGCCACGCCGGTCGACGTGCGGGTGATCGCCGCCACGCACCGCGATCTGCACGCGCTGGTCGAGCAGGGCGCGTTTCGCGCGGATCTGTATTTTCGTCTGAACCTGCTTCAGTTAAAATTGCCGCCGCTGCGCGAACGGCGCGACGATGTGCCGCAACTGGCGCGTTACCTGTTGAGCCGCAGTGCGCTCCAATATGGCTTGTCGGAAGGCGCGTTCGAGCGGGTGCTGGCGTTTCTCGCGCCGCTGTTCGAGCACTACGCGTGGCCCGGCAATGTACGGGAGCTGGAAAATCTGCTGACGCGCGCCGCGATCTATTGCGGCGATGCAGCAGGCGATGCCGGTCAGGATTGGCAGGCGATGTTTCCAGAATTCGGGCGCATGAAGGCGGGGGCCGTGAAGTCGAGCGCACACGGCATGAGCGGGACAAAAAACGGCGCAAACGTCGCAAACGGCGTGAATACCGCCGCTGAGCCCGCCCCGAGCCGCATCAGCCCGACCCGCGAGAACGTCCTTCACGCCCTCGAACAGGCCGGTGGCAACCGCGCCGCGGCGAGCCGGGCGCTGGGCATCGGCCGTACTACCCTCTGGCGTCTTCTGAAAGCCTGAGCCACGGCGCGATAGTCTTCCGCAGTGCGATAAATAGTGTCAGACTATCGCCGTCATTAAAACACTCCGCTTTACCTATTAAGCGTCGTCTGAGATACTGACTCCACTTTCCAACCACTCCGAAAGAGGACTCAGCAAAATGCCGATCATCAACAGTCAAGTCAAACCGTTCAAGGCGCAGGCTTATCACAATGGCGATTTTCAGACCGTCACGGAAGAAAGCCTGAAGGGCAAGTGGTCGGTGTTCGTTTTCTACCCGGCTGACTTCACTTTCGTGTGCCCGACCGAACTGGGCGACCTGGCCGATCGTTACGACGAATTCCAGAAGCTCGGCGTCGAAATCTACAGCGTGTCGACCGATACGCACTTCACGCACAAGGCATGGCACGACACGTCCGATACGATCCAGAAGATCAAGTACCCGATGATCGCCGACCCGACGCTGGCAATCTCGCGCAACTTCGACGTGCTGATCGAAGAAGAAGGCCTGGCACTGCGCGGCACGTTCGTGATCAACCCGGAAGGCGAAATCAAGCTGGCCGAAATTCACGACAACGGCATTGGCCGTGACGCCGGCGAACTGCTGCGCAAGGTGCAAGCTGCGCAATACATCGCCGCTCACCCGGGTGAAGTGTGCCCCGCCAAGTGGACGCCGGGCGCAGAAACGCTGACCCCGTCGCTGGACCTGATCGGCAAGATCTAAGGTCTCACGACCTTTCGCAGTCGGCGCTCTCGCGGCGCATCACCGTGTGGATCGCTTTTTACAGTGATTCGCACGTGCCCGGGCCGCACCCGTCCTATCCGGATGCGTGCGGCGCCGGGAACCCAACACCCATCGTCACGGAATCGAATAGCCATGCTTGATGCCAATCTCAAGACTCAGTTGAAGACGTACCTCGAAAAGGTTAGCAGGCCTATCGAGATCGTCGCGTCGCTCGACGACAGCGCAAAATCGCAAGAGCTGCTGGCATTGCTGAACGATATCGCGACGTTGTCGGAGCGCGTCAACGTGATCGAGCGTCGTGGCGACGCCGAGCGTAAGCCGTCGTTTTCGATTGGCGAGCCGGGCAAGGACACGGGCATCCGTTTCGCCGGTATTCCGATGGGTCATGAATTCACGTCGCTCGTGCTTGCGTTGTTGCAGGTGGGCGGTCATCCGGTCAAGCTCGAAGATGCCGTGATCGAACAGATCCGCAATCTCGACGGTGACTATCAATTCGAAACGTATTTTTCGCTGTCATGTCAGAACTGCCCGGAAGTCGTCCAGGCACTGAACGTGATGGCGCTGATCAACCCGCGCATCCGCCACGTCGCGATCGACGGCGCGCTATTCCAGAACGAAGTCGAAGCGCGCCAGATCATGGCGGTACCGACCATGTTCATGAACGGCGAAGTGTTCGGCCAAGGTCGCAGCGGCGTAAAGGAAATTCTCGCGAAACTCGACACCAACGCCGGTGCGCGCGCCGCGAAAGAGCTGGAAAAGAAGCCGGTGTTCGATACGCTGATCGTCGGCGGCGGCCCTGCGGGCGCGGCTGCGGCGATCTACTCGGCGCGCAAGGGTATCGCGACGGGCGTGGTAGCGGAGCGCTTCGGCGGTCAGGTGCTGGACACGCTGGCCATCGAAAACTTCGTCTCCGTGACGGAAACCGAAGGACCGAAGTTCGCCACGGCGCTCGAGCAGCACGTGAAGACTTATGAAGTCGACATCATGGACGTGCAGCGTGCTGAGGCGCTGATCCCGGGCCGCATCAACGAAGTGCGTCTGGCGAACGGCGCGGTGCTCAAGGCCAAAACGATCATTCTGGCGACGGGCGCACGTTGGCGCGAAATCAACGTGCCGGGCGAGCGCGAGTACCGTAATCATGGCGTCGCGTACTGCCCGCACTGCGACGGTCCGTTGTTCAAGGGCAAGCGCGTCGCGGTGATCGGTGGCGGCAATTCCGGTGTCGAAGCGGCGATCGATCTGGCGGGTATCGTGCGTGAAGTGACGCTGTTCGAGTTCGGCGCCACGCTGCGTGCCGACGAAGTGCTGCAACGCAAGCTGCGCAGCCTCGCTAATGTGACCGTCATCACGCAGGCCCAAACCACGGAAATCACCGGCGACGGCAAGAAGGTCAACGGTCTGGTCTACAAGGATCTGCGTTCGGGCGAAGTGAAGCAGATCGAACTGGAAGGCGTGTTCGTGCAGATCGGTCTTGTTCCGAACACGGAATGGCTCAAGGGCACGGTCGAGTTGTCGAAGCACGGCGAGATCGTCGTAGACGCTCGCGGCGCGACATCGGTGCCGGGCGTGTTCGCCGCCGGTGACGTGACCACGGTGCCGTTCAAGCAGATCGTGATCGCCGTGGGCGAAGGCGCGAAGGCATCGCTTTCCGCGTTCGATCACCTGATCCGCAATAGCGAAGAAGTGGAAGTGGTTGGTGAAGCTGAGGTGGCAGTAGCGGTTTGATGCAGTTGTGTGAGTAGTGGAAGTAGACGGCAGGAAGTAGACGGCGGCCTTTGGGCCGCCGTTTTTATTTGGCCTTCGCGCCGCCGCAAAACAGCCGTTTCATTCACCCGCTCGACCCACACCCCGCCTGTCGCGCCCGTGCTCCGTCCGTTTGGAGACTTCCACCTGGCCAGATTCCTTGGCTATCGCGCCAATCAAGCCATATAAATCCGGGAGTCGGAAAAGAAAAGTCCGCCGGCCCATGCGTACGCAGTACGGCCGTGCGCAAGCACCGCGCGGGCCACACAAATAAGGAGAGAGACAATGGCAACATCGCAAGCGGCCCCCGCGCGCTGGGTCGACGGCAAGCGCTATCTATGGCTGCTCGGCGCGCTAACAATCACCCTGCCGCTGCACGCAGCAAATCTTGCCCTGCAAACCGGCTGGCACATTTTCTGGTGGTTCGGCCCGATCTTCGTGTTCGGCATCATTCCGGTCCTCGACCACCTGATCGGTGACGACCCCGGCAATCCGCCCGAGCACCTCGTCGCCACGCTCGAAAAAGAGCGCTATTACCGCCGCGTCGTGTATCTCGCCACGTTCATCGAATATGTGTCGTTCTTTGGCGCGGTATGGATCGTGGGCACACATGCAATGACGTGGAACGACTACGTGGGCTTCGCGCTCTCGCTCGGCGCGGCGACCGGCGTGTCGATCAACACGGCGCACGAACTCGGCCACAAGACGGACCGCTTCGAGCGATGGCTCGCCAAGATCACGCTGGCGCCGGTCGCTTACGGCCACTTCTTCGTCGAACACAATCGCGGGCATCACGTGCGGGTCGCGACGCCGCCCGATCCGGCCAGCGCGCGCTACGGCGAATCGTTCTGGGCCTTTTTGCCGCGCACGGTGTTCGGCAGCATCGCGTCCGCATGGCGGCTTGAAAAGCAGCGCCTGACGCGCCTCGGGAAGTCGCCGTGGACGTGGCGCAACGAGGTTCTGCATGCGTGGGCCATGACCGTGGCGTTGTGGGGCGCCATGATCGCGCTATACGGCAAGATCGTGGTTCCGTTCCTGCTGATCCAGGCAGTGTACGGTGCGTCGCTGCTGGAGGTGGTCAACTATCTGGAGCACTACGGTCTCGGCCGCAAACAACTCGCGAGCGGCCGTTACGAGCGTTGCCAGCCGCAGCACTCGTGGAACAGCAATCGCATCGTGACCAATCTCTTTCTGTATCAGTTGCAGCGTCATGCCGATCATCACGCGAATCCGACGCGTTCGTATCAGGCGCTGCGTCACTTTGACGGCGCGCCGCAACTGCCGTCGGGCTATGCCACGATGATCATGCTCGCGTACGTGCCGCCGCTGTGGTTTCGCGTGATGAATCCGCGCGTCGTCGCGCACTATCGTGGCGACATGGCGCAGTCGAATATCCGACCTGCCATTCGCGCGCGCGTCCTCGCGCAATTCGCGGGCTAGTGCGAACGGTTCGACGCCCAAAAAAAGCCGCCCGGCAGCAAACCGGGCGGCTTTCTTCGCGGCGTACCGAACCGCCTGGCACCGCGCAATGCAGCAACATCAACGCCGATCAATCGAATACTTCCCGGCGCCCGTCACACACAACAGCAACAGTCCACCGATGATGCTGATGTTCTTGTAGAAGTGAATCATATTGTCGTACTGCACCGCACCGGTCATGTTCCAGTAATGATGGCCAATAAACGCGGTGCCGAGCGTATAAACGGCGAGGAGCAACGCAAGCGGCCGCGTAAAGAAACCGACCAGCAGCGCGATGCCCACGACAAACTCCATCACCACCGCGATCACCGCCGACAACTCGGGCACCGGCGCGCCGCTCGACGTCATATAAGCCACGGTGCCGGAGAAACCGGTGAGCTTCGACCAACCGAACATGACGAACAGCACCATCAACAGAACACGGGCGACGAGGATGACCGCGTCTTTCTGATTTTCAAACAGCGTATAGCGCACGATTTTTTCTCGACAGGGAAAGAAGAGGGTGGCTCGCCGGACTGTTTCCGGCGAGCCCGTACTTAGTTCATTCGGCCGTTCAAGCCCACAACTCCGACATCTCGATGTTGCGCAAGTCGAAAACGAGGACTTCCGCATCGTGGCCTTGCGTGAAGGTTAGCGCTTCTTCGCCGCGCACACGCGCACCATCGCCTTCTTTGAACTCGACGCCGTTCACAGTCACACTGCCGCGCGCCACGTGGACATACGCATAGCGGTCGGTCGCCAGTTCGAGACGCGCCGTTTCATCGCCGTCGAACAGACCCGCATAGACCCGCGTGTCCTGCTGCACCGTCAACGAATCGTCCGCACCGTCCGGCGAGATCACGAGGCGCAAAACACCGCGCTTCTGATCCGCGCCGAAGTGACGCTGCTGATAACGCGGCGTCGTACCCTTCTGTCCCGGCGCGATCCAGATTTGCAGAAAGTGCACCGGGTCGCTCTTCGAATGGTTGTATTCGCTGTGCGCGACGCCGGTTCCCGCGCTCATCAACTGGATGTCGCCAGGCACGATCACCGAGCCGGTGCCCATCGTGTCCTTATGCTCCAGCGCGCCTTCCAGCACGTACGAAAAGATTTCCATGTCGCGGTGCGGGTGCTTGCCGAAGCCCTGCGCCGGCGCAACGCGGTCGTCGTTGATCACAAGCAGGTCGGAGAAGCCGTTCTGCTTCGGATCGTGATAGTTAGCGAAGGAAAACGTATGACGCGAGCTGAGCCAGCCGTGCTCCGCGCGGCCGCGTTGATTGGCGTGTCTGATTTCAAGCATCTTTTTTCTCCTTGGGTTGTGCGATCCGGCCAGATGTTTGTCCGCGATCCATGAATGAGAGTGTAGGTCAATCCACATCGGTATAATCGACCTGAAAACGGAAACACTGTCACTGTGGAGTGGACAATACAATGCAACTCGATGACATGCGGATCTTCGTCGCCACGGTCGACGCGCACAACTTCACGGCCGCCGCCAACCGCCTGTCGCTGTCGAAGCAGTTCGTCAGCCGCCGGGTGATGGCGCTGGAGGAAACGCTCGGCGTGCCGTTGCTGATCCGCAATACGCGCAAGCTCGCGGTGACCGACCTCGGGCAGGAGTTTTACGAGCGCGCCAAACGCATCCTCGGCGAAGTGGAAGACGCCGAGCAGGCCATGTCGCTGCGGCGCGCCGGGCCGCGCGGGCTGCTGCGCGTGAGCGCGCCGATGTCGTTCGGCATGGCGCATCTGTCGCCGCTCGTGGCGATGTTTCTGCGCGAGCACGGCGACGTGCGCTTCGAGATGGAATTGAGCGACCGCACGGTGGATGTGGTCGGCGAAGGCTTCGACATGGCGATCCGGATCGGCAGCTTGCCGGATTCCACGCTGATCGGACAGAAGCTCGTGGATATCCGGATGGTGGCCTGCTGCAGTCCCGGTTATGTGCGGCGCCGTGGCGCGCCCAAGGTGCCCGGCGATCTGGAGCGCCATTCGTGTCTGTTATACGGGCACGGCGGCGCGGTGAGCTGGGAGTTTGTTATCGATGGCGTGACGAAAGGCGTCGAGGTCCACGGACCGTTGCGCGCCAATAATGGCGAGCTGGTGCGCGATGCGGCCGTCGCCGGCCTGGGGATTGTTCGGCTTCCTGACTTTATCGTCGCCGATGCGCTTAAAAGTGGCCAGCTCGTGCCAGTGCTCGAAGCATTCCTGCCCAGCGCGACGAGCGTCTACGCGGTGTATCCGCAGCACAGGCAAAGCTCCCTCACGATCCGGGCATTCGTGGAATTCCTGAGGGAGCATTTGAGCAAGCGGCTGGTTTAGCCGTTGCGGAAAATGAAGCTGTAGCCGTTCAGCGCGGGCACGCCGCCGAGGTGCGCGTACAGCACGCGCGAACCTTCGGGGAATTCGCGGTTGCGCACCATCTCGATCATGCCGTGCATGGATTTGCCCTCGTAGACGGGATCGGTCAACACGCCTTCCAGGCGCGCGCACAACCGGATCGCTTCCAGCGTGCCGTCATTGGGCAAACCGTATTCCGGGCCGCCGAAGCGCTCGTCGAGCACCACGTCCTTGCTGGTGATATCGCGTCCCAGGCCGACCTGTTCCGCGGTTCGCTTCGCGATGCGGGTGATCTGCTCGCGCGTCTGCTCGGGCTTGGCCGACGCGTCGATGCCGATCACACGCTCGGCGCGGCCGTCGTCGGCGAAACCCACTACCATGCCGGCCTGCGTGCTGCCGGTCACGGAACACACGACGATATAGTCGAACTTGAAGCCCAATTCCGCTTCCTGCTGGCGAACCTCCTCCGCGAAACCGACGAAACCGAGTCCGCCGAGCAGATGGTCGGAGCACCCGGCCGGAATTGCATACGGCTTGCCGCCGGCGGTCCGCACGCTTTCCAGCGCATCTTCCCAACTCTTGCGAAAGCCGATGTCGAAACCATCGGCCACAAGGCGCACGTCGGCGCCGAGGATGCGCGACATCTGGATGTTGCCGACCCGGTCGTAGACCGCATCCGAGTAGTTCACCCAGTTCTCCTGCACCAGCACGCACTTCATGCCCAGATGCGCCGCCACGGCCGCCACCTGGCGCGTCTGGTTGGACTGGATTCCGCCGATCGACACCAGCGTGTCGCAGCCCTGCGCGAGCGCTTCGGGGATCAGGTATTCGAGCTTGCGCGTCTTGTTGCCGCCGAACGCAAAGCCGCTGTTGCAGTCTTCGCGTTTCGCATACAGATGCACTTTGCCGCCGAGGTGCTCGCTCAGGTGCTTGAGCGGCTGGATCGGCGTCGGCCCAAAGGTCAGCGGGTAACGAGGGAATCGTTGCAGGTTCATGGCAGCTCCGTGGTCGGGGTAAGTGGGGCGCGAACGGCATCCCGTCGCGTTGATCAAATGGTAGGGAAAACAGCTGGAAATGAGCTTGCGAAAAAATTGGCGTAGGCATACTTTTAAAACACCAAAACCGTGAACCGATTAAGAAATTGAATGTATAGGAACCCATGAACGCAACAAAAATTCGCAGCACCCCGACAGCCGTGGCAACCGCCACGGTCCCGGCCGACCCGCTGCAGGCGCTCGACCGCATCGACCGCGCGATCTTGCGTCAGTTGCAAACCGACGCGTCGATTTCGAACGTCGCGCTCGCGGCGAAGGTCAAGCTGAGCGCGCCGGCGTGTTTGCGGCGGGTGGAGCGGCTCAAGGAGTCCGGACTGATCCGCGGCGTCGTCGCATTGATCGACCCGAAGGCGGCGGGGGCGGGGATGCTGGTGATCATCGGCGTGGTGCTGGACCGCTCCACGCCGGAGTCGTTCGCCGAGTTCGAAAAAGCGGCGCAGAAGGTGGCCGGCTGCATGGAATGCCACGTCGTGACCGGCGAATTCGACTACTTCATGACGATCCGCACACGCGACAGCGACAGTTTCAACCGTCTGCACGCGGAGCAGTTGCTCTATCTGCCGGGCGTTCGGCAAATCCGCTCGTTCATGGTGCTCAAGGAAATCCTCTCGACCACGAAATTTCCGCTGTAATTGCCATTGCGGCAGTCACCGTGACACGAAAAGACGCGCATGCTGTCATTTATCCCGCTCTCGTGCGACCAAGCATTGGGACCACTCGCGGGCGGCGCGGTCGGCGCCGGGAACGGGTGAACGGTACGGACTTTCCGGAGCGATCATCATGGCTTGCAACAGACGGATATTCTTCAGGTTAATCGGTGCGCTGTCGCTGGCTGGCGGCGCCTCGGTGTGGCGCACGGCGCGCGCGGCGCAGCCGGCACAAGCGCCAGGCGGCAGCGCGGCCGCTGCCTACGAGGTCACGCACAGCGACGCCGAGTGGCGCAAATTGTTGACCGACGCGCAATACCGCGTGCTGCGCGAGGCGGGCACGGAGCGCCCGTTCACCAGTCCGTTGAACGACGAGCACCGCGCCGGCACGTTTGCGTGCGCGGGGTGCAAACTGCCGCTGTTCTCGTCGAAGACCAAGTTCGACAGCGGCACGGGCTGGCCGAGTTTCTGGCAACCGCTCGATCACGCGGTCATTACGCATACCGACAAGTCGTTCGGCATGACGCGCGACGAAGTGCTATGCCGGCGCTGCGGCGGCCATCTCGGCCACGTGTTCGACGACGGCCCCAAGCCGACCGGCCTGCGCTACTGCATGAACGGTCTGGCGATGACATTTACGCCCACAGCGGGCGCGTGAGTTCAGCAAAGCAGGGTGACCATCATGACGAAGTTCGAAAAACGCATCGACGGCAGGCCAGCGCGCTCGCGCCTGGCGGCGATTTCACTGTCGGTCGGATTCGGCGCGCTCGCGCTGCTGCTGGCGCAGCGCATGGCGTTTTCATCGGAGGCCGCCGTCGTGATCGCGCCACCGGCGCTCGACGAACCGGTGTCCGCCACGACCGCGCACGAAGAGACCGCGGTCTTCGCCGGTGGCTGCTTCTGGGGCGTACAGGGGGTGTTCCAGCACGTGCGTGGTGTCACAAAGGCCGTCTCGGGGTACTCGGGCGGCCAGCGCGATACCGCGCAGTACGAAACGGTCAGCGGCGGCGAGACGGGGCACGCGGAGTCGGTGCAGGTCACGTTCGATCCTACCAAGGTCACTTACGGCCAGTTGCTGCAGGTGTATTTCTCCGTGATTCAGGACCCGACGCAGTTGAACCGCCAGGGACCGGACAGCGGCACGCAATACCGCTCGGCGGTGTTTCCGCTAAACGATACGCAGCGGCGCGTCGCGCAAAGCTATATCGCGCAACTCGACAAGGCGCGCGCCTTCCCCGCGCCGATCGTCACGAAGACCGAGCCGTTCAAGGGCTTTTATCCGGCTGAGTCGTATCACCAGAACTATCTGACGCTGCATCCCAACTCGGCGTATATCGCGATCAACGACATGCCGAAGGTCGCCAACCTGAAGCGTCTGTTCCCGAATCTGTATCGCGACAAGCCGGTGCTGGTCGAAGCATCGCAGTAGGCCACGAGTGTGCCCGGCGCCGCTTCGTACGGTGCCGGCCGTGTCTTGCTCATTGCATCCGCATCCGCGTCCGCGTATTCACGTCTTTGTCTTCAGCCGATCCGAGCTCGTTCTCCAGCGACTAGGCCCGCATTTTGCACTAGTGCGTCCGTCGGCAAATCTTTCGTACCGTTCTGTTCAGACAAATGCCTCTATTTACGGGCATTCTGACCAAATGCGGGTCGTGTGATTCGCCGAGCGATGCGTGTCATTCGCTGAAAAAATTACATACCGCAAGTAGTAATGCGGCGGTTGCCCGGGTGCTTTTTTATCCCTTGCGGATCCCGGGGAGAGAACATAACCCCTTCGCGATATGCGAGATCGGAGGCTTCTGGTGTTTAACAGCCGTAGAAAGCGGGGCGGCAAGTCCCGCAATAAACAAACAGGCATCGCGGCAACTTCCCTGGTGGCGGTGGCCATCGGCGGCGTCGCTGTCATACCGGATTCGGCCTCGGCGCAGACGCCCTCGCCACTGGGCGAATGGCAATACTCGGTCGGCATTCCACTACAGAAGATGTGGCAACCCAATATTCCGGACTGGCAGGTGCGGGTTGGCGCGGCGACGTCGTTCCAGCCGCGCTATGAGGGTTCCGACCGGTATCACCTGGTGGCGGGACCCAGCATCGACGTGCGTTACAAGGATCTGTTCTTCTTATCGAGCGGCGAGGGGTTTGGAGTCAACTTCGCGCAAGGCGAGAACTGGCGCGCAAGTCTTGCCGCCGTCTACGATCTCGGACGCCGCGGTCACGACGACCCGCAAGAGTTGGACGGCCTCGGCAATATCAACCTCGCGCCGGGTGTCAAGCTGTCCGGCGAGTATGTGGTCTCGAAGGATTTCCCGCTCGTGCTGCGTGCGGACGTCAGGCGCTATTTCGGCGGCTCGAACGGCTGGATCGGCGATCTCGGCGCCTATATGCCAATGCCGGGCAGCACCGAGAAGTTCTTCTGGTTCGCCGGTCCGAACGTGACGCTGGCGGACTCCACTTACATGAATAGCTGGTTCGGCGTGAATCAGACTCAGGCGGCGAATTCGAAATACTCGCAGTACCACGCGAGCGCGGGCTTCAAATCGGTGGGCTTCGGCGTCAGCGCCATATGGCTGTTCGACAAGCACTGGTTCGCCACCGCGGACGGCGCCTTCGAACAACTGGTGGGCAGTGCGGGCAATAGTCCGGTCACGCACCGCAAAGCCAACGGCGTAGCCGATATTTCGATCAATTACCGCTTCTGATCGCTCTTTTGCGCTTCCATGGATGGACGGCGGCGCGCAATTTGTGGCGCGCCAGCCGCATTGCGCGTCCAGCATCGCTCGTGTGCCAGCAAGCGTGATTGGCGACGAACCGACGCGGGTATATCGATTGCTGCCTTGTTCCGATGCGTCAGACTGGATTTCCCCACCGGCACGTCCCCGAACGCAAGGAGCAGATTCTCATGGCAGGTAAAACGACTACGCAAAAGCCCGCAGCGAAGAACGCGCAGGCGACTGACTCGCAAGCCGATCCGAAATCGAAGGATCTCGAACAGTTTCGCGTCAGTCCGGAAGGCGAGGCGCTGAGAACCAATCAGGGCGTCAAGATCTCCGACAATCAGAACAGCCTGCGCGCCGGTCCACGCGGCCCCTCGCTGCTCGAAGATTTCATCATGCGTGAGAAGATCACGCACTTCGACCACGAACGCATTCCCGAGCGCATCGTGCATGCGCGCGGTTCGGCGGCGCACGGCGTGTTTCAGGTGTACGAGTCGATGAAGGAATACACCAAGGCCGCGTTCCTGCAGGACCCCGCTGTCCAGACGCCGGTCTATGTGCGCTTTTCCACGGTGCAGGGTCCGCGCGGTTCCGCCGACACAGTGCGCGACGTGCGCGGCTTCGCCGTGAAGTTCTACACGCAGGAAGGCAATTACGATCTGGTCGGCAACAACATGCCGGTGTTCTTCATTCAGGACGCCATCAAGTTTCCCGACTTCGTCCACGCGGTCAAACCGGAAGCGCCGAACGAGATGCCGACCGGCGGCTCCGCGCACGACACGTTCTGGGACTTCGTCTCGCTGGTGCCCGAGTCCGCGCATATGGTGCTCTGGACCATGTCGGACCGCGCGATTCCGCGCAGCCTGCGCACCATGGAAGGCTTCGGCATTCACACGTTCCGTTTCGTGAATGCGCAAGGCAAGGGACGCTTCGTCAAATTCCACTGGCGCCCGGTGCTGGGCTCGTACTCGCTGCTGTGGGACGAAGCGCAGAAACTGGCCGGCAAGGATCCGGACTTTCATCGGCGCGATCTGTGGGAGTCGATCGAATCGGGCAACTTCCCCGAGTTCGAACTCGGCGTGCAGATCATTGAAGAAGCCGACGAGCACAAATTCGATTTCGACCTGCTCGATCCGACCAAGCTGATTCCGGAAGAACTCGTGCCGGTCAAGATCATCGGCAAGATGACGCTCAATCGCAACCCGGACAACTTCTTCGCCGAGACCGAACAGGTCGCGTTCCATCCGGGGCATATCGTCCCGGGCATCGATTTCTCGAACGATCCGCTGTTGCAAGGCCGTTTGTTCTCGTACACGGACACGCAGATCAGCCGGCTGGGCGGCCCCAACTTCCACGAAATTCCGATCAACCGGCCGGTCTGCCCGTTCAATAACAACCAGCGCGACGCGATGCACCGCCAGACGATCAATGTCGGCCAGGCCTCGTATGAGCCGAATTCGCTGAGCGGCGGCTGGCCGAAGGAAACCGATCCGGCGCCGTCCGACGGCGGCTTCGAAAGTTATCAGGAGCGTGTGGAAGGCACCAAGATACGTGTGCGCAGCGAATCGTTCGCCGATCATTTCTCGCAGGCCGCGCTGTTCTACAACAGCATGTCGCAGCCTGAGAAAGACCACATCGCCGCGGCGTACCAGTTCGAACTCGGCAAGGTGACGAAGCCCGAGATTCGCGCGCGCGTGGTGAACGAGATTCTCGCCAACTTCGACGCGGGACTTGCGGCGCAGGTGGCCGAAGGGCTCGGATTGCCCGCGCCGAAGAAAGGCACGGCGAAGCTGACCGGCCCCAAGGAATCGCCCGCGCTGAGCTTGCTCAACCGCGTGCAGCCAGGCATCAAAACCTGCAAGATTGCGTTGCTCGCCGCGCCGGGTTCCGATGGCGCCGCCATCAAGACGCTTCAGCAGGCGCTGCAAGGCGAGGGCGCGGTGCCCATGCTGATTGCGCCGACGCTTGCCGCGATCGACGGCATGGCGCCGGACGCCACGATTGCCGGCTTGCCGTCGATCATGTTCGACGCGGTGATCGTGGTGGGCGGCGACAAGGGCGCGAAGACGCTGGCGCAGTCCGGCGACGCGCGGCATTTCGTGCTCGAGGCGTTCAAGCATCTGAAGGCGATCGCGGCGATCGGCGCGGGACGTGACGTGCTCACTGCCGCGCACTTGCCCGACAACGCCGACGGTGTTGCCACCGGCGACGACAAACAGGCCGCCGACGTACTGAAGGCCTTCATCAAGGCGGCCGAGCAGCATCGCGTGTGGTCGCGGGCGAAGCAGGCCGAGACCGTGCCGGCTTGAGCGTGCGGTGAGTCGCTAAAAGACCTGGCTGGTTCGCACCGGCCGGGTCTTTTTTAAGTTGCAGCGTAAAGAGCGTTAAGGATTCACCCGCGTGCCATGCAGCCGATGCGTATTCTTCGGCGCGGCTGCGGCCGAAGCGGCAGCCGCCGACACGCCCGCCGGACCTTCGGCAATATCGCTAGGGCGCGACGCCTGCACTGTTTGCGGATACAGCACGAGCAACGCGCGCAGCACGCCGTTGGTCCAGCCGAAGCCATCCTGCAGCGGATACTCGCCACCACCGGCCGAGACGCCTGGCGCGGCTGCGTCGATATCGTATTTCTCGACGAGCTTACCCGTGTGCTGGTAGTACGACACATTGGTCCTGATCCAGCGAGTCGCGATGGTTTGCGCGAGCGCCATTTCGCTGTAACGCCGCAAGCCGATCACCGCCAGATACTGCAACGGCGCCCAGCCATTCGGCGCGTCCCACTGCTGGCCAGTCACCGTTTGCGTGGTGGCGAGCCCGCCCGGGCGCAGTAGTTCGCGCTGCAAGGTCGCGGCGACAGTCTTCGCCTGCTGACGGGTCGCTATCCCCGTATACAGCGGAAACACCGTCGCGGCTGTGAGCCTGTGCGTGAGCGTGTGATGCACGAAGTCGTAGTCGCCGAATGCCTGCAGTTGCGGATCCCACAGCACGCGGCGGATCGCTTCGGCGCGCGCGGTGGCGCGCTGCTCCATATTTTCCGCATGCGTGACGTCGCCACGGAGACGATAGGCTTTGGCCAACGTACGTTCCAGATCGGCCAGCAGGCAATTCAGATCGACGGGCACGAGCGAGGTCACGTCCACCGTGGCGAGCGTCTTGCCGTCCGCAAACCAGCGCGAGCTGAAATCCCAGCCGGTTTCGCCGCCCGCGCGCAGATTGCGCCACAGGTCCGCGGAATCGCGTTGCGGCGTCTGCTGCGCGGTGAGGACGTCTTCGCGATACGACTCGTCGCGTGGCGTGGCGCGTGCGTCCCAATAGCGGTTGAGCAACGTGCCGTCCGGCAGGCGCACCACGTGCCGGTTGGCGTGGCCGGTGGGCAGGCCGTCTGCGCCGTCCATCCAGTAGGCGTACTCGCGCTGCAACTCGGGCAGATACTGCGCGTAGACCGCGTCGCCATCTTGCTCGGCGACGAGCCGCACCATTTGCGCGAAGAACGGCGGTTGCGAGCGGCTCAGGTAGTAGGTGCGGTTGCCGTTCGGAATATGGCCGTAGCGATCGATCAGGGTTGCGAAGTTTTTCAGTTCGTCGACGACCAGCGCATGCTGTCCGCTCTGTTCGAGGCCGAGCATGATGAAGTACGAGTCCCAGTAGTAGATTTCATCGAAGCGGTCGCCCGGCACGATGTACGCGTACGGCAGCGGCAGCAGCGAGGACCACGGGCTCGCGGCCGCATCCGGTTCGCGGCGGAGCACGTTCCAGAGCGTATCGATATGGCCCACCACATCCTGATTCGGATCGGACACGTAGGCCTTCGCCGTGCGCGTCGGCAACGTGAAGTTGTGCTTCACGAAGTCCGCGAGATTGAAATTGGCCCGTTGCCCGGCGGCGTTATACGCAGCCGCGATGTGCGCGGGCGCAGAAAGCGGCACCATGTCCGCAAAGGTTTTGCTGTCGGGGTAGAGATGCGCGAGCTGCACGTCGCGATAGAGCGTTGGATATTGCTCCGACGGCGGTACGGGCACGACCGGCGAAGCTTGCGTGGGCGCCTCGACATGCACGGTGGCAGCCGCGATGCCGCCGTGTGCCGCGGGCGGCTCGGCAACCTGCGCCGCGCCGCTCAACGAGGCATGCCACATGAACGCGGCGGCGAGGGCGATACGCAAGGGCGCGCGGGAGAAATCGGTGAAGGCGTGAGAAGGCATCGGCTACCGGAAGAAAGTGGACGGCGATCGGATGATCGAAGAGCGGATCGGCATTCCTCGCACGGTTGACCCGATAGGCGGCGCAAAGTTGCGCGAGTCGGCAACAGGCCCGTCCAGCAAGCCTAGACCGCCATGTGCACGTCTCAAAAACAAACCCATCCTGTATGATTACGCGCGTCGCTTCGCGAGAGAAAGAATCACGCGAAATACCCGAAAAATATTCCGAATCGACTCGATTCGCCCCGCCGAAGATAGAAAAAATGACCGCATCTCAGGCCGTCGACCAGAATCGTTTTCGCAGCATCATTCGCCGCAACATTGCCTTGCCCCTGGGTGTCGGCCTGGTCACGATGGCCATCTTCGTCGGACTGATTGCTTATCTCGTCTCGACCATGAACTGGGCCGAGCATTCCGAGCGCGTGATCGGCCAGGCCAATGAAATGCTGCGTCTCGCGGTCGATCGCGAATCGTCGATGCGAGGCTTCCTGATCACGGGCGACGAGAGCTTCCTCACGCCCTACGAAACCGGCGGCCCGCGCTTCAAGACGCAGATCGAGGCGTTGCAGGAGATGGTCGCCGACAACCCGCCGCAAGTCGGAAAGCTCAAGCAGATCCAGGCGATCCAGCAACGCTGGAGCCGTTTTGCCGAAGAGATGATCGACGCGCGCCGTCGCAATCAGAACTTCGAGGCGGCCGTGGCGAGCGGGCGCGGCAAGATCGAATTCGACGAAACGCGCCGTGAATTCGGCGATTTTCTCGACGTCGAGTTGCGCCTGCGCCAGGAGCGCAGCGAAGCCACGCGCCGCGTCACGACCACGCTCGTGAGCGTGTTCCTGCTCTTCAGCCTGGGCGTGAGCGGCCTGCTCGCATGGATGGGCCGCCGCGAATTGATGAGCCTGTCGACCACCTATGACGGCGCGTTGCGCCAGCAGGCCGAACAGACCGAGATGCTGCAGGAGCAAGTGTGGTTGCGCTCCGGGCAGCGCCTGCTTGCTGAAAAGGTGGTCGGGCAGACTACCTCGCTGCTGGTGGGCCGCGCGATACTCGACTTTCTCGCCCAATATCTGGACGCCGTCGTGGCCGCGCTCTACGTGCGTGATAAGCAGCAGGGCAAGCTGCGCCGGATCGCGACTTACGGTTTTAGCCGCGAAAGCGAGCAGGCCACCGCGCGCAGTTTCGCCGAAGGCGAGACGCTGATCGGCCAGGCGGCTTTGGCGCGCCGCACGCTGGTCTTGCGCGACGTGCCGGCGGATTACGTGCAGGTCGTGTCCGCGACCGGCAAGAGCGCGCCGAAGAACCTGCTCGTCATGCCGATTGAAAACGACGGCCAGGTCAACGGTGTCGTCGAACTGGGCTTCATTCGCGAGTTGGGCGTGCGCGATCAGGAGTTCATGGAACTGATCGCCAGCAGCATGGGCGACTTCGTCGAAGCCGCGTTGTACCGCGAGCGTTTGCAGGACGCGTTGGCCGAGACGCAGCAGTTGAACGAAGAACTGCAGGTGCAGCAGGAAGAATTGCGCGTCTCCAACGAAGGACTCGAAGAGCGCGGCCGCGCGCTGATGGAATCGCAAACGCGTCTGGAAGCGCAGCAATCCGAGCTCGAACAGACCAACGTGCAGCTCGAAGAATACGCGCAACGTCTCGAGCGGCAGAAGTCCGATCTGCTGCGCGCGCAGGACGACCTCGCGGCCAACGCGGCGCGCCTCGAACAGTCGAGCCGCTACAAGTCCGAGTTCCTCGCCAACATGTCACACGAACTGCGCACGCCGCTGAACAGTTCGCTGATTCTCGCCAAGCTCCTGCAGCAGAACCGTACCGGCAATCTGACGGAAGAGCAGGTGCGCTACGCGGAAACGATCCACGCGTCGAACAGCGACTTGCTGGTGCTGATCAACGACATTCTCGATCTGTCGAAGGTCGAAGCCGGTCAGGTGACGGTCGAACTCGAAACGGTGTCGATCGACGCGACCCTGCAGGCGCTCGAGGAAACCTTCAAGCCATTGGCCGGCGCCAGGCATTTGAGCCTTGCGTTCGACCGCTCGCCGGGCACGCCGGATACCTTCATCACCGACGGTCAGCGTGTCACGCAGATTCTGCGCAACCTGCTTTCGAACGCGGTGAAATTCACCGAGCGCGGTGAGGTGGCGCTGTCCGTCGCGCCGGCCGAAGGTGGCATGCTGCGCTTCGACGTGCGCGATTCCGGCATTGGCATCGCGGCCGACAAGCTGGAGATGATCTTCGAAGCGTTCCAGCAGGCCGACGGTTCCACCAGCCGTCAATACGGCGGCAGCGGGTTGGGCCTGTCGATTTCGCGGGAGTTTTCGCACTTGCTGGGCGGCCGGATCACCGTCGCCAGCGAAGTCGGCAAGGGCAGTGTGTTCACGTTGTGGTTGCCGCTCGATGCGGAGGCGGCACTGAACGCAAGCCAGGACGCGCACCACGCAACGGCGCCGGTGTTTGCTTCGGCTCAGGCACCGGCCGGCGCGCAGGCCGCGCCCGAACCGCTGCTGGCGCACCCCCCTTCGCGCGGCAGCCAGCCCACCGTGATCACGCCGGCCAACGGCCTGACTAGCGGCTTAACCAACGGCAACTCATCCGAAACCACGCACAGCCCGATTGCCGACGACCGCGACAACCGTACCCGCGCCGGCCGTCTGATCATCGCCGTGGAAGACGATGCGGCCTTCGCCGAAATCCTGCGCGATCTGACCCACGAACTCGACTTCGACTTCGTCCACGCAAGCAGCGCCGCCAGCGGGCTCGCGCTCGTGCGCGACATGCGCCCCGCGGCGGTGCTGCTGGATGTCGGCCTGCCGGACCGTTCCGGCCTGACCGTGCTGGAGTGGCTGAAGAACGATCCGCTCACGCGTCATATTCCGATCCACATCGTCTCCGCTACCGATCACGCCGACAAGGCGCTGCACCTCGGCGCCATCGGCTATACGCTCAAGCCCACCGCGCGCAGCACGATGGAAGCCGCGATCCGCCGCCTCGAAGCGCGTCTGCAGCAGCGCCTCAAACGCGTGCTGGTGATCGAGGACGACGCGCCGATGCGCGAGAGCATCCGCGCATTGCTGCAAAGCGAAAACACCGAGATCGTTGCAGTTGCAACCTTGGCCGAAGCGTCGGAGTATCTTGGGAAATTCAGCTTCGACTGCGTGGTGACCGATCTCGCGCTGCCCGACGGCACCGGCTACGACCTGCTCGAACGGCTCGCGGCGAACACCGCGCATGCCGCGTTGCCGGTGATCGTCTACACGGGCCGCATGCTGTCCGATGAGGAAGAGCACCGGCTGCGCCGCTATTCGAAGTCGATCATCATCAAGGGCGCGAAGTCGCCCGAGCGCCTGCTCGACGAAGTGACCCTGTTCCTGCACAGCGTGGAGTCGTCGCTCGCGCCCGAGCAGCAACGCATGCTGCGCACGGTGCGTCAGCGCGACAATGCCTTCGAGGGCCGCACGATCCTGCTGGCCGAAGACGACGTCCGCAATATCTTCGCGCTCTCGCACGTGCTGGAGCCGCTCGGTGCGAAACTGCAGATTGCGCGCAACGGCCGTGAAGCGCTCGAAGCGCTGGAAAACGGCCCCGAAGTGCATCTGATTCTGATGGACATCATGATGCCGGAGATGGACGGGTTGACCGCGATGGGCGAGATTCGCCGCGATCCGCGTTTTGCTCATCTGCCGATCATCGCGCTGACGGCGAAGGCCATGGCGAACGACCGCATGCGCTGCCTCGAAGCCGGCGCGGACGACTACGTCTCGAAGCCGATCGACGTGGACAAGCTGGTCGCGCTGTGCCGCGTCTGGCTGCGGCAACGGTAGAAGGAACACGAGAACACAATGAGCCAGTCCGAATTCGAACCGCCGCAACGCATCAGCGACTTCGACATCGAGTTGAAGCTGCTGCTGGAGGCGGTTTACCTCAAGTATCAGCACGACTTCCGTCATTACGCGATGTCGTCGCTGCGGCGCCGCCTGACGCAGGCGCTCGAGGAATTCGGGCTGAAGACGCTGTCGCAGCTGCAGGACCGCATCATGCGCAACGGCGACGAGTTCTCGCGGCTGTTCCAGTACCTCACGGTGCAGGTCAGCGAGATGTTTCGCGATCCGTCGTATTTCCTCGCGCTGCGCGAACACGTGCTGCCGCGTCTGCGCACTTATCCGTCGATCAAGGTGTGGGTGGCGGGGTGCAGCACGGGCGAGGAGCTCTGGTCGCTGAAAATCCTCTTCGACGAAGAAGGCCTCACCGAACGCACGCTCTTCTATGCGACGGATATCAACCCGGACGCGCTCGCGCGCGCCGAGTCCGGCATCTACGCGCTGGACCGCATTCAAGGCTTCACGCAAAACTATCTGGCGGCCGGCGGCAAGCGTTCGCTGTCCGACTACTATCATGCGGCCTATGGCGGCGCGCGCTTCGCGGGCTCGCTGAAAGAGCGCGTGGTGTTCGCCGACCACAGCCTGTCCACCGACGAAGTCTTTCTCGAAGCGCATCTGGTGTCGTGCCGCAACGTGCTGATCTATTTCGATCGCGGCTTGCAGGATCGCGCGCTAGGTCTGTTCGAGAACGCGCTCGTGCGGCGTGGATTCCTGGGTTTGGGCAGCAAGGAAAGTCTGCGGTTTTCCAAACACTACGAAGCGTTCGACGAATTCCGTCCGACCGAACGTATTTATCAGAAGCGCTAGGCCGGTCATCATGTCACGCTCAACTGTCCAGCCAAATGTCGATGCCGAAGCGGCGCGCGGCTACGAGCTCGTCGTGATCGGCGGTTCGGCGGGCGGCATCGAAGTGCTGAATGTGCTGCTCAGCGCGCTGCCCGCGGGCTTTGCACCGGCGGTGATGATCGTCACGCACCTGCCGCCCGATTCGCCGAGCTATCTGGTGCATGCATTCGCGCATCGTTGCGCGCTGCCGGTGCTCGAACCCGATGCTGGCGAGCGCATCATGGCGGGCCGCGTGCATATTGCGCCGCCGGGCTATCACATGCTGGTGGAAGTGGACCGCACTGTTGCGCTGTCGACCGACGCCGCCGTGCGCTTTTCGCGTCCCTCGATCGACGTGCTGTTCGAATCGGCCGCTGCCGTGTATGGCGAACGCCTGCTGGCGCTCCTGCTGTCCGGCGCCAACGACGACGGCGCGCAAGGCCTGAAGCGCGTGCGCGCAATGGGCGGCACGGCGTGGGTACAGGCGCCCGACACCGCTGCTTCCCCGGAAATGCCGCGCGCCGCGATTGAACGCGGCGCGGCGGATTTTATCTACACTCCCGAAACCATGGCCCGGCGGCTTGCTGCATTGCCGGCCTCTTTCTGACGCGATGCCATGACGAACTCACCCGTGAACATTCTGATCGTCGACGACATCGTTCACAACATTACGGCGCTCGAAGCCTTGCTGGCGCGGCCGGATCTCGCCGTGCTGGTGGCCGACTCGGGCACGGCGGCGCTCGACCTGCTGCTCAAGCACGAAGTCGCGCTGGCGATTCTCGATGTCAACATGCCTGGCATGAACGGCTTCGAACTGGCCGCGCTGATGCGTGGCAGCCCGCGCACCTCGCACGTGCCGATCATCTTTCTGACGGCGACCGCGCAGGACGCGTCGCGCACGTTCCGCGGCTATGAGGCCGGCGCGGTCGACTTTCTCTACAAACCGTTCGATCCGCGGATTCTGCAATCCAAGGTCGATGTGTTCGTGCAACTCGAACAGCAGAAGCGTCAGCTTGCGGCGCAGCTCGTCACCACGCGGCAGATGCTCGAAGCCAACGAAATGCTGATGGCCGTGCTCAGTCACGACCTGCGCACGCCGCTCGGCGCGGTGCTAGCGTCGGCGGAGTATCTGATGCGCACGGCAGCCGACGAACAGTCGGCCACCGTCGCCGCGCGCGTAAAGAACAGTTCGCTGCGTATGGCGCGCATGGTCGACCAACTGCTCAATCTCGCGCGTTTGCAGGGCGGACGCCTGCCGCTACAGCCGCGCTCGATCGAACTGGCGTCGCTGTGCCGCTCCGTGATCGACGAATTCGCGTCGCGTGAGAACGGCAAGCAGATCGTGTTCGCGAGCCGCGGCAATACGTCGGGCGCGTGGGATACCGATCTCGTCTGGCAAGCCGTGTCGAATCTGGTGAGCAACGCGCTGCATCATGGCGCGCCGGGCGGCGATATTGGCGTCGAGGTAGACGGCGAGGCGGTCGAGTCGGTGCGTTTGAAGGTCGCCAATCGCGGCACGATTCCGGCCGAGGTATTCCCGCATCTGTTCAAGGCGTTCGGCCCGAACAATAGCGGTGGTCGCTCGCGCGAAGGGCTGGGGCTGGGCCTGCATATCGTGCAGGAAATTGCGCGCATGCACGGCGGCAGCGTCAGCGTGAATTCCGACGAAGCCATAGGCACGGTCTTCACGATCGAGTTGCCCAGAATGGTGACGTTCCAGCGCGGGTCGTTTACGGGGAAGTAGACCGCGAGAGTCTCGCGCAGCGTTGGACGGGCCTCCATAACTAGCGCGCGAGATGCGCCGCGAGAAACTGCCTCATCGGATCGATCATGCGTCCTCGGCAACGGTAGGCGTTTTCGCAGACCACCGGAAACAGTCTCCTGTTGCGCTGTGCTACGCTTGCCGGACCGAACTACAGCACGGCGACCGACTTCCATCATGCGTTCCTGGCGCATTTCTCCACCGCATCGCGGCGAACAGATCAGCACTTCGCGCGCGACCGAACTGGTCATGGCGATTTCGCATGCCGATGCCGACGCGCTCGCTGCCAGCATTCTAAAGACTGTCGGCGATACGCTGCCGGTCTCGCAGTGCACCATCTTTGCCTACGAATTCGACGCGAGGCCGCGCACGGTTTCCGCCGCGGATCATCGCGGCGGCCGTTTTCTGCGCGACGTCGCCGATCGCTACGCCACGCATTTCTATGCACTTGACGGCAACCGCGCCATCATCGGCCGGCCGCACGACAAACCGGCGCGAGACGCGCTGATGTTGCACCAGCAGCAGAGCGAAGAGATCGAGAACGAAGCGTATCGCGCAGCATGTTATGCGCAGCCGAACGTGTCCGACCGGCTATCGCTGCTCGTGCAGCCCATGGAAAGCGTCTGGCTGTCGATCAATCTGTATCGCGATCGTGCCTATGGCGTGTTTCAGCTGGGCGAACTCGAGCGCGTGGAAAGCCTCGCGCACTTGTTCGCACACGCGGCGAAGGGCCACTACGCGCTGAATGGACAACATCAGCAGGGTTCGGCCACCGCGATGCTGGCGCGGGTCAGGCGCGCTTGCCCGGCACTCACGTCGCGCGAACTCGATGTGTTGCGCGGCACGCTCGAAGGCGCGAGCGCCGCTGAAATCGCGGTGCAAATGGGCGTCAAGCCTGCCAGTGTGATTACCTATCAGAAGCGCGCTTATGCGCGGCTCGGCATCTCGAGCCAGAGGCAGTTGTTCGCGTTGTGCATGACGCCCGAACTGGCTTGATCCTGAAACGCAGCGCGGCCGGCCCGCACGTTTTACGTTAAGCCGGTGCGGCCGTCACTGGCGCTTGTCTCCTAAGCGCAACCACCGAGCACCGCAGCCACCGATCACGCACGCTTGCCCCGTGCCTCCGCCTGCGTCTCGCGATCCCAGCGCTTTAACCACGGCATGATGAAATCCGCGAAACCGTCGGCGGGCGGCGACAGCGCGCGCTCGGTCGAGCGATACACGCACACCTCGCGGATCGTTTCGGGATCGACGATGCGCTTCATCACCAGCCCAAAGGTGCGCGCCAACGGCGCGACGTAGGCGGGCGCGAGCGTGATGGCCAGCCCTTGTGAGGCGAGGCCGAACGCCGTGGTGACGTTGTCCACCACGTCCACGGGACTGATGCGGGCTTCCACCGGCAGATTGGCCAGCATTTGCCCGACCGCGCGTTCATGGTCGCGACCGGTGGCGACGATTGGCACGTCGCGCAAATGCGGCCACTGCACGCGGCGGCGCGCGTTCAACGGATGGGTCGGCGCGCACCACATCACCCACGGACTCGCGAACGCCGGCTCGCGACGCACGCGCGTGCCGCTTGGCCGGTCAGGGCCGATCGCGAGATCGACGTCGCCGCTTTCCACGCGCTCCACCAGTTGCTCGACCACGGTATCGCAAATGCGCACGACCACCTTCGGCTTGTCGCGCGCATATTCGGCGATGGCCGCGGGCAGCGCGGTCGCTGCCAGCACCAGCGGCGCGCCGATCCGCACGATGCCGGCGGCGCGGTTGCGGATATCGTCGGCGGATTGCGCGGCGGCACGCACGTGCCGCAACACCGATTCCGCCGACGCCAGAAAATCCTGCCCCGCGCTCGACAGATTCACGCGCCGCGTGGTCCGGTCGAAGAGGCGGAAGCCGAGTTCCGTTTCAAGGTCGGCGAGCAACTGGCTGACCGCCGACGAAGTCAGCCCGAGGCGGTCCGCCGCCGCGCCGATGCTATGCAGATCGACGATGGCGAGAAACGCTTCGAACTGACGGATGGTGACGCGTGTGAGTGGCATTGGGCGATTCTAAAGAAAAACTAACGAATCGTGAAAAATCGATTGATTGTGTAGCGTGCCGCATGCGCGGAGACTTGTCCCCATCGACGCACCCAGCCAAACCCGCTTAGACTTCCGTCTCGCCAGTCTGAGTCAAGCCGGTTCACGCGGGCTGTCGTCCGCCACACGCGCCACGCGCGCGCCATACCGAGCGCCACACCGAGGCCGCGCTGCGGCCACATTCAAGGAATTGCCATGTTCGACCACATTCCCGCTTATCCAGGCGACCCGATTCTGAGCCTGAATGAAGACTTCCAACTCGACCCGCGCTCGAACAAGGTCAATCTGAGCATCGGCATCTATTTCGACGACGCCGGCAAGCTGCCCGTCATGGACGCCGTGCGCCGCGCCGAAACCGCGCTGCTCGATTCGATCGGCCCGCGCTCGTATCTGCCGATGGCGGGCCTCCCGCTTTATCGCGACACGGCGCAAGCACTCGTATTCGGCGCGGACAGCGAGGCGCGCAAGGCGGGGCGCATCGCGACGCTGCAAACCATCGGCGGATCGGGCGCGCTCAAGGTTGGCGCCGATTTCCTGAAGCGTTATTTCCCCGGCTCGCAGATCTGGATCAGCGACCCGAGCTGGGAAAACCATCGCGTCGTGTTCGAAGGCGCGGGGTTGACGGTCAACACTTATCCGTACTACGACGAACAGACCGGCGGCTTGCGCTTCGCCGACATGATCGAAACGATCGGCCGCTTGCCCGAACAGAGCGTCGTGCTGCTGCACGCGTGCTGCCACAACCCGACCGGCGTGGATCTGAGCCAGGCGCAATGGGCCGAACTGGTGCCGGTTTTGCAGCGCCGCAAGCTGATCGCGTTCGTCGATATGGCTTATCAGGGGTTCGGCGCCGGTCTTGAAGAAGACGCCGCCTGCGTGCGTCTGCTGGCCGACGCGGGCATTCCGTTGATCGCCGCGAATTCGTTCTCGAAGAATTTCTCGCTGTACGGCGAGCGCGTCGGTGCGTTGAGCGTGGTCTGCAAGAGCGCGGAAGAGGCGGGCCGCGTACTCGGTCAATTGATGTCGACGGTGCGCGCGAACTACAGCAATCCGCCGACGCACGGCGCGCGGCTCGTCGCCAACGTGCTCGCGGACGCGTCGTTGCGCGCTTCGTGGGAAGCGGAACTCGCCACCATGCGCGAGCGGATTCTCGCCATGCGCGGCACGATTCACGCCGGACTCGCGGGCCGGGTGGATGAAGTGATGCGCGCGCGCTACGTCGCGCAGCGCGGCATGTTCACCTATACGGGCTTGAGCGAAAGCCAGGTGGAGCGTCTGCGCAGCGAATACGCGGTGTATGTGCTGCGCTCCGGGCGCATGTGCGTGGCCGGTCTGAACGAACGCAACGCGGAGTATGTGGCTTCGTCGATTGCGGCCGTGGTGTCGGGCGCGTAAGCGCGGCTTTTCAAGCAGCAGAACGATAACAACGGTCGACAAGGGAGACCCAAATGACCACCCTCGATATACCAGCGCCGAGCGCGCCGAAGGCCCACGCGATGCATCCGGACGAATGGCATGCGCGCGTGCAGCTTGCAGCGTGCTACCGGATCTTCGACATGCTCGGCTGGACCGAGATGATCTACAACCACATCACGCTGCGCGTTCCCGCCAGCGTGAGCGGCGGCGAGCGGCAGTTCCTGATCAATCCGTTCGGGCTGCACTACAGCGAAGTGACCGCGAGCAATCTCGTGAAGATCGATGCACAGGGGCGCGTGCTCGATCACTCGCCTTATCCGGTGAATCCGGCCGGTTTCGTCGTGCATGCGGCGATTCATGAAGGCTTGCCCGACGCGCACTGCGTGATGCACACGCACACCACGGCGGGCGTCGCCGTGGCCTGTCTGGAAGACGGTCTGCAGCAGACCAACTTCTACAGCGCGCAATTGTACGACCGCATTGCGTATCACGACTTCGAGGGCATCACCGTGCACGCGGAAGAAGGTCCGCGTCTGTTGGAACATATCGGCAACAGGCAGGCGGTGATCTTGCGCAACCATGGCCTGCTTGCGTGGGGCCACACCTTGCCGCAAACTTTCGCGGTCCTGTGGACGCTCAACCGCGCCTGCGAAATCCAGATGGCGACCTTTGCGATGGGCCGCGCGCGGCCGGTACCGGAAGATGTCGCGATTCGCTGCTCGCGCGACGCGCTGCAGTTCGATCCGCGTCACGGCGCGGGCCAGGATGTGTTCGACGCGTTGGTGCGGCGAGTGGACCGCATCGACGCCAGTTACAAGGATTGAAACGATGAAAGCAGCAATCTACGGTGCGGGCGCGATCGGCGGCTGGATGGGCGTGAAGCTCGCGCAGGCCGGCCATGACGTGAGCGTGGTGGCGCGCGGCGAGACGCTGAACACGCTGCGCGAACACGGCCTGCGTTTGATCGAAGGCGGCGCGACGCATGCCGTGAAAGTGAATGCGAGCGAGAATCCCGCTGACCTCGGCGTGCAGGATCTCGTCGTGGTCGCCGTCAAGGGTCCGGCAATGGCGTCGGTGGCCGCGCGGATCGCGCCGCTGCTTGGCGCGCAAACCATCGTAGTGACTGCGATGAACGGCGTGCCCTGGTGGTTCTGCGACGGACTCGGCGCGGACTTCACCGGCAAACGCCTGAAGTCGATCGATCCGGACGGCGCGATTGCCGCCGCGATTCCGAGCGCGCAGACGGTGGGCTGCGTGGTGCACGCCAGTTGCCTCGTCGAAGCACCGGGCGTCATCCGGCATCATCAGGGCAATGGGCTGATTATCGGCGAGGCGTCGGGGCAGGCGAGCGAGCGTGTCGCGGCGCTCACGGCCACGCTCGCGGCGGCCGGCTTCAATGCGTCGGCGTCGGCGCAGATTCAGCGCGACGTCTGGTACAAGCTGTGGGGCAATATGACGATGAATCCGATCAGCGCCTTCACCGGCGCGACCACCGACCGGATTCTCAGCGACGAGCTGGTGCGCAACTTCGTCACGAGCATCATGCTGGAGGCGAAGGAAATCGGCGCACGCTTCGGCATTCCAATCGATCAGGACCCTGAGGACCGCCACGAAGTCACGCTGAAACTCGGCGCGATGAAAACCTCGATGCTGCAGGACGTGCAGGCGGGTAAAGCGGTCGAACTCGACGCGCTGGTGGCAGCAGTGCGCGAACTGGGACAACTGACAGGCGTCGCTACGCCGTATACGGATGCGTTGCTCGGTCTCGCGCGCCTGCATGCGAGGACGCTGGGTCTGTATCCGAAGCAGTAACAGTTGCATCAAGCGAAAACCGCCGCGCCTCGCATGGCGCGGCGGTTTTTTTACGCCTTATGCCGTCACCGTAGTGGCGGCCGGCAGTCGTGCCGCTTCGATCAACGACAACGCGCGGCGCGGGTTGTCGAGTTCGGTCAGGCACAGCATCGCGAGGCGGGCCAGATATAGCGGCGCCTGAGCTTCGCCTTCATTCGTGAGGGTCTTGCAGAGCGTCGTATAGACGAGGTCGAGATCGCTATCGGTCATGACGTTTGTCTCCTTTGTATTAGATCGTCAGCGCCGCGCGGATGGCGCGCTGCGTGGCTTCCGCGCTGCCGTCGCGCCAGCGGGCCAGTACATGGCCGTCGGGCCGAATCAGATAGACCGTGCCGGGCGTGGCGTCGAGCATGTCGTGCAAACGGCCGGTGTGATCGACCACGTTTGAGTTCGCAACGCTATCCGTGTCGTTCCTGACCAGCTTGACGGATTTGAACGGGATACGTTGTTCGGCCAGCGTGTCTTGCAACTGCTGCCACGCTGCGTCTTGCCCGGAGTCGTCGTTCGCGTTCGCACCAAAACGTAATGCAGTGAAGCATGCCCCGAGCATATCCGTCAGATGGATATCGTGAAAGACGCCGTCGTCCCTGCGCTGGAGTCTGCACTCCGGAAGCACAGTGCCGGGCGCTGGGCCTTGCGCGAAAGCGCCGCTCGCGTCGCCAGCGGCCTGGTTGAGCGGCGACTGCACATACGCGATCGGATGCGTCTGCCGCGGATTGATCAACGGACGCACCGCCGCATGATGTTCCGCGAGACTGAGCACCGCCTGGCGCATCAGATCGAAGGCGAACGAGGGCGGCGCCATGAACTCCGTGCTCTTCATGCCGTAACTCAGGTTCTCGCGTGCCGCGAACACCCGCTCGTCGCTGTAGCTATCGAGCAGACGCGGCGACGCCACCCCGTTCAGCACGCAGCCCAGTTTCCAGCCGAGGTTGTCCGCGTCGTCGATACCGGAGTTGGCGCCGCGCACGCCGAAGATCGGCACGAGATGCGCGGCGTCGCCCGCGAACAGCACCGGGCCATGCCGGTAGCGTTCGAGCGTCAATGCGTTGGCCTTGTAGACGGTGATCCAGATCGGCGACCATGCGCCGGTTTCGCCCATCGAATCGAGCACGCTCTGCACGCGTGGCATGACGTTCGCGGGCTGCACGGCGGCTTCCGGGTCTTCGTCGTCGCGAAGCTGGTAGTCGATGCGCCAGACGTTGTCGGGCTGCTTGTGCACCAGCACCGTCGAGCCGGGATTGGACGGCGGATCGAAATAGGCGAGGCGCTCGGTGGCGCGCGAGCTGTCAAGTTCGATATCCACGATCACGTAGCGGCCCTCGTAAGTGGTGCCGGTGAGCTTGAGACCGAGCGCCTCGCGAATTGTGCTGCGGCCGCCGTCGCAGGCGACGACCCAGTCGGCGTGCATCTGCCATGCGGTGTCGCCGGTGCGCAGCGCGAGCGTCGCGCCGGCCGTGCCTTCCTGGTTCCCGCGATCGCCTTCCGCCGCATGCTGTTCGATGCCGGTCACGCGCGTCTGCCAGCGGATCTCGATCAGATCGGCATGCCGTTCTACCTCGTCGAGCAGCAACTGCTCGATCTGATATTGCGCGATGTTGATCATGGGCGGCAGCGATTGCTCGTCGTCCTGGTGCATGGCGAAGCGGAACACTTCGGCATCGCGGTAGAAGCTGCGGCCGCCGGTCCACGGCAGGCCTTTTTGCAGGAAGCCTTCTACGACGCCGAGTCGCTTGAAGATTTCCAGGCTGCGCCGCGAGATGCAGATCGCGCGGCTGCCGGTGCAGACTCCGTCGTCGGCTTCGATCAGCACCGAGCGCACGCCCTGGCGAGCCAGCGCGAGCGCCACCGTCATGCCGACCGGCCCGCCGCCGACAATCGCCACCGGCCGCCTGACAGGATCGCGCCCGTCGACGAGCGGTGGCGCCACGCCTTCATAGTGACGCGGCGAAAACGGATAGGGTTTGAAGGGGCGGCTCATGCTTGTCTCCTGGAGCTTCGATGTCGGGGATCGCCCGCCGGGGCTGGTCAGCTCTTCGAGGCGGTGCGAATCGATAGCGAAGTATGAAGGAGGGTGCGCGCGCGGCTGTCCTCATTTTGGGTACAGCCGCGCCGCCGGGCGGGCGTACCCACAGCGAAGGCGCCTAGTCCGCTCCGCCCACGTGCGAAGCGTGGCGCGCGTGCGGCAAGCTCGACGCGGCCAGGCATTCCTCGATCATCGCGCGGAAGGTGGGCGCCGCGTGCGAAGCGCCGGTCGCGCCCATTTCCGGGCCGCCTTCCGGCGCGCCGCCCACGCCGACCACCAGCGTCGCGCGCGGCCGCCATTCGCGCGTGCGCCGCAGCATGTTGCGCAGGTACGGCGGCGACTCCGGCGCATCGAGCGAGACGATGCAGATGATCGGCGCGTCCTTGAAGCTTGGTTCGTCGGCGCGTGCGCTGCGATAGCCGGAGTGCGTCGCCATCACCGGCGCGAGGCCCTGGCGGCCGAGCAGTTGCACGGCAATCGCGGTGGTGACTTCGTCGAACGAACCGCGTCCGGGCACGCACAGCACGGAGGTTTTTTCCGCTTCGCGGCGCAGCCGCGGGTGCGCTGCAATATGGCTGTCGTGCCGCTCGGACAGATCGGCCGAGGCCGAAGCGAGCAACGCGCTCGCGGTATCGGCGGGTTCGCTGCGCGCCATGCGGTCTGGCAAGCCGTCCGCGATTTCCAGGTTTTCGACGATATCCACCAGCGCGTCGTTGATGCGCTGCAACTGGTCCGGCATCAGCACGCCGCGCATTGCATCGTTGCGGGCGAGCTTGAGGCCTTCGAGCGCGACCTTGTCGTAGTAATCGATCAGCGACATCTCGCGCAACAGGCGCTCCGCCTGCACGATGGCCTCGTGCGGATCGTCCGCGAGCAGCCGCTGATAGAAGTTCTGCGCGGGTGTGAGCGCGGGCTGATCGCCCAGCAGCACCGTGAGAAAGTTCAGCCGGTCGGCGTAGCGGCCCAGCGTGACCACGCACAACGTGAGCGGCGTCGACAGCACGAGGCCGATCGGCCCCCACAGCCAGCTCCAGAAAATCGCCGCCACCACCACCGCGAGCGGCGACAGGCCGGAGCGGTGGCCATACAGCAGCGGCTCGGCGATCTGCCCGGCCACCACGTCGACGACGATGAACAGGATCAGCGTATAGACCGCCATGGTCCATTGCGGCTGGATCGCGGCCGCGAGGAACACGGCGAGAATCGCGGCGATCCAGATGCCGATATACGGCACGAAGCGCAGCAGCGCGGCGATCACGCCGAACAGCAGCGCACCCGGCACGCCGATTATCGCGAGCCCGATGGCGATCACGCCACCCGCACTCAGATTCACACCGAGTTGCGCGACGAAGTAGCGAGACAGCCGCACGGCAGCGTCGTTGATCGCAGTGGTGGTGCGATGCAGATCGCGCGAGCCGAACAGGCTAATCAAACGGTCGCGCAAATCCTCGCGTTGCAGCAGGATAAAGATCGTCACGACCAGCACGATGAAGGTCGTTTCGATTGGCGCGATGGCCGGCGACAACGCGCGCTGTGCGAGCTGCATCGGCGTGGGCGAGGGTTCGTGCACTTCGACTGGCTGCGGCACGGCGGGCGCATTGCGCGCGGCGCGTCCGGTCGGACGGGGCGGGTTCGGTTTGGGCGGAGACACGCGCTGCAACGCGACGGCGGCGCGGCTCATCAGCGAATCGGCGCGGCCGACGGTTTTTTCCTGCACCGTCTCGATCTTCTGCTCGATCGCCTCCTGATACTGCGGCAGATCGGCAGCGAGTTGCACGAGTTGCGCTGTGATCAGCGCACCGACGGCGAGCAAGCTGGCCAAGGCGAACAACACGGCGATAAAGATCGACGGCAATTGCCCCATATGGAAACGCCGCAACATCTGTACGAGCGGAGCGAGCAGAAAGCTGAGCAACACCGACAGCGTGATCGGGATCAACACCGCGCGGCCGAAGTACAAGCCGCACACCACCACCACGCCGGTAATCACCGACGCAAGGCCGTGCAGACTCGGCGCGCCCGGCGGGTAAACGCGGTTCGGCCGCCCAGACGGCGGTAACGAGATTTTCATGAGCACACTTTCCGATTGAGACGCGCTGTCGTTTTTATAAGGGCCGCTCGCGAACAGTGAGAGGGTGTCCGGGCACAGCGCATGAGCAATTCATATGCCCGGATTGTAGGCGCTTTGACGCGCGGCGGCCTATTGCTCACCCCATGTGCAGGCGCAGCAAACCCAGCAACTGCGAGCTGGCGTACAGCAGCAGACCGATAAAGCCGCCCACAATCGTCCCGTTGATGCGGATGTATTGCAGATCCTTACCAATGTTCAGCTCGATCTGCCGTGACATCTCATGCGAGTCCCAGTTCTTCACGGTATCGCTGATATGGCGCGTCAGGAAGCGCGCGAAGTCCGGCGCCATGGTGCGCGCGGCTTCTTCGAGGTGATCGTTGAGCGATTGGCGCAACGCCGGATCGTGCGCGAGCTCGCGGCCGACCCATTGGCCCATCGCCACCACGCGTGCATGCAGGGCCGAGTCGCTGCTTTGCAGATCGCGCTTGAGCCACGCGCGCAATTCGCCCCACATGTCTTTCACATACGAACTGAGCGCGTCGCCTTCCACCAGATAGCGTTTCAACTCCTCGCCTTTTTGCAGGAACGCGGGATCGGTTTTGAGCTTGACGATCAGTTTGTGCGCGGCGTCGTCGAACTTCTGACGCAGCTGATGCGTGGGATTTTCGCTGATCTGTTCAAGTATGCGATTCACCGCGTTGGCGATGGTTTCGGCGCCTTTGTCGCCCAGCCAGGCAGAAAATGTCGACGGCAAAATCTTCTCCATCTTCGGATACTCGGTCTTCACCCATTCGACGATCCGCTCGGCGATGAACTCGCGCGCGTGCGGTTCGCGCAGCAGCGCCACGACCTGTTCGATGCCGGCGTCGAGCAGTTCCTGATGGCGGCCGTCCTTGGTGAGCGTGTCGAGAATCGAGCCCATCGATTGCGATAGATCGACCTTGGCCAGCACGTCGCGCAGCGCGTCCTTGATGAAGACCTGAATGCGTACGTCGTCGGTCAATTCGAGAATGCCGCTGGTGAGCTTGACGACGTAGTCGCCCAAACGCGCGGTGTTCTCTGGCTGCGTCAGCCACGCGGTGATGCTGCGCGCCGGGTCGTGCTTCTGGATCAGACCGACGAGCGATGGCACATCCAGGAACTTGTCCTGCACGAACACCGCGAGGTTGTCGGCGATCTTATGCTTGTTCCTCGGAATGATCGCGGTGTGTGCGGAGACGACCGGGATCGGCACGCGTCGAAACAGGGCGGCCACCGCGAACCAGTCGGCGAGCGCGCCCACCATCGCGGCCTCGGCGACCGCCTTGATGCCGTCCACCCAGATGCCGCGCGGCATGAACGCGGTCACCACGAAAACGCAGGCGGCGGCGAACAACAGCAGGAGCGGGGTGCGCTTGGCCTTCTTCAGTTCGATTGCTTTGTTCATTGGCGGCAGGCAACGGGTCCGGGGCGATTGAAATCATGCGGCGCGCTCGGCGAGCGCAGCCGGAATCGCGAGTGTAGCGCCGCTCGCCGGCGTGTGGGCCAGGGCCGCGCTCGCCGTCGAGGACTAGCTTTGCCGCGCGGGCACGGTAACATCTGCGGTTAGACTGCGCTGCCTTGCCTGGCGAGCCAGCTTGCAATTGAACGGAATGAAACAGAAGGGAGGCACAGTGATCAGGTTTCTGCACACCGCGGACTGGCAGATCGGCACGCAATTCGGCCAGTTCGAGCCGGACGAGGCGGCGCATCTTGCCGAGGCGCGCTTCGAGACCGTGCGCCGGATCGCCGGAGAAGCCGCCGCGCGCAATGTCGATGCGGTGCTCGTGGCCGGCGACGTCTTCGATCTGCAAACCGTCTCCGACACCGTGATCCGCCGTTTGTTCGGCGCGGTGCAAGCGTTCGCGGGGCCGTGGATCATGTTGCCGGGCAATCACGATGCCGCGCTCGTCGAGAGCGTGTGGACGCGCGCGCAGCGCCTGAACTGCATCGCACCGAATGTGCGCGTGGTGCTCGAACCCGGTGTGGTGCTGCTGGACGACTGCCGGTGCGCGCTGCTGTGCGCGCCGCTCACGCAACGCATCACGTATGACGACACCACCGGTTTCTTCGATACCGCGGAGACGCCGCCCGGCTATCACCGCGTCGGACTCGCGCACGGCAGCGTGAGCGGGATTCTGCAGGAAGGCATCGACTCGTCGAATCCTATCGCGCCGACGCGTGCCGCAAGCGCGCGTCTGGACTATCTGGCGCTCGGCGACTGGCACGGGCATCTGCGTGTCGATGAGCGCGTCTGGTACGCGGGCACGCACGAGCAGGACCGCTTCCGCGCCAACGATCCGGGCTTCATGCTCGATGTCACGTTGAGCGAGCCGGGCGCGTCGCCGTTGGTCGAGCCGGTGCGGGTCGGTCAATATCAATGGCATCGTTGGGAGGAAACCATCGCCGTGCCGACCGATGTGGATTCGCTCAAGGCGCGCCTCGCCACGCTAGGCAGCCACGACGTGTTGCGCGTGACGGTCGGCGGCACCGCAGCACTCGCCGACGCCGAAGCGCTTCACATCGCGGTGGAAGAAGCCCGCGCGCGCGTGCGAGCGTTGCGCGTCGACCTGAGCGGCCTGCAAGTGCTGCCCACCGACGACGATCTCGCCGAACTCGGCGCGCAAAGCGGCTACCTCGCGAAAGTGGTGGCGCGTCTGCGTGGCTTGCAGGAAGACCCGCAGTCCGACCCGCAAGAGATCAAGCGCGCGGCCGAGGCATTGCTGCTTCTGGCGCGTTTTCAACGTGAACTGCCGCGTGAAGCGAGGTCCGCATGAAGCTGCAAAGCATTGCGATTCAGGAGTTCAAGCAGTTCACGGGCAAGCTCGTCATCGACGATCTGCAGCCCGGTCTGAATCTGTTCGTCGGTCCGAACGAGGCCGGCAAGAGCACGATTGCCGAAGCCGTGCGCGCCGTGTTTCTGGAGCGCTACAAGGCCTCGCATCTGAAAGACCTGTTGCCGTGGGGCAAGGCGAGCGGGCAGCCGTCGGTCGAAGTGAGCTTCGAGCTGGACGGCATGGCGTGCCGCTTGTCGAAGCAGTTCGTGACGCGGCAGCGCTGCGAACTGAGGATCGGCCAGAGCGCGTTCGGTGAGGATGAAGCCGAAGACAAGCTCGCGGCCTTGCTCGGCTTTTCACGTCCCGCGCGTGGGCCGTTGAAGGCGGAGAACGCGGGCGTCCCCGGTTTGTTGTGGGTGCAGCAAGGCGGCACGCAGGAGATGCGCGATTCCACCGGCCACGCGGCGCAGTATCTGCGCGATGCGCTGTCGCAACTCTCGGGCGGCCGCGAATCGGCGGGCGAGGATGCGTTGATCGCCGCCGTGCAGCGCGAGCTTCGGCAACTGCTCACCGCGCGCACGCAGAAATCGACTGGGCCGCTCGCCGAGGCCGAACAGACCCTCGCGCGCCTGATCGAGGAGCGCGCCGATCTCGAACAGCAGCGTCAACAGTTCGAGGCGAACATTGCGAGCCTCGCCACGCTGCAGCAAACCTTCGACGATACGCAGCGCAAACGCCCGTGGGAAATTCACGAGCAGAAAGCCGTGCAGGCGCAATTGCGCGCCGACGCCGTCGTGCAACTCGAAGGCAGCCTCAAAGGACTTGAGCAGTCGCTGAAAGCGAGTGAAGCCGAACTGGCTTTGCCGCTGCAGCAGGAGCAGAACGCGCTCGACCTGGAAGCGGCCGTCGCGCGCGAGCGCCAGCAACTCGACGCGTTGCGTGCGAGCGTGGCGGCGGTCCAGGCCGAACACGCGGATGCCGCGGCCAGCGTGACGCAATTCGAGCAGGCTTTCGCCGATGCCAACCGCGCGCTCGAACTGGCTAACGCAGCCGTGACCGCGGCCGATCTGCGCAGCCAGATCGGACTCTTTCGCGCGGAAAGCGAGCGGCTCGAAGCGTCGATTGCCGCCGCCAGCAAGGCGAACGACGCCGTGCTCGAAGCCGCGCGGGAAGCGGCCACGCTCGAAATCGACGAGGCGAAGCTGAAGCGGCTCGCCGCGCTCGGCAGCGAGCTGAGCGTGTTGCGAGCTCGCACTGAAGCAGCGATGACCCGCATCGAATATCGCCTGAACGGCGCGATTACCGTCGACGAAAAACCGGTGAGCGGCGAAGGCGTCCTGCGTGTGGACGAAGAGAAACGGATCGGCCTCGGCGCGCTCGGTGAATTGCGGGTGATTCCGGGTGTCTCGGATCTGCCGGCGCGTTTGTCCGAACTCGCGTCGCTCGAAGCCCAGCATGCGCAGTTGTTGCAGGCGCTCGGCGTCGCGTCGCTCGGCGAGGGCGAAGCGCGGCACGAGCGCTGGAAGGCGGCGCTCGCGCAGCAGAAAAGCCAGGCGAAGATTCTCGACGTGCACGCGCCGCAGGGCATCGAAGCGCTGCGCGCAGCGTCGGCAACGGCTGCGGCGCGCATGCATGCCGCCAATGAGCGGCTCGCGGGTCTGCCCGACGTTTCCGCCGCTCCGCCGCTCGACGAAGCCCGCCGCAACGCGGAGATCGCGCGCGACGCGTTGGAAGCCGCACGAAAAGTGCTAACGCAAGCGGCCGACAAAAAATCGGCCGGCATGGCGAACGCGGAATCGCTCGCTGATCAATTGCAACGCAAGCAGGCGCAACTGGACGACGAAGCGTTCCGCCGCAAGCGCGCGCAGTGGCAGGCGAAGATCGTCGAACAACGCGTGCAGGTGGAGGCATTGCGCAAGCAGCGCGAAGGGCGCGAGCGCGAACTGGAAGCGGCACGTCTCGACGACCCGGCGGCTGAGGCGAAGCGCTATCGCGCGTCGGCGGAACTCGCGCGCGGCGAGCAGAACGAGCGACAGGTGAAGATCGCGGCGTTGCGCGGTCAACTGGAGACGGCCGGCGCCTCGGGTCTCGGCGAGCGTCTGGCGGCGGTGCAGGCCAAGGTCGAACAAGCCACGCGGCGCAAGGACGAACTCGGCTTGCGCGCGAGCGCGTTGAGCCTGCTCGACGAAGTGCTGGTCGACGAACGCGACGCCGCGGTCGCGCAACTGCGCGCGCCGTTGACCGAGCGCCTCGGGCATTATCTGAAGCGGATTTTCCCGCAATCCACGATCGCGCTCGGTGACGATCTGAGTCCCGCGACGTTGGACCGCTTTGGCCGCGCGGACACGCTCGAGGCGCTGAGCTTCGGCACGCGCGAACAACTCGGCATTCTGACGCGGCTCGCTTACGCGGATCTGTTGAAGGCATCAGGCCGGCCGACCTTGCTCATGCTCGACGACGCGGCGGTGCATACCGATGCCGCGCGACGCGACGCGATCAAGCGCGCGCTGATCGACGCGGCCACGCGGCATCAGATTCTGGTCTTCACTTGCCACCCTGAGTTGTGGGATGACCTGGGCGTTAGGCAGCGGGCGATCGAGGATTTGAAGGTGGCGGCCTAAGCAGAGGGCAAGGCAAGCCCGGCGCCAGGGGCGAACGAGTCAGGCCGCATGAATCGCCACATGCGGCCGATGAAAAGAGCGCAATTCCTCACGAATTTGCAGAAAGCTCGCAACTCCGCAGGTCGGCATTCCCCCGACACTGCTGATTCGAGTCTTCGCTGCGGTCTGATCCTTTCGCCAACAGTATTTCAATCTGCGTGTGCCGAATGTTTCTGCATGTCCGCGTGACGACCATTTGAACAGTCGCACATGTCACGGGGATGCTTAATGGCACAGGATACGTTCATCAAGATTAACGGCTGCGACGGCGAATCGCAGGATGCCTCGCATCTGAACGAAATCGACGTAATCGGTTGGCGTTGGAAGATTTCACAGGACTCGATCATGATGGCGGGCTCCGGCGGCGGCGCGGGCAAGGCTAGCGTTTCAGATCTGGAATTCACGCACAAGCTGGACCGCGCCAGTCCGAATCTGGCCAAATATTGCTTCACCGGCAAGCATGTGGACCTGGTGAAGCTGACTGTGCGAAAGGCCGGGGGCGTGCCGTTCGAATACCTGAAGATCACGATGTATGACGTGATCATTACCCAGGTGGAACCGATCGGCGGCGGTGACGAGTGCCATGAAGATGTTCACCTGTCTTTCTCGACGATGAAGCATGAGTACTTTGTGCAAAACGCGCTGGGAGGGAGCGGCGGTGCGGTGACTGCCACTCTGTATATCAAGAACAACACGACGAATTGACCGGGCGGGGGAGGAGGACATGCCGGTTAAATGCACATTTCTTTTGAACGGGCAGGCGGACTCGGTTTTTTCGTGTGAGGGCACCGCGTCGGTTACCGCTTTTTCTGGAACGGGTCGTGGCCGGGACAATCCTGATGACACGGCCATCGAGAACGTTGGGCCGATTCCGAAAGGGACCTACTATCTCATCAATCGTCAGTCCGGCGGATATATGGGCTTTTTTTATGATTGGTGGAATGCGCAGGGCGTTAGCTCTACCGATCGTCGACAATGGTTCATGCTCTGGAATCCGAAAACGGGGGACACGACAAACATCGATGGCATCAAGCGCGGTAACTTCCGGCTGCATCCAATGGGCCACTTGAGACTGAGTCATGGATGTATCACGGTTGTGAACCGTCAGGAATTTGATCGACTTCAGCAATTCATTCGTTCACGAGGACAGACCGTGCCTGTGCCGAGGACAGCTTTGCGAGCCTATGGGACAGTTGAGGTGAAATGACCAAACGATTTGCAATCAGTTTTGCGATTTACACCGGCTTGATAGTGGTATCGGCGATTGCTGGTTTGAAGACCACGTATCTTGTCGACATGCTTCCTATAGAGATGCCGGACAGCGTGGAAGCCTTTATCCGATTTTGGCTATCCTGCACGGGCACCGAATATCTTGGAAATCCTGACGATATGGAGGTGCTTGCGCTTCTACTCTGCTGGTCGATCGCCACCTTGCTGATCGTGTTAGCGCTGGTTGGACTTAAACGGTGGCTGTCTCGCTATCTCACCGCAAGAAAGCGTGGTGAAGCGGTTCCTAAGATGCCCTTGTCCGTCACGGTCATCGCCTCTTTGTTCGCGCTTCTCATCATTAGTGATCTCGCATGGTACCTAACGAGCCCACTCACTCTCTACCCGTTCCACATACCGTTGCCTGTCAAAGCGATTATCAGATTCTGTCTGTCAGTGACAGGCCAAAGCGTCAGGTCGGATCAAGATCTCGACATGCTGTCGTACGCCATGGATTTTTACTGGGCAGTAGCTACACTGGCTATCGGGGTGCCGGTGTTTCTTTGCTGCCTGGTGCTGCGTCGGCTTCTACACAGAAAAACCTCATAACCTCAACGAACCCCTCACTCATACCACCGCGGCGTATAAACCCATTCGGCGCCGCCGGCGCCAACGCCAAATCGCCGCGTCGTCGACGACCCCACGATCACCATCGTGCGCATATCCACATCGGACGACCGCAGTTCACCTAGCGTGACCGTGCGCAGTGTGCCGCCAGGCCGGCCGATATCGCGGCCCAGCACCACCTGGGTCTGTGCGGCGCGACACTCCCGCACGATATCCAGCGCCTTATCCAACTGCCAAGGCCGTGCACGCGAAATCGGGTTATAGAACGCCATCACCAGATCCGCTTCGGCCGCATGCCGCAGACGCTTTTCGATGATCGCCCAAGGCTTCAGATTGTCGGACAGCGACAGCATGCAGAAGTCATGGCCCAACGGCGCACCCGCCTGCGCCGCCGTCGCCATCGCCGCCGACACACCCGGCAAGATCGTCAGTTCGACCGCAACCCAGTCCGCGTTATCCGACGACTCCAGCGCCTCGAGCACAGCCGCCGCCATCGCGAATACCCCCGGATCGCCCGACGACACCATCACCACGGAACGTCCCTCGCTCGCCAGTTCGAACGCATGCCGCGCGCGTTGTATTTCCTCGCGATTGTCCGTGCCGTGCACGCGCTGGTCGGCGCGCAACGGGCCGGCCATTTTCACGTAGGTGTCGTAGCCGAGAATATCGGTGGCTCCGTCGAGCGCCGTGCGTGCGGCCGGCACCATCAGATCGGCGCTGCCAGGGCCGAGGCCGATCACGGTCAGACGGCCACGCGCGCGGCCGATCGTGTCGGGATCTATGGCGAGCGGCGCCAAGGCAAGCGCGACGCCTGCCGCCGCATCGTTGTGCAGCGTCTCGTAGGGGATGCGCAGCGCGGCATGCAGCAGATTGGCCGGCGGCTCGCCATCTTCTGGACCTGGTAGTGCGAAACGCAACGGCACCTTCAGGTGCGCCGCGGCCTCGGCAAGCGCCGGGTTGGCCATGCATTCAGACGAGGCGAGCAATGCCGCGAGCGACAGCGGCGCGAGCCCCTGCGCATCCAAGGCGTTGCGCACGCGCGTCACGATCTCGCCATCCACGGCCGTCACTGCAGCAACCACGCTGCGTGGATGAATCACCAGTTCATCGTCGCGTCCGTCCCATGCCCGCGGCGTAACGCGGATCGCGAGACGCGCCGAGTCGGAGCGGGGCAGTTGCGCGTCATCGAGCCACGGCGCTTCGCCTTCGATGCGCGTGCTCTCGCCGGCCAGCATATCCGACACGAAGCGCTTGCCTTGGCCGAGATCGGCGAGCGTGTAGCCCTCGGGCGGATTCAGCACGCAGGTGCCGAAACGCAGTTCGCCGCTTGTCGTGATGGCCGGCGGCACGGCCAGCAGCGCGGCAATCTCGCGCGCCATCAGGTTGACGCCGGCAAGACCGCCGAGCAGCGGCACGACCGCGCTGCCATCCTCGGCGACAGCCAGCACCGGCGGCTCGACGCCCTTGTTCGACAACGACGGAGCCAGACAGCGAATCACGATGCCCGCCGCGCACAACGCGACGATCGGCGTGCCGCGTGCATACAGTTCCCGCAGATGCGCGCCGAGTTCGCTGTACGACACGTCCGCCTCGACGCGTCCCTGCAACGCATGCACCTGGCTGCCCGCGTACAGCGCCTGAACGCGCCGCGCCGTCGCCAATGCGCCCGCGCCGAGAATCACGATCGCGGGTGCGCTCATCCTTGCCATTTTTCCCCCGGCACCACCAGCAGCGAAAAATACGGCGACGCCATCGGATCGACTTCGGCGAGCGGCACGATGCGCTGATTGCCCATCGTTGCGCGTTCGACGTAGAGCGCGCGGCCCGCGAGACCGAGTTCGCCGAGCACGCGCCGCACCTTGTCGAAGTTGCGGCCGAGTTTCATCACGACGGCGGCGTCGGCATCGGCGAGACGGCGGCGCAATTCGTCTTCGGGCAACACGCCCGAGAGCACCGAGAGGCTCTGATTGCGATACACCAGCGGCGCGCCGAGTACGGCCGCGCCGCCGAGCATCGAGCACACGCCCGGCACCACTTCGCTTTCGTAGCGCGCCGCGAGCCGGTCGTGCAGATACATGTACGAGCCGTAGAAGAACGGATCGCCTTCGCAGATCACGGCGACGTCACGGCCCGCATCGAGATGCGCGGCGACGACTTGCGCGGCGGTGTCGTAGAAGTCGGCAATGATCGCTTCATACGAAAGCGGCGGTTCGAGCGCTTCGGTGGTGACGGGATAAACGAGCGGCAGATGCTGCTGGGCATCGTGCAAATGCGCTTCGATGATGCTGAACGCGTTGCCCTTCTTGCCCTTGGCAACGAAGTATGCGACCACCGGCGACGCCTTCAGCAAGCGCAGCGCCTTCAGCGTGATGAGTTCCGGGTCGCCGGGGCCGACGCCGAGTCCGAACAAACGTCCTTGCGCCGTCATTTATTCGACCTCCGTGGCCAGCGCATTCACGGCGGCCGCCGCCATCGCGCTGCCGCCGCGCCGGCCATGCACCACCACGAAGGGCACGCCGCGGCTGTCGTCCGCGAGCATCGCTTTCGATTCGGCCGCGCCGACAAAACCAACGGGAAAGCCGAGAATCAACGCGGGTTTTGGAGCGCCGGAGTCGAGCATATCGAGCAGATGAAAGAGCGCGGTCGGCGCATTGCCGATCACGACGACGCTGCCCGCCAGATGCGGCCGCCACAATTCGAGCGCCGCCGCCGAGCGGGTATTGCCGAGTTCGCGGGCGAGCGACGGCACGTCCGGATGCGTTAGCGTGCAGATGACCTCGTTGTTGGCCGGCAGCCGCGCGCGCGTGATGCCTTGCGCGACCATGCCGGCATCGCACAGGATCGGCGCGCCTTGCGCGAGCGCCGCGCGGCCCGCCGCGCCCGCGCCTGCGGAAAATTGCAGATCGTCGATCACATCGACCATACCGCACGCGTGGATCACCCGCACCGCGAGTTTTTCGAGGTCGGCGGGAATGCGCGACAAGTCAGCCTCCGCGCGGATCGTCGCGAAGGATTGGCGATAGATCTCCTGACCGTCGCGAATGTAATCAAGCATCGGTGTCACTCCGGACCAGGCGTTCGAGCATGTCGGCGGCCTGGTCGATCGTCAGTTGGCGCGCGACGCAGTGGCCGAAGCCGGGCTGGCCGTCGCGTCGATAAAAGTCATAGAGGCCGGGCGCCGCGGCCAGCAGCGTGTACGGCGCGCAATGCGCGGCGGCGCACGAGCGCGAGCAGCCGCTCAGATGCACGTCGACGCCGGCAGGCAGGCGAGCCGCGAGGCGCAACGCGTCGGTCTTGGTGTCGGCGAGGCCCTTCGCGCAGCCGCTCGATCCGGCGCATGCGATCAGGTGCGTGATCGCTTGTGCGGGTTCGCAGGCGAGACCGAGCGCGTTCAGGCCGGACAACACGGTGGGGACGGCGGGCGTGGCGATGTCGGGTAGTAGCACGCTTTGCCAGGGTGTCAGGTGAAGCGTGGCGTTGCCGTGCTGTTGAGACAGCGTGGCGAGGGCATGCAGCGTGTCGGCGTCGAGGCGTCCCAGCGGCGGTTGGCCGCCGACGTGCCAGGTTCCGGGCACGCGTTGGGCGTGGGCGCCAAGACGGAGATTGGCGTCGGCTGGTGTGCCGCGATGCCAGTTGGTCAGCTTCGCGTTTTGCGTCAGCGGGAAGTCGAGATATCGCTGGGCGTGATGCAGTACCGCGTCGACGGTATGCGCGGTTAGCAGGTGGCGCATGCGTGTGGCGTCGGCGGCGGCGAGGTCGAGGAGTGTGAGGAGCAGCGCGCGAACCAGTGCCGGCACTTGTGAAGGCAGGATCGCGGCTAGTGCGCCTGTGCGGTTCACGCCCGGTTTTCCAGGCCCGGTGCCTTGGCTTTGCATGAGAGCGCCGGCATAGGCGCCCACAGGCGGACAACCCGCCAACCCGAACACGAACCGCACGCCGTCCGCATCTTGCGATGCCGCCAGCCACACATCGTGCGGATGATCTACTCTCGCAAGCCGCTCGCCGCCGTCCAGCAGCAGCGCGAATTTCGGCGACAGCGCCGCGAAACGCGTTTCGCTTTGCAGCATGGTGAGTAGTTCGGCGCACAGCGGGCGTGTGTCGAATAGCGCGCATGGATCGCGCCCGGCTGCGGGGCTGATCATGACATTGCGGACGTCGTCGGCTGCGGCGGTGGCCGCTATTGCATCTACAGCGCTGGCAGCCCCGGCGTCCGCAGCGTTCTCCGCAGCCGTCGTGTTCGCATGGCTCGCCGTGCCGTTCGCCGGCATCGGCCCAAGACCCGCATCGGTCAAAGCCGCGATCAACGCCGCCTCTTCACCGCGCTTGACGCCGCGCACCTGCACATTCGCGCGATTGGTCAACTCGACTACCCCGGCCGCGTGCCGCGCGCTAGCGTCAGCGATCGCCCGCGCCTGCGCCGCGCTCAATTCGCCGCCGGGCAGTTTGATCCGGCAAATCCCGCCGTCGCGCGCGGCGACGATGCGCAGCAACCCCGGACACGCCGAGGGCCGCAGCGTGGCGGCCGCGTCGGATAAAACGGAGGTAGGCGAAGCTTGATTCAAGACGGACACCGGGTTTAGCGTCGCGCGACGGCCCGAGCATGCCGTGAGGCGGGCATGGCTGCGGCATCGGTACACCCCGCCCGATGTTGGCTGGCACGAACAGTCTTGCCGGCAGGTCTCCTGGCTGGCAGGTCATGGTCCGCCGCGGCCTTCCCGGTTAAACCAGTGGCGTGGAGCGCAGGCGGACTCGCTGCATACAGTTGCGGGGGCAGCCACAGCGACACTGTGTTCCCTCTTCGGCCCCGAAGGGCACCGGCGGCTGTATTATGCCTTTTTTCGAACAGCACAACGAGGCTGGACGCTTTGACCGGCGTGGCACAGCGCATTATTTGAAGACACAGAATGAGGATGGATGCATGCCCGCGTGGCTGACGGTGGTGGGCATAGGCGACGACGGCTTTGCCGGTCTGGGGAGGCCCGCGCGGCGCGCTTTGCTGGAAGCGTCGGTGGTGTACGGCGGCGAACGTCATCTGGCGATGCTGCCCGCGCGTCTCGCCGCGCGCCGTGCCGCCTGGCCGCGTCCGTTCGATCTCGCACCCTTGCTGGCCGAGCGCGGCGCCGCCGTGTGCGTGCTGGCGAGCGGCGACCCGATGCTGTTCGGCGTAGGCGCTACGCTCGCGCGGCAATTGCCGGCGGGCGAACTGCGGGTGCTGCCGGCGCCGTCGTCGCTGTCGCTGGCGGCCGCGCGGCTCGGCTGGCCGTTGCAGGATGTCGCGACGGCGTCGCTGGTGGGGCGGCCGTTGGCCACGCTGAACGCACATCTGCACGACGGCGCGCGCGTGTTCGTGCTGAGCGCGGACGGGCGCACGCCCGCAGCGCTCGCCGAGCTGCTGAACGCGCGCGGTTTCGGGGCGACCCGCATGAGCGTGCTGGAGCACCTGGGCGGCGAACTGGAGCGGCGCATCGACGGCCGCGCGGATCAGTGGTCCGCGGGCGATGTGGCCGCGCTCAACCTGATCGCGCTCGACTGCCGCGCCACCGAAGGCGCGCCGCGTCTGCCGCTGACCTGCGGTTTGCCTGACGATGCGTTTCGTCACGACGGCCAGTTGACCAAGCGCGACGTGCGTGCGATCACGCTCGCGCGCCTTGCGCCGACGCCCGGCGAATTGCTGTGGGATGTGGGCGCGGGCAGCGGCTCGATCGGCATCGAATGGATGCGCGCGCATTCCAGCTGTCGCGCGATTGCGATTGAAGGGCACGCGGAGCGGCAACGCTTTATCGAACACAATCGCGATGCGTTGGGCGTGCCGGGGCTGCAACTCGTGGCGGGGCGCGCGCCTGACGCGCTGCAGGGGTTGCCGGTGCCGGATGCCGTGTTCATCGGCGGCGGGGTGACGGTGCCGGGCGTGCTGGAGGCCTGCTGGGCTGGTCTGCGCGAGGGTGGGCGGCTGGTCGCTAATGCGGTCACTTTGCAAGGCGAGGCGGTGCTGACGTTGTGGCGCGAGCGGCATGGCGGGACGTTGACACGGATCGCCTTGGCGGACGCGCAACCGCTTGGCGGTTTCGATACGTGGCGGCAGGCGTTGCCGATCACGCTGCTGGAGGTGACGAAGCAGGCCGGTGGCGGAGAGCGAGCGTGAACGGAACCCATGCCATGATTGACGTTGCGAGCGCCCGGAGTTCCTGATGCGCGAAGAAACCCCCGAACACCCCGCGCCGCTGCGTAGCGGCTACACGACCGGCAGTTGCGCCACCGCGACGTCGCTCGCGGCGGCGCGTCTGTTGCTCGCGGGTGTCGCCAGCGAAGTCGCGGAGATTGTCTTGCCGAAAGGCCAGCATGTGCCGATGCCGCTGGTGTTCTGCCGCCTGATCGGGAATGGCGACGAAGGCGCGGAGGCCGGCACGGTCAAGGACGCCGGCGACGACCCCGACGTCACGCACCGCGCGATCGTCTTCGCCCGCGTGCGGCTCGTCGCCGAACCGGGCGTGATATTTCGCGCGGGGCCGGGTGTCGGCACGGTGACGCGCGCGGGGCTCACGCTGCCGGTCGGCGAACCTGCGATCAACCCGGTGCCGCGCAGAATGATGACCGAGCATCTGGCCGAACTCGCGGCGGAGCATGCATACGGCGGCGGCTTCGAAGTGACGATCGGCGTGGAAGGCGGCGAAGCGCTCGCGCTGAAAACGATGAACCCACGTCTCGGCATTCTCGGCGGCCTGTCGATCCTCGGCACCACCGGCATCGTGCGTCCGTTTTCGTGCTCGGCGTATATCGCGTCGATTCATCAGGGCATCGACGTCGCGCGCGCGAACGGCTACACGCATCTCGCCGCCTGCACCGGCAACGCGAGCGAGGACGCCATGCGCGCGCACTACGGCCTGCCGGATATCGCGCTGATCGAAATGGGCGACTTCGTCGGCGCGGTGCTCAAGCATATGAAACGCGCGCCGGTCGAGCGGCTGAGCGTGTGCGGCGGTTTCGGCAAGCTCAGCAAGCTGGCGGCGGGTCATCTCGACCTGCATAGCCGCAATTCGAGCATCGACCTCGAACGGCTCGCGCAATGGGCCGCCGAACAGGGCGCCGACAACGCGCTTCAAGCCGCGATCCGCGCGGCCAACACGAGTCAGCAGGCGGTCGCGTTGGCACACGCGCAGCAGGTGCCGCTCGGCGATATCGTCTGCCGGCATGCACTTGCCGTGGCGCGCGAGATCGTCCCGCCGCAGGTCAACGTCGAAATGTTCGCTATCGACCGGCAGGGCAAGCTGATCGGAGCCGCGCAATGAAAATGAAGCGGATTCTGCTGCTCGGCGGCACCGGCGACGCGCTGCGGATCGCGAGGCGACTCGGTCCTGAGCACGTGTATAGTCTCGCCGGCCTTGGCAAGGTGCCGGACGATCTGGCGTGCACGGTGCGCGTCGGCGGCTTCGGCGGCAGTGAAGGTATGGCGCGCTACATCGTCGGTGAAGGCATCGATCTCGTGATCGACGCGACGCACCCTTATGCCGCGCAAATCAGCGCGAACGCGGCGCAGGCGAGCCGCGCCGCACGCGTGCCGTATTGGGCACTGCATCGCCCTGCGTGGCAGCCGCAAGCCGGCGACGATTGGCGCATGGTCGGCGACTGGCACGAACTCGCGGATGCGCTGGCGCCGTTCAGGAAGCCGCTCTTCGCACTGGGCCGCGAACCGCTCGCGCATCTCGACGAGATCCCGCCGCATCAGTTCTGGGTCGTGCGTTGTCTTGAAGCGCACGAAGACACGGCACGTGCGCGGATACTTGCGGCACGCGGTCCATTCACGCTCGAAGGTGAGCGTGCGCTATTCGCACTACAAGCCTTCGACGTAGTGGTCAGCAAAAATAGCGGCGGCCAGGCGACTGAAGCGAAGCTCGAAGTCGCGCGTGAACGCGGTTTGCCGGTCGTGATGCTGCGCCGTCCTGAGTTGCCGGCGGCAGAGAGGGAATTCGAGAGCGTGGCCGACCTGCTCGACGCGCTGAAAGTGGCGCATTGAACTTGAGCGTGAATCGCGCATGCATGCCATGCCGCCTCAATGAATCATGGAGTAGTGAATGACGGTGTTTTTTATCGGCGCGGGTCCGGGCGACCCCGAACTGATCACGGTGAAAGGGCAGCGCCTCGTGCGCAGTTGTCCGGTGATCCTGTACGCGGGTTCGCTCGTGCCGGCTGCCGTGCTCGAAGGTCATGCGGCGCAGCAGGTCGTCAATACCGCCGAACTCGACCTCGATCAGATCATCGCGTTGCTTGCGGCCGCGCACGACCAAGGTCTGGACGTGGCGCGCGTGCATTCCGGCGATCCATCGTTGTACGGCGCGATCGGTGAGCAGATCCGCAGACTGCGCGAACTGAAGATTCCCTATGAGATCGTGCCGGGCGTCACCGCCACGGCCGCATGCGCGGCGGCGCTGGGTTGCGAACTCACGTTGCCGGATATTTCGCAGACGCTGATTCTCACGCGCTTCGCCACCAAAACCAGCATGCCCGAAGGCGAACAGCTCGCCGACCTCGCCCGGCATCGCGCGACGATGGCGATTCATCTCGGCGTGCGACACCTTGCGCGCATCGTCGACGAATTGCGGCCGCATTACGGCGGTGCGTGTCCGATCGCGGTGATCTATCGCGCGAGCTGGCCCGACGAGGAAAAGATCACCGGCACGCTCGATGATATTGTCAGCAAGGTGCAATCGACATCCATCGAGCGGACCGCATTGATTCTGGTCGGACAGGTGCTGGCCGCGGAAGGCTTCGCCGACTCGACGCTGTACGCGAAAGTCTGAACGGCCTGCGTGAAAAGCTCATCCGCGCACCCAGACACAGTGCGCGGATGAGCGATCAATACCAGACCAACACGAGATCAGCGGCCGATCCTCTCACGCCGTCACTTCATCTGGCTGCTTCGCCGCCAGCTTCGCACGCAATGCCTTGGCGGCCCGAACCATGTTCGCCAGCGCCGCTTCGGTTTCCGGCCAGCCGCGCGTCTTCAGCCCGCAATCCGGATTGACCCACAGGCGTTCAGCGGGAATCACTTCGCACGCGCGTTCCAGCAGGCGTTGCATGGCTTGCGCATCGGGCACGCGCGGCGAGTGGATATCGTAGACACCCGGGCCGATCTCGTTCGGGTACGCGAACGCGCCGAAGCCGTCGAGCAGTTCCATCGCCGAGCGCGAGGTCTCGATGGTGATCACGTCGGCATCCATCGCGGCGATCGACGGCAGAATGTCGTTGAACTCCGAATAGCACATATGCGTATGAATCTGCGTTTGATCGGCGACGCCCGCTGCTGAAATGCGGAACACGCGCGTGGCCCATTCCAGATACGCGGCCCAATCGCCGCGACGCAACGGCAAGCCTTCGCGGAAAGCTGGTTCGTCGATCTGGATGATGCGAATGCCGGCCTTTTCCAGATCCACCACCTCGTCTCGGATCGCGAGCGCGAGTTGCAGCGCGGTGGTCGAGCGCGGCTGGTCGTCACGCACGAACGACCATTGCAGCATCGTCACCGGACCGGTCAGCATGCCTTTCATGAGACGCTGCGTGAGCGATTGCGCGTAGCGTGTGGTTTCGACCGTCATCGGTTCGGGACGATACACGTCGCCGTAAATGATCGGCGGTTTCACGCAGCGAGAGCCATAGCTTTGCACCCAGCCGTTTTCCGTGAACGCATAGCCCCACAACTGTTCGCCGAAATATTCGACCATGTCGTTGCGTTCGGCTTCGCCGTGCACCAGTACGTCGAGGCCCAGCTCTTCCTGTTTGCGTACGGCGATCTCGATCTCGGCGCGCATGCGCTGCAGATAGTCGAGTGCGCGCAGTTCGCCGCGCTTGTAGGCGGCGCGCGCCTGGCGAATCGCCGGCGTTTGCGGGAACGAGCCGATCGTGGTGGTCGGCAGGAGCGGCAGGCCGAGCGCTTCGCGTTGCAGTCGATTGCGTTCGGCGAACGGGCTTTGCCGGTCGGCCATCGCGCTGCTTACCGCGGCCACGCGTTTTTGCACGAGCGCGTTGACCACCGTGCTGGAATGGCGGCGCGCTTCGAGCGCGCGGTCGGCGGCAGCGAGTGCGGCTTCAGCTGCCGCGCGATCGCGCAAGGCGAGGGCGAGCGTGGCGACTTCGTCGAGTTTTTCGGTGGCGAAGGCGAGCCAGGATTTCAGATCGGCGTCGAGTTTTTGCTCCCCATCGAGCGAGACCGGCACATGCAGCAGCGAGCACGACGACGAAACCCACAGCCGTTCGCCGAATTCCGCATGCAGGCCCTGCAGCGATTCGACGATCTCGCCGAGATCCGCGCGCCAGATATTGCGGCCATCGATCACGCCGGCCGACAGCACCGCGTGCGCGGGCAGGGCGGCGCGCCAAGCGTCGAGTTGCTGCGGTGCGCGCACCAGGTCGACATGCACACCGGCGACCGGCAGCGCAGCCACGCGCGGCGCGTGTTCCGCGGCGCTTTCGAAGTACGTGGCCAGCAGCACTTTCACGCCCGACGTGCCGAGCACGTCATACGCGGCGGAAAACGCGTCGAGCCATTCAGTGGGCAGATCGACGCACAAGGCCGGCTCGTCCAGTTGCACCCATTCGATGCCACGCTGCTTGAGCTTGTCCAGCAAACGGCTGTAACGGATCACGAGCTTCGGCAGCAACGACAATCGGTCGAAGCCGGCGACATGGCTCTTCGACAGCCACAGGTAAGTGATCGGCCCGATCAGCACCGGTTTGACCGGCAGATTCAGCGCGAGCGCTTCATCGATTTCGTCGAACAGCCACTCGACGCCGCCGTCGAAACTCGTCTGCGGCCCCAGTTCCGGGACGAGGTAGTGGTAGTTCGTGTCGAACCATTTGGTCATTTCCATGGCCGGTTGCGCGGCGTTGCCGCGCGCGAGCTCGTAGTACTGGGCAAGCGACAACGTCTTCGCATCGAAGCCGAAACGCTGCGGCAAGGCGCCGAGCAACGCGCTCAGATTGAGCATCTGGTCGTAGTAGGCGAAATCGCCGACGGTGACGAAATCCAATTTGGCATCCTGCTGCAATTGCCAATGACGGGCGCGCAGTTCGCGCGCGACGCCACGCAAATACTGTTCGTCGGATTCGCCGCGCCAGAACGATTCCTGCGCGAATTTCAGTTCGCGCTGCGCGCCGATGCGAGGAAAGCCGGGAATATGCGTGCGGGCCATGTGAAGTCCTGTTGTTCGTTGTGTGAATTGGCGTCCAGTGTGGAAGTCGCGCTATGATTCATCAAGCGACATGTTTTCACCAATGTATGAGCCAGATTCATATCAAGATTTATTCGTTCAATGCGGAGCCATTCCATGCTTGAGCTTCGCCACCTGCGTTCGTTGATTGCCATTGCCGACTCGGGCAAGCTGGTGGCGGCTGCCGAGCGCGTGCATCTGAGCCAGTCCGCGCTCTCGCATCAGATTCGCGATATCGAGGCGCACTATGAGGTGTCGCTGTTCGAGCGCACCAAGCAGGGGTTGCGATTCACTGCCGCAGGTGAGCGGCTGCTTGCGCTCGGCCGCGAAACGATCGCGGCGGTGAGCGCGGCGGAGCGCGATCTTGTTCGGCTGAAAGGCGACACGCGCGGCGAGTTGCGCATCGTGCTCGAATGCCATACCTGCTTCGACTGGCTGATGCCGGTCATGGACGAATTCCGCCGGCGCTGGCCGGAAGTCGAAGTGGACCTCGTCGCGGGCTTCCATGCCGATCCGCTGCGTTTGCTGAGCGACGGCAAAGCCGATGTGGTGATCGGCTCGAAACCGGCCACGCGGCGCAGCCTGCATATCGCGCCGCTGTTTCGCTTCGAGATTCTGGTGGTGATGGCTAATGAACACCGCTTGCGCAACAAACGTCGCTTGACGCCGGAAGATCTGCGCGACGAGACGTTGATTACCTATCCGGTGCCCGACGCGCGCATCGATCTGATCCGGCAGGTGCTGGAGCCGGCTGGCATCAAACTCGAACGGCGCACGGCGGAACTGACCATCGCCATCATGCAACTGGTGGCGAGCCGCCGCGGGATCGCCGCGCTGCCGAACTGGGGCGTGAAAAACTACGTCGATCACGACTATGTGCTGGCCAAGCGCGTCGGCACCCAGGGACTGTGGAGCGAGTTGTATGCCGTGGCCGGGAAAGGCCTGGCAAGCCGGCCTTATTTCGACGATTTCGTCAGGATCGTTCGCGATACTTGCGCGGCGCAACTCGACGGTATCGAGCTGCTGACGGAAGAAGGCGGTGCATCGTGACGAATGCGCGGCTCATTCAACGACGCTTCACGAACCCGATTTCAACTGCGCCCGCGCTCGGCGAAGCTTTCGATAGCAACTCGTTTGCCGACGTGACGATTCCCGTCTCGCTGCTCGCGGGCGAGGCCGATGTCGCCGCGCCGGTAGCCACCAACATTCACCGCATCGCGGGTTCGCAGCCCAACACGCATGTGGAGATGGTGCCGGGCGCGTCGCATTACACGTTCCTGGATACCTGTCTCGCCGAGGTGGTCGCGCATCTCGCGGACATTTGCCAGGATGGCCCGGGCGTCGATCGTGATGCGGTGCATGCGCTGGCAACTGATCGGGCGATCCGATTTTTCTCAGCGACCTTGCCGGCGCGCCGACGCTAACGGCAGTGCGCCAGCGTTATCGAACCAAGCGTGGCAGCGCGCGCTACGCCGCCACGCATCTCAATCCTCCAACGGCGCCAACGCTTCGATCGGCATCTTCTTGTCGCCGCCGATCTTGATGGCCGGCACGAACATCAGCAGCACGACCACGAAGATCGCAATGACGAAGAGCGAAATGAACGTGAGGTGCAGCGACTGATGCAGCACAGTGCGGATCATCTCGCTGTCACCGAGGCTGGCGGCCTGATTCTGCAGCAGCGCTTTCAACTGATCCGACGTGACCACGGCCACGCCCTTCGAATGACTCAGGCCGAAGTTGAGCACCGCGCCGAATAGCGTCGCGCCCAACGTACTGCCGAGATTGCGCGAAAACAGATTCGACGCGGTGGCGCTGCCGCGTTCGTCCATGCGAACGATCTCCTGAATCAGGATCAGGCAGCTGACGCTCGACGTGCCCATGCCGAAGCCCATGACCAGCGAGCCGAACGCCGCGACGAGCGGCGAGCCGCCAGGCGACAGGAACAGCAGCAACAGCGCGCCGAGCGGAATGGCCGCGCTGCCGCCAATCAGAATGCGCCGCAAGCCGAGGCGATGAAACGACTTCGCGGCGAGCGTCGCGCCGGTCGGCCAGCCCACCATCATCATCGTCAAGGCGAGGCCGGCGATCACCGGCGAGCGATGCAGCACGCCCTGCACATACATCGGCAAAAACGTGGTCGAGCCCATCAGGATCATGCCGGACAGCAACGTCGCGCCGTTCGAGGCGGCAATCGGCCGGCGGCTCCAGAGCGCGAAGGAGATCATCGGTTCAGCCGCGCGGCGCTCCTGCCACGCGAACAGCAGCACGCACAGCGCGAACACGCCGCCCGCCATCGACGCTTGCGCGACCTGGTCGTCGCCGGCGTAGGTGAGTGCCATCATGAGCGCGGCGATGGCCGCCATGAACAGCGCCGCACCGCCGAAATCGATCGAAGGGCGCGCATGCCGTTCCGATTCGCGCAGGAACGCGATGAAGCCCGCCGCGGAGGCGAGGCCGATCGGCACGTTCATCCAGAAGATCCACGCCCATGACATATTGTGAATGATGAAGCCGCCGACCATCGGACCCACCACCGCGGAAATCGCCCAGACGCTCGCGAGGTAGCCTTGTACCTTGCCGCGTTCGCGCGCGGGATAAAGATCGGCGACGACGGTGAGCGTGACCGGTTGAATCGCGCCCGCGCCGACGCCCTGAATCAGGCGGAAGGCGATCATGGCCGGCATCGACCAGGCGAAGCCGGCCAGCACCGAGCCAAGCAGAAAGATCGCGATGCCGGCCAGTATGACCGGCTTGCGGCCGTAGAGGTCGGCGAGTTTGCCGAACACCACGGTCATCGCGGTCTGCGTGAGCAGGAACGACGAGAAGACCCAGCTATACAAATGCAGATCGCCGAGCTGCGCGACGATCTGAGGCATGGCGGTGGAAACGATGGTGGCTTCGATGGCGACCATCGCCATCGAAGCCATCACGGCGGCAATGACGAGAGGACGCGACGATTGCGGGTTGCGGGACATGGGCCAGGAGTTAGTATTAGGATATAAGGCACGTCAGGCAGCATGGCCATGGGTGGCCAGGCCGTGACGCATCAGCACGACCGTACGAGGACGGCCGATGTCGAGTATGCACCCTGCTGAGAATGCGCGCTGACAACGGTCGGCCTTGCGGACCAAGCCGCCGTGGCACAGTGTTTGCGCGCCTGAAGCTTTCTTTCGACAAATGGAGGGTCATCATGAGGATCGAATTCACCGGACGCCGTGAAGTGGTTGCAGCGGCACGCGTCGCCTTCGAAGCCAATGTCGACGGGGCCGACGTCTGGTGCAGCGTGTCGCTGGATGCGCTGAACGAGCATTTCGGCAACGACGGCCCATCAGCCCATAACCTTGTCAACACGTTCGAGGCAAATCGCGCGCAGATTGAAAAGGCTACGCGCAAGGTCCTCGAAAAAAACGGCGGCCAGTCCGTGGAACTCGAGACCGGCGACTTCAACAGAAGCTGAGCGGCGCGGATTCTGATTGAGGATGAGTCCGGCGCACACGCCGGGCTCGCAAACGACTCAGCGCCTGACGCCTGTTGTTCACACACAACCCGTTCATTGCGCGCAGACCTCTGGTCGCGCGTCTTCAGCTTTCAAAACACCCGTCAAAGCGCGGCGCATCGCGATTGCTGCGTTTAGATGACGGATTCTTCCAGATTCCATAAAGGACTGCTCCAGAGCACGGGCATTCGTTTTCGATGCCCGCGTTTCTATACTCGCGTCGCTGTTCAACCCGACCTTCCAGCTACGCAGGAGCATTGACGTGAAAAAGATTTCCGCCGCGGTCGCGGCGTTCGCAGGACTTGCCGCCGCCACGGCGCATGCGCAAAGTTCAGTCACGCTGTACGGCCTCATCGACGCCGGGGTGATGTACACCAACAACGTGAAGAAGGGCGGCTCGCAGGGCGCGCTAGTTCAGGCCACTAGCGGCAACATCAACGGCAGCCGCTTCGGCTTGCGCGGCGCAGAAGATCTCGGCGGCGGATTGCAGGCGATCTTCGTGCTGGAGAACGGCTACAACGTGCAGAACGGCAAGCTCGGCCAGAACAACCGGCTGTTCGGCCGTCAGGCGTTTGTCGGCTTGAGCAGCAAGCAGTACGGCACGTTCGCGCTGGGCCGCCAGTACGATTCGCTGGTTGATTTCGTCGCGCCGCTCTCCGGCACGGCGGGCACGTTCGGCGATACCGGCTTCGCGCATCCGTTCGACAACGACAATCTGAATCACTCGGTGCGCATGAGCAACGCCGTCAAGTACACGAGCGCGAACTATGCCGGTCTGAAGTTCGGCGGAATGTATGCGTTCTCGAACAACACGGGCTTCGCGGTCAATCGTGCCTATAGCGCGGGCGTGAGCTACGCCAACGGTCCGTTCAAGGCGGCTGCCGGCTATTTGCAGATCAACGGTTCGAACTCGACCGCCAACACGGCCGGCGCGGTCGATCTCGGCGAATCCGCGGCCAACGGCACGGGCGGCTTCCAGCTCGGCGCCGATGTGCAGCGCACGGCCGGCGCCGCGTTGAGCTATGGTTTCGGTCCCGTGACGGCAGGCTTCGTCTATACGCATAGCCAGTTCCAGAACACCGCGTCGTTCGGCGCCACGCATGGCTCGATGCGCTTCGATAACTATGAAGTGAACGGCAAGTACGCGCTGACGCCCGCGCTGAGCCTCGGCGCGGCCTACACCTATACGGACGCGCATGTGGGCGGCACCTCGAGCTTCGGCTCGGATCCGAAATGGAATCAGATAAACCTGCAGGCCGTCTATTCGCTGTCGTTGCGCACCGACGTGTATGCCGAAGCGATGTATCAGCACGTGAGCGGCAAGGGCTACACCGCGTTTATCAACACAGCGGGCGGCGCGTCTTCGACGGGCAACCAGGTGGTCGGCACGGTGGGGATCCGCACGCGCTTCTGAGCGTGATTTCTCCAGATTCAGGAACAATCCCTTCGACGGGCGGCCGTTATTCTCTGAGGAATCGGCGCCTATATTGAGTTCACGGGTGGCGCGCAGAGTGATTCGAAGCGCCGCCGACCATCAATTACCGGAGGTTGTTTTTATCATGAAGTCCCTGATCAAGGCCGTCGTTATCGCTGCTTCGCTGGCTGCTTCGGCCACTGTATTCGCCCAATCGAATTCCGGCATCACGCGCGAGCAGGTGCGCGCGGAACTGGTTCAACTGCAAGCGGCCGGCTATCACGTCGGCGACGGCGATCAGGCGCGTTACCCGGAAGCGATTCAGGCCGCGGAAGCGCGCATCGCCGCGCGCAGCGGCGAGACCAGCGGTTATGGCGGCAGCGTGGCGGGTTCGTCGCAAAGCGGCCGCCCGGCTGTGCCCGCCGCTGACTGGAATGCGATGTATAGCCGTTGATCCGACGCGCCCCGCGTAGTGTGGGGCGGGCCACGTTGGAAGGGACTCTTCCAGCATGGCGTATATATCCGCATCGGCGGTATCGGTAAAGTAGTCAGGCACGCACGGTTTCCGGTGTGCGAGCGAGAGAGTTGGCCCCGGTTGGTAACAGCCGGGGCTTTTTTTATTTCGCTGCGCACCCGCCCGCATAGTTGTCCGGTTCGCGGCTGCGGTTGAGGCTGCGGTATAGTCGCGCCAATAGATCGCATGTATGCTCCCGGCTTTCATATTGTCGCGAGCACTGCAGGCTCAGGCTTCGATTTATCTGGAGAACAACCGTGCAGGAAATCATCGAAGGTCTCATCCGCTTTCAACGCGAAGTCTTTCCGCAGCAGAGCGCATTGTTCAAGCGCCTGTCGATGGCGCAAAGTCCCAGTACGCTTTTCGTGACGTGCTCGGACAGCCGTGTCGTGCCGGAGTTGCTGACGCAGACCGAGCCCGGTTCACTGTTCGTGATCCGCAATGCGGGCAATATCGTGCCGTCTTATGGTCCGGAGCCGGGCGGCGTGTCGGCGACCGTCGAGTACGCGGTGGCCGTGTTGGGCGTGCGCGATATCGTGATTTGCGGCCACTCGAATTGCGGCGCGATGACGGCGATCTCGACCTGCAAGAATCTCGATCATCTGCCGGCGGTGGCAGGCTGGCTGCGTCACGCGGATGCGGCCAAGGCCATCAACGCATCACGCACTTACCATTCGGACGCCGAGTGCCTCTCCGCGCTGGTCAAGGACAACGTGATCGCGCAACTTGCGAACATCCGCACACATCCGTCGGTGGCAGTCGGGCTCGCGAACAAAACGCTGCGGCTGCACGGCTGGATCTTCGATATCGAAAGCGGCACGATGCTCGCGCTCGACGGATCTAGCGGAAAATTCTTGCCGCTGGTGGACAACCCGGACATCTACGCCGTCTAACTTGATGTTTGAACGTGAGAGGCGCACGATGAGACGTCGCGTGCGCGACCAACTTTCACGGCTCATGCCGGCTCGCACGGCACCGCTGGGGCGTTGTTCATGACATAGGAGGCGAGCCATGTGCGGCCGTCATCTGTCTTCCCCCATGCGGCGCAATCTGCTGCTGGCCGGTGCGTCGTCGATCACGCTGGCTGGTTTGTCGCAGCGCGTTGCGGTGGCGGCCGAACCTGCGTCTGGCAACAGGCCGAATTCGATTCCACCTTCCGAAGCGCTCGAACGCCTGATGCAGGGCAACGCCCGTTACGCCGCGAATACCCCTTCAAACAAGGACTATTCCGCGGGCCGCGCGGCGCGTGTTTCGGCGCAGTATCCGATTGCCGCGATCGTCGGGTGTGCGGATTCGCGGGTTGCGCCGGAGCTTGCGTTCGATCAGGGGCCGGGCGATCTGTTCGTGGTGCGCGTGGCCGGCAATTTCGTCAACGACGATATTCTGGCGAGCCTCGAATACGGCGTCGAGGTCCTCGGCGTGCCGCTCATCATGGTGCTCGGGCATACCCAGTGTGGCGCGGTGGCCGCCACGGTCAAGGCGCTCAAGGATGGCGTTCATTTGCCCGGCCATCTGCCCGAACTGGTTCGCGCGATCAAGCCGGCCATGCAGATGGCGAAAGTGGCGAAAGGAGATCAAGGCGAAGATCTCGTTGCGCAAACCACGATCGAAAACGTCAGGTTGAATGCCAACCGGCTGACCGTATCCAGACCGCTCATCGGGCCGTATGTGAAGAGCGGCAAGGTCAAGATTGTCGGCGGTATCTACGATCTGGCGACGGGTAAGGTCACGTTGCTCTGACGCGCCTCTCGCCCGGATGTCACGCCGACTGATTCCTTGCATGTCTGAAATGAGCGGTTCGAAGCCGTGAAACCAGAACCGCTGCTCGCGCTCGTTAACCGCTGAAGCAGCGAAACGCGAGGCTGATGCGCGGCTGCGTCACACCCGCAAGCTTGGGAATACCGTGCTCATGCGTGAATTGCGACGCATAGCTCATGACCAGACAACTGCCGGGCTCCAATTCGACATGCACGATCCGTCCTGCGCCGACGCCGACGCCGACTTTCGGCCGGATCGTCATGCGGCGGCTCGCGCCGAGCGAAATGATGGCTATCGGTTGAGCGGGCACCAGCTTCTCTGTCTTGTCGCTGTGCAGCGCGACGCTGTCGCTGCCGTCGCGATAGAGATTGAGACCGACGCGATTGAACGGCGCACCCACGAGCGCGCGTACGGCTTCGAATGCCTCGCCCAAAGGCGCGGGCAGATCGCCGGCGTCACGGGCGAAGGTGGCGAGCAGACGCGGCACGGCGACTTCGCGGTCGTACATCATGCGCTGCTGACTAAGCCAGCCGACATTGCGCAGCGCAGTCTCGAACCACGCCTGCGCCGTGGCAGCCGGGATCGACTCGGGCAGATAGCGGATCCCGTCTTGCTCGTCATGGAGAAGGGCTACGGGCTCGGGCGCGAATAGGGCTTGCTGGGACACCATGATTCCGATGCGGGCTGGGTGCCGCGCGGTCACGCAACGAAGGGCGGCTGGGGCAAATCATTATACTGTGTTTTTATACAGTATTCATGACCTGCCGCCATCGCCAGACCGCCCTCCGTGCAGACTCACTCGCCCGGGCTATACAGGTCGAGCAGCTTGAGCGTCACGCCATTGGTCCAGCCGAAGCCGTCCTGCAGCGGATATTCGCCACCGCCGCCGCCGCCCGTTCCCGCGCCTTCCACCACGTATTTCTCGACCAGTTTCTGATCGGACGCATAGACGCCTTTGACGTCGGTGAGAAAACGCGTGCCGATCTGTTGCGCGAGCGCGTCCTGGCCATAACGCTTCAGGCCCTGAATCGCCGCCCAGTGCAGCGGCGCCCAGCCGTTCGGCGCGTCCCACTGCTGCGTGGTGTTGTAGGTCGTAGTGACGAGGCCGCCCGGTTGCAGCAAGGTGGACTGCACCTGTTTCGCCGTCTTGAGCGCGCGATCCGGCCACGCCGCGCCGACAAACAGCGGAAATACCATTGCCGCCGTCTTGTTGTCGCGCGGCTTGGCGAGCTGCCAGTCATAGTCGCCGTAATAGCCGTTGGGATTCCACAGATAGCGGTTGATGCCGAGAGCGCGCTTCGCGGCGCGTTGCGCGAATTCGCCGACGCAGCGGAAATCGCGCGTCTCGCCGCAACCTTTGGCGATGGTGATCTCGAGATGGAACATCAGGCTGTTCAGGTCGACCGGAATAATCGACGTGGTGCGCACCGTCGCGAGGGTCATGTTGTCGCCGAACCAGCGCGAGCTAAAATCCCAGCCGCTTTCGGCGGTGGCGCGCAACTCGCGGTAGACGTCGTTCGGATTGCGGCCGCTCGCCTGTTGCGCGGTCTGAATGTCCTCCAGATACGATTCGTCGCGCGGCGTGTCGAGCTCATCCCAGTAGCGGTTGAGCACCGTGCGATCCGGCATCACGACGACATTGCGCGTGGCCGAGCCGGGTTGCGTGGTGGTCTCGCCCTGCATCCAGTACGCGTATTCCTTGCGTAACGCCGGCAGGTACTTCTGGTAGACGCCGTGGCCTTCCACTTTCGCCGCGAGTTCCACCATGTGCGAGAAAAACGGCGGCTGCGAACGGTCCAGATAGTAGGTGCGATTGCCGTTCGGAATGTGGCCGAAGGTATCGATCTCGTAGGCGAAGTTGTCGAGCATGTCGTCGACGAGATTTTCGTTGCCCGATTCCTGCAGCCCAAGCATCGTGAAATAGGTGTCCCAGTAGTAGCCTTCGCGGAAACGGCCGCCCGGCACCACATAGGGTTTCGGCAATGGAATCAGCGAGCTGTTCGGCGGCGCGCTGGTGGTGGTGCGGGTGAGCGCGGGCCATAGCCAGTTGATGTGTTCACGCAGCGTCTGGTTGGCGGGCGGCGTAATGACCGGCTCGCTCGGCGGCGTGAAGTATTTGTTGACGAAGTTCGCCAGCGAAAAGCCGGGGTTGTGCTTCTTCTGCTCGTACAGTTGCACGATCGCGGCGGGATCGGCGTTCGGCGTTGCGTCGACGAAGGTCTTCTGGTCCGGATAGATCTGCGCGGTCTGCACGGCGACGAAGAGATCGCCGTAGAGTTTGTCGGGCGCGGGCGGAAGCGTGCCGCCGACCTGGGTGTCGGCATGGCAAACGCCGGCGAGATTGATCAGGAAAACGAAGCTTGAAGCGGCCGCTATGCGGTGCAGCCTGGTGGATTCGACGCTACGGAAAGCGGTGCGAGATGCGATGCCGGCGCGCCCGAAGTTGCGCAATTGCGATGACTCAATCATGTCTCCTCCAGAGGAATGGACAACAGGATTGGTCTGCCTCGCGCCCAATGTTTCTTCTAGGGATAACCAGGGCGTGGCTAGCATCGCACAAATAACGGGGCGTTACAAACGCCGATGCGGAAGGCATACGCAAGGTGCGCACGCCGCTGCGCTGCACAATCCGGGCTGGTATATGTGCACTTACTGCCGGTCCGCTGACGCGCTTCCCAGAAGATGATGCGCGGGTCCTTACGGTGCGGGCCGACGAAGTAGGTAATGTGGCTCGCGAGATCACGCCGGGCGAAGCCGCAGGCAGTCGTAAGGCCGGCGCGGCTCGAATCAATCGTCACGCGCCTCGTCGGTCCCTTCATGGCGGCGCAGGCATAATCCGTTTTCCACCCATGCGAGCCGCGCAGCCGGTCCGCGAGACCGGGGCGACGCGTCGTTTCGCGCGCTCCCAGGAAAGTCCATGCCGCCCATCACCGCCGTCCGCACGAGCGTCGTGCCCTTGCGCAGCGTTGCGCTGATCCTCGTGTCGATGTTCTGTTTCGCGCTGGTCGATGCGCTCGCCAAATCCGTGGCGCTCGCTTATCCGGCCAACGAAGTGACGTTCTTTCGCATGCTGTTCGGCCTGGTGCCGGCTGTCGCGGTATGCCTGCGCGGCAAGCCGATCGTCGAGCGGATCAAACACATGGACGTGCGCGGGCAGACCCTTCGCGCGCTGACGTTGCTCGGCGCGTCGGGGCTTTTCTTCGCCGGTTTGCCGTACATGCCGCTTAGCGAAGCGGTGGCGATCGTCTAATCGGAGACCTTGCTGGTGATCGTGCTCGCGCCGTTGTTGCTGAAGGAGGCGTTGAAGCCGCGCGATGCGCTGGCCGCCGCGGTCGGCTTTGTTGGCGTGCTGTTCGTGGTGCGTCCGGACGGCTCGCATTCGAGTTGGCTCGGTCCTGTCCTGCTGATGTCGAGCGCCTTCTTCGGCGCGCTATCGATCATTCAGATCAAGCGCATTCGCGCCTCGGACGATTCGGGCACGACGGTGCTGTATTTCACGGTGATCGGCACGATCGTCACTAGCGCTTCGCTGTTTTTCGCGTGGCGCGCGCCCACGCTCCAGGCGCTCGCGGTAATGGCCCTGCTCGGCGGCTTCGCCACGGCCGGGCAATTGCTGATGACCATGGCATTTCGCCAGGCCGACGCCGGCGCGCTCGCACCGTATAACTACACGAGCATTGTGTGGGCGGCGCTGTTCGGTTATGTGGCATGGGGCGAGACCATCGGCGCCATGTCGCTGCTCGGCATTGCATTGATTGTCGGCAGTTCGATCGCAGTTGCGATGCGTGGCAAGCAGGAAGAAGGGCCGCTCGTATAGATAGTGTGTGAATTGGCGAGCACGATCCGGTCTTGCCGGATTGCCTGGTAGTTCCAATCATCGTCGGGAAGAAATACAAGTCGAAACTGGCTTTTTCGGCCAACACGGTATGCACAATCAGACGATTCGACGCCTGAAGAATATAAATAGAAAATGAGCGCATCCAGTTCGCGTGCGCCTCACGTACGTGACTTGATCGGCCCGAACTTGCGGTCATCGCAGTGGCGTCGAATTGACACATTCGCCGCTAACCTTCAGATGAATCCGGGCACGTTTGTAAAGCCGCGGACGCGCACGTAACACGATTGGAAGGGGGAGACTTCATGTATAGCGAACCCAGGAAGATCGTTCTCGCAGGTCTTGTCGTCGGCGCTATTGCAATCGCTGCGTATGTGTCGCAGGCTGCCAAGCCCTGGCAGTCGACGGACGAATTCGGTTCCGCGCGAGGCGATACGCCGGCTTACCGCATGCGCGGCAACACCATCAGCGGGGCGGTCATATCCGGTCCGGTCACCGCTCGCAACGATTCGAGCGGTGCTTCGGCCAGCAGTCTGCAGGCGCCGCGCAATAGTCTGCAACGCAACGATCTTGCCGCCGCGCAGACGCAACTGGACGCGGTCCGTTCCGCCTATCAGGACGGCGATCAGGTGCGCGCGTTGCAAAAGGAAGTGCAGGCGCGCGCGGATAACGAGCAGCGTGCAGCGAACACGGCGCGCGTCGAGAAGATGCCGCAACCGGCTGCGAAGCCGGTGCGGATGTCTTCGTCGCCGAAACATGGCCGGTCGCGTGAAAGCCGCGCTCCGGCCCGCGAGCAGACGAACCGCGAGACGAACCGCGCGTCGAGCTATGCGAAAAGTCAGGCGGCGCTGGACAACCTGGTAGCGCGCGTCGACAGCAATAGCGCGCCGAACGCGAGAACGCCGGTCAGCGGTGGAACGGCTACGGCGAGGCAACCCTCATCTATTCAGGCCGGGCTGAAAGCGATGCAGAGCGCGAGCAGCGCACCGGGCGTCGTGACGCCGCCGCTGGTTCAGCAAATGCCGCAGAAACCGCCGATGATTTCACCCGTGCCGACTGAGCCGCAAGCCGACCTGACCACGCAAGCCACGTTGCCGTCACCGCCGTTGGTGCAGTCCACGCCCTCCAGCGGCACGGTGGCGAGAACGGACGACGGGCCGAAAACGCGCTCGCAGGTGCGCGCCGAAATCGCCCGTGCCCGGGAAAACGGCAGCCTTCCCGCGTTCGGCAATCCCGACCCCGCGGGGCCGGGCGGGGCGCCGAGTCTCACTGGCGCGCCGCGTCCCTAACGCCGCGCAAACCGACTGACGCCTGGCAGAAGGTCACACCACAGTTTCAACTCAGCGAAGCCGCGAGCCGCGCGAAGGTGGGCTCGTCGGTGCGATCGAAAGCGAGCGGCGTGACCGACACGCGCCCCGACGCCACTACGGCCGTTTCGCTATCGGGATCGTTCGCGCGCGCACCGCGTTGAAAGCGCAACCAGTGATACGCCATGCCGCGCGGATCGACTTGCGGCAACACGTCGATATCTTCGACGAGTCCAACGCCCTGGCGAGTCGGCGTGAGCGGACCGGCAAGCGCCGCGTCGACATCGGGAAAGTTGATGTTCAGGCAGGTGGGCGCCGCCTGCTCGATTGCAAGCAACTGACGGATCACGCCGGGCGCGAGCGCGCGCGCGGTGTCCCAGCGCACGTTGTCGCGATTGCTGAAGGTCTGGCTCAGCGCGAACGACGGCAAGCCGAGCAGCAGGCCCGTCATGGCAGCGCCGACGGTGCCCGAAAACATCGTTTCCACACCGAGATTGCCACCGCGATTGATGCCGGAAAGAATCAGCGTGGGCGGCGTGTCGCGCATGAGATGGCGCACGCCCATCACGACACAATCGCCGGGCGTGCCGGCCACGCCGAAACGCCGCTCGCCCTGGCGGCTCACGCGCAATGGCGAATGCAGGCTGATCGAATGCGACGTGCCGCTCTGATCGTGCTCGGGCGCGACCACCCAGACTTCGTGCGCGAGCTCCGCGGCTACGGCTTCGAGTACGGCGAGGCCGGGCGCGTCGATACCGTCGTCGTTCGTCAACAGTACTCGCGGCACTTTGGATTCATAGGCAGACATCGCGGCTAACTCCTCTGGGTGGGTAGGGGAAGGGATGCGCCATTATCCAGCCATCGGTCAACTCGTGCCTCGATGCGATCCGCGCAGCGCATTTTCGAACGGAGACAATTTGTTTGGCGCGCTTTTTTAAAGCCTTTTTAAATGAGAAAAAATTAATTGCGATTCGAGCAATTCTAAACGGACGGTTCGAGCAGCACGTAACAGAAAGGCCCGCAATTTGCGGGCCTTTCTGTTGCTGCGATGACGTCGTTTAGCCCGTCAACCAGCGCGCCGCGAGCGGCATCAACACCGGTACGACGAACGCGGTGAACAGTCCGTTCAGACCCATGCCGAGGCCGGCGAACGCGCCCATTTCCTCGCTCACCTGAAAAGCGCGCGCCGTGCCGATGCCATGTGACGCAATGCCCAGTGCGAAACCGCGCACCTCGGGTTCGGCGATGCGCAGCGCGTTGAGAATCGCACGCGCAAACACGGCGCCGAATACGCCGGTCGAAATGACGAGCACGGCGGTCAAGGACGGAATGCCGCCGATCTCCGATGCGACCGCCATCGCAATGGGCGTGGTTGCGGATTTGGGTGCGAGCGACGCGAGCGTTTGATGCGACGCGCCGAACAGCGCCGCCACGCCGACCGCCGAAATGATGGCCGTCAACGATCCCGCGACGAGCCCGCCGATCAGCGGCAACGCGGAGCGGCGCAGCTTCGGCCACTGCCGGTAAAGCGGCAGCGCGAGCGCCACGGTTGCGGGGCCCAGCAGAAAGTGAACGAATTGCGCGCCTTCAAAGTACGTGGCATACGGCGTGCCGGTGATCTCGAGCAGCACGACCAGCAGCGCCACCGCTATCAGCACGGGATTGGCTAGCGGATTGAAGCGCGCCTTCGCGTAGATCGTCTGGGCGATGAGGTAGGCGATCAGCGTAATCGTCAGCCCGAGCAGCGGACTCGCGGCGAGATACACCCAGATGGCGCCGAGCTTCGGAATGGCGGTCATGATGCGGACTCCGTCGCGGAGGGCTCACGGCGCTGGCGGCGCATCAACGCGCGTGTGACGAGCGCTGCCACCGCAATCGCGAGCGTCGTGCTGACCGCAATGGAGACGATCACCGCGACGGCGTCGCCGCGAATCCGGCTCGCCGACACCATGATGCCGACGCCCGCTGGAACGAATAGCAAGGACAGATGGCGGAGCAATTCGAGCGCGGTCGGCTCGATTGCATCGGCGGTTTGTGGGCGCAGCATGAGGAAACCGAACAACAGCAGCATGCCGATCACCGGACCCGGCACAGGCAAATGGAACACGTACGACACACCTTCGCCGAGACACTGAAAAGTGAGCAAGGCGGCGAGCGCTTGAAGCATGGCAGTCTCCGGAACGCGAAACGGAAAATGCGCCATTGTGTACCATGCGGATTAGCTCGTGCTGGCTCGTTGCCTGAGCGAGGCGCGGTCTTTGCTGTTTGAGGTAGATGTGCACGTCAACCAACACACCGTCCCGGGCCAGTTGCCATGCAGATACAAGCATTTCAGATTGCAATCGACGATCACGAGATCGACGATCTTCACCGGCGTATTCGCGCGACCCGCTGGGCGCCCGCAACGCCGTCACCGGCCTGGCAACAGGGCGCCGATGCCACATGGCTGCGCGAACTGGCTGAGTATTGGGCCGAGCGTTTCGACTGGCGCGCGGCCGAGCGCGGCTTGAATCGGCAGCCGCAATTTCTCGCGGATGTACAAGGGCAGGGCGTGCATTTCGTCCATCGGCGCGGTGCGGGGCCGGCGCCGTATCCGCTCGTGATCACCCATGGCTGGCCCGGCTCGTTTTTCGAGTTTCATGCGTTGCTCGACCGCTTATGCGACCCGGCCGCGTCCGGCGGCGATCCCGCCGATGCCTTCGATGTCGTGGTGCCTTCGCTGCCCGGCTTCGCGTTTTCGCAGGCGCCCGCGCAACCCGGCACGTCCGCGTGGCAAGTGGCCGATTTGTGGGCCTCGCTGATGCGAGGCCTCGGCTATGAGCGCTTCGGCGCGCAAGGCGGCGATCTCGGCGCGGGCGTGTCGATCGCGCTCGCCGCGCGGCATCCGCAAGCCGTCGACGGTATTCATCTCAACTTCCTGCCGAGTTCGTACGAGCCGGCCATCGGCGTGGCGCAAAAACCGCTCACGCCGGCCGAAGAAAATTTCTTGCGGGAGAAAAACGAGTGGGCCGCGCAGGAGGGCGGCTATGCGCACATGCACAGCACCAGGCCGCAAACGCTCGCTGCGTCACTCAACGATTCACCGGTGGGACTCGCTGCATGGATCGGCGAGAAGTTTCGCGCATGGAGCGATTGCGAAGGCGACGTGGAGCGTGTGTTTTCGAAAGACGATCTGCTGACCAACATCTCGCTCTACTGGTACACGCAGTGTATCGGCCCGGCGATCCAGATGTATTGGGAAAACCGCTTGCAGCCGATGCGTTTCGCCGAAGGGCAACGCGTCGCGCCGCCGGTCGGTTTCGCGCACTTTCCGGAGGAGATCAATCATCCGCCGCGCAGTTGGCTCGAAAGAACATTCGACGTCGTGCAATGGGCCGACATGCCGGCTGGCGGGCATTTCGCCGCAATGGAAAAGCCCGATCTGCTCGCCGCGGAAATTCGCCAGTTCTTCCGGCCGCTGCGGCAGCAGCGGCGCTAGCAAAAACGCGGCCGCGCTGCTGCCGCCAGACCGCGTTAGAACCGATGCGCTTTACCGTCGGCTGACATTTCACATGTAATGCGATACGGAGACAAACCGGACCCGGCTGAATAGCGCTTTCGTCTGTCGCAAAGTTGCGAACGCTTGGGCATGCAAATGACGTGGTTGCAAATCGCAAGCGCATCGGGTAGCGCGCAACGAGTAAGTTATGCGCGACGCTCATCACGAATCCGCAATTATTGCGCGATGCCGACGGTTCGCATTGAGGCTGCGGCAGCGCAACGTCAATCTCTCTGCGTTTTGGCGGAAAGGCAATGCAAGGACGTGAAACGATAGACCAACCCTGATGCCTGCGCCCCGGTTCATCCGACTCCATCGCCGCAGATCAGCGTGCCCGGCTCGAATATGACGCCGCGACGGCACGATTCGCGATTTTCATACGTCGCGCACCTTGCGGGTGCTTCCGCGCCCCCAGGCAAGAACATGTGGATCAACCTCCGACTGTCACGGTATCGCTCAAAAGGCGATCCGTCGCTAACGCGTGCTGAGGAGCAACGTGAATCTTTTTCCTTGCACTCTCGTTTATGTCGATGTCGATGCGAAGCCGGGTCCCAACTCGACGAATCGCGATCCGCTCTCGTATGTGAGTCAGGCGATCTGCCTGAACAACAGCTTGCGGCGCGTGGGCCTGCCGACCTTGACGATCATGACCAACGCGCCGGAGCTGGTCGCGCGCCGGCTCGCGGGTATGCCGGCGCAGAATCGCCCGGCCGTGACGCCGCTTACCGCGACGATCGAGTTGCCGAAGAACACGCCGTTCTACGCCGCGCATTTCAAACTCGACCTGATGGATCAGGTGGCGGAGAGCTTGCCCGCCGACACGATGATGTTGTTGCTCGACGCCGACATGGTGGCGCTGCTGCCGCTCGACCCCGATCTGATCGAACGATGCGCGCAAGCGGGCCTCGGTGTCTTCGATATTTCGGACCAGGTGTTTCCGGCTTACGGCAGCGAGCGCGTGGTCGCGGATCTGGAAATCGTCGCGGGCCGGCGCTTGATGAATCCGCGCTGGTACGGCGGCGAATTTCTGATCGCGACACCCGCCGCGCTGCGCCGGCTGGTGCCGCGCGCGCGAGCCAGTTACGCACGCTACCTCAGTGAAAGCGAGCGTCTGAAACATCACGGCGACGAAGCGTTCATCTCGGCCGCGCTCAATGCGCTCAGCGACGAAGGACAAGTGCTGATCGAAGTCGGAGCGTATCAGGCCGTGGGACGCCACTGGGCCGGCAACAATTATCGGGATTTGCGCTGGTTCCGCTGCTGTTCGTTCGTCCATTTGCCTGGCAGCAAGGCACTGCTCGAAAAAGAAGCCCGTTTCGACGACTTCGCGCCGGAGCGTTTCTGGCGCACCATGCGCGCGGCACATTTGCGTGGCCGCGTACGTCACGCGATCAAGCGGATTGTGAGGATGCTGAACATGGCGCGGCTCGCGGCGCGGATGCGCTGCGCGGCGTGAAGAGGCCGCCGCGCCAGTCGCTTTCGCATGACGGCGCGCGCCCGCAGCGCCCGCAGCGCCCATTCCCCTGTCACATTTTCACGTCGATGCGTCCGTATACGCCGTTCGCTTCGTCATTCGGCCCGGCTGCGAAAAACAGCGTGTTGACCGGTTGATTGCTGAGCCCATTGCCGAACGCGATTCCCCACAGGCCGTGCTGCACGAAAGACGTATTGTCGGGCAAGTTGATGGCGCCGAGGGACTGGCCGCTCGCCGGATCGAAGGCGTTGATCGTGCCGTCACCGAAATTGCCGATCAGCACGTCGCCACTGAAGCGTCCAAAATTGGCCGGCGCCTGCGTGATGCCCCACGGCGCATTCAGCACGCCCCCCGAAGCGAAACGCTGCAACAGGTTGCCCGCCGTGTCGTAGACATCCACGAAGCCGAGGCCGGCGCCGTCAATGTTGTCGTGCGCCGCCGCGTCCTGTTTAGCGTAGGTCACGAAGAGCTTTGCGCCGATCGCCTGAATGCCGAACGGCGCGAAGCCCGCCGGGAGCGAGGCGTCCTGGAACTTGCCGGGCGTCGATACCTTCGCGAAGCTCTTGTCGAAGACGTCGATTCTGTTGTTGTGAAAGTCGGCGGCGTAGAGGAAGTTGGCGCCGCCGTTGCTGGCCAGCGCGAGGCCCTTGTAGACCGCGGCGGCGCTGCCGCTGTCGAATACGACGAACGCGTTGGTGGGCCCGACCGCCGGCGCCCACGCGGTGATCGTGCCGCCTTCGCCGGCAAAGATAAAGGCGCCCACGCCGGATTTGCCGCCTCGAGTCACGACGAAATCCGTGGTGCCGTTGAACACGATGCCGGTCGGATTCGCCGTCCCGTTGATTCCGTTCGGAATGCTGACGACGAGCGATTGCGGCGTACCGTTGCCGTCATAAAGCGTTGCCAGCGAGGTGGCGTTGTCGGCCACCCAGACGAAACCTTTTGGATTGAACGCAACGCCCCATGCGTTTTTCAGATTCGGGTCCGTGTGCGCCGCAGCGACGGCGCCGTCCGATACGAGTGCCGTCGACGTGAACGATTGGTTGTTGACCGAATCGGAACCGCCGCACGACGCGACAAGACTCACCAATGCCGCGCCGCCCACGACGACGCCCAATGCCTTAAGCACAGATTTCATGGCCGCACCTCTCTGTCATGACCGATGGTCATTGCGCCTATTGAACGCACGGCGTCGCGGCTTTATTCCTTTGGCGAAGAAGTTTTTTTGATCGATGTGGAGCGGCCAGTCGGGCGGCGCGTCATATTGTGCCGAACAGTGCGCGCGGACGATCCTTGAGTGTGCCGGTCAGGAGCCGCAGCGCGCTCACGAGCTGATCGCGGCTGGTCGCGCAGGCGAGGTTGATTCGCACGCCATGCTCGATCTCCGACCGGTCGACGGCGAATGCCGACGACGGCATCACTACCACGCCGCGCGCCTTCGCATTGGCCGCGAAGTCGTCGGCGCGCCAGGGCGGCGGCAGCTTCAGCCACACGAACATGCACGCCGGATCGGTCTGCAGCAACTCCTGCGGCAACAGCTCGCGCGCGAGGTCCTGGCGCGCGCGAATCTCGGCGAGCTGCGCGTCCATGATGTGGCGCGCGGTGCCGTCCTCGATCCAGATCGAGGCGATCAGCATCGACATTGGCGCGGGCATCCATGCGGTCGTGCGGACGGCTTCCGCGCATAGCGCGGCGCTGTCCGGCGGGCTCAGCAGATAACCGAGCCGCAGACCGGGCGCAAGGATCTTCGAGGTGGCAGCAAGGTGGAAGGTGAGTTCGGGGCACAGGCTCGCGATCGTCGGCAGACGTTGCGAGACGAGCGGTCCATATACATCGTCCTCGATGATCGCCACGCCGTGCCGGCGCGCAATGTCGACGAGCGCCATGCGGCGTTCGAGACTCATGGTCGTGACGGTCGGGTTCTGCAGATTCGGCACGGTGAAAATCGCTTTCACCGGCATGCGCCGGCAGGCGCGCTCCACTTCGTCGGTCAGCAGCCCTTCGCGATCGCTAGGAATACCGACGATCTCGAACTGGAACACCGGCGCGAGCGCTTTGAGGCCGTAGTAGGTGAGCTGATCGGCGAGGATCACGCCGTCGGTGCCGATCAGGCTGTTCAGCACCGCATACAAGCCATGCTGCGCGCCGCTCGTGACGACCACGTGATCGGCCGACGGGGCAAAGCCGGGCGCGGCCATCCAGCGCGCGCCGGCTGCGCGCGCCCACGCGGGCCCTTGCGGCGGCTGGTACTCCTGCAATTGCGGATAGCGCGGATCACGCGGCAAATCGGCCAGCGTGCGCGCGAGGCAGTTCAGGAACTCGCCCGTGGCCGGACGGTTGACGGTCAGATCGATTGCCGCGTTGCTCGCGGCCTGCGCCGGCTCCACGCTCGGCATCGCGCCCCCGGTCACGAGCGAGCCGCGCCGTTTGCTGCCGATCACCAGTCCGCGCAGCTGCAATTCCTTGTACGCGCGCGACACCGTGGACACGTTGATGCCCAGTTCGGTGGCCAGTTGCCGCTGCGGCGGCAGGCGGCTACCGGGCGGATAGATGCCGCTGCGGATCTCGTTTTCGATCGAGCTGGACACCTCGATATAAGTGGAGCGTTTCGCCTGCTCCGGCGCGCCAGGGGCGGAGCGGGCGGCGTCTTTGTCAGAAGCCATAAGATCAGGTGTCTCCATACAAAACCGGCTTTGTCCGCAATTGTGCGGAGGTTTGCCGATTCTATACCAGACCTGCCCGACTGCAAGCGCTTCAAGCGCTTGCTCACCCGGCCCCGGCGCGCTGGCAAGGAGCACTCCCGCGATGATCCAGGGAAAGTGCCAGGGCCACACAATGTGCGTTTTAATTGCACACAAAAAAATATTGTGTGATTCTAGATGCCATGGTTTGTCTGGGGGCGCGAATCGGGAGACGTCGCCGGGCGGTGTTCAGCAATCTGTCCGCAGGAGTTGTCCGATGAGATTTTCCCAGTCTTCCGCACCCGGCATCAGGCGGAAACCCGGCGCCGGCTCGTTCACCGAACAAGCGCGCATGGGCCTCGGCGAAGGACGCAAGTGATGCCGGAGATTGCCATCATCGGAGCGGGATTCATTGGCCTCGCGAGCGCTGCGGCGCTGATGCGCGACGGCCATCGGATCACGCTATTCGATCCGGCCGGCGTGGGGCAGGGCGCGTCGTTCGGCAATGCCGGCACCTTCGCGCACTATGCGTGCATCCCGGTCAACAACCCGTCCGTGTTCCGCGATTTGCCGCGCTTCCTGCTGTCGAATCAAAGCCCGTTCAGATTGCGCTGGGGATATCTGCCGCATCTCACGCCGTGGCTGGTGCGCTTCATGATGAGCTCGCTGCCGCGGCGCTATGAGACGAGCGCCGGTGCGCTCGCCGCGCTGCTCGATTGCGCGCAGGACGGATACGCGCCGCTACTCGCCAATGCGGAGTTGGCGCGTTTTGTCCGGCCGCGCGAGTGTCTCTATCTGTACTCGAACGCGGCTTCGTTCGATGCCGCGCGTCCCGCACTCGATCTGCGGCACAAGCTCGGCGTCGCTTTCGAGGTGCTCGACGGCGCCGCCATTCGCGCACTCGAACCGGCGCTGGCGCCGATCTTCGAGCGCGGCGTGCTGTTCAGCAATAGCTGGCACTTTTCCGATCCGCAAGGCTTTCTGCAGACGCTGTATGAACAACTCGCCGCGCAGGGTCTGAAGCTCGAACGCTCGACCGTCGACGCGGTGCAACCCGGCGCGGACAGCGCGAGCCTGACGGTCGGCGGCGTGACGCGGGGTTTCGATCACGTGGTGGTGGCGACCGGGGCGCGTTCGGCGCAGTTCGCCAGCCAGTGCGGCGACCCGGTTCCGCTGGATACGGAACGCGGCTATCACGTGCGCTTTCCCGGCGCGCAACAACTGGTGTCGCGGCCGGTCGGCTGGGCCGAGCGCGGTTTCTACATGACGCCGATGAGCGACGGCCTGCGCGTGGCTGGCACGGTCGAACTCGCCGGTTTCGGCGACACGCGCAACCGCTCGCTGCTCGACCTGCTGACGTTTTCGTCGAAGCGGGCGTTGCCCGCACTGGATACACCGGATAGCAACTGGCTCGGCTTTCGGCCCACGTTGCCCGACGGCGTGCCGGTGCTCGCGCGTTCAAGCGCGAGCGAGCGCGTGATCTACGCGTTCGGTCATCAGCATCTGGGCTTGACGCTGGCAGGCGTGAGCGGGCGCATCGTCGCCGATCTGATCGCACAGCGTGCGCCGCCGCTTGATCTCGCGCCCTACGCGGCCACGCGCTTTTGATTGCAGCAGAGGGTTGGTTCGCAGATTTTTAATGGTTTTACCACCAGCATCGCAGAGCGGTTTCGACGCGTCGCGCATCGGATCGGCCAATCTGCACACACACGCGCGACGTCACATCTCGCAAGGAGCGCATCATGAATCGCCGCTATTGGCTATTGAGTGCCACGGTCTGTGCACTCGCCACGCATATGCCGTTTTCGTGGGCCGCCGACCCCCAGATCGTCAAGATCGGTTTCGTCGGACCGTTGACGGGGCCCGTTGCGCGGGTCGGCAAGGACTTGCAGTACGGCGCGCAGTTGGCACTCGATGAAGAGAACGCGAAGAACCCAATGATCGGCGGCAAGCCGGTCAAGTTCGTGCTCGACGTGCAGGACGATCAGGCCGACCCGCGCGTGGCGATTCAGGTCGCGCAGAAACTGGTCGACGACGGCGTGGTCGGCGTGATTGGCCATTACAACTCGGGCTGCAGCATTCCGGCCTCGACGGTCTATCACCAGGCGAACGTGGCGATGATCACGCCCGGCTCGACCAATCCGCAATTGACCAAGCAAGGTTTCAAGAACGTGTTTCGCACGATGGGTCACGACGGCATCGGCGGCGTCGTGGCGGGGCATTTCGTGGTGGAGCAGATGAAGGCGAAGCGCATTGCCATCATCGACGACCGCACCGCCTTCGGGCAAGGGCTGGCCGACGCGTTCGAGAAGGGCGTCAAGGAAGCGAACGGCAATATCGTCGATCGCGAATTCACGAACGACAAAGCGATCGATTTTCGCGCCATTCTGACCACGCTCAAGAGCAAGAACGTCGACCTGATTTTCTTCGGCGGGCTGGATGAGCAGGGCGCGATGCTGGTCAAGCAGATGCGCTCGCTGGGCATGAACACGCAATTGTTCGGCGCTGGCGCGCTGAAGAGCAATGCATTCCTCCAGATCGCCGGCACGGCGGGCAACGGAACGCAAGATCTCGAACCGGGCCCGGCGCTCGACAAGCTGCCGGCCGCTCAGGCGTTCGGCAAGCGCTACAAGGCGCGCTTCAATCAGGATGTCGAACTGTATGCGCCGTTTTCCTATGACGCGGCGCTCGCCATGCTGAAAGCGATTCACGCCGCCGACTCGCTCGATCGCGCGAAGATCGTCGACAGCCTCGCCAAGGTCACGGTCACGGGCGTCACCGGCAATATCACGTTCGATCCTTACGGCGATCTGATCAAGCCGCCGTACACGTTGTTTCAGGTCGAGCAGGGCCAGTGGAAAAGCGTCAAGACGGTAGGCGGCAGCGGCGCGTGAGGGCCTTTTTGAAAAGCGGACCGTATTGAGCTGCTGCTTTGCCGACCTCCAGGAAGAAGACCGTGACGCCGGCCGATGCCGTTGCCGGCAGTCATGGTTTTGTCGAGGCACAATAGAAACAGGCAACCGTTCGGCGTCATCGCGTCGCGCGGTTGCTTCATTTCTGAAAGCTTTCGACGCGAGGCCGACAGCATGACCGCATTCATCACGCTGGTTCTGTTCGACATGGAAGGTGTTTTGTCCCATTACGACCGCGCCGCGCGAGTCGATCATCTGGCGGCAACCGCCGGTTGCACAGCGGACACCGTGCGTCACGCGATCTGGGGTTCGGGGCTCGAAGCGCGCGCGGACGCCGGGGAAATCAGCGATGACGAGTATCTGCGCGAGTTAGGCATGCTGCTGAATTACCCCATCAGCCGCGACGACTGGCTGGCGGCTCGTCACGCGTCGATTACGCCGAACCAGGACGCGCTCGCGCTTGCCGCCCAGGTCGCCGAGCGGCACCGCATCGCGGTGCTGACCAACAATTGCCGCCTGTTGACCGATCACATCGCTTATCTGAATCCGCCTGTCGCGCGGCTGTTCGGGCCGCAGGTTTACCCGTCGGCGGCTTTTGGCGCCGCCAAGCCGGCGGCGCAAACCTATCTGCGTTGTCTGGAGCAACTCGGCGTGTCCGCGGCCCAAACGCTTTTCGTCGACGACACGGCCGCCAACGTGAACGGCGCGATTGATGCGGGACTACAAGGGCACATGTTCGTCAGCGTCGGCGCATTGTCGGAAGATTTGCAGCGTCGCGGTTTGATATAGCAGCTGTGGTTGTCTTCGAATGTGCTATTCGCAGAAGTCCGGATTCTGCTGCACCAGTTCGTGCACCCACTCGCTGAACACCCGCACGGACATGCTCAAACGACGGTGCGGATAAAGAATCGAGAGCGGTAACGGCGCGCAATGGCAGTCGCGCAAAATCTCACGCAGCGCGCCGGATTCGATTGCCTTCGCCGCCATGAAACGCGGCGTCTGGATCAAGCCGAGGCCTTCCACCGCGGACGCGACATAGACCTGGCCTTCATTCACCGCGAGTTTGCCCTCGATCGGTCTTTTGATGAGTACGCCGTCCGCTTCGAACTCCATCGGATAGACGCGCCCTGTGCGCGCGGAAAAATAATTCACCGCGTGGTGCCGGTCGAGATCGTCCGGCGTGGCGGGCTCGCCCATCTGCTCGAGATACGCCGGCGCGGCGCAGATCGTCATGCGCACGCTGCCGAGCGAGCGCGCCACCAGGTTCGAATCGTCGAGCACGCCAATGCGGATCACGCAATCGACGCCTTCCTGCACGAGATCAACGTTGCGGTCAGCCAGTCCCAGCTTCACCGTGATGTCGGGATAGCGCGCGTTGAAATCGCGCATCACGGGAATCAGCACGTGAGCCGCGAACGTGGCGGACGTGTCGACGCGGACCGTGCCGCGCGGACTTTGACGTTTGCTCGATAGCGCCGACTCGGCGTCGGAGACCTCGGCGAGAATGCGTGCGCAGTATTCGTAATAAAGCGCGCCGTCGTCGGTCACCTGCACGCGGCGCGTCGTGCGGTTGAGCAGGCGCACGCCGAGATGACTCTCCAGATTCTGCACGACCGTCGACACGGATGCGCGCGGCATCTCCAGTGAATCCGCCGCTTTCGAGAAACTGGACGCGTCCACGACGCGCTTGAACACTGCCATGCCCTGAAGAAGATCCATACGGTGCTGTCCTCTCGACGCTGAGCGACTCCGTGATCGCGAATCGTTGGAATGATAGCCGCGGCGCGTCCGGGGCGGGCAGTGTGAACGGGCCTACGGGTTCACGGAGTCGGCCGTAAAAACCCTTGACTCCCGGAGTTCACGGCCTATAGTTCACCATATGGCAAAGTCTCCAGTCAGTCAACTCGATCGCACGTTTTCCGCCCTCGTGGACCCCACGCGGCGGGCCATCCTCGCGCGTCTCGAACGCGAGCCGGGCCTGTCGGTCACGGAAATCGCGCGGCCGTTGCCGCTCAAACTGCCCGCCGTCATGAAGCACCTCGACGTGCTGAGCGAAGCGGGTCTGGTAGCGCGCACAAAGAGTGGCCGGACCGTTTCGGTGGAACTGGTCGCCGGCCCAATGGAAGAGGCGATGGCGTGGCTGCGGCGCTACGAACGCTTCTGGTCCGCGAGTCTCGACAGGCTTGCCGAATTTGTGGAGAGGAACGACGAATGAACGAAAAGCCCAGCCTGACCATCATTCGGCGCATCAAGGCGCCGCCTGCAAAAGTCTACGCGGCATGGACGCGGCCGGAACTGATGGCGCGCTGGTGGGGACCGGACGCCGGGCCGGTGCTGAGCGCCGAAGCCGATGCGCGCGTGGGCGGGCGCTTTCGCGTGGTGTTTCAGACGCTGGACGGCGAAACGCACGACTGCCGCGGCGAATACCAGGAAGTCGAAGCGGACCGCAAGCTCGTCTTCACATGGGAGTGGGTCACGCTGCCCGAGCGGCGCTCGCTGGTGACGATCCGGTTTCGTCCGATAGAAGAGGGCACCGAACTGCATTTCACTCACGCGCAGTTCTTCGACGAGGCCGCGCGCGATGGTCATCAAACCGGCTGGACCGGTGCATTCGAGAAGCTGGACGCACTGATTGCCGAGCTGGAAAACGAAGCCAGATGAAGCACATCCCACCGAAGTCAACGCATACTGAGGTCGACCATGAAGCTTTACTATGCTGAAACGCTGTCTCCCAGGAAAACCTGCGCGTTAGCTCAATACTTAGGGTTGCCAATCGACTATGCCTTTGTCGATCTGCGCAAAGGCGAGCATACCCGACCGGACTATCTGGCAATCAATCCGAACGGCAAAGTGCCTTGTCTCGTCGACGGGGAGAAGATCATCTGGGAGGCTGACGCGATCATGTGCCATCTCGCGCAGCGCGCGGAATCCCCGCTCTGGCCGCGGGGCGCGCAGCAGCAGATCGACATCGTGCGCTGGTTCAGCTGGAATAGCCAGCATCTGCTCCGGCATGCAGGAGCGCTCTACTTCGAGTATCTGATCAAGCCGTGGGTTGGACTGGGAGAGCCCGACGCTTCCAAGGTCGCCGAGGCGCAAGGGTTTTTCCGCAAGCATGCCGCCGTGCTCGACCAGCATCTGAAGGGACGCAAGTGGTTGCTTGGCGATGACCTGTCGGTCGCGGATTTCTCCGTTGGCATCTCGCTGCCGTACGCGCAAAGCGCGGCAATGCCGCTTGAAGAGTTTCCGGAAGTGGTGCGCTGGCACGATCAACTGAACGCCATCGATGCATGGCGCGACCCGTTCCCCGCGCGGCGGGAGCGCGCCACGGCGAATGCCTGAGGAGGAGTCATGTGCTGCGCCATAGTTGCACTCACGATGACCTTGCTGGCCAGCTGGCGCGGCGTGTCGAGCTCGCTCGCCGGCCGCGTCGGGCGGCTGCGCCGGATTGCGATCGCGGTTATCGCGATCGCCGCGGCGGCAGGGTCCGCCATGGCGGCGGACCAGTTTGCGGTGGCGGGCGGTGGACAACAACAGTCGTCGTTGATCGCGCGGCTGGGTAGTACGCCGATTTGCGGGCACTTTATCCGCTAGCACGCGTTGCCTCTTACGCGGCTCCAACGTGCTGTGCCGATTTGCCGTATCGTACGAAGTCACTGTACTGCGCGCGAATCGAGGGCACGTCATGGCACTTTCGTCGAAAAACGCTGTGGGAATTTCCAGCAGGCGGCGTTTTCTGCGCTCGGCAGGACACACTGCGGTCGGCTTGTCGGCGTTGCTCGCATTGCCGCGGATGGCGGCGGCTCAAACGCAAACGTCATCGCAAACGTCATCGCCAACGCCCAAGCCGCAACCCGAATCCGCCACCACGCCGCTCCCACGCATGTCGCAACGCGTGATTCCGGCCACGGGCGAACGCTTGCCCGTCGTCGGCTGCGGCACCTGGCGCACCTTCGATGTCGGCACCGATCCCGCCGGTCGCGCGCAACTCGCCGACGTGCTGCGCATTCTGTTCGAAGCCGGTGGTTCGGTGATCGATTCTTCACCGATGTATGGTTCGTCGGAAGCCGTGGCCGGTGCTTTGCTTACGCAACTGGATGCGCACAACAAAGCCTTTGTCGCCACCAAGGTCTGGACCGAAGGACGCGAAGCGGGCATCGCTCAGATGGAAGAATCGCTGCGCCGCTTTCAGCAGCCGCGCATCGATCTGATGCAGGTTCACAACCTGCTCGACTGGCGCACGCAACTCGCCACGCTGCGCGACTGGAAAGCGCGCGGCCGGATTCGCTATATCGGCATCACGCACTACACGTCGAGTGCGTTCGATGAAGTCGCGTCTGTCATGCGCAGCGAGAAGCCCGACTTCGTGCAGATCAACTACGCCGCGGACGACCGCGCGGCCGAAGCGCGCATCTTGCCGCTCGCTTCGGAATTGGGCATTGGCGTCGTGATCAATCAGCCCTTCGGCGGCGGCGGCTTGCTGGCACGCGTCGGCAAAACGCCGCTGCCTGCGTGGGCGGCGGAAATCGGCTGCACGAGTTGGGCGCAGATTCTTCTGAAGTTCGTGCTCGCGCAGCCGGCGGTGACGGTCGTGATTCCCGGCACGGGGCGTCCGCAATACATGGCGGACAACGTTCGGGCCGGTTCGGGCCCATTACCCGACAAGGCGATCTGCGCAAGAATCGTGGCGACGGTGAATGGCTAACCGATCGTTTGCGTATTATTCACGCCAATTTCTTTGTGAACTCTCCAGCTGGTTAAGATAAAAGCTCACTCGAAGTTATTCGCTCGCGCCATCTCGCATAGCACAATACCGCGCAAAGAAAAATAAAGTTTCCCGTAGTCATGCGCGATATTAGGATTCTTAGAGGATTAACTCGGCTTCATTACCGATGCCATTCGATTTGCATGCAAATCGCACGAATGAAAGAAAGTTTGTGAAAGGAAGTTGACACGGGAACGTTTGCCAAACTAGGCTACGCACTGTCGTCCAAAAACTGATTCGGTTTAATCCACCTGCCCGGAGACGCAGGTAAGCCGCCGCTTTGCCGGTCAGCCGGACGATCGAATAACAGCCGGGAAAATCTCCCTGGCTGTCGATATGAAAGCATTGTAATAAACGTGTGTCGCAATTCTAAAATCAGCCACAAGTGCTGAGGCGCCAACACGTCCTTATATTCTCGCTAGCAATTCGGTGCTAGTGCGGGAGACCATTTTCGCTGAAAAAAGAGAAAACCAGCTTAAGCACTCAACGCACTTTATTTTGCCGATATTGTCAGTCGAGGATTAATCATGCGTATAAATTTCCGATTGCAGATGCAGTGCCTCGCACTAGCCGGAATTGCGATTCTGGCGGGATGCGGCGGCAGCGACGGCTCGTCTTCCTTGACGAGCAAATCCGGGCAGGCGCCCGCAGCTGCGTCAGGCGCCTCCGAAGTGGCGCTGGCCCCGCCCGCCGCGCCGGTTGTGGCGGACACCTCGATCAACAAGACTGTGGCGCCGGTCGAGTTGCCCGACACGGTTACGCCGATCAACTACAAGCTGTGGTTCCGGCCGAACCCCGCGCTATCTTCGTTCGACGGCCGCGCCGACGTGCAGATCAAGGTGCAAAAGGCCGTCAACGCGATCACGATCGCCGGGCACCGGGTCAAGTTCACCAACGGCACGATCACGCTTCAGCCGGGCAACATCCCGTTGATCGCCACGCCGCAGGACGACGGCGACTTCTATCAACTGCGCCCCGTGAGCGGGCAGATCGCCGCCGGCAACTACTCGCTGCATATGGAGTGGAGCGGCATCATCAACTTCAAGACCTATGACGATCCGGTCGCCAAAACCGGCGGCAGTTGCGGCGACGATCCGTATCCGGGTTGCTCCGCGGCCGAAGGCGTGTTCCGCGTCGACCTGAAGTCGACCGACGGCACGACGAGCGGCGCGATCCTCACGCAGGGCGAATCGAACCTCGCGCGCCAATGGTTCCCCGGCTGGGACGAACCGGCTTTCCGCCCCACCTACGAGGTGAGCGCGGAGGTCCCGCAGAACTGGAACGTGGTCTCCAACGCGGCCGAGAAACCGGCGGTGAACGTGGATAGCGGCTACAAGCTGGTGTCGTTCGAGAAGACGCCGCCCATGCCGTCGTATCTGCTGTTCTTCGGCGGCGGCCAGTTCGACATTCTCGAAGACGACTTCACGAGCCCGCTGCCCGACGGCAAAGGCCTGCATCTGCGGATTTTCACGCCGCCCGGCATGCGTGACTGGGCTAAACCGGCCATACAGCAGACCAAGCAGGCGCTCGATTACTACTATCGCTACACCGGCATTCCGCTGCCGCTCACCAAGTTCGACACGATCGCGGCCAACGACGCGTTCAAGGAGCAGAAGGACCTGAACTTCGGCGGCATGGAGAACTGGGGCGCCATTCTCGAATTCGCCGACGACATTCTGCCGGCGCCGGGCACGACGATGTCCGACTACGGCGTGACGGTGCTCACGCACGAAGCGGCGCACCAATGGTTCGGCGATCTCGTCACGCTGGACTGGTGGGACGATGTCTGGCTGAACGAGTCGTTCGCAACGTTCTTCGAGAACAAGACCAAGGTGCGTTTCTTCCCGGACCGTTTCAGCTGGGTCGACGACGTGAAGAACAAGTACGCGGTGATTAACGCTGACCTGAAGTCCACGGCGTTCCCGGTGCAGCCGAATTTCAACGGCTGGGCGTCGAACGACTTCGTGCTGAGCGCGAGCGCCTTCACGTACGACAAAGGCGGTCACGTGCTGAAGATGCTGGAGAACTACCTGGGTGAAGAAGTGATGCGCAAGGGCCTGCAGTCGTATCTCGCCGACTACTCGCTCGGCAACGTTACGCCCAAACGTTTGTGGGACGAACTGTCGAAGGCTAGCGGCCAGCCGATGGTGGCGATCGGCGACAGCTTCGTGCGGCAAACAGGCGTGCCGCTGATTTCGCTCGACACGCAGTGCGATCTGACGACTAACCAGACTGTGGTCACGCTGAAACAGTCGCCGTTCCCGAATCAGAATCAGTATCCGGGCACACAATGGACCATTCCGTTGACGCTCGCATACGGCGACGGCCTCACTTCGCGCAAGACGTTGGCGATGAAGGATACGCAAACCCAGGTGCGTCTGAACGGCTGTTCCGCGGTGCTTGCCGATCCGAGCGGTCTCGACTACTACGTGACCAACTACAGCAACAACGCGTGGAGCCAGTTGCTCGCGCAGGGTAATGCGCTGAAGGATCCGGTCCTGCTGACCAGTCTGCAACTCGAAGCGAAGCTGCTGGTGAACAACGGTCTCGCGGACCCGTCGCGCGTCACGAGTATCGGCTCGCTGAGCCCGGCCGCCACACCGCTCGCACGCCAGTTGCTGATGACGGCGCCGACCACGCAATCGCAGCGTCCGACGATCCGCTATCAGGGCAAGTTCAAACTGAAGCCGCAGGCGCAGCAAGGCCAATAAACGGCCGTATTGGGTAGTTCGGCGGCCCGCATCGTGTTGCAGCGATGCGGGCCGCTTTCTTCTTGCCGCTACGGATGCCGCGACAGGTCACGCCGTGGCGCTGGGTCGCGAGGACACTGTGTCATACCAACGCCTGAGCGATTTCAGATCAGCCGGCACTTGCAAGTCGATTGCTTTCGCGGCGAAGTCGATCGTCACCAGTGCGGTGATGTCGGCAACCGAGAAGCGCTCGCCCGCCACGAACGCGGACTGTTTCAGGCGATCGTCGAGGTCCTCCATAAAATGGACAGCCCGTTGCCGGCTGCGTTCGGCTAGCGCAGCAATCTGCTCGTAGTCGTGCGGGCCGGCAATCGCGCGGCCCTTCAAACCGGGCGCGGTGTTGCGGATCGCTTCCATCACCGAGGCAAACCCCTCCTGTTCCGCGCGCCGCTCCCACATCGTGATCAGCGCTTTATCTTTCGGCGTGGTGCCGAAAAGCGGTGTGTCGGGATAGACGTCCTCAATGTAGCGCTGGATAGCGGGCACCTCGCCAATCGACGTGCCGTCTTCGAGCACCAGCGTCGGTACCACGCGCCGGGGATTGATCGCGCGATAGGCGTCACCGTGCTGTTCGCGTTTGCCGAGGTCGACCGCCGCGAGCGTCGCCGTGACGCCTTTTTCGGCGAGAAAGATGCGCACGCGCCGGGAGTTCGGCGACGCGGTGGAATGGTAAAGCGTCAATGTTCCGGTAGTCATGTTGATAGTCCTTTGAATGATGCTTCGCAGCGGCGCGCGTGGCCGCGCGCCGCTGCAATCGGGCGAAGATCAGCCCGCGGTCTTGCCGCCGTCGACCGTCACGATCTGCCCCGTGATGAAGGAGGCCGCCTCCGATGCCAGGAATACGATGGCGCGCGCCACGTCGACCGGCTGGCCGACCCGGCCGAGCGGTACCTTGGCGGCGAGCGCCGCCTTGTTCTCCGGCGTGCCGGTGAAGCGGTCGAGCATGCCGGTATCCGTCGGCCCCGGCGCGACGGCGTTGACCCGCACGCCGGTGGACGCCACTTCGAGCGCCGCCGACTTGGTCATGCCTTCCACCGCGTGCTTGCTGCCGGCGTACACGGAAGCGAAGGCCGCGCCTTCGTGGCCGTACGTCGACGAAACGTTCACCACGCTGCCGCTCTTTTGCGCCGACATCACGCGCAGTTCGTGCTTCATGCTGAGCAGCGTGCCGAGCACGTTGGTGTCGAACGTCGCGCTGTAGCTCTCGACGGTTTGACTCGTGATCGCGCCGGGCTGGCCTTCGGTGCCGGCGTTGTTCACGGCGGCGTCGATGCGGCCGAAGCGCGCGACCGTCTGGTCGACGAGGTTCGCGACTTCGTCGTCGCGGCGCACGTCGGCCTGGATGAAGTGGGCGTCCGCGCCGAGTTCGCGCAGTTCTTTTTCGAGCGCCTTGCCTTCGGCTTCGCGACGGCCGGAGACGACGAGACGGGCGCCGCTGTCGGCGAAGGCGAGGGCAGTGGCGCGGCCGATGCAGGTGAGTGCGCCGGTGATCAGAACTACGGGGTGGCTCATTTCAAACTCCTGATGGGTATGTATTTGCGGTATGGGGGCGAAGCAGCCCGCGGCCGGTTGAGCGGCTGTGACCTGCTTAAATCATTGCCTTGACTGCAATTTAGTGACTTCCCTGCCGGAGTAAAAAGACTTTATAAGCTGGCTGGCATGCCTGTCAGGCATGGATCGCTTGGGCTGCGCAAGTGCTCGACGCGGGCCTGGCGTCCGCCCGCCGCGAGGTAAGACCCTCCGTACGCGTCGACGCCGCGACACGATTCATCCGCCCATTGATAGAAGCTGGAATAAAACCGGAGCCGGCGCAGTCATGCCTGACGAACGACTCGCGAGGGCCGCCGGATGATCCACGGCTCGACTGCGACTCTTAATCGTGAGGTCAACATGTCATCACATGATTCATTCGACGCGTCGCGGCGCGGCGCACTCAAGTGTCTTGCGTTCGGCGGTCTCGGCACGGTGTTTGTTCTGGCGGGCGGCATTCTCACGCCCGTGGAGCTGACACTCGCGGCCGACCCGAACTCGTCCGCTGGAAAAGGCGGTGTGCCGCTTTTCCTGCAGATCAGCGACTCGCATATCGGCTTTAACAAGGAAGCCAATCCCGACGTGGCGGGCACGCTGAAACAGACCATCGAGTACGTCAACGCGATGCCGGTCAAGCCCGCGTTGACCATTCATACCGGCGATATCACGCATCTTTCCAAACCATCGGAGTTCGATCTGGCCGCCCAGTTGATGTCCGGTCTGAATATCACGGAGTTGCATACCGTGCCCGGCGAGCACGACGTGACGGACGGCCCCGGAACCGAATACTTCAGCCGCTTCGGCAAGGCCTCGGACAACAAGGGCTATTACAGCTTCGACCATCAGGGCGTGCATTTCGTCGGCCTCGTCAACGTGATGCATTTCAAGCCGAACGGCCTGGGCGGCCTCGGCGACGAACAGCTCGAGTGGCTTGAAAACGATCTGAAAGGGCGTTCGTCCAGCACGCCGATCGTCGTATTCGCGCACATGCCGATGTGGACGATCTACGAGCCGTGGGGCTGGGGCACGGGCGACGCGGGCCAGGCGATGAGCTATCTGAAACGCTTCGGCTCGGTGACCGTACTGAATGGCCACATTCATCAGATCGTGTCGAAAGTGGAGGGCAACATCACTTTCCACACGGCGCGCTCGACGGCTTATCCGCAGCCGACCGCCGGCAACGGCACGGGTCCTGGACCGTTGACGGTGGCCAGCGACCAGCTTCCGAAAATGCTCGGGGTGACCAGCATCAAGATTGCCCGGCATCCAGTCAAGGCCACGCTCGACGACACGACGCTGGCTTGAACGTCAGTTCTTTCCATTGCAGGAGATCAGTTATGCAAACCAAAAACATTCGCCGCGTTTTGCTCGCAATGGCCGCAAGTTCCGCATTGTTCGCGGCGTCGTCGGGGTTGTCCGTGGCGCGCGCACAGACGCCGAACACAGTCACCATCAAAAATTTCATGTTCACGCCGATGGAGATGACGGTCAAAGCCGGTTCGACCGTGACCTGGAAAAATCTCGACGGCGAGCCGCACACGGTAGTGAACGACTCGGGCATGTTCCGCTCCGCCGCGCTCGACCAGAACGACACGTACCAGTTCAAGTTCGACAAGCCGGGTGTGTACAAGGTGTTCTGCGGCATTCATCCGAATATGAAGGAGACCATCACGGTGCAGTGAGCGTGAGCGTTGCAGGAGACCCCTCTACAGACTGCGGCCAGGGCGCTCGCGCAAGGCATGCTGATCGGTTGCATGCCTTGCCTGAAGCGCCTTGAGCGCACGCAGCAGCGATTCGATGTCGAGCGATTTGCGATTAGTCCACGTCGATGTGGACCAGGGCGGCGCTGCCGTCGCGATCGAGCACGAACGTGGCCGGAATGGGAACCAGCCAGCGGCTTGCCTCACTGGCCGCCGGCCGCGTGTAACCCAGCCGTTCATAGGTGGCGCGCAGACGCAGCGGCAGTTCGAACGCAACGCCATAAGCGCGTGCGACCTGCAGGTTCACGTCGAGCAATTCACGCAGATGGCCAGGGGCGCGCTGCACCGCGCCCCCGCACGGCGGCGCGATGGCGACGGCGCTCGCGCCGAGTGCGAGCAGATCCTCGTAGGCCGCCGCAAAATCGGCCAGACTCGACTCGGCGAACGTACACCAGCCGCCTCTGAAAAAATGCAGCACGACCGGTCCGGCGCGCAGCTGTTCGTCGAGGCTCACGCGTCGGCCAGCGCGATCGGATAACGTGAAAAGCGGCGCGCGCGAGCCCGCCCGCAAGGCGTTCGACGCAGCTGCGGCCGCCGCGCCGAGTGCCAGCTCGGCGTCGATATCCGATTGCCGCGACTGCCGTGCTTGCCGCATTGCGGCGCTGTCATCGGTTTGTACGTCTGCCATGTTTCCCTCCGTGTCCCCGCGACCCATTTATTCATTACACTGTCCGCGCGAAAGGTGCAAAATCGGCTGCGCTTATTCCACGGGAGACATGTGATGGACCGCCTGGCGGCAATCGAAATTTTCATACGCGTGGTCGACACCGGCTCGTTTTCGGCCGCCGCGCGCCATTTCGATGTCGGTCAGCCGGCGGTATCGAAAGCGATCGCGCAACTCGAGGAGTGGCTCGGCGTCAAGCTCCTGCTTCGCACCACGCGCACCCTCACGCCGACCGAAGCCGGCACCAGCTTCTACCAGCGCGCGAAACGCGCGGTGGAGGAAACCGACGAAGCCGTGATTGCCGCGCGCGGCTCGGCGGCTGGCCTCTCGGGCAAACTGCGGGTCTCGGCGGCGGTCTGTTTCGCGCGGCTGCATATCGTGCCGCGTCTGCCGGCGTTTCTCGACGACCATCCGAACCTCGAACTCGAACTGGTGCTCGACGACCGCAATATCGACCTCGTCGAGGAGGGCATCGACGTCGCCTTGCGCATGGGCGAGCTCGCCGATTCCAACATGACCGCGCGCCGCATTGCCGAGGCGCGCCGCCGCGTCATCGCCACACCGGCTTACTTCAACCGCCACGGCATTCCTGCGGCGCCGGCCGATCTGCTCGCGCACAAGTGCCTCATCTACACGCGCGACGGCGGCGGCGAAGACTGGAAGTTCCGCAAGGAAACCGCGGAAGTCTCGGTGCGCATGCAAGGGCGCCTCAGGATCACCGCGACCGAAGGCCTGCGCGCGGCCGTCTTCGCCGACATGGGCGTTGCCGTGGCGTCCGAATGGGCCTTTACGCCGGAGCTGAAGTCGGGCGCGGTGGTGTCGGTCATGGACGACTGGATGCTGCCCAACGTCAGTCTGTCGGCCGTCTATCCGACCGGACGCCTCGCGAGCACCAAGGCAAGACAGTTCACCGCGTTCGTGGAAAACTGCCTCGCCGACGAAGCCGCTCCCGCTTCACGCGCGGCGGACCCGGCGCTCGAATCCGCGAGGCCGGTCTAAAGCGTCACGACGATCTTGCCGAACTGGCCGTTCTCTTCCAGATAGCGGTGCGCCTCCACCATGTCGTCGAATCTGAAGGTGCGGTCGATCACCGGCTTGAGCGCGCCGCTCGCGAAGCCTTTGAGCACATAGTCCACCGCGGCCTTCTGCCGTACCGGATCGCCGCTCGTCAGCCAGATGTTGTGGGCCTTCACGGTCAGTACCTTGGCGATCATATCGAGCAACGGCAACGTCGTGGCCTCCTCGCTCAGCGCGCCGTAAATGTAGGCGATGCCCTGAAACGACAGCGCCGCGAGCAGCTTCGCGAAGCTCGAGCCGCCGACCGGATCGAACGCCACGCGCGCGCCTTTGCCGTCCGTGATGCGCATGACTTCCGCCACCAGATCGGTCTCGCCGGTTGCGACCACGTGCGCGGCGCCGGCTTCCAGCAGCCGCTCGCGTTTCGCCGAAGTGCGTGTGAGCGCAATCGACGTCGCGCCGGCGTAGTTGGCGATCTGAATGGCCGCGAGGCCGACGCTGCTCGACGCGGCGGGCACGATGACGAAGTCGCCTTTGCCTACCTTCGCGTCTTCGACCAGCGCGCCGTAGGCCGTCACGAACATCATCCAGACCGATGCCGCCTCGGCGGACGAGAGCGACTCGGGATGCTTCACGACGGCGCTGTCCGGCACGACGATAACTTCGCCATACGTGAAGTACTGGTTCATCGAGAACGACGGCATCACGTTCACCTTGTCGCCGGGCGCGATACCCGTGACATCGGCGCCAACCGCATCGACGAGGCCCGCGGCTTCGTAGCCGAGTCCGGCGGGAAACCGGACGGGCTCGATATAGGCGTCCCTACGCCACATCGACTCGGCGCGATTCAGGCCGATGGCCTCGACCTTGATGCGAACTTCGTGCGGACCGGGCGCGGCCACCGGCGTCTCGATGAACTCGAGCACTTCAGGACCACCGGCTTTTGCAAACATTATGGTGCGTGGCATTAACAGTCTCCGGGTTGGGTGCCGCCGCCACAAACGAGCCAGGGAGGCCAGCAAGGCAAGGGCTAGGGCGCGTGCGCTCAGGCAGTTTCAGCAGATTGTTCAGCGGCAGCGGCTTCTACAGTAGGCGAATAAACCGCAAAGTCCGAGTAGTGCTTTTCGTCGCCGCCCCAGAATGCGGCGCGGACATAGGGCGTGAGCGGCAGCTTGTGCTGGAGCCGGTACGGCAGGTCCGGATTCGACGAGAAATGGCGGCCAAAGGCGACCAGGTCCGCGTCGCCGGACGCGACGATGGCTTCCGCGCTGTCGCCGTCGAATCCGCCCGCGGCGATGATCGGCCCGGAGAAGTGCGGACGCAGATACTTCACGGCGACCGGCGCGTGGCCTTCGTGCAACGTGTCATCGCCCTTCACGCGTGGTTCGATCACATGCAGGTAAGCAATGCCGTAGCCATCCAGCACGCGGGCGACGTGGCTGAAGGTGGCTTCCGGATCGCTATCGGAGATGCCGCCCCATTCGCCGGACGGCGAGATACGTACGCCGACCCGGTCCGCACCCCAGACGGAAATCAGCGCCTCGACGGTTTCGCGCAGGAAACGCACGCGGTTTTCGATCGGACCGCCGTAGGCGTCGGTGCGATGGTTGGTGCCGTCCTGAATGAACTGGTCGACGAGGTAGCCGTTCGCGCCGTGCAATTCCACGCCGTCGAAGCCCGCATCCAGCGCCCGCTGCGCGGCCACTCGAAACTCTTCGACGATGCCCGGAATTTCCTCGATGCCGAGCGCCCGATGCGGCGAGGCCGGTACGAAGCCGTCTTTAGTCAGCGCCACGCCATCGAACGGGACGACCGAGGGCGCGAGCGGCGCGACACCGCCGGTCATCTCGACGTGGCTTTGACGGCCACCGTGAATCAACTGCATGAAGACGCGGCCGCCTTTGGCGTGGACCGCATTGGCAATCGCTTTCCAGCCTTCCATCTGGCCGTCGTGATAGAAGCTTGCGGCGCCCAGATACGAACGGGCGGGAATCGAAATGCTGGCGCCTTCGACGATTTCGAGGCCGCCTTGCGAGGCGCGCTGGCCGTAGAAGTCGGCCATCATCGGACTGGGAATGTCGCCGGGCTGAATGGTGCGCAGGCGGGTCATCGGTGCGAGCACAACGCGATGCGCGAGGGTGTAAGCCCCGACCTTCTTCGTGGTGAACAGGTGAGCCATGATCTTTCCTTTACCGGGTAGTGAGTTCGGAGACGTTCAGCGAGTGGCCGATTCGTTGATGGAGAATTTATCCATTCCGATATGCCCCGGGAAGGCGCGCGACGGCATATGAATCATTCCAGAGCGGGATCAATGGCGGCGCGCGGCGTCCGTCCAAAGACGAGCGTTTTGCGAATCAGGCGTGCGGGTGAAAACAGAACGAGCCGCTATGGAGGCGCTCCACAAAAAGAATCCGCCGCCAGGCTGCGAAGCCGGCATCAGGAACAGCGCTTGCGTTTGAAATGGAGCCCTCGAAGCGTCGATGTCCCCACTGCGCTCGGGCGTGGTTGTTGTGTGATTCAAAGCCACCGGCGCCTCCTTTCCGCGCGCGCCTATACGGCTTAACCAGACAACAAGCTAGCCTTTCCCGGACATCGCGCGTGGCTACGCGCGGCGGCAAACGATTTACCTGTTTCTTCCGTGCAAAACTGCCTCGCAAAGACTGCGTTTAAAGCGCAGCATTGCCAAGTCGATGTTCTCGTGCGATGGGCAGGTCGGATTCTTCGAGCGGCTTTGCATGGATCTGCAAAATCGTGTGAACAATGTCGGCCTACCGGCCAGACGTAAGGATTCCGGAGTTATTGCGATGTACAACGATGCGGACTCGCCAAAATCGGTGCTCGATGGCCAGGATGCCGGCGGCCAGGCGAGCGGTCTGTCAATTTCCGCCACGCCGCCGAGGTTCGGACGCCTCGCCATGTGCGTGGCCGCGGCCAGCGCGCTCGTCATCGGCGTGATGGGTACAGTGGCGTATAGCGTCTGGTTCAACCACGACCAGCAGGCGTACGCCGAAGCCATGGCCGGCGCACGCCGGGCGCTCGGCAACGGCGCGTCGGCGAATGCGGCCGTGATGGCAAAAACCGCGAGCATCACGGCGGCGCCGGCAGCGGCCGTACCGGCAACACCGCCGCAACCGTTGCATGCAACCGCGACGAGCGGCGCGACGGTGGCGGCATCGCCCGCCCTTGCGGATCAGGAAGCGGGCGGGCAGTTCGCGTCCTGGTCCGGTCAGGTCAAGGCGCGGCCGGCGCAGCCTGCGGTCGTTGCGAATGCGGCATCAGGCACGTCCGCATCCGCGGCACCGCCGCCCACGTCTGCTCGCCGGCCAGCAAACGCAAACGCCGCACCGACGCAGCAAGTTGCGGCGTCGCGTCCAGCCAGAGATGGCCGCGCCATGCCTCAGGAGCGCCGCGCCGCGCCCGAGAACGCGCGCCACAAGAACAGTCTGTTCGCCCGCATGGGGCTCTTCTTCCGTCGAGTGAGTTACCGGCAGCATGGCAACACAAATCGGCAAGACATCTACTCACATCCGTGAGCGGCGCCGTGCCGGGCGCGCCGGTTCAAAAGGCGCTTTCGTGAGCCCCTTCAGACGGGCTCCCGCCCTGCTGGCCGGCGCGTCTTTGCTTTGTCTGCTGGTCGGTCTTCTTTATCTCGCGTTGCAGATCAGGACCATCTTCTCCGATCAGCTAAAGCAGGAATACGCCGGACTCGTGCTCGAAGCGGCGGAGCGCGCGGAAAGTGCTCGCGCAATGGTCGGCGTGTGGCAGCAACACGCCGGCGACAGCCAGGCGCAAACGCAGGCTTACCGCCATGCACGCACCGAACTCGCCGATCGCCTGAAGTCGCTCGCGGCATTGGTGAACGCCAGTCCGTCGGCGGCGCCACGGATGCCGGCGTCGGCGTTGACGCCCGATGCCAGTCTGAACGGCATTGATGCGCTGCTTGCCACGATCCCGCCGTACTGGCGCGCGCAGCGCGATGCCGATGGCGCCGACGTGCGCCTGCGCATTGCCCATGTCGCGAATGTATTGATCGCGTTGGCCGCGCTGCTGTTCTGCATGTTGCTCACAGCGCTCGGCATGTACGCTAAACGCAATCGTCAGCTGGCGGGCGAGTCGTACGAGTTCGAGTACGCGGCGCTGCACGATTCCATGACCGGCTTGCCGAACCGGCGCAGTCTGTTCGCGATGCTCGACGAAGTGGCCGCGAATTTGCACGCCGGCCCGAGGTCTCGCAAGATCGCCGTGCTGTATGTGGATCTGGACGGTTTCAAGCAGGTCAACGACACGCTCGGTCACCGCGTCGGCGACGAGTTCCTGATTGCCGTGTCGCGGTCCTTTCGCGAGTCGGTGCGCAAAGTGGATGTCGTCGCGCGCATCGGCGGCGACGAATTCGCGGTTCTGATTCGAGAGTATTCGACGCCGGATGAATTGGCCGAGATTGCCCAACGGCTGATTGCGTGCGTGGTCGAGACCGACGCGGAGATGGGCATCGGCGTGGTGCGCGCGAGCATCGGTATTGCCAGCTATCCCGATCTCGTCAGCGACTATCAACGCCTCGTCGCCGCGGCCGACGACGCGATGTATCGCGTCAAGCGTGGCGGCAAGAACGGCTACGCGTTCTCAGCTCAGGCTGATTGAGCGGCGCGCTCAGGAGGTTTGGGTTTCGGGTGTTGCTTGCGCCGCTTGCGCGTTTGTTGCCGTTTCCGTTTCCGATTTCAGTATCGCTTCCCGACCCGGCCGTTCATTGATGACCGCGAGGCGCACATCGTCGCTCATGGTCTTCCACGCGCGGATTTCGTCGCGCGTACGCAGACAGCCGAGGCAGAAGCCGGTTTTGCCGTCGAGTTTGCAAATGTCGATACAGGGTGACTGGATTGTCATGATCGGACCAGCGGTTCCGTGGGGTTGACCTCGACGGTGATTGGCGAGAGTCGGTTAGAAAAATGCTGCAGCATTGTAGGGGAGAAGCGCGCTTCGCGGGCCAAAGCGCGCGCATCGTCGCGCACGCCAAGTTTTGTTTCGTGCTACAAAATCGAGGCTTGCGCGTGCGCGCCGGTTCATGCGCCGGCACAGCCGCAGTCGTCCCGGTTCATCCACAGCGGAAAGATCCATGTTCAGATATTCGTTGATGCGCGCCGTTGGGCGCTTGAGCCAGCCTGAGTGGATCGTCGCCGTTATGGCCGCGGCGCTCGCCGCCTGTGCGCCGGTGCCGCCGGCCAGCAGCCAGACCGCCGTTCCGCCTGCCGTTATTCGGCCCGCTGTTCAGCCCGCCGTTCAGCCCGATATCGAGGCCTCGGGACGCCCGGCCGACGGCCCGCTGGCAGTGCCGCCGAACCTCGTCGCGCTGGCGCAGCCGGCCGGCCAGAAACGCCTGACGAGCGCCACGTCCAAGCAGTCGTACTGGCCGCTCTCGCAGTATTTCGAAACCCAGCGCAACCAGGCCTATTGCTCCGTCGCGACCTCGGTCATGGCGCTCAACGCATTGGGCATCCGCCGGCCGCAGTCGACCCTGTACCCGGACTTTCCGTTCTTCTCGCAGGAAGATTTCTTCCACGGTATCGATCCGCAGGTGGCCAATGCCGCCAAGGTCTCGCAGGAGGGCATGACGCTCGATCAGCTCGGCACGGCCTTGAAGGCCTTTCCGGTCGAGGTCTCGAAATATCACGCGGCGGATCTGTCGCTCGGCCAGTTCCGCGACCTGGTGCGCGCGACCACCGGCCACAGCGATCGCTTCGTGCTGTTGAATTTCAGGCGGGTGGAAATCGGCGAGACCGGCGGCGGACACTGGTCGCCGCTCGCCGCCTACGATTCGGCGAGCGACAGCGCATTGCTGCTCGACGTGGCGCGCTACAAATATCCAGCTGTGTGGGTGCCGGTCGCGCAGTTGTACGCAGGCGCGTTGGCGGTGGATAGCGTCAGCGGAATTTCACGCGGCATGGTGATCATCGGCAAGCGGCCGGGTTGATGACTGCTTGCCAAGGCGGCCGCGACATTGAATCGTGCGGCACGAGAGACGGCTCACGCGAGTACGGCCACAGCAAACCGGCGCCGTGCGATCCCGATCAAGCACGCGTCACGCCTCTTCGTTACGCCATTCCGTCAGCCCTTCGCGCGCATTCAATTCGATGAACGAAGGCCGCGCACGTAGCTGTCGGATATAGCGCGCAAGATTCGGCCAGCCGAGCGCGGGCCGCGGCATATTGCGGGTCCAGCGCATCAACATGACGGCCATGAAGTCCGCGGTGCTGAGTTTGTCGCCGATCAGATAGTCATGGTTTTCGCCGAGATGTGCGTCAAGCTTGTCCCACGCTGCGTCGAGACGACGGCAGGCCAGCGCGCGAACCGCTTCGGCGCCGACGGGGTCGCCGTCGGAGTCCGCATAGAACCAGTCGCGCATGGCGGGCAGAATTGTGTTGGCGAGATAGACCATCATTTCGAGCCACGCGGCGCGATCGACGGAACCCGGCTCAGGGGCAAGCGCGGCCTCCGGATGCCGCTCGGCCAGCAGGATCAGCAACGCGGCCGACTCGTGGCGCGGCGTGCCGTCGACCATCAGCGTGGGCACGCGTCCCGCGGGATTGAGCCGCAGATACGCCGGGTCGTGCTGCCGGCCGGCGTCGATGTCGATCAACTGGGATTCGAACGAGATGCCGAGTTCGATCAGCATCCAGTGCACGGCCATGCTTGCCGCGCCGGGCGAATAGTAAAGCACGTAAGGGGTGGAATCGCGGGGCATAGTGGCTTGAGGTCCGGTTTCGATCCGGCGGACAGTCTACCGCCGTTCCTGACGCGTGCCTATGCGCAATCGGCGGGGGAACGCGCAGTCATCGGCTCGGCAACGCAGGGTTGGCCACTGACCAGAACGCATCGGCTGCAGGCTGCCGCGCCTCGTCATCCCCACGCTGCATTCTGCAAAACGATCCGGTAGCCGTCCGGATCTTCGAACGTTTTGCCTTGACGGTCCCAGTAGGGATTCTCCGATGCGCACACCGGCACGCCGAGCGCTTCCAGCCGTTCGACGGCCGCGCTCCATGCGTCGCGTTCCGGGAGATAGAGCACAAGCAGGTGCTCGGTGGTCGGCGCGCGTTCGACGGTCACGCCATGCTGATGGGTGAACTCGATGTGCCATGGACAGTCTCGCCGCCCAACGATGACGCCATCGAAGCCTTCATGATTCTCGAAGCTCGCGAGGACTTCGAAGCCCAATCCCCGCGTATAGAAATCAGCGACCTTATGCAGATCGTTGGTAGGGCGAGCGACTCGGAGAACGGGCGGCTGCATCGGCAACTCCACGAAACACGGATGTGCCGCAAAGCATAACGTGCCACGCGCGCCGCAGCGCGCCCGAGTGCGTCAAAACAGTTCAGGCGCTTCGCGCCATCTCGCCAATGCCCGCGTTGAACTCCTCCCTGTGTGTACCCGCGGCGACTGCCGTACGCGCCCGAAGCGGGGTCTTGCGGACTCGCGTATCACGCAGCGCCGGACGTGCATCGACCAGATCCGCGTACAACGCGAGATAGTTCGCGGTGGACGCGTCCCAGCCGAAGTCGCGGCTCATCGCATTACGCTGCAGTACGTGCCACGACGACGGCTGCACGAACGCGGCCAGCGCGCGGCCGAGCGCATGCATCACGTCGTCCGCGCTTTCGCCGTCGAACAGGAAACCCGTTGCCTTCTGTTCGCCACGAGGGTCGTGCGGTACGTAGTCGACGATGGTGTCGGCCAGGCCGCCGACGCGCGAGGCCACCGGAATCGTGCCGTAGCGCATTGCATAGAGCTGCGTGAGGCCGCACGGTTCGAAGCGGCTGCCGTGCAGCAGAATGTCCGCGCCCGCGTGCAGCATGTGCGCACGCCGCTCGTCATAGCCGATCTGCACGCCGACACGTCCCGGCCAAGCGGCCGCGACGTCCTGCAACGCCTGTTCGAGCCCGTGCTCGCCCTGGCCGAGAATCGCGAACTGCAGCCGTGGATGCCGTTCGAGCAGCGCCGGCAGCGTATGCACGACGACATCGGCGAGCTTCTGTTCCGTCAGGCGGCTGCCGATTGCGACCAGCGGCGCGAACGGATCGCGCGTCAGACCGAAGGCCTGTTGCAGTTCGCGCTTGCAGGCCTGCTTGCCGGCGGTGTCGTCGACGGAGTAGGGGCGCGCGATATGTTTGTCGGTGGCCGGGTTCCACACGCTCGTATCGATACCGTTGACGATGCCCGACAGCTTGCCGGCCTGTGCCTGCAACACGCCTTCCATGCCGTGGCCGAAGCGCGGCGTCATGATTTCGTGTGCATAACGCCGGCTCACCGTCGTGACGCGATCCGAATGGACGATACCGGCTTTCATCATGCTCAGCGACCCGTAGAACTCGATGCTGCGTTCGTCGGAGAGCGCCGGCGCCAGCAGTTCCGGCGGCACGCCGATCCAGCCGCCCATGGCGAGCGGATGATTGCCCTGGAACGCCAGGTTGTGAATCGTGAAGACGCTTTTCGCGGCGACGCCCGCAAGCCGCAGATAGAGCGGCGTGAGTCCTGCATGCCAATCGTGCGCGTGCACGATGTCGGGGCGCTTCACGTTGCGCACGCCGCGCGCGACTCGCGCGGCCGCTGCGGCAAGCGAGGCGAAGCGCGTGAGGTTGTCCAGGTAGTCGCGCCCTTGCGGATCGCGATACAGGCCTTCGCGCGCGAACAGGTGATCCATTTGCAGAAGCAGCACCGGTACGCCGGTATCGGGCATCTGGCCGCGCAGCAGCCGCGCGTCGCCGCCGGGCAGGCCGGTCATGCGCGCCACCGGCTCGACGTCGACCGCGCGTTCCAGCGCGGCCGGATATGCGGGCATCAGGATCGAGACGTCGACGCCGGCATCGCGCAGCGCGGCGGCATAGGCGCTGACCATGTCGCCGAGGCCGCCGGATTTGGCGAGCGGCAGGGCTTCGGAAGCGACGAGAAGAACGTTAAGCGGCAAAGTGGCCCCCAAGGACGGGTTTTTTTGCACTTGCACAGTGCGGTGAGATCGCGAACGCGTCATTTCAGCAAGGGATGTGCCTGAGGTCAGCGGTTTTGCAGGGGGCGCGAGGAGGGTTTGTATTGCAGTGCGGGTGGGCGATTCTTTGGCTTGAAAAGCCTATTTATCTGGCTTGACGCTCAGCCGTCTGCAGCGCCGTTTTTTTCATTCGTGTGTAGGTTTGACATTCGATTCGACAAGCCGGCGTGGCGTCTGAAAAAATTAAAAGGGCTGTCGCCGAAACGACAGCCCTTCGTTCACTACGCAAACGGGCAAGCCCGAATCAATGCACCGGCGCGGGCGTCTGCTCGACCGGCCGCGGCTGCGTCACCGCGCTCACCGCCGCGAACACGATGATGTTCACCGCCAGCGCCAGGAAGCCGATATTGACGTCCTTCAGCGCATCGGGCAGGAACGGCATCAACTGACCGATGCTCAGGTGCATCGTGGTCGTGACGGCCACCACCGCGACGCCGGCCAGAATCCCGCAAAACGCGCCTTGCTTCGTCGCGCGATTATGCGGACGCAGGCTGCAGATCACCGCCGGAAAGAGCTGGGTCACGAAGCTGTAGCCCATCAGCAGCAACGCGACGATGGTTTCGCCGCCTTGCAGCGTGAAGCCGACCGCGACCAGCGCCACCACCGGCACGAGCAAGCGGGCGAGCTTCGCCACCGTGGCGTCCGAGGCGTTGCGGCTCACCATGCCGCGGTATACGTCGTTGGCGAGCAGCGTCGATGCGGACGTGAGGATCATCGAGCCCGGCACGAGCGCGGTCAGAATCCCGGCCGCGCCGATCACGCCGACGAACCACGGGTCGAAGGTCTGCAACGACAGGCGGAACAGCGAGAGGTCGATGTCGCCGCCCTTCAGACCCGGCACCTTCAGCGTCGCCGCGAAGCCGACGAAGAACACGAACAGCAGAATCAGCTGATAGAGCGGCAGCACCATCGCGTTGCGGCGGAAAATGCGTTCGTCCTTCGCGGTGAAAATCGAACCGAACGTATGAGGCCACATGAAGAAGCCCAGCGCCGTCAGCAGCACGGTCGACTGGAACCACGTCACGCTCGAACCCTTGGCCGGGAAGGTCAGGAAGCCGGGGCGCGCGGCGTCGATCGCGCGGAACATGTCGCCGAAGCCGCCGTAATAGTGCAGCGGCAGATAGATGCCGAGGAACAGCACGATCGCGAGAATCAGTATGTCCTTCACCACCGAATTCCACGCCGAGCCGCGCACGCCGGAGACGATCACATAGGCCGTCACCACGCAGGCGCCGATCCACACGGCCGCCGTCGACGAAATCGCGCCGTACGAGGCCGTTGCGACGATGATGCCCAGCCCCTTCAGTTGCAGCACGAGGTAGGGAATCAACGCGGCCACGCCGACCAGTGCGACGAGCGTGCCGAGCGCCGGGCTGTCGTATTTGCGCGTGAAGAAGTGCGGCTGCGAGACGAGCCGGTGATTCTTCGCGTAACGCCAGATCGGCGGCAGCATCCAGTACGAGAGGATATACGCGAGCGTGCCGTACGCCAGAATGTAATAGACGGGCGCGCCCTTGCCATAAGCAAAGCCGCTGCCGCCGAGGAAGGTGAAGGTCGTATAGATTTCACCGGCCATCAGCAGGAACACGAAGGCGGTGCCGAAGCTGCGGCCGCCCACGGTCCATTGTTCGAGACTCATATCGTGGCCGCGCTTGGCGCGCACGCCAAGGTAAAGCGCAAACAGCGTGATTGCCGCAATGATGACGAGTGCGCTCATGAACTGACCTCCTCGCCATCGGCGGCAAGTTGACGGTTGGACGGATCCAGACGGTAGACGATCGCCATGATCATCGAACTGAGCACCACCCACATGACGATCCAGGCCAGCACGAACGGCATGCCGAGCATCAGCGGCTCGACACGGTTCACAAACGGGACACCGAGCAGAATGCCGATGAACGGCAGCGCGGCGAGTACACGAAGCAACATGGGGGCAACTCCTCGAACTGGTAAGTACGTCTCGTTGAAAGTGCGGCTTCGCTGGGGACTGTATGCCGGATGCTTTGGTCCCGTAAAGCTGGTCAAAAAAGTGTAGGCTTTCTGAAAGTTGCGGACGCATCTTTATGGGGTCGGTTGCTGCGCTGCAAGGCGGCGCGTATAGCGTGGCGCGCTGCCGCACGCCTGCCGGAGCCTGGCCTTTTTACGGCTTTGACTGGCGCGGCGCGATATCATCTCGCCACGCAACGCGAGCAACCTCTGAACAAACAACCGGAGCGCCGGACAGAGTCCGGTTCCATCAACATTGGCGCGGCGTGCCGGGTGCGCAGTGGAGCCGCCTGAGCCGCCGCTCGACACGGAACGCATATGGTCGAAAGTCTGATCTCGGACATTCTGTTTGGCTTTACCGGGTTGATCAGCATCATCAATCCAATCGGCATTGCTTTCGTCTTCCTTGACCGGACTGCTTCGTTGACCACGGAGGAGCGCACCGCGCTCGCCCGCAAGATCGCCATCAACGTGATGTGCGTGCTGCTGGTGGCGTTCTTCATCGGCACGCCGATCCTGCATTTCTTCGGCATCTCCATGCAGGCGCTGCGCATCGGCGGCGGGCTCGCCGTCGCGGTGGGCGGATGGCAGATGCTCAATGCGCCCGACACGCAGCCGGCCGAAAAACCGGCGGTCAAGCGGGTGGACGCGGACAATGCGATGTCGAAGGCATTTTTCCCCTTCACCATTCCGCTGACCACCGGGCCGGGCTCGATCGCCACGGCTGTCGCACTGACCGCGAACCGCACGCATAAGCTCTCCGAGTTCGTGATTTCGAGCATCGCGTCGGTGGTGATCTCGCTGGCGGTGGCCGTGACGGTCTATCTGATCTACAGCCGCGCAGTGGTGTTCGCCAAGTACCTCGGCGTGGAAGGCACCAAGGTCGCCATGCGTGTATCTTCCTTTTTGCTGCTGTGCATCGGCGTGCAGATCATGTTGACCGGCTTCTCCGAATTTCTTATTCCGATCGCGACGATGCAGCCCGTAGTCAAGTAGACGCGTACCCGGCAGCACGCTGCGCCGGGGCGCCCATGCGTACCGGACAGCCGTTATCTTGCGTGGGACCGAACAGGAGAGAAGCTCATGTGCCGCTGGCTCGCTTATACGGGCAACCCGATTCAACTCGAAACGGTGTTGTTCAACGCAAAGCATTCTTTGATCGACCAGAGCCTGCATTCGCGGCTCGGCCAGACCACGACCAACGGCGACGGATTCGGTATCGGCTGGTACGGCCACCCGACCGATATTCCGTTTCGCTACCGTTGCATCCATCCCGCGTGGAGCGACCGCAATCTGCGCGAGGCCGCCCGGGCGATCCGCGCGCCGCTGTTCGTCGCGCACATCCGCGCGGCGACAGATACGCCTTCGCAGGAAACCAACTGCCATCCGTTCCGTTATGGCCGCTGGCTCTTCGCGCACAATGGGCTGATCCGCAACTATCCATCCGTGCGCCGCGATCTGATGCTGGCGATCGACGCCGATCTGTTTCCGTCCATCGAAGGCTCGACCGACTCCGAGGTGATGTTTTTCCTCGCGCTGAGCTTCGGTCTCGAACTGGCGCCGGTCACCGCGCTCGAGCGGATGGTGGCCTTCGTCGAAGAGACCGCTCACAAACACGGCGTGGATGAGCCGCTGAACATGACCGTGTGCGCCACCGACGGCGAGCAGATCGTCGCGGTGCGCTATTCGAGCGAAGGGCAGTCGCGCTCGCTTTTTCACAGCAGCTCGTTTCAGCAGTTGCACGCGCTGTATCCGGACGATCCGCGTATCATCGCGGCCGGCGAGAATGCGTTTCTGGTGCTGTCCGAGCCGCTCGCGGACCTGCCCGGCTGGTGGCAGGAGATTCCCGAGAGCACGGCGGTGGTGGCACGGGGCGGTGAAATCGAACAGTATCCGTTCAAGCCGCACGCGGCGTGACTTGCGTGAACCGGGCGAGCGCCGGCGTCAACGCGCGAGCAGCATCGAGCTCAACACAGAGAACACGGTGGACGGCAATTCGGCAAGGCGGCTGACCACCACGTTGTGCGGATAGAAGTCCTCGACCGCGTCGGTCAGCACGCCGATCCCCACCAGCTCGATGCCGCGCTTGCCGATGGCCGCGACGCGCTCGCGCAGATCGCTGCGCAATACCTGTGGATTGCCATCGCCGGTGGAGGGATAACCGTCGGAGAACATCATCAGAATGCGCCGTTCGGCCTGATGGTCGGCGAGGCGCGTCGCGGCCCAGGCCAGCGCCTCGCCGTCCGGATTTTCATGGCCGCAGTCGATCGCGGCGATCCCGCTCAGGTCCGTCGCGCCGAAGCGCTTATAAACCTTCAGGTCGAGCCGTTCGACGAAGCGGTTGTAGCGCCGCAGATCCGCGCCGCCAGCGAGTTGCCGCTCGTAGAGCTGCTTCATGGGCGCGGATTCGACCGAGCAATAACCGAGCACTTCGCAATCGAACGACAACTGCGTGAGCGCATCGCACAAGGCGGCCGCGCACTGGCGCGCGAGTTCGATCTTGCGGCCGGCCATCGAGCCGCTGCGGTCGATCAGCAGCGTGACGGCGACGTCGCGTCCTTTAGCAGCCCGCTGCGTGCGAAACGGCGTACGGTAACCCGGCGAGGTCGCAAGCCTCGCCAGCGCGGTGCGATCGATCTCGCCGCGCTCCTGCTCGCGGCGCCAGCGCGCGCGCTCGTCGGCGCTCAGCGCGCGTTCGAGTTTCTCCTTGAGCGGCGCGGTGTCCGCGCGAGCCTGCGCGCGCAACTCACGCCACGCGGTGCTGTCGCCCTGGCCCGTGAGGTCGCGGATGTCGTCGAATTCGGTGGCGAGCGGGATCGACAGGGTGGCTTTGAACGCATGCGTATTCGCGCTGCCCGCTTTGCCTTCGGAGGAACGCGTGGACGGCTGCTGCGCGTCCGCCAGCGATTGACCCATGCCGACCGCGTTGTCCGCCTGCGCGCCACCGCTTCGATCGGATGGCGGGGAGTTCGCACTGTTCTGATCGGGCAGCGCGGTGTCGGCATCGCCGATTGGGGCAGACGACGAAGCCGCCGTTTCCGTATCGATGTCCTCGACCGGGTCCGCAGTGAACATCATGCTGTTCACCTCGCCCTCCGACAGCGCGCGTACGCGCGCCACCAGCGCCTGCGCCACCGCGACGCTCTGCGCGGTCGAGCGGCTCGCACGCGCCTCGTGCAGCAGATCCTCCGCGGCATGCAAGGCGGCGAGCAGCGAATGGCTCGCTTCGGTCCGGGTGGGCGGTTCGTCCCACAACGCGCGCTCGACCAGCCAGACCAGCCGGTCGCGCCAGTGCAGCTTCGGCCAGCGTTGCCGTACGCGCTCGGCCGCATGCAGGCGCAGCTTGCCGATGAACCAGCGCGCGCCCGGATATTCGTCGAGCAACTGCGCACAGACGCGGCGGTCGTCGATCACTTCCGCGAGATTCGCGGCGACGCCCGCCGGCAGCGCGTCGAATTGCGCGAGCGACGCATGCTTGGCGCGCGCGACCAGCAGATCCAGATAGCCGATCAGCACGTCGCGCTCGACCTCGCCATTCAACTCGTAGTCGGGAATCACGATGCGGCCCGGTTCCACGCGCGGACCGTCCGGACTGAACACGACCGTCACACCGTATTGCCCCGTTAGTACACGGGCGACCTTGCCGAGCGTGGATTCGAATGCGAAGCCGCGCGTGTCGCGGGTTGCATGCATCGCGCTTACGCTTCCGGGGCCGGCGCGATGTGATGACGAACGATGCCGCGAATCAACGCGGCGTCTTCCGGGCTCACCTTCGCGTAGATGGCCGGCCCGGCGGCGCGTTCGGGATCGCCCGTGCGCAGCATCAGTTCGGCCCAGTCGAGCAGGCGCCGGGTGGAGAACGCGCTCGAGAGATCCTCGCGCGCGAACGCCGCGCGGCAGTCGGCGGCAATCGCGGCGAGCGTGGTGGCGAGCGCGCGCGTCATATGCGGGGCGAGGGTGGCGATCAGTACGTCGGCTTCTTCGGCGGGCGTCAGATAGTCGAGCAGATACACGCGCCAGCGATCCAGAAACGCCTCGTTCATCAGATTGGCGCCCTGATACAGGTGCCGGAACTGGCTCATCGCGCCGACCGCATTCGCGGTGGCGAACAGCCGGAAGGCCGGATGCGGCGCGACGATCTCATTGCCTTTTTCCTTCAGCACGAGGCGGCCGTGCGGTTCGAGCACAGCGGTGAGGGCGGCGAGAATCGACGGTTCGGCAAAATCGATCTCGTCGACGATCAGCCAGAGCCCCTCGCGCATGGCCGTGGGCAGCACGCCGTCGACCCACAGCGTCTCGCCGCCCTTGACGGTCCAGAAGCCGACGAAGTCGCCGACGGTGGTCTGCCCGTTCATGTTCGAGCGCAGCACGCCGTGGCGCGAACGCGCCGCGACCTGTTCGATCAGGCTGGTCTTGCCGGCGCCGGTGTGGCCGATCAGCATCACGCGCCGGTTCTCGACGATGTCTTCGACAATGTCGTTGAAGCGCTCGGAGAAGAGATAGGCCGGATTGATGCGCGGCACGAGCGCATTGCCGACGCCGCACGGCACTTCCACATGACCGATGCGCACGGTCTCGCCGGTGCCTTCCGGCTGCCGATGTTTCGCCGCGCCAGCCCGCGCCGCCGCGCGCTGCAACTCCGGCATGAAGGCGACGCGGCCGGCTGCGGACTGCTCGCTCGCGGCGTCGGCCGTATCCATCGCGAAGCCTTCGCGGCGCCATTTCTTCAGTTTGGCGCGCAGATTTTCCGCGTCCACCACGAGATCGATGTCGACCGCGCCAGGGCCCCCGCCATTGTCGACGCCGTGTTCGAGCCGATAGTTTTCCGGCCGGTCGGCCACGCTGACGCGCCACCATTCCGCGCCGTTCTCCGTTGCGCGTTGGTAAAGGCCAAGGTTTTCGTCTTCGGTCAGTTCGGGCGCGTTCATGGCAGAGGTTGAATAGTCAATAACGAATCATGCATTGCAATTTGGCTGAGGCCGAATGACCGACTATCTTATCTTGAGTGCCTTTCGATCTTCCGTTGCATTGGCAGGCGGGCTTTGTCGAGCGCATGCCGGGCAAATATTTATTGCGTCAATCGAATAGGCCATGAAGCGCCTGTCGCCTATAGTTCGTCGGACCTGGCGCTGCGGTTTCATCCATATCTTTCTCGCCGATCGTGTTTGAAAGCATCCGCAGTCCGCTTTGGCCTGCATCGCGACACAAAAAATTGACGGCAAAACAATGAGACTACATACAAAATTAATGGCGGCCCTCGCCGTGGCAAGTCCGCTGGCATATGGTCAAACCAGCGTGAGCTTATATGGCCGTCTCGACGCCGGCCTGGAATACCTGAATCACATCAATAATGGCGCGGGCGGCAGTTCGAGCCGCTGGAGCGCGGAAGGCGGCGACTGGGGCACCAGCATGCTCGGCCTCAAAGGCAACGAAGATCTGGGCGGCGGCCTCAATGCGATCTTCAACCTCGAAACCGGTTTGCAGGTCATGAACGGTACGACGAGCGGCGGGCGGCTCTGGTCGCGGCGCGCGTTCGTCGGTTTGAAGAGCGAGCAGTGGGGCACATTGCAGGCTGGACGTAATCTGTTTATAGACAGCGACGGCGTATGGGAATTCGATCCGTTCGTGCAGCAGGCGTTTTCGTCGGCCTCGCTCGTGCGTGGGCGCAACTGGCAGCAAACCAGCAACAACGTCGAGTATCACAGCCCGGTGTTCTGGGGTTTCGACGTGCAGGCGCAATATGCGTTCGGCAATCAGGCGGGCGCTTTCAACAGCGGCGCGGCCGGTGAGTTCGGCCGCTCGGACGGCATCATGCTGACTTATCATTCGCCGCTGTTCGACGTGCGCGGCATCTACGACGAGTTGCGCGACAACAACGGCCGCTTCAGCAACATCTTCCAGGCATCGCGCGAATATTTCGCCGGCGTGAACGTGCATTTCGACTCGGTGAAGATCCAGGGCGCCTACACGCATTACTCGGCGCCTGACTCGCCAGTCGGCGTCGCCGACTCGGCCGATCACTACTGGCTCGGCGCCACCTACAACTTCCTGCCGCGCTGGGCCATGACGGCGGGCGGCTTTTATGTGAAGGTCGGCGACGGCTCGGGCGATGCCGCGCACGACCCCTCCGGCCACGCGATGATGTATGTGCTCGGCACCACCTACAACCTGTCGAAGCGCACCTTCCTGTACGGCACGGTGGGCTACGTGCGCAATGGCAGCAACTCGAATTTCTCGCTCGAAGCGTCGCCGCGCGATGCGACCAGCAATACGAGTCCGCTGGTGGGCGAATCGCAAACCGGTGCGTATGTCGGGATGCTGCATCAGTTCTGACACGGCCGGTTAGGCACGGCCGGTTAGACGCGGTCGGTTAGACGCGGTCGGTTAGACACGGTCGATTAGACGCGGTGTAGAGAGCGGGTGGTGCGGAATGGAACAAGGGGCGCCCCGGCTCACGCCGGTGCGCCCTTCGTGCGTTCTTACGCCGCCAGATCCTCGCTCACCGACTTGCGCAAGCGCACCGGAATCGACTTCGACGCTGGCACCTGACTCGATTCCGCGTGATGCGAGAGTGGAATCAGGCGATTGCATTCCGGGTAGTAGCCCATGATGCAGCCGGGCGGAATGTCGAACGCGTGGACATGCATGCCGTCGACTTCGCGCGTCACGGCGTCGTTCGAGACGGTGGAGATGCACACCGCGTCGCCCTCCGCGAAGCCGCGCCGCGTCATGTCGTCCTGATGCATGAGCAGCACGTTGCGGCTGCCGTGCACGCCGCGGAAGCGGTCGTCGAGACCGTAGACCGTGGTGTTGAACTGGCTGTCGCCACGTGTCGTCATCAGGCGCAGCACGTCGGGGCCTCGCGACGGCATGTCGGCGTCTTCGTCGAGCGTCTCGGGCACGATGAAATTCGCCTTGCCGCTTTCCGTGTTCCATTTGCGCTCGCAAGCCGCGAGCGGCCGGTGAAAGCCGCCGGGTTGCCTGAAGCGCCGATTGAAGTCCTTGAACTGATCCGGATAGGTGCGTTCGATCGCGTCGCGCACTAAAGAGTAGTCGTCGACCCAGGCATCCCACTCGATCTTCGGATTGCGGGGCAGCAGCGCCTTTGCAAGACCCGCGACGATAGCGGGCTCCGACAGCAGCATGTCGCCGGCCGGCTCGGCGAGCCCGTGCGAGCCGTGCACGCAGGCCGTGCTGTCCTCCACGCTGACCCATTGCTCGCCGCTCGCCTGACGGTCGATCTCGATGCGCCCGAGGCATGGCAACAGATACGCGACCTCGCCGTGCAGCAGATGGCTGCGATTGAGTTTGGTGGCGATCTGCACTGTGAGCCGCAGACGCTGCCACGCAGGGTCCATCACGTGATGATCGGGAATCGCCACCTGAAAATTGCCGCCGAGGCCGATGAACGCTTTGACCTTGCCGTCGAGCACGCCGCGGCAGGCTTCGACCGTGGTCATGCCTTTGTCGCGCGGCGGCTCGAAGCCGTAGAGTTCCTTTAGCTTGTCGAGCGGCGCGAGTTCAGGCTTTTCCGTGATGCCGACCGTGCGCTGTCCCTGCACGTTCGAATGGCCGCGAATCGGGCAGATGCCCGCGCCCGGCCGGCCGATATTGCCGCGTAGAAGCAGCAGGTTCGACAGCATCTGCACGTTGTGCACGCCGCTGCGATGCTGGGTGATGCCCATCCCGTACAGGACCATCGCGGCATTGGCTTTCGCGTAGACGCGTGCGGCGTCTTCGAGCGCGGCGCGGCTGAGTTGCGAGTGGTGCTCGATCTCTTCCCATGAAGTGGCGCGCATCGCCCCGGCGAACTCGTCGAAACCGTGCGTATGCTCCGCGATGAAGGCGGCGTCGAGCACGCGTGGCTCACCGTTGCGTTGCGCGTCGTCGTCCCACTCGATCAGCAGCTTGCAGAGCCCGGCAATCGCCGCCGCGTCGCCGCCGATCTTGACCTGATGATATTGCGTGCTGATCCGCGTGTCGGCCGGGGTGAGCATGTCGAGCGGCGACTGCGGGTTCGCGAAGGTGACGAGGCCGCGTTCCTTGAGCGGATTGAAGGTGATGATCTCCACGCCACGTTTGCGGGCATCCTGCAACTGATGCAGCATGCGCGGCGCGTTGGTGCCGGTGTTGTGGCCGAAAAACAGCATGCAGTCGGTGTGCTCGAAATCTTCGAGTTGCACGGTTCCGACTGGCACGCCGATCGTCTTCGGCAAGCCGACCGAAGTGCTTTCGTGGCACATGTTCGAACTGTCCGGCAGGTTGTTGGTGCCATACAGGCGCGCCAACAGGGCATACATGTAAGACGTTTCCAGCGACGCGCGGCCCGACGCGTAGAACACCGCCTCATTCGGATCCAGCGCTTGCAGTTCGCTCGCGATTTCGGTGAACGCGTGTTGCCAGGTGGTCGGCACGTAGCGGTCGGTGGCGGAGTCCCAGCGCATTGGCGTGGTTAGCCGGCCGCGCGATTCGAGTTCCAGGCCGCTCCATGAGCGCAATTCGCTCAGCGTATGGTTGGCGAAGAAGTCCGCGTCGACGCGTTTGCTGGTGATTTCCCACGCGGTCGCCTTCGCGCCGTTCTCACAGAATTCGAAAAGATGCGGGTCCGCAGGTTTGGCCCACGAACAGCTCACGCAGGCGAAGCCGTCAGCCTTGTTCTGCTTGGCGAGGATGCGGCTGCCGTTCAGCGTCACGTGTTCCTGCACGAGGATCGATGCGACCGCTTTCACCGAGCCCCAGCCCCCGGCGGCGTTGCGATATGGCGTGATGGGCTCGCTATCGGGTGTGCCCGGCGTGTCTTTCGCTCCACGCTCGGGCGCGCCGTCGACGGTGTGATCGGTGCTCATGTTGACTCCTGGCGGGTTGCCGGTCCTTGCGCACCGGCTTAACCGAGCCTTCCGCAATTACCGGACCACTGGATTAATTTGCGCTTACAACCGTCCCGCCGAGCCTTCACTGTGTTCGAGCGTGTTGGACAAGATCACGCGGCGTTGACCGGCGGCGGCCTCGCAGGCGGATCGCCTTCGGGCGCACGATCCGGATCATTCGGCGGCACATCGTCAGGTGGCGGCGATGGATCGGGATCGCTTGTCGGCTGCGGCGCGTCGGGGTCGATTTCCGGTGGCATCGGTGTGTGCAGATGCAGACCCGGTATGCAGCGGGTGTTCGTCATCGTCATCGTGGTCTCCGTGATGTGCTGCGTGGGAGCCACAGCGAAGCCGCAACTGGCATGCCACCGGCGCGAGCCGCCCGCAACGCGGGCGCACACCGTGTGGAACAGCTATTGCTCGACCACCGCAAGCGCGTACGCCACAGCGGCGGTGCGCAGCGCGATATCAGACGGAACATGACGCACTGAAGTGCAGGGATAAGGGAAAGACAAATGGCGCGACATAAGGCCGACGTTGCCGACGACAACTTCGAGATTTACGCCAGCTATCACGGAACAGGCGACGGCCGTTACGTAGGTGGACTGAAGGTCGTCAGAAAGGCGGACAGAAAAATTCTGTTTCCATTCGATGGCGCGCCCGAAATCGGGCCCTACGCGACCGCCGACGAAGCGCGCCGCGCCGCGATCGACTATGGACGGGAGATCGTGGCCGCGGATCGTGCGAGCCCTGAGAAGTGAGGGTATGTGACGAATGGCGGCGCATGCGCGCCGCCGCAAAGACCGGTTTACTTATGGCATGCCGCCGAGCGACGGAGAAATCGTGCTGCCGCGGGCCGGGTCGTCGGGTTGTGCGTCAGGCATGGTCGGTTGAGCCGAGAGGGGCGGATGAGTGCGGTAGCAACTGTCGATGGAGGAATCGGCGAGGCAGCGCTGGAATGCGTCCGCGTCGCTTTTTTGCGCGAATGTGTACAAAGTGCGTTCGACTTGCACTTCGGTATCGGACACGCGAATCGTCGTCATTGTCATGAGGATCTCCTTTTTACAAATGTCGGTCCAGACCTTCAGCGCACCTTCCGCAACGGCCGTGCCCAGCCGGCCGTTCACGTGCAGTGGACGAGTTGACGGAGAGGGACCGGATGTTGCTGCATCGAATCTATATCCGACCTCACGAGGAGAGCGACATGCAGGACATCAAATCGCAGGACGAGCTGGACGCGTTGGTCACGGACGAGGTCAAGCAGCGCAACAAGCCGAGCGGTGCGCACTATGTCGAACCCAGCCCGCTCGGCATCGAGCCCGTCGAGCAGACGGGCGTCGATAAGGCAACCAATCCGCCGCGCTCGAACGAGCGCCCTGCACAAACCGCCGAAGTGCCCCTCGGCACCGACACGCATGCGGAGCCGCCCGGAGGCGGCGGACGTGAATCGCAGCACAAGGAATGATGCGGCGGATGCGGGCTTGACACTACAAGCCAGAAACCGGAAGGAGAAATTCATGCAACAGGAAAACGAACCGCTGAACCCCGGCGACGAAGCATCGCCCGATGCACCCGGCGTCGGCGAAGACACGTGCGCCGTGTGTCGCGGCACCGGCACGGTGGAAGGCAAACAATGCGCGGTGTGCGGCGGCACCGGCAAAGTGCTGCAAGGCATCGGCGGCGGCTGACCAATGTCCGGCTTGCGCGGCACTCGACCGTCGCGGCCGATGCCACGCAAGGCGGGGTAACCAGCGAGCAATACCTCATATGTTTGCAAAATTCGTCCACCGTCACGGCAGCGCGTACAGACATGCCCGAAAAGAGGCGGATGCCAGGGCAGGCGCGCTTTATGCGGCGCTAAAAAGATCGCCCGAGCCGACGAGCACAGTGTCCTCAACGCCGGCTTCAACGGAGCACCGCGATCTTCGGAACGCCAGGGAGCAAACCATGTTCAACGATTCAAAGCATGGATTCGACGCCGCCAAAACCGAGTACGAAGCCTTCATGCTCAAGCCGCACGACTGGGTGCCAAATAATCGCCACCTGCCCGTCGTGATTTACCGGCGCGCGCTGATGCCGGAGAGCGGCGACCTTGCGGCCGCCTTCGAAATTCTCTTCGAACGCAACGCATGGCCGCCGCAGTGGCGCGACGGCATCTTCGACTATCACCATTTCCACGCCACGGCGCATGAAATACTCGGCGTAACGGATGGCTCGGCGCAGGTGATCATCGGCGGTCCGGGTGGCAGAGTGGTGACGCTATCCGCCGGCGATGCGATCCTGCTGCCGGCCGGCACTGGCCACTGTCTGCAATCGTTCGCGCGGCATTTTCGGGTCGTCGCCGGCTATCCGGAGGGCCAGCAGTGGGACATCCGCCGCGAGCCGCTCACGCCGGACGAACTGACGGCCATGGAGGCATTGCCTTTTCCGCCGCTGGACCCGATCGACGGCAAGCACGGTCCGCTGGTCGAGCATTGGCTGCGCGCGGCTTGATGCTGGCGTACGCCGTTTCATTTTTGCGTATCCGTGCCGATCTGGGCGGGTTCGGACCGCAAGCCTGCTGAAAGATCCGCTTCCCGCTGCAAGCTTGCCCCAATGCCGCGTGTAACGCTCCGTGCAGATTTGCGCGCATCGGCGCATCATCGTTGAGCCTCGCAGCGGTTCCTCATGCGTTCTTCCACGTAACACGGTTCGCCGGGTGCGCCGACACAGTGCGTCCCGGCTTTTCTCTTCAACCGCCGAACAAGGAGTGTCCCATGCAAAACGATCCCGCCCTCGATCAGCTGTGTATCAACACGATCCGCACGCTGTCGATGGACGCTGTGCAAAAGGCCAATTCCGGTCACCCCGGCACGCCGATGGCACTGGCACCCGTGGCCTATCATCTGTGGCAAAACCATCTTGTGTACGATCCGGACGAGCCGTTGTGGCCGAACCGCGATCGTTTCGTGCTCTCGGTGGGGCATGCGTCGATGCTGCTGTATTCGTTGCTGCATCTCGCCAACGTAAAGGCGGTGGATGACGACGGCAAGCCGACCGGCAGGCCCTCCGTCTCGCTCGACGACATCCAGCACTTCCGTCAGATCGACAGCAACACGCCGGGGCACCCCGAGTACCGCATGACTACTGGCGTCGAGACCACCACCGGCCCGCTCGGCCAGGGACTCGGCAACAGCGTCGGCATGGCGATGGCGGGGCGCTGGTGCGAGAGCCACTTCAACAAGCCGGATGCGCCGCTCTTCGGCCATCGCGTCTACGCGCTATGCGGCGACGGCGACATGATGGAAGGCATCTCGCACGAGGCGGCCTCGCTCGCCGGGCATCTGAAACTGTCCAATCTGATTTGGATCTACGACAGCAATCGCGTGACGATCGAGGGCCACACGGACCTCGCGTACAGCGACGACGTGGAAAGCCGGTTCCGCGGCTACAACTGGCATACGCTGCGTGTGAACGACGCCAACGACGCCGCCGCGCTCGAAGCCGCTTTGGTCGAGGCGAAAAGCATCACCGACAGGCCGACGCTGATCGTCGTGCACAGCATCATCGGCTGGGGCTCGCCGCACAAGCAGGACTCGTCATCGGCGCACGGCGAAGCGCTCGGCGTCGAAGAAGTGGCGCTCACCAAGAAGGCGTACGGCTGGCCCGAGGATAAATTCTTCCATGTGCCTGACGGCGTGCACGAGCGCTTTGCGGCGGGCATCGGCGCGCGCGGCAAGGCGGCGCGCGAGGCATGGCAGGCGCAGTACGACGCCTACAACAAGAAGTACCCGGAACTCGCGCGTGAATTCGCGCAGATGGAAGCACACGAATTGCCGGCGGGCTGGGACAGCGACATCCCCACGTTCGATGCCGACCCGAAGGGCGTCGCGTCACGCGACTCGTCGGGCAAGGTGCTCAACGCGATTGCCGCGCGCGTGCCGTGGATGATCGGCGGCGCGGCCGATCTCTCGCCGTCCACCAAAACCAATCTGAAATTCGAGGGCGCGGGCAGCTTCGAGCACGATAGCTACGGCGGCTGCAATCTGCACTTCGGCATTCGCGAACACGCGATGGGCGCGGCGGTGAATGGCCTCGCGCTGTCGAATCTGCGGCCGTTCGGCTCCACGTTCCTGATTTTCAGCGACTACATGAAGCCGCCGATCCGCCTCTCGGCCATCATGGAAGTGCCGTCCATCTTCGTGTTCACGCACGATTCGATCGGCGTGGGCGAAGACGGTCCGACCCATCAGCCGATCGAACAACTGGCTTCGCTACGCGGTGTGCCGGGACTCACCGTGCTGCGCCCGGGCGATGCCAACGAAGTCGCCGAGGCGTGGCGTGTGGCGCTGTCGGATCCGCGGCGGCCGTCGTGCATCGTGGTGTCGCGTCAGGCGTTGCCCACCTTGGACCGCAGCCGCTATGCCGCCGCCAGCGGCACGCAGAAGGGCGCTTATGTGCTCGCCGATGCGGCCGATGGACGGAAGCCGCAAGTGATCCTGATGGCGACGGGCAGCGAACTCTCGGTGTGCGTCGACGTGTACGAAAAGCTCAAGGGCGAGGGCATTGCGGCGCGTGTCGTGTCGATGCCGTCGTGGGACATCTTCGAGCGCCAGGACGAGGCGTATCAGGAATCGGTGTTGCCGTCGGACGTCGACGCGCGTGTCGCCGTCGAACAGGCTGCCTCGCTTGGCTGGGACCGGTATGTGGGCCGACTCGGCGCGCAGGTGGTGATGCATACGTTCGGCGCGTCCGCGCCGCTCGCCGATCTGAAGAAGAAGTTTGGCTTCACGCCGGAGCGTGTGTATGAAGCGGCGAAGCAGCAGATCGAGCGGGTGAAGTCGAAGCGCAGCCAGGGATAAAGGTACGAAAAGCTGAGCAATGAGAAACCGGCGGTTCGATGAGAACCGCCGGTTTTTTTACCCGACGGCGGTAGCAGCTGCCATTCCCGAGTCGCGCCGCGTGCGCGCTTTTTACCGTTTCATCCTATGAATAGCGGCCTTTTTCGCAGGACGGCGATTCAGAGAGGCGCGCAGGATTTGCGATTGTGTTGCAAGATTTGCAGAAAACGCGCCCCTGGCGGCGGTTGGTTCACGCGGACCCGTCCAGTGCATTTGCGGGCGTGTCCGCCGAAACCTCGCGCGTTCCGTCGAGCGTGTTGCGATAGGCGCGCGATTGCATTTCGGCGAGCCGGCTCAGCGTGCGCGACAAGTCGTGCGCGCCTTCCAAACCGGTGAGCGCTGTCTCGATCGGTTCATCGGACGCGATGAACAGCGCACGCTTGCGGTCGTAGAAGATATCGACCAGCCAGATCAGCCGTTGCAGCGTGTGAGACGTACGCAGCCACTCCGTGCGGAGATTGTCGAGGATCAGACCATGCCATTGCTCGGCGAGATCCAGATAGTCGAGATGCGAGCGGCTTGCCACGCACAGATTCTCGAAGTCCGCCCATAGCAAGGCGGCGCCCGCCGCGCGTGCGGAAAGCGGGCGGCCCGCCGCGCTCACCGTGACCGGATCCAGCGTTTCGCTGCCTTCGTAGCGCACGAAAATCCGCAGCAAGGCCTCACGCGTGGCCGCATCGAGCGGCGCGAAGAAATGCGGCACTTGCGCTTCTTCTCCGCCGAAACGGTAGTCGCGCGCGCCGTCGAAATGAATCACGGTGAAGCGGCGTTCGATCTGCTCGATGGTCGGCAGAAAACGCTCGTGAAACTCCGGGTCGGCGAGCAGGCCTTCCGGCGCGTAGTTCGAGGTGAGCACGATACGTGTGCCGAGACCGATCGCGGTATCGAGAAAGCGGCCCATCAGGAATGCATCGGCGATATCGTGCACGTGAAATTCGTCGAAGCACAGCAGCTCGATACCGTCGAGCCATTGCCGCGACACCGAGCCGAGCCGGTCGTCGCCGCGCGGCTCGCTCACGAGTCGCCGGTTCATCTCACGCAGAAATTCGTGAAAGTGCAGACGCCGCTTGCGGCAGGTCGCCAACTCGAACACAGTATCGACCACCAGACTCTTGCCGCGCCCAGGCAGCCCATAGCAATACACGCCCTGATGCGGCGATGTCGCACCGGAACTCGCGCGCTGGCCGTTCGCGCCGAGCAACGTGATGAGCGCGGCGATCGCTTCGCGCTGGCTCGCGTCGGGCACGATACCGCGCGCGGCGAGGGTGCGTGTGACCTGAGCGTCGTCAAGCATGGGCACGCGTGCCGGTGCGTGACGAAACGGTTTCGCAAGAGAGGAGGGCGAATGGGGAGGCGGTGTCGATGGACATAAAGGGCGGACGGCGGGCGGAAATCGCGTCAGTTTAACAAGGCGCGTTCATCGCTCATACCCGCTGCCGGCTCAACACCCGCTGCAACTCGCCTGGATCGACCGGCTTCGTGAAGTGATGGTCGAAGCCCGCGGCGAGAGCCGTCTGCTTGTCCTGCTGCTGGCCCCAGCCGGTGACGGCGATCAGCACAACGCCGGCGTCCGGATAATCCTGGCGAATCCGCCGCGCCACTTCATAGCCGTTCAGTTGCGGTAAGCCGATATCGAGAATCACCGCCTGCGGTTCGAACGCGCCGATCAGTTCGAGACCGGCGATACCGTCGCCGGCCGTGCGCACTTCGTGGCCTTCGAGTTCGAGCACCATCGCGAGGCTGTCGGCGGCGTCCGCATTGTCGTCGACGATCACGACTCGCAGGCCGCCCGCGTGCGGCGCCTCGACCGGCGCACTATCTGACGGCAGCGACGCGGCGTTCGTCACCGGCAGCCGGATCACGAATTCGCTGCCTTTGCCGGGACCGTCACTAAAGGCCGCGACCGTGCCGCCATGCAGTTCCGCGAGGCCGCGCACCAGCGCGAGGCCGATGCCGAGTCCGCCTTGCGAGCGGTCCAACGCCGGCGCGAGTTGCGAAAACATTTCGAACACGCTGTTCAGATGCTCGGCCGGAATGCCGATGCCGGAATCGCGCACGACGATCACCGCTTCGTCGCCTTCGCGTTCCGCCGCGAGTGAAATGGTGCCGCCGGGCGGCGTGTACTTGGCGGCGTTGTTCAGCAGATTCAGGATCATTTGCGACAGGCGCGTGGGATCGGCGACCAGGTAGAGCGGCTCGCGTGGCAGCGTTACGCTCAGATGGTGCGACGAGGCCTGCACGGTCGGCCGCGCCGCCTCCATGGCCGACTGCATCGCACGCGCCAGTTCGAGACGTTGCTTGCGCAACTCCAGCTTGCCCTGAGTGATACGCGAGACTTCCAGCAGATCGTCGACCAGATGCGTCATGTGCTGCAGTTGCCGGTCGAACACGTCGCGCGACCAGCTTAACTGCGGATCGGCGAATTCCTTCAGGCGCAGAATTTCGAGCACGTTGCGCATCGGCGCGAGCGGATTGCGCAGTTCGTGTGCGAGCGTGGCGAGGAATTCGTCCTTGCGGCGATCGGCCTTCGAGAGTTCGAGGTTTAGCCGCGTGAGTTGCTGTTCGGCATGCCGGCGCCCGGTAATGTCCCGATTGATGCTGACCGCGCCGTAGATATCGCCGCGCGCGTTGGCGAGCGGCTTGATCACGGTTTCGCACACGCCGCGCGAACCGTCGCGCCGCACGAATGGCAATTCGCCGCGCCACGTGCCTTCGGCGGCGAGTGCGGCGAGTGCTTCGCGGCGGATGTTCAGTGCCTCTTCCGGCGGCAGGAAGAGCGCGACCGGTTTGCCGAGAACCTCGCGCATGCGATAACCCAGCATGCGTTCGCCGCCCACGTTGAAGTCGGTGATACTGCCGCGCAAATCGGTGATCACGATCGCGTCGCTCAGGTGCTCGAAGATTGCCGCCTGACGCAGCAGGACCGTCTGCGCTTCCTTGCGTTCGGTGATGTCGATGCCGAGGCCGTAGATCGTCAGCGGCTCGCCGTGGCGGTCGTAAGTGGCGCGCCCGCGGCCTTCCATCCAGCACCACTCGCCGCTCGCGTGCAGAAAGCGGAACTCGGCGACATAGTCGTCACCGCTTTCCACCGCGTGATCTACTGCCTCGTTCAGCGCGAGCAGGTCGCCTGGATGAATCAGTTCGAAAAAGCCGCCGGGTGTGTCGGCAAAACGGCCTTCGGCGTAGCCCGCGAGCGCTTCGAGTTCGCGGCTCCACCAGAACTTGCCCGACTTCGGCTCGTGCGACCACGCGCCCATGCGCGCGCCGCGCATGGCGAGACTCAGCACGTCGCGGCTTTCCTGCAACTCGCGCTGCGCGCGCTGATGCGCGGCCACGGACGCCTCGGCATTGCGCCGCGCCAGCAGCAACTCCTGCTCGTACTTATGACGGTCGGCGACGATCAGCACCGCCACTTCGAGGTAAGTCACGTCGCCATGACGGCGGCGCACCGCGTTGAGCAGCATCGGCACCATGTGGCCGTCGCGATGCGCCATGTTCAGTTTGACCTCGGCCACCGAACCCTGCATTTGCAGAAGCGGCGCCCAATGCGTCTGATAGAACACCTTGCCGCCGGCACTCAGCAGATCCTGGATTTGCCTCGTCCCGGCGAGCTCCGCGGTCTCGTAGCCGAGCCAGCCGCAGAAGGTCGCGTTCACGCGCAGGATGCGGCCGTTGACATCGGTGATGAGCAGGCCGCAAGCGGCGTGCTCGAACAACGCATCGGCTGAGGGCAGCGGGCGGTCCGTGCTGTGCATCGTGCTACAGGCTCATTGGCCCGAGAAAAGCGTTCATCGCGTCCGCACTTGCGCCCGGTGAACTCAGGTGCGGACAATGGCCGACGTTCTCGATGAGATGCAGCGTGCTGCCAGGAATCGTGCGGTGCAGGTATTCGCCCACCACGCACGGCGCGATGATGTCGTCGCTACATTGCAGAATCAGCGTGGGCGTGGTGGTGCGCGAGAGTATCGCGCGATGGTCGGAGAGAAACGTGACGCGCGCGAATTGCCGCGCGATCTCGGGATCGGTGCGGCAGAAACTGTTGGTCAGTTCGACGCCGAGCTCCGGTTGCTCCGGCGCGCCCATGATGGCCGGCGCCATGGTGCTCGACCAGCCGAGATAGTTGCTTTCGAGCGTGCGCAGCAGATCTTCGATGTCTTCGCGCGAGAAGCCGCCGACGTAGTCGCCGTCGTTCACGTAACACGGCGACGGGCCCACCATGATCAGAGCGGAGAAAAGCTGTGGCGCCTTGAGGCTCGCGATCAGGCCGATCATCGCGCTGACCGAGTGGCCGACGAACACCACCGGGCCCTCGGCAACTTCACGGACGATCTCGATCAGGTCGCTGGCGTAGCCGTACAGCGAGTCGTATTTGTCGATGTCGTAGGCGTTCAGATCCGACGAACCGCTGCCGACGTGATCGAACAGCACGGTGCGGTATTCGTCATGAAACGACGGTGCGAGTAAGCGCCACATGCCTTGATCGCAACCGAAGCCGTGCGCCAGCACCATGGTCCGCTTGCCGTTGCCGGAAATCTGTATGTTGTTGCGCTGGGTGATGCTCATTGTGGGTCCTGAAGCCTGCCGGGTCGAAGCGGCGGTTATGCCAGGCGTGCGCCTCGGCCGGTATTCAACAGAATGTTACAGCAGTCTTGCCGCGAAACCTCGTTGCCGAGCCATAACGCGCACCGCCGCGAGGTCTCAACCGGTCTTGATGTCAGGCTGCGGCGCCTGAAGCGGTTCGAGCCCGAACCGCTCGTATTGCGAAATCACCTGCGCCCCGAGCAGCAGCAAGGTCGCAAGCCATTCCAGGCTGAACAGGATGACGATGGCCATGGTCAGCGACCCATACACCACGCTGACTTGCGAGAGCGTCGCGAAGTACCAGACCAGCACGTGCCGCGTAATCTCCCACAGCACGGCGGCGACCACGCCGCCGAACAGCGCATGTTTGAGTGAAGGACGACCGACCGGCATCACCATATAGATCGAGGTCAGCACGAAGACCTCACCCGCGAGGCCGAGCAGATACAACACGACGCGCGAGAGTCCTTGCAACGATACATGTAGGCCGAACAGATCGATGCCTTCGGCGCCGATCGCTTCGAGTCCGCTCGACACAAAGGTCACGATCAGGATACCGACGCCCAGACACAGAATGTAGCAATACGGCAGCATCGCCGAGAGCAGGAAGTGCCGCCGCCGGACCACCACGCGGTGGACGAAAATCAGCGACATCGCATTCTCCAGCACGGTGAAGGCGAGCGAACTGAAAAAGATCATCGTCAGCAGCAGGACCCAGCCGATCACCGCGCGATGCGAGAGAAAATTGGCCAGCTCGTGCACCAGCGCGTTCGACTGGCCCGGCACTAGCCATTGCAACAGATGCGCGAGCGCCGCGAGCAACACATGCTGCGGCACGAAACGCGACAGGGCGATCACGATCAGGATCATGAGCGGTACGATCGACAACAGCGCGTAATACGCGACCGCGCCCGCAAGCAGCAGCCCTTGGTTGGCGCGAAACGCCTTCAAGGTTTGCAGCGCGAATGCACCGGGATGTCTCGCCACATATAACGCGTGGTCATCGATGATGGTTTGCATGGGACCTCACAGCGCGCGTGGCTGGCCTGCCGGACTGCTGGCTTCGCCGATGCGCTTGCCTTGTTGCTCGTGCGTACTCAAGCAAGAATGCAGCCACTCTCACATTGCCGTTTCCTCCTGGCATTCCGGGTCGCCAGCACGTGCCAGGAATGCAGTTTGCTTGGCGGCTGTATCGAGGTCGCATCGACCTGCCGCAACACGCCCGCTTTTCATCGGAACCACCATTGACTATAGCCTCTGACGAAGCAGATCTCGCAGACCTCGTAGTGGCACGCCCGGAGGGATTGTATTGTCCGCCTGGCGACTTCTATATCGATCCGTGGCGTCCCGTCGAACGCGCGGTGATCACGCATGCCCATTCCGACCACGCGCGCTTCGGGCATCGGCACTACCTCGCGTCCCATGCAGGAGCGGACGTACTGCTGTCGCGTTTGCCCGGCATATCGCTGCAAACCCTGGCGTATGGCGAGCGCCTGGATCTCAACGGCACGGCCGTTTCGCTGCATCCCGCAGGGCATGTGCTTGGTTCGGCGCAAGTGCGGATCGAACATCGGGGGCGCGTGTGGGTCGCCTCGGGCGACTACAAGCTCGACCCCGACCCGACCTGCGATGCCTTCGAGCCGGTGCGCTGCGACACCTTCATTACCGAGTCGACCTTCGGCCTGCCGATCTACCGGTGGGACGCGCCGCAAACCGTATTCGACGGCGTCGATTCGTGGTGGCGTCATAACGCCGCCGAAGGACGCGCGTCCGTGCTGTTCTGCTATTCGTTCGGCAAGGCGCAGCGCGTGCTCGCGAGTGTCGATGCGGGCATTGGGCCGATTTTCTGTCACGGCGCCGTGGAGCCGCTCAATCGCGCGTATCGCGACGCTGGCGTGCATTTGCCGCCGGTGCGGCTCGTGAGCGAGATACCGGTCAAGGACAAGGTGGCGTTCCGCCAGGCATTGATCGTGGCGCCGCCGTCCGCACAGGGCAGCGCATGGCTCAAGCGCTTCGGCGACTATAGCGATGCGTTCGCGTCGGGCTGGATGCGTCTGCGTGGCGCGCGCCGCAGGCGGGGTGTCGACCGCGGCTTCGTGCTGTCGGATCACGCCGATTGGCCCAGCCTGCAAACCGCCATTCAGGCGACGGGCGCCGAACGCGTGATCGTCACGCACGGTTCGGTGGAACCGATGGTGCGATGGTTGCGCGAGCAAGGCCTCGAGGCCGGCGCGTTTGCAACGCAATATGGCGACGATACGGTCGAAGCCGATGCCGCGGGCGCGGATGAAACCGCCGCGACTGGCAGCGTGCCGCACGAGTTCGCTCAGGCCGCGGAGCGCGACGCGTCCACTGATGACACGGCCAACGCGGCCAACCCGTCGAGCCGCGTATGAAACGCTTCGCCGCCCTCTACACCGCGCTCGACGCGACCACGTCCACGCACGACAAACTCGAAGCGCTTACCAGCTACTTCGCCGTGGCCGAACCGGAAGACGCGGCGTGGGCGTCGTATTTTCTCGCCGGCGGCAAACCGCGCCAATCGGTGCCGACGCGTCTGCTGACCGAGATCGCCCGCGAGCGTGCCGGATTGCCCGAGTGGTTATTCGAAGAGTCCTATCACGCAGTGGGCGATCTGGCCGAAACCATCGCCCATATCCTGCCGCCCGCGCAACGCAGTTCGGAACTGGGTCTCACGCAATGGATCGAGCAACGCGTGCTGACTTTACGTGGCGTGGCGCCGGAAGAATTGCGCACGCGTTTGCTCAGCTACTGGGACGAACTCGACTGGGGCGGCCGTTTCCTGCTGACCAAACTGATTGGCGGCGGATTTCGGGTGGGCGTTGCGCGGCAACTGGTGGTGAGGGCGCTGGCGGAAGTCGCGGGCGTCGATCATAAACGGATTGCGCAACGCATGGTCGGTTGGACCGACTCGCAACAGAAGCCCGATGCCGCGCGCTATCTGCGTTTGATCGCACCGGAGGCGACAGGCGATGAGACGCAGGCCGCAGATCATCCGCATGAGAGCGACCTCGGCCTGCCGTATCCGTTCTTTCTCGCCCATCCATTGCAAGCCGATCCGGCGACGCTTGGCGATCCATCGCAATGGCAGATCGAATGGAAGTGGGATGGCATTCGCGCGCAACTCGTCAAACGTGGTGGGCGTGTCTGGTTATGGTCACGCGGCGAGGATCTGATCACGGATCGCTTCCCAGAAGTAGCGGCGTTGGGCGAAGCCTTGCCGGATGGTTTCGTGGTCGACGGAGAGATTCTCGCGTGGGAACCCGGCGACATGGCGCCATTACCGTTCGCGCGCCTGCAACCGCGCATTGCCCGCAAAACGCTGACTAAAAAAATTCTCGCCGACTCACCGGCGACGCTGCTTGCCTACGATCTGCTCGAAGCGCACGGCCAGGACCTGCGCATGACGCCGCTCGTCGAGCGGCGCGCGCAACTGGAGGCGCTGGCTGTTTCAATCGAAGGCACGCTTGCGCAAGATCTGCTGCGCGTCTCGCCACTGGTTCGCGCAGCGGACTGGCAGGCGCTTGCTGCATTACGTGACGAGAGCCGTGCGCGTGGCGTGGAAGGGCTCATGGTCAAGCAACGCGAATCGATGTACGGCGTGGGCCGCACCAAAGCCTCCGGCACGTGGTGGAAATGGAAGATCGATCCGTATGCAATCGATGCGGTGCTGCTCTACGCACAACGCGGCCACGGCCGCCGTGCGAGTCTCTACACCGATTTCACCTTCGCGGTATGGGACGAGGCGAACGGCGTGCGCACGTTGGTGCCTTTCGCGAAAGCTTATTCCGGTCTAACCGACGAAGAAATGCGCCAGGTAGACGCAATCGTGCGCAAGACCACGATCGAAAAATTTGGCCCGGTGCGCAGCGTCACACCCACGCTGGTCTTCGAGATCGGCTTCGAAGGCATTCAGGCGAGTCCCCGTCATAAGTCCGGCGTGGCGGTGCGTTTTCCACGCATGTTGCGCTGGCGGACCGATAAACATATCGACGACGCCGATACGCTGGCGATGCTAAAGGGCTTCATCGACGATCGTGCGGGATAACCCGCTGAGTACAAATCCCTAAAAAGGTGCAGGGTTTTTAGCCAGCGGCATTTTATTGCCTGAGCTAAGGTGATGAGGTAAGGCGTACGTCGCGAACGCGACGCAACGGGGAGACCATCGTCTGGCGAACGATGAGTTTTGTCCGCGTGTCAGGAGCGAATCTTGCACGCAGGTTCCGAAGTGCCCGCGAGTGGCACGCGCAAATGCCAAGGAGAAGATGGTGACGTTCGACGACCGGATGGACGATAACGAAGACGTCGTAGTGTGGCGGCCTATCCAGTACGCGATGGCATCGCACCGGCGCGTCCTCGTGGTGGACGATTACCAGGAAGCGGCAGAAGCATTGCAGATGTTGCTGGTTGCCGACGGCTTCGAGTGCCGCGCGCTCGAGGATCCTTTTGCCGTCTGCGAGATGGCGCGTGAATGGCAGCCGTTCGCGGTGGTGCTGGACATCAAGATGCCGGGCCTGGATGGCCTCGAGCTGGCCCGGCGCCTGCGCGCCCATCCTTCGACTTCGCATATGTTGCTAGTCGCGTGTACAGCGTTTGCCTCACGTGATGACCGCGCACGTGCGAAAGCCGCTGGTTTCGATGCGCATTGCGCGAAACCGCTGACGCCCGAGCGTCTGTTGCGAGTGCTTGAATCGGCGGCGGCGCTGCACGTGGCCGGTCCGTCGTAAAGGCTGCGCGCGCTTTGAAAGAAATTCTCCATGCAGCAATAGTGGAATTCGCCGCGGACTGAAGCAAACGCGCGGTGTCGAGGGCACGACTTCAATTACTGTTTTGCTGGATCGAACGTTAAGCGGCACGCAATTATTTAGGTTAATTGAATATATCGCCGTGCCGACGGGTCTGCTGATCACGTAGCTTACGCCAGTGGAACAAACCAGCTGCAAAGGCTAGTCCCTTGCAGCTGGGCCAGTGGAGTCAAAGGCATCGATCAGTCCGGCGCGTACTTGAATTCAGGCAGCGCCTCGAGCGACTTTTTGGTGGCTTCGGGCAGCACCACTCGGCGGTTATTGATCTGCAAATCGTTGAACGGCACGGCGACCAGGTGTTTGCCCATGCCGAGGAATCCCCCTACCGACAGAATCGCGTATGTGCTGCGGTCGCCGCTCGGCGAGACGATCAGATCGTCCAACGTGCCAATCGTGTCCTTGGTCTTGTTGTAGACATCGGCGCCACTCAACTTCGACGCGCGGTAGCCGCTTGCGAGTTGCACCACGTCTGTACGTCTCTCGGTGATCGCCTGAGGCGCGCCCTGAGCGTACGCGTGGCCATACGAGGCCAGCGTGGCAAGGAGCAGGGCGGTGGCGGCCAGTGACTTGATCTGCACTCGTTGCATGATGATTTTCTCCCTGATGACATGTGCGGCGCTTCTTGTACCGCGCCGCTTCACTGAGTCAGCCTGCATCATGCTTGCTGCAAGAGTTGTGCCGCGGCGCGCAAATACTCGCGCCAGTGCTCTCAGGTCCGGAATTTGCTAATCAGCGGGGCTTGCTCTCGACGTTCCGACGGTGGCTTCCATACGGCCGGAAACTCCTGCATCGACTGATCCACCCTTACACTAAAACATGCGCGCCAGCGCCTCTTGCTTCCACAGGAACCACTATGTCATTCCAGGCCAACTACTCGACACGCATCGCGGAAGGCACGCCTTTTCCGCTCGGCGCGACATGGAACGGAAGCGGTGTCAATTTCGCGCTGTTCTCGGCGCACGCTACCAAGGTCGAATTGTGTCTGTTCGATGAAACCGGCGAAAACGAAATCGAACGCATCGAACTGCCGGAATACACCGACGAGGTTTGGCACGTGTTCGTGCCAAACCTCAAACCGGGCGCGGTTTACGGCTATCGCGTGCATGGCCCTTATGAACCCGAGAAAGGCCATCGCTTCAATCCGAACAAGCTGCTGCTCGATCCCTATGCGAAGGCGCATATCGGCGAACTCAGATGGGCGCCGGAAATCTTCGGCTACACGCTGGATTCCGAAGAGGGCGACCTGTCTTTCGACGAGCGCGACAGCGCGCCCTTCGTGCCCAAGTGCAAGGTGGTCGACGCCAATTTTTCGTGGAGTCATCCCGAGCGCAATGCGCTGCCGTGGGAGCGCGTGATTTTTTATGAAGCCCACGTGCGCGGATTTACCAAACGGCATCCGGAAGTACCGGAAAATCTCCGCGGCACGTTCGCCGGACTCGGGCAACAGGTCGTGCTCGACTACATCAGAAACCTCGGCGTGACGTCGGTCGAACTCATGCCGGTCCAGACCTTCGTGAACGACAGCTATCTGCTCGATAAGGGCCTCACTAACTACTGGGGCTACAACACGATTGGTTTCTTCGCGGCCGATCCACGTTTCTTCGCATCGTCGATCGATTCGGTGGGCGAGTTCAAGGAGATGGTGGACCGCTTTCACAACAACAATCTCGAAGTCATACTCGACGTGGTGTACAACCACACCGCGGAAGGCAATGAGCGTGGCCCGACGATCTCGTTCAAGGGCATCGACAACGCGTCGTACTATCGCCTGATGCCCGACGAGCCGCGCTACTACATCAACGATACCGGCACCGGCAACACGCTGAACCTGTCGCATCCGCGCGTGCTGCAGATGGTGACCGACAGCCTGCGCTACTGGGTAACGGAAATGAAGGTGGACGGTTTCCGTTTCGATCTCGCCACGATTCTCGGCCGCGAACTGCATGGCTTCGACGAGGGCGGCGGTTTCCTCGACAGTTGCCGGCAGGACCCGGTGCTCTCGAGCGTGCGGCTGATTGCCGAGCCATGGGACTGCGGCCCGGGCGGCTATCAGGTCGGCGGCTTTCCGCCCGGCTGGGCCGAGTGGAACGACCGCTTTCGCGACACGGTGCGCGAATACTGGAAGGGCGACGAAGGCAAAGTCGCCGATCTCGCCACGCGCCTCACCGGCTCGGGCGACAAGTTCAATCATCGCGGCCGCCGCCCGTGGGCCAGCGTGAACTTCATTGCCGCGCACGATGGCTTCACGCTCAACGATCTGGTTTCATACAACGACAAACACAACGAAGCCAACGGCGAGGACAACAAGGACGGCCACTCGGACAACAAGTCCTGGAACATGGGCGTGGAAGGTCCGACCGACGATCCGGAGATTCGTCAACAGCGCGAGCGCCAGAAACGCAATCTGCTGGCTACGTTGCTGCTCTCGCAAGGCACGCCGATGATTCTCGCGGGCGACGAATTCGGCCGCACGCAGCAGGGCAACAACAACGCCTATTGCCAGGACAACGAGATCAGTTGGGTGGATTGGGAAGGCATCGACGACGACGGCCGCGCGCTTATCGAGTTCGTCAAGAATCTGACCACGCTGCGTCACCGTCTGCCGGTATTGCGGCGTGGCCGCTTTATCATCGGCGAATACAACGAGGCGTTGGACGTGACCGACGCGCGCTGGCTCTCGCCGGACGGCACGGATCTCTCCCAGGAACAGTGGGACGATCCATTGATGCGCTGCTTCGGCCTCGTGATCGACGGCCGCGCGCAGGCGAGCGGCATTCGCCGGCCGGCCTCGGACGCGACCTTGCTGCTCGTGTTGAATGCGCATCACGATGTCGTCAACTTCACACTGCCGGACGTTCCCGAGGGTGATCGGTGGACCTGCCTCGTCGACACCAACATGCCGGTACGTTCCGAATTGCCGCAGTTCAGCACCGGCGACGCGTATCAGGTGACGGGACGCTCGCTCCTGCTGTTCGCCCTCGAGACACCGAACCGCGTCACGCAGCGTGTCTTCGACCGCCTCGAAGAGCAGCTCACCACTGACGAAAGCGAACCCTCCGCCGGAGCCTGACGGACCCGGGCGTGCAACGCAGTCGAGCTCGCGCCGCCGGGTATAGCGTTTGCTCGATTGCAAGGGACTGCGCGCGAGCCGCTTCTTTTGCGGCGGCCTGCGTGCAGCGCACGCCAATATCGGCCCACGCCAGGTTCAACCGAGGTGATCAAATGGAACAGGAACAAACCTCTCAGGAGGAGCAGATCCGCATGCGCGCTTATTACTTGTGGGAGCAGGCTGACGATCCCAAAGGTACGCCCGACGAGTATTGGGATCAGGCGCGCGCGGAGATAGAGAAGGAAGCCCCGCCGGTGGAAAGTGGGCCGGATTCCGGCGAACCCGCGAAGTAAGTGTGGTATCGCGACGCAACTGAAGGTTGAACGCATGAGCGAGGCACGACAGCGCGTCGGCACGTCGCCACCATCGGCGTGCGCAATTCGCCTCGCAAGTCTCGCCTGACAGGAGCGGGAACCGAACACAACCGGATAGATTGGCGCAAATGAAGGACATCCCCGAACCGCGCGGCGTGAGGCCGGCCGCCCACATTCGAGCACCCGCCACGGCCTTCAGCCTGGACAGCCTGATCTCGCTCGCGGTGGGCGTGACGGTGGTCGCTTGCCTCTACTTCGCGAGCGCCGTACTGATTCCGATAACGCTCGCCATCCTGCTCAGCTTTCTCGTCGCGCCGCTCGCCAATGCGTTGATGCGTTTGCGGCTTGGGCACGTCGCGTCGGTGTTCGCCGCCGTGGTGATTTCGGTATCGGTGATCGGGATGCTCGGCGCGGTGATTGCCACGCAATTGACCGATCTTGCGGCCGGCATGCCACGCTATCAGGCGACCATCGAGCAGAAGATGGAGGCGGCGCACAGCCTGACCATCGGCAAACTGAACCGGTTTGCGAGTGCGGCAGGCCAGGCGCTGCAACGCGCGACGGTCGAGCCGCCGCAACCCGCGCCGCAGCGTGGCGCGGCGTCTCGCGGCGACGCGCATTCGACAGCTAGCGAGCCCGCTGCCGTGCCCGTCGAAGTGCGCGAGCCGGTGCCGACGCCGTTCGAACTCGCGAGACGGGTGTTGTCGCCGGCGATCAGTCCGCTCGAAACGGCGTTTATCGTTTTCGTCGTGATGGTGGTGATCCTGTTGCAACGCGACGATCTGCGCGACCGCGCTATCCGTCTGTTCGGCTCGCGCGACCTGCACCGCACGACCATGGTGATGGACGAAGCCGCGCGGCGTTTGAGCCGTTACTTCGTTTCGCAACTCGGCCTGAACGCGGGCGTCGGCGTGATCATCGGCACGGGCCTATTCATGATCGGTGTGCCGAGTCCGATCCTGTGGGGCATTCTCGCGGCGCTGCTGCGGCTCGTGCCTTACGTCGGCATATGGATCTCAGCGACGCTGGCCACCGCGCTCGCCGCCGCCGTGAGTCCGGGCTGGACGATGGCGATCTGGTCACTGGCGCTGTTCGTCAGCGTGGAAGTACTGGTTGGGCAGATCGTCGAGCCGCTGCTGTATGGGCGCAGCACGGGGCTCTCGCCGTTTTCGGTCGTGGTGGCCGCGATTTTCTGGAGCTGGATCTGGGGGCCGATAGGCTTGATTCTGTCCACGCCGTTGACGCTTTGCCTGCTCGTGCTCGGCAGGCATGTGCGGCGCCTGGAGTTTCTCGACGTGCTGCTGGGCGACCAGCCCGCGCTGACGCCCGTGGAAAACTTTTATCAGCGTGCGTTGGCGGGCGATCCGGACGAGGCAATCGAGCAAGCCGAACTCCTGCTGCGCGAGCGCTCCTTGTCCTCGTACTATGACGAGGTCGCGATCAAGGGCCTGCAGCTCGCCGCCAACGACGTCGTGCGCGGCAGCGTCACGGCGACGCAGCTTGCGCGCATCGAGGCGACGACGAACGACCTCGTGGATGGCCTTGACGGTTATGACGACCGAGAGCCTGCTACCTCCGCCGCGGACGAAAACTGGAGTGCGGCAGGGCCGTTGGCGCCGTCGGCTTCCGACGCGTCCGAAGTTGCACGAACTGAAGCAGCGAATCCACGGCCCGTCACGTCAGGCCATTCGGGAGAAGCACATGCAACGAACCAGTCGCCGCTCGCTGCAAGCAGCCGCGTGCTGTGCATTCCCGGACGCGGCCCGCTCGACCCATTAGCGACGACTATCCTGTTGCAGTTGCTGGGCAAGCACGGGTTCACGTCGCGTGCGTTGCCGCATGAGGCCGCATCGCGCGCGTCGATCGATCAGCTCGACGCCGACGATGTCGGCATCGTCTGTATTCTCTACTTGCAGATCGACGGCATTCCGTCGCATTTGCGCTATCTGGTCAGGCGCATTCGCGCACGATTGCCGAACGTGTCGATCGTGATCGGATTGTGGGCGGCGGAGGATACGGAGAAGTGGAGCGCGGATCTGCAAAGCGCAGTCGGGGCAGAGTGTTATGCGAGCACGTTGCAGGAGATTCTCGCGGCTTGCCGGCGTGTCGAGGCGGCGAGAAGCCGGACGGAGGACGAACTGCCCATCGTGGTCAACGGTTAAGTCGCTGCGATTTCTTTGAAAGTTGTTCTCTTTGCTCGGCGATGCGACGACAGCGCGTCTGAACGGTGCGATACATCATTGGAAAAACCGCCCGCCGGCAATGCGGCAGGGCGGTTCATCTCCACTTTGCGCGGCTCAGCGCAGGCTAGTGCGCAGCCGGTTTCTTTGCGGCCGACTTGTCTTTCGAAGCGGCTTCGTTGTCGGGGACGATCTTCGTGATGCCGCCCGTGGAAGGCGGATCGCTCGCGGGAAAGCTGTCTTCGACCTGCTTGTCGATCTGCTTTTCGCTCTTGTTCGAGTGCGGGTGCTTTTCCTTGTTGTCTGTCATGGCGTTTCTCCTTCAGGTTACCGGTTGTTCATTTCGTGACGCATGAAGCGCCGCCGACGATGGCCAACGCATCCGCGCGCGACACACCGCTTCTCATTGCATCGATCAGCCGCGCGGTCTGCGCTTCGCGTTCGCAGGCGAGCACGGCGACCACCTTGTCGTCCTTCAAATACAGCGAGAGGAATTGCTGGCGATCGAGGTCGCCGTCGGTCACGATCTCGTCCCACTCGCTCGCATGGCCGAGATATTCGAAGTTCTTGCCGAAGTGATAGGTCCAGAAATACGGTACGCCGACGTAGCGATGCCGCGCGCCGCACATGTTTTGCGCGGCAATGCGCGCATGCTGCTGGGAAACGCGCCAATGTTCGATACGCACCGGTTCCTGATCTTCATGCAGCGGAAAGACCGCGATATCGCCCGCCGCGTAGAGACCGCACGCGGCCTGCATGCCCGCGTTGACGAGCACGCCGCCGTCTTTTTGCAGCGGCAGGCCTTCGACAAAACCGGTGGCCGGCGTGACACCCGTGCCCAACAGCACGACGTCGGCGGCGACATGCTCGCCGTTTTCGAGCATCACCTGATGCACGTTGCCTTCTTCTCCTTCGAGCGAGGCGACCTTCGCTTCCAGATGAAACACCACGCCGTTGCGCTCATGAAGCGCGCGGAACATCGCGCCCGCGCGCTCGCCGAACTGCCTCGCGAACGGCACTTTCTCCGGCGAAATGACGGTGACTGGCGTGCCGCGTTTGCGCAGCGCCGAAGCCGTTTCGAGTCCGATGAAGCTGCTGCCCAGAATGACGACCTGGGTCTGGCTGACATCGTCGCCGACGGCGTCGACGAGCGCGGCGGCATCGTCGAGACTGCGCAGCACGTGCACGCCGCCGAGTTCAACACCGGGAATGTGGGGAAGCTTCGGCACACCGCCGGTCGCAAGCAGGGCCGTGTCGTAAGTCAGCGTGGCGCCGCTTTCGAAATGAATCGTGCGGGCAGGCACATCGAGCCGCGCAACCTTCTGCACGATGCGTTCGACGTCGTGCCGCTCGAGCCAATCCGGCGCAAGAAGCGGCGGTACATCGGCGGGCGCCATTTCACCGGACGGGACAAATTTGCTCAGCGAGGTGCGGTCGTAGGGCGCGTGCGGTTCATTGCCTACAAGCGTGATACGGCCGCTGAATTCACAGTCGCGCAGGGCCGCGCATGCGGCGGCCCCTGCCGCGCCCGCGCCGATCACCACGTAATGCGATTCTTTGGCGTTGGTGTTGGCGTTATGCGCCGGCTGTGGGATTTTTTCCGGCGTGACCATCACGTCGTCGCCCGTCACCACCACGGGATAGCGATCGAGCCCGACCAGCGCGGGCGGTTCGAGCACGTTGCCGGTGGCGACGTCGAACGTCCCCTTGTGCCACGGACAGATGATCCGGCCGTGGCAGAGCGCGCCTTCTTCGAGTGGCGCGCCCGCGTGCGGGCAATCGGCGGAATACGCGTGCACGGTATCGCCGTCGCGCACCAGCAGAATCTTTTCGTCGTTCACCACGACACGTTCAGCGCGGTCGGTTCGCAATTGCGAGAGCTGAGCGACGCATCGGGCAGTCGTAGGCATGGACGGTTCCTCGCGGACGGTGGAGTGAGAAAGCGCAGCGCAGAACAGCGCAAGCAGCGCAACGCGCATGAGCACGCCGCAATGCAGCACGCTTTCAGATCGCAGAACCCTAATGGTTCAGCAATTCATGTGCCCAGCTGCGCGCACCGGCACAAGCGCGGTTTCCTCGCCCGGCGCACTATGGAGAACCGCTGAAGTGCGGTAAATTCAGGGAAAAAGAAACAGCGTACGAACATGCGACGAACATGCCGTGCCATGGCGTGCCTGACCTGTGTTGACCTTTTTGGAGATCGTGACCGTGCAACGTGCGGAACGTGCAGCAGTCGATTTCCCCATGCCGTCGCGCAATTTCGCGGCGACGCGGCGCATGCTGCTGATCGTCCTCGCCGTGTCGATTGCCATTCCTCTGGTCTGCCTTGCGGGCTACGGCTACTTCGACTACCAGCGCCGGATCGCCGATTCGAACGACATGATCGACCGGCTCGCGCGCGTCGCCGAGGAACAGGCCGTCAAGGTGATGGATCTGAACCAGCAGATGTCCTCGCGCATCGTCGAACTGCTCGGCAATGACGACGATGCGCAGATCCGCGCGCGTGAAGCGATGCTGCACGACCGTCTGCACGGAATCGGCGGCGACTTTCCGCAGGTCTCGTCGATCTATCTGCTTGGCGCGCAAGGCGATCTGCTGGTGTCGAGCCGCACGTATCCCGCGCCCGCCATGTCGATCGCGCAGCGCGAAGACTTCATCAGCGCGAAGGCGATGCGCCCGCAGCCGTATTTTTCTCTGCCGATGTTCGGCCCACTCTCGCGGACCAATGTGTTCACCACCGCGACGGGCCGCTCGGACGCTAACGGCCAGTTCCTCGGCGTGGTGTCGGTGGCGCTGCGCAATGAGTACTTCTCGCGCTTCTATCGTGAGCTGACCAACGGCGATTCATCGCTGGCGTTGGCCCTGTATCGCCAGGACGGCAGCCTGCTGGTGCGCTATCCGCCGTGGCCGGCGGGCGCGAACCCTAGCCCGCGAAGCAAATTCACGCAGGCGTTGCGCGACAGACAACTGTCCGGCCACGTCCGTCTGAATTCCACGGTGGACGGCGTGGAGCGTCTGTTGGCGTTTCGCCGCGTCGGCGACTATCCGCTCTATGTGATGAGCGCCTACGCCACTTCGTCGATCGGCGAAGCATGGCGCCAGCACTTCATCATGATTGCTGCACTGACTGCGCTGCCCTGCATCGCCGTCTGGCTGCTGGTGTTCTACTCGCTGCGTCAACTGGAGGGCGAGCGCCGCGCGTGGGAACGCTGGCAGGGCGAAGTGGCGATGCGTCTCTCCGCCGAAGCCTCGAGCAGACAACTGCAGCGCATGGGCGCACTCGGCAACCTCGTCGCCAACGTCGCGCACGATTTCAACAATCTGCTGATGGTCGTTTCCGCCAACACGGAGCTCGCGCGGCTCAAGCGCTTTAACAACGTCGAGAAAGAAGTGCTCGCGGTGGAGCGCGCCACCGCCACCGCCGAATCGCTCACGCGGCGCCTTCTGAGCGTGGCGCGCAAGCAGCCGCTCAAACAGCAGCCGCTCGAGCTCGCCACGTGGCTGCCCGCCGCCGCACCCCTGATCGACGCCGCGCTCGGCGACAACGTGGAGCTCGCCTTGAACATGGTCGAGAACGTCTGGCAGGTGCTGGCCGATCCGACCGATCTTGAATTCGCCATCATGAATCTGGCCGTCAACGCGCGCGATGCGATGCCGCGCGGCGGCCGCTTCGTGATTCGTTGCCAGAACAACCGGCTGGTCGGCAGCGATACCTTGCTGCCCGACGGCGAATACGTGCTGATCGCCTGTACCGACGACGGCGAGGGCATGCCCGAAGCCGTCGCGCGGCGCGCCTTCGAGCCGCTGTTCACGACCAAGCTGTGTGGTTCGGGCACCGGCCTCGGGCTCGCACAGGTGCTGTCCATGTGCGAACAGGCGGGCGGCACGGCGAAGATCGACAGCGTGCCGGGCAGCGGCACGACGGTGAGGCTGTATTTGCCGCGCTATCGCGGCCGCCGGAAGACGTCGGTCGTGCAAGCCGAGACAGTGTCGGCGCCGGTGCCGGCGCCGAGCGGGGTCGTGCTGCTGGTTGAAGACAACGAAGAAGTCGCGGCAGGCGTGGCGGCGGTGCTGGAGACTTTCGGCTGCGAGGTGCGTCATGAGCCGACCGCCGATCAGGCGCTCGACGTCCTCACGGGCGGCGCGCGCTTCGAACTCGTGCTGTCCGACATCCAGATGCCGGGCAAGCTGAATGGCATCGACCTCGCGGAGAAGGTGCGCAGCGCGTGGCCGTCGCAGAAGATCGCCTTGATGACCGGCTACGCGGACGAACTCGAACGCGCGCGGCGCCTTGGCGTGGCGATACTCGCCAAGCCATTCAATATCGACGAACTGCACGCGCTGGTGGCGTGTGAACCGTAAGGCTCGCCGTTCGCAGCTCGAGGCCTGGGATGTTCGAAGTGTTCCGTGACTTGCGGCACACCCCTTGCTGAGAGGGAGACGAGGTATGCGTATTTGGCCGAACCGGCCGGCGCAGCCCGCTTCTTTTCGGACAGGAGAAAGTCATGAACTTCAGAAACAGGACTCGCAGCGCAATTCTCATCTCGGCGTTGCTCGCCGCTTCGTCGGTCGCGATGGCGCAAGGCAGCGGCGGCGGCGGTCCGGCCGGCAACGACCCGAACGCGGGCACCAACGCCGGCTCGACGCGTGAAGGCGGCGACATGCAGGCGTCCGGCGCGATGGCGCATTCGAAGTCGACTAAAAAGCATCACATGAAGTCGTCGAAAACTAAGCCGGCAACCGACTCGACCAATATGCCGGGCGCGGACGCAAGCAGCGATACGAAGGGGCAGTGACGCAACCGTAGCCGGCGCTGCATGCCATTCACAGGTATAGCCCTTGCTGAAATTGACCGCATGCACGGTTGTCGAGCGCCGGTCGTGAAAGCCTCCGATGAGTCCGTGCCCCTCGTTTTCCGCAGGAGCATGGACATGACACTCGGCGATACGATCAAAGGCATGGTCGGCATGGATCCAACGGGACATGCCGATCCCGACATGAAAGCGGTGCTCGACGCGCTCAAGAGTCTCGACCCGAAGCCCATCGAAGACTGCACGGTGGAGGAGGCGAGGCAGCAGCCCACGCCCGCCGACGCCGTCAAAAAACTCATGCAGGACCCGGCATTCAGCGCGCGGCCCGCGCTGGAACTGGAAGCGGTACGCACCAAGGACATCATGATTCCGGGCGCGGCCGGCAGCATTTCGGCGCGCGTCTACACGCCGCAAGGCGAGGGGCCGTTCCCGCTGATTCTGTATTTTCACGGCGGCGGCTGGGTGCTCGCCGATCTCGATACCTACGACGCCACGCCGCGCTCGATGGCCGCGCAAAGCCGCGCCATCGTGGTGTCCGCGCACTACCGGCAGGCGCCCGAACACCGCTTGCCGGCCGCGCATGACGACGCGTTCGCCGCGTGGGGCTGGCTGATCGGCAATGCGAAGAGCGTCGGCGGCAACCCGGACAAGATCGCCATCATGGGCGAGAGCGCCGGCGCCAATCTGGCGATCAACGTATCGATCCGCGCGCGCAATACCGGCATCCGCATGCCGATGCATCAGGCGCTCATCTATCCGGTGGCGAGCAATAACATCGTGTCGATCTCTTATGAAGAGAACCGCAACGCCAAACCCTTGAACAAGTCGATGATGCTGTGGTTCATGCATAACGTGATCAACAGCGAGAGCGATCTCACCAGTCCGCTGATCGACGTGGTGAGCGCGGATCTGTCACGCTTGCCGCCGGCCGTGATCGTGACGGCGGGTATCGATCCGCTGCGCTCGGACGGCGAGAAGCTCGCGCAGAAACTGCACGGCGCGGGCGTGCCCGTCGAGCATCGCAATTATCGGGGCGCGACGCACGAGTTCTTCGGCATGGCAGCGGTGGTGCAGGCGGCACGCGACGCGCAGGCTTTCGTGTCGCTCGCGCAGCGCCAGGCGTTCGGCGGGGCGCCGCTGTGAGGCGGTGAACTGGCGTCATTCGCCGATCAGATGCAGCACGATGTCCCGCTGCTGCGTGTGACGGCGATGCTCGAACAGATACAAGCCTTGCCATGTGCCGAGCACCATCTGCCCGTGTTCGACCGGCACCGACAATTGCACTTGCGTGAGCGCGGTGCGCAAATGAGCCGGCATGTCATCCAGGCCTTCGGCGTCGTGTTCGTAGCGCTCGGCGTCTTCGGGCGCGAGGCTCGCGAAGTAGCGCTCCAGATCGCGCTGCACCGACGGGTCGGCATTCTCCTGAATCAGCAATGAAGCGGAAGTATGGCGGCAAAACAGCGTCAGCAAGCCGGTATCGATGGCCTGCGCAGCGACGAAGCGGCGCGCTTCGTCGGTGAATTCGACGAGGCCGCGGCTGCGGGCCTTGATGCTCAGATGGTGGATGGCTTGTCGCATGATAGTGATCGGGTGGACATGGCGCGGCGCATGAGACGTCGCATGCGCCGCTAGACCTCAGAGCGACGTCAGAATGTTCGCGACTGCCGCGGCATTGGCCGGGCGGACCACGCGCGCGACTTCCGCGCCGTCGCGCATCAGGATCAGCGTGGGCCAGAGTTTGACCTTGAACGAGCGGCCGAGCGGCCGGCCCGGGCCGTCTTCGATCTTCAGATGCCTGAGGCCGTCGTGCGGTTCGAGAGCCTGGGCAATCGACGCCTGCGCGCCCTGGCAGTAGCCGCACCAGTCCGTGCCGAATTCGACGAGGGTGGCGCCCGGCAGGGCATCGAGTTGGGCTCGCGAGGGGGCTTGCGAAGAATAGGCTGTCTGGGTTGCCATGCGTGCTCCGGAGCGGTTTAACCTGTGCAGGCAGGGGATTGCGCCGTCGTGGCGGTCCCCTGCGGGTGGATTTGCCAAGAGTAGCAGCTATGCGCGGGATCGTCAGTGAGCGTGGCTTCGCCCGAACGCGCGGCGCGGCGCGGCTCGAAGCGCGGCGGTGTGAATTTCACGCAAACTCATATTCTTGCCGGCATGGCGTGTTAAACATTCGTCCGGGTGTCGCCGACGTGCGGCGAATCATCGAGGTAGGAAAGGGAAGAAATGGGCGAAAAGATTTATCTGCGATATCCCGGCAAGGACGAAACCGTCGCGGTGGCCACTGGCTTCAGTTGGGGCGCGTGTCTGCTGGGTTTCGTGTGGGCGTTGTCGAAGAAGATGTGGTTTGCTGCTTTCGTCATGCTGGCGATCAACCTGCTGCTTTTCTGCTCGGGTCTATGGGGCGAAACTGCCGACCTGATCGGACTCGTGCTGTCGGTGCTGTTCGGTATCGCTTGCGGTATGTATGGCAATCAGTGGCACCGCTGGACGTTGGAGAAACGCGGTTACGTCGTGCTGTAACGCGCGTCGGCAGTGTCGCGCGGGAGTGGATATTGCTTGCCCAACGCCGCGCGCGCATGCACGGAAACGAAACGAAACAAAGAAACCGAAGCGCGCGCCGTCAGACATATTTCCCCCCGCGTCATGGAGGCATCCCATGCCCAATGCACTTGCTCCACGCCGTTGCACGATGTTGTCCGGCCTGCTGCGCCGCAACCTGGCCGGCGCAGCGCTGGCCGTGTCGCTTGGCATTGCGCCGCTTGCATATGGCGCGGACCCGAGTGCAGCGCCAGGCGCCGGCATGACCGGCTCACCCGGCGCGTCGAGCGCCACCGCGGCGGCAGCGTCCGCACCGGCAGCGTCGGCTCCAGACGACACCTTCCTGCTCACCATCTTCCTGCGTCACGACGAGTCCAAGCCGCTGCCGAAGATCAACGACCAGTTGCGCGCACAAGGTTTCTTCAAGACCTTTCCGCCGCCCGGCATCGAAGTGGTGTCGTGGTACGTGATGATGGGCATCGGGCAGGTGGTCACGCTGCGCGTGCCCGCGAGCCGTCTGCGCGAAGTCAACCGGGCGATCGAAACAACCGCATGGGGCGGCTATCGCACCGAGTTTTATCCGACCTACGACTACAAGGCGCAAGCGCAGCAAATGCGCGCAACGGACGGCAAGTAGCGTGCTCCCCACCGTCAGCCGCGCGGCAACCGTATGGTCTGCAATTTTGGGATGCGGTGGCGCCGGTTTACGCGCCCGCGAGCTAAGCCGATAATGCCCCGGTCGTTCCGGCCACGAAGTGTGCGGCGTGCATCGCGCGTCGCAGGCTCGCTTTCCCTGACCCACCGCCCCTCGTGTTAAAGACCTCACGTTTTTTCGATCTACTGCGCATTCCCGGCTTCAAGCCGCTCGCCGCCGCGACGCTCATGCTCGGTGTGGCGATGTCGTTCACCGCTCCCTATCTCTCCCTGTTCGGCGTCGAGCGCGCCGGCATGACGCCGTTCAGGCTCGGCGTGTTCATGACGCTGATCGCGGCGAGCGGGGTGCTCGCCAGCACCTTCGCGGGCCGCTGGAGCGACGCGAGCGGACGGCACCGGCCTTTGCTGCTGGCCGCGCTGATCGCCGCGGCGCTCGGCTATCTGTGTTTATGCGTGGTGCGTGATTACCGGCTGCTGCTGGTGGTCGGCATCGTTTTTATCGGCGCGGGCGGCTCGGCCATTTCGATGGTGTTCTCGTTCAGCCGCGCGGCCTTGCCGGTCGCGGACCCGGCGGAGCGCGTGTTCGCCAGCGCGACCTTGCGGACCATTCTGTCGGCGGCGTGGGTGTTTGGGCCGTCGGTGGGCGCGCTGGTGCTCGCCGCCAGCAGCTTTTACGGGCTTTTCCTGTTCGCCGCGGCCAGTTTCGGCGCGTGCGCGACGATCGTCTGGCGCATGCGCGAGCCGCAAGGCCATCTGGGCGATCACACGGTGGAAGACACCGCGTCGGAGCCGTCGGCCTCGATCACCGTACCGCCGCTCACCACGCCGGGCGAAGAGGCGCACGAGGATCTGCCGGGTGTCGCCTCGGCCAACGACATCGGCCGCGCGGTTGCCGCGCTCACGTTGCTCGGCCTCGCCGCGAACGCGACCATGATCGTGCTGCCGCTCTATATCGTGCACGGGCTGAACGGCACGCATCTGGACGTGTCGATCATGCTCGGCCTCGGCGCCTTGATGGAGATTCCGATGATGCTCGCGCTCGGCGCGAAGTCGTCGGCGCTGCACAAGCCCAATTGGCTGGCCGCCTGCGCCGCGGTGCACGCGGTGTATTTCGTCGGCATGTCGCTGGCCGGGGGCGTCCACGTGCTGATCCCGATGCAGATGCTCAACGCCTTCGTGGTCGCCGTGACTTCGTGTCTCGGCATGACCTATGTGCAGGACCTGATGCCGCACGCGCCGGGCCGCGCCACCGCGCTGTTCTTCAACGCGGCGCGCGTCGGCTCGATTCTCTCGGGCGTGTTGTCGGGTTTGCTGGTGCAGGCGTTCAGCTATCGCGGCACGTTTCTGTTCTGCGGCTTGCTGGCGCTGTGCGCGCTGGTGCTGTTCGCCGTGCCGGGATATCGCTATCCGTTGATGTGGAAAGCCGTGAAGCGCTTTGCGCGTTCGCAATATGGCAAGCTCCAGGCCAGACAGCGGGAGCGACAGCGTTAGACGCGGCGGCTGCAACGGCTGCCACGGCGAGTGGAACTGTAAGAAGGCAGTCAGCCGGATCGAAGCCTGCGCGAGCGCCTCGCCCGGCAATCCAGCGCGACTGCAACCGCGAGAAACTTTACGCCGCGCAAAACCTCTGCAAAAGGGCGTATCGTCTTTCGATGCATGCGGCGCTGCCCGCTTCGCTGCAAGAGCGCTTCAGGGCTGCTACCGTGTGTCCGGCGCACGCGAAAAAACACCACTACAGTGAGCGTAGTCACGCGCGATCCCTGGCGCCGCGACTGAAGCGCCCAGCGAAAACGCAGCAGAGCCGCAACAGAACGAAGCAAATCGTCGAAGCACATCCAGCAGCGCAACGAGGCACTTTCCGGAGCGAGATATGCAGCTAGGCATGATTGGATTGGGACGCATGGGCGCCGACATGGTGCGGCGTCTGACGAAGGGCGGTCAGCAGTGTATCGCCTACGACGTGCAGCCAGCGGCGGTCGAGAAGCTGAAGCAGGACGGCGTGGCGGGCGCGGCGTCGCTGGAAGACCTCGTCGCGCAGCTCGACAAGCCGCGCGCCGTGTGGCTGATGGTGCCGGCCGCCGTGGTCGACACGACGCTGGAGAAACTCGTGCCCTTGCTGGAGCCGGGCGACATCGTGATCGACGGCGGCAACTCCTATTACCACGACGACATCCGCCGCGGCACCGAGCTGGCCGAGCGCAAGCTTCACTATGTGGACGTCGGCACGAGCGGCGGCGTGGCGGGCCGCGAGCGCGGCTACTGCCTGATGATCGGCGGCGAGCCGGAGATCGTGAAGCGGCTCGAACCGATCTTCGCGACGCTCGCGCCGGGTGCCGGCTCCGAGCCGGTCACGCCGGGGCGTGTCGCCGGCTCGAGCACCGCGGATCAGGGCTTCCTGCATTGCGGGCCGCAGGGTGCGGGGCACTTCGTCAAGATGGTTCACAACGGTATCGAGTACGGCATGATGGCCGCGTATGCCGAGGGCTTGAACATTCTGCATCACGCCGACGCCGGCAAGCACGCGCGCGAGGCCGACGCCGAAACCTCGCCGCTGCGCCGGCCCGAGTTGTACCAGTACGATCTGAATCTCGCCGACGTCACCGAGGTCTGGCGGCGCGGCAGCGTGATCAGTTCCTGGCTGCTCGATCTGATCGCCGGGTCGCTCGTTAGCGACGCCGATCTGAAGAACTACGCAGGGCGCGTATCCGATTCGGGCGAGGGGCGCTGGACCGTGGCGGCCGCCATCGACGAGGGTGTGCCTACGCCGGTGCTGAGCGCCGCGCTGTTTGCGCGTTTCAGTTCGCGCGGTGAGGCGGATTTCGCGAACCGGGTGCTCTCGGCCATGCGCAATGATTTCGGTGGCCACGCCGAGAAAGCGGCCACGCCGTCCGATAAGCCGAAAAGCTGATTTCAGGGAGCCGCGATGCCAGCCACTACCTCTACGCCGCACGACGTCGTGTTTCTGTTCGACTGCGACAACACCTTGCTGGACAACGACCATGTGCTCGCGGATCTGCGCGCGCACATGATGCGCGAGTTCGGCGCGGAGAACAGCGCGCGGTACTGGGAAATCTTCGAGAACCTGCGCGCCGAGCTCGGCTATGCCGACTACCTGGGCGCGTTGCAGCGGTATCGCTCGGAGCGTCCACGGGATACGCGCTTGCTGTTGATGTCGTCGTTCCTGATCGAGTATCCGTTTGCGAACCGCCTGTATCCGGGCGCGCTGGATGCGCTTGATCATGTGGGCAAGCGCGGCCCCACGGTCATCCTCTCCGACGGCGACGTGGTGTTCCAGCCGCGCAAGATCGCCCGCTCGGGGCTGTGGGACGAAGTCGAAGGGCGCGTGCTGATCTACATCCACAAAGAGCTGATGCTCGACCAGGTGATGGAGTGTTATCCCGCGCGCCACTATGTGATGGTCGACGACAAGCTGCGCATTCTCACGGCGATGAAAAAGGCGTGGGGCGCAAAACTGACGACGGTGTTTCCCCGCCAGGGGCATTATGCGTTCGATCCGAAAGAGATCGCCAGTAATCCACCGGCGGACGTGACGGTGGAGCGGATCGGCGAGCTGGCGGAGATCGACGTGGAGTCTTTGTTGGCGGAGAAAGGCTAGCGGTTCGCGGCGTGTTGCGCATCTCCATGTGCGTGACACGCATAGGAAGATGCGGGAGCGCCGCGTGCCAATGACGGTTCGCTTTATGAACCGAGTTCCTTCAGGCGCGCTTGGGCATCGCCGGCGCCCATGCGGCCCGCGGCATCCATTGCCGTCACGCCGTTCGCGTCGCGAGCCTTCGGGTCCGCGCCATGCGCTATCAGCAACTCCATGATCGCTATGCGATTGAACATCGCCGCGATCATCAACGCGGTGCGTCCGTCCGGTGACGCGCCTTCCACATCCGCGCCATGCGCGAGCAAGGTTGCGATCACCTTGTCGAAGCCCTTGAACGCCGCTCCCGCAATCGGTGTCTGTCCGTTGTCGTTACGCAGATTCGGATCGGCTCCGCGTTCGAGCAGCGTGCGCACGGCGTCCGCGTGACCGTGGTAGCTGGCGAGCATGACGAGGCTGTCGCCTTTGTCGTTGCGCAGATTCGGCGGCACGCCTTTTTCGATCACTGCCGCAAGCATGGCGGCATCGCCGCTCCGCGCAAGGTCGAAAACCTGATGCGCCAGTTCGAGCAACTCCGGATCGATCGGCTGGCCGGAGGTCGGGGAAGTATCAGCGTGGTCCGTCAATGGAAACTCCTTGCAATGAAGCCGGGCGTTCCGGGTCTCGGGAAGGCAGGAGACCCTGTGTGAAGGCGCCGGGAAGATTGCTCAGGATACACATTTCGCGCCGGCGACGCCCACGCAGCGGCACTCAGGCGTGGCCGAACAGCTTGACCAGCAAGCCGAACACGCCGAGCAGGATGGCGACACCCGCGCACAGGAACACGAAGGTCAGAACGAGGATCAACGGCGCTTTGACGCGGCTGGGTGTCGGCATGATTGAGCGTTCGGGTAAGAGGTGAGCAAGGCGGGATACGCCTGATGCGGTTCGCGGTCGCGCCTGCGGCATGAGGAGCATGAAGGGGAGCATAAAGGCATTCACTTAATATGCGCTTAAAGTCTGGCGCATGCAGCGTGAGGCCGACGCTTGCGGTTGTCGCGAAGTCGCGAAGTCGCAGTTGGATCAAGGTTTGGGCGATTGCGTCGAACCATGCGGCGCGCTTCCTGTCACACTGAGGCTCACCGCATAAGGGCGCTCACGCCCGCCGCCAACACGGGACGCTACCCGTACGCTTTTCTTGTGTCGTTCGCGTGACAGGATGGCCGGCGTTGCTGATTCTTTCACGCCGGCCGCGTCACGAACCACCATTGCCGCATTCGCCAACCTGCCTGACAGTCCTTTTCAAGGAGTGACACCATGGCTGAAGCAACCTCCCATCCCACGCCGCCGCAAACTTTAGACGCCGACACGTTGCGCAATATGGATCGCTACTGGCGGGCCTGCAACTACCTCTCGGCCGGCATGATCTATCTGCGCGACAATCCGCTGCTGCGCGAACCGCTGAAGCCCGAACACATCAAGAACCGCCTGCTGGGCCACTGGGGTTCGGACCCGGGGCAGAGTTTCCTGCTCGTGCATCTGAACCGGCTGATCAAAAAGCTCGATCTGAATGTGATCTACGTAGCCGGTCCCGGTCATGGCGCACCGGCCACGCTGGCCAATTGTTATCTTGAAGGCCACTACTCGGAAATCTATCCCGACCGCAGTCAGGACGTAGCCGGCATGGAGCGCTTCTTCCGGCAGTTCTCGTTTCCGGGCGGCATCGGTTCGCATTGCACGCCGGAGACGCCGGGCTCGATTCACGAAGGCGGCGAACTTGGCTATAGCCTCTCGCACGGCTACGGCGCCGCGTTCGACAATCCCGATCTGATCGTCGCGGTGATGATCGGCGACGGCGAAGCGGAGACCGGTCCGCTCGCCACCTCGTGGCACTCGAACAAGTTCCTGAATCCGATCCGCGACGGCGCGGTGTTGCCGGTGCTGCATCTGAACGGCTACAAGATCGCCAATCCGACCATTCTCGCGCGCATTCCCCGTGAAGAACTCGAAGCCTTGTTGACCGGCTACGGACACAAACCGTATTTCGTCGAAGGCGATGATCCCGCCATCATGCACCAGCAGATGGCCGCGACGTTGGAGCAATGCATCGGCGAAATCCGCGCGATCCAGCAGCATGCGCGTGAGAGCAACGACGCGTCGCGGCCGCGCTGGCCGATGATCGTGCTGCGTTCGCCCAAAGGCTGGACCGGCCCGAAGGAGGTCGACGGACACAAGGTGGAAGGCTCGTGGCGCGCGCACCAGGTGCCCGTGCTCGATCCGGTGACGAATAGCAAGAGCCTGAAGCTGGTCGAGAACTGGCTGCGCAGTTACGAGCCCGAAACGCTGTTCGACGAAGCAGGGCGCCTCGTGAAAGAACTGCGCGAACTTGCGCCCGAAGGCGCGCGCCGCATCAGCGCCAATCCGCATGCGAACGGCGGTGTGCTTTGCAAGACGCTCGCCATGCCGCCGTTTCGCGATTACGCAGTGGCGGTGAAAAAACCAGCCGGCTCGTACACATCGCCGACCGAGGTGCTCGGCAAGTTCCTGCGCGACGTGATGCGCAACAACATGACGAACTTCCGCGTGTTCGGCCCCGATGAGACTTCGAGCAACAAGCTGACCGCGATCTATGAGGCGTCGGAAAAAACCTGGCTCGCGCAAACCGTGCCGAGCGACGTGGACGGCGGCGAACTCGCGGTAGACGGCCGCGTGATGGAAATGCTCAGCGAGCACACGCTCGAAGGCTGGTTCGAAGGCTACGTGCTGACCGGCCGCCATGGCCTGTTCGCCACGTACGAAGCGTTCGTCCACGTGATCGACTCCATGTTCAACCAGCACGCCAAGTGGCTGGAGAAAGCCAAACGCGATCTCGGCTGGCGCCAGCCGGTGCCGTCGATCAACCTGCTGATCACATCGCTCGTCTGGCGTCAGGATCACAACGGCTTCACGCACCAGGACCCCGGCTTTCTGGATGTCGTCACGAATAAAAGCCCGGACGTGGTGCGCATTTATCTGCCGCCGGACGCGAACTGCCTGCTGAGCGTCGCCGATCACTGCCTGCGTTCGCGCGATTACGTCAACGTGATCGTCGCCGACAAGCAGCCGCATCTGCAGTATCTCGACATGGACGCGGCCGTCACGCATTGCACCAAGGGCATCGGCATCTGGGACTGGGCGTCGACGGATCAAGGCGCCGAGCCCGACGTGGTGATGGCCTGCGCGGGCGATATCCCGACCATGGAGGCGCTCGCCGCCGTGCAGATTCTGAAGGAGCAGTTCGCCGACCTGAAGATCCGCTTCGTCAATGTTGTCGACCTGTTTCGCCTGATGCCCGAGCATGCGCATCCGCACGGCCTGTCCAGCCGCGATTTCGATTCGTTGTTCACCGCTGACAAGCCGGTGATTTTCAACTTCCACTCGTATGCTTCGCTGGTGCACAAGCTGACCTATAACCGCACCAACCACGACAACCTGCATGTGCACGGCTATCACGAGAAGGGCAACATCAACACGCCGCTGGAGTTGGCGATCATCAATCAGGTCGACCGTTTTTCGCTGGCGATCGACGTGATCGATCGTGTGCCGAAGCTGCGCGGTGTCGGCGACCATGCGAAGGAATGGCTGCGTGGCCAGATCATCGAGCATCTGGCTTATGCGCACGCCGAGGGCATCGATAAGGAAGAAATCCGCAACTGGACGTGGAAAGGCTGAGCGAGGCATGACCATGCAAACTGAAAACAGCGCTGACGATCGAACGATTCTGGTGCTGAACAGCGGTTCCTCGTCGCTAAAGTTCGGACTATTCAGGCACGCGGACGATGACGAATCCCTGCTGCTGGAAGGCAGTGCCGAAGGCATTGGGCGCGACGACGGCAGTTTGCGGATCAAGGCGCCCGATGGCCGCGTGCTGCTGCAGCAGGAGCGCGTGCTCGAATCGCAGATCGACGCGTTGCAAAAGCTCGCGCAGGTGCTGAAAGAACAGCACGATGCCCGGCCTGCGGCGGTGGGGCATCGGGTGGTGCATGGCGGACCGCATTTGCGCACGCACCAGCGCATTACCGCCGACGTGCGCCGTCAATTGCACGAGGCCCTGCACTTCGCGCCGCTGCATATTCCGCCGGCGCTTGCGTTAATCGACGAGGCCGAAAAGATTTTCGACGACGCGCCGCACTTCGCGTGTTTCGACACGGCGTTCCACGCGACGCTGCCGCCGCGCGCCGCGCATCTTGCGTTGCCGCGCCGTTACGCGGAGGCCGGCGTGATGCGCTACGGCTTTCATGGGCTCTCGTACGAATCGCTGGTAACGCGGCTCGGCGCCGACTTGCCGGCGCGCGCGGTGTTCGCACATCTCGGCAACGGTTCGAGCGTGTGCGCATTGCGCGACGGCAGATCGATCGATACGTCGATGGGCTTGACGCCGACCGGCGGCGTGCCGATGGGCACGCGCAGCGGCGATCTCGATCCGGGCGTGCTGCTGTATCTGATGCGCGTGGAGAAGCTCGATGCCGGCGCATTGGAGACGCTGCTGAATCGCCAGAGCGGTCTCGCCGGTTACGCGGACGGCGAAAGCGATATGCAAGCGCTGGAAAAACGCGCCGCGGCGGGCGATGCGAATGCGTCGCTGGCGCTCGATGCGTTTGCGACCGCCGTGCGCAAGACGATCGGCGGTTATGCGGCGTTGCTGGGCGGAATCGACTTGCTCGTGTTTACCGGCGGCATCGGCGAACACAGCCAGGAGATTCGCAGGCGCGTGTGCGACGGGCTTGCTTTCATGGGGCTGACGGAAAGCGATCCGGCCGGCAAGGTGAGAGCGATTCACACTGAAGAGGAAAAGCAGATCGCGCGGCATTGCCGCACGCTATTGCGCCAGGCAACGAAGGCCTGACTTTCATTCAGGCTTGACGACAGTGTGATCCGATACGCCGGTTACACCGAACAGGCGTGTCACGTCTTCGAGCGCCGCGGTGCGTTGCTGATCGCGTTGCAGCTCGCCACGCAGTGTGATGCGACCGCGCGAGACGTGGACTTTCACGGCGTGTTCGGGGACTGCGGCGTCCCAGGCGAGACGCCGGGTCGCCTCCGCGGCGATCTGCGCGTCGCTCAAACGCGCGCTGTCTGCCTTGTGTTTTTCTGCTCGGGCGTGAGGCATGGGTTTCTCCGCTGCGGTGATACGTAAGGGGAGAACACTAGCAGAACTACGGGATTTTGTAGCCGGCATCGGCAGGCATGTCGAGGCACGGCCAATGCCTGGATCGGCTATATTCGACGCCACTGCCCCACTTCCGCTCACTGAGGAGAATGCCGTGCCCGCCTTCACAACGCTGCTCGCCTTCGGCCTGGTCTCGCTCGGCATGGTGCTCACGCCCGGTCCAAACATGATCTATCTGATCTCGCGATCGCTGTGCCAGGGGCGGCGTGCGGGCCTCATATCGCTTGGCGGCGTCGCGCTCGGCTTCGTGTTCTACATGTTCTGCGCCGCGTTCGGCATCACCGCGCTGCTGTTGACGGTGCCGTACGCGTACGACGCGTTGCGCTTCGGCGGCGCGCTCTATCTGCTGTATCTGGCATGGCAGGCGGTCAAGCCGGGTGGCCGTTCGCCGTTCCAGGTCCGCGATCTGCCGCACGACAGCCGCCGCAAGCTCTTCACCATGGGCCTCGTCACCAACCTCGCGAATCCGAAGATCGCGGTGATGTACCTGTCGCTGCTGCCGCAGTTCATTTCGCCGGGGCACGGCAGTGTGCTCTCGCAGTCTATCGCGCTTGGCTGCGTGCAGATCGTCATCAGCGTGACGGTCAACGCGCTGATCGCGAGCATGGCGGGCTCGATCGCCGTGTTTCTCGGCGGACGGCCGGTGTGGCTGCAAGTGCAGCGCTGGCTGATGGGCACCGTGCTCGCCGGACTCGCGGTGCGCATCGCGCTCGATTCGCGTCGCTGAGTTGCAAGCCCATGTCCGACTTTCCCATCGACAACCCGTTTCTCGAATCGCTCGGCGTTCGTCTCACGCAATGGCGCGATGGCTACGCCGAACTGTTCATGCCGATCGATGCGAGCAAGCTCAATCGCCAGGGCGTGCTGCAAGGCGGCGCGATCGCGACGCTGCTCGATGCGGCGGCGGGCTATGCGGGACTCTTCGCAGAAACGGGCGCACCGGCGCGGCATGCTTTCACGCTCTCGCTGACCACCAACTATCTCGACAAGGGATTCGGCGAATCCATCACCGCAAAGGGTTTTCTGGAGCGCGCGGGCCGTTCGATTTTCTTCTCGCGCGGCGAGGCCTGGGTGGACGGCAAGCTGCTGATCGCCAGCGCGCAGGGCACGTTCAAGTATTCACGGCCGGCTTGAGGTCCAAACGCTCATAGCGCCTTGTACATGATGGTGGTCGCGTCGAACTCATGGTTGTGCGTGCCGCGAGCGTATCCAGGGATCACGCCCGCTGTGCGATAACCGAGATCCGCGTAAAGCGGCTCCGCGTGGTCGCCGGTGCGAGTGTCGAGCGTGAGCAGGCTGCGCTGCAATCCATGCGCGTGGCGTTCGATTTCCGTCATCAGCGCCCGCGCGATGCCCTGGCGGCGAAACTCCGGATGGACCAGCAGCTTGCGCACCTCCGCGCGATGCCGCTGATTCGGCATCGTGTCGTAATCGAGTTGCACGGTGCCGGCGATCGTCTTGCCTTGACGCGCGACCAACAGCACCAGACCGCCGGCACGCAGCGAAGACAAGACTTTGCCGCGCCAGAATGCTTCACTCTCGTCGACGCCGCACGGCATCACGAAGCCGACGCTGGCGCCGTCATGCACACAGGCGCGCAGCAGCGCGCCGAGTTCGGGAAGATGACGCACGAGGTCGTCGGCGGTGAAGGTGGTGATGTTAGTGGTGGTAGTCACGCTCATGCTCTCGCTCACACGATGAAGAGAAGGTAGCGGGCACCGCTATGTGCGGGCGTCACGAATGCGCTGGGGCCGAATAGTTGATAGCGCAGGCAGTCGCCCGGTTGCAGGTCGTGGCTCTGGCCGTCGACGGTGATTTGCAGTTGTCCGTCGAGCAGGATCAGATGATGTTCGAGCCCAGGCCGCGGCGACGCGTCGTAGGTGATCTGCACGCTCGCGTCGAGTTCGCATTCGAGCGCCTCGCCGCTCAGCGCCTGCGCAGGCGGCGACACGGAGCGCCGCCGGAAGCCGACGCTGGCGTCGGTCCAGAGCGGCTGGGCGGCACGTGGGACCAGCGGCGCGAAGTCTTCCTCGACCATGTGCATCAGGCGCGACATCGGCAGGGCGTAGGCCACGCAGAGCTTGCCGAGCACGCTCGCCGTCGGGCTCACGGCGGCGTTTTCGAGGCGTGACAAGGTCGCGCGGCTCACGCCGCTGAGTTTGGCGAGATCGTCGAGCGACCAGTTGCGCTCGGCGCGCAACGCTCGCAGCCGCTGTGCGATGCGGCGGTCGATAGCGTTGTCGTCGGGGAGCGTGGTTTCCATATTCGGGAAATTATCTCGAATATGGAAACCAGTCAACTAGGAAAAAACGTGGGGCGGTTCGACGGAAGCGGCGCGCCTGGCTTACCCGTGCCGGGTCATGCGCAGCATCGACGTGTCGTAGCCGAGCGCGCGAACCCGCTCGATCAGCGCGTTCTTCACGCTCGCAGCGGGAATGGCCGCGCGCGTGAGAATCCATAGATAACGGCCGCTCGGCTCGCCGACGATCGACCAGCTATAGTCGTCCGCGTGATCGAGCACCCAGTAGTTGCCGAAGAAGAACGGTCCGAAGAACGACACCTTCAGCCTGTTATTCTCCGAGCCGGCGACCACCTTCGCGCGGCCTTTCGACACGTCGAGCGGTCCATTCACGCCGCCTTTATGGCAACTGTTGGTGACGTCGATCAGGCCGTCGTCGCGCGTGGCGTAGTCGGCAGTGACGGCTTCGCAACCGCGTTCGAAGCCGTTTTCATAGCGCGCCAGTTCGTACCATCGACCGAGATAGCGGCTCAGGTCGACCGGCTTGGCGGGCTCGGGCACATGCGCGTTGCCGCTCTTGCCGGCAGGACTGAGCGCGCAGGCGCCGAGCAGGCACACCGCGCCAAGCGCCAGTGAAAGGGCGCTCACGCGCAGCACCGATTGTCCGCGTAGTGCCATCGATTGACTCCATGAATGAAGGACTTCCTGTGCCAGCACGCGACATGCCAGACGGCACCGCGCGCGCCACGATGCAGCCGAGATTCGCACACTCGCGCGGCCTGGGCCGTTTATGATAGTGCCCACAAACCAGAAAACGCCGTCCGGCTGTGCAACGGTAAGGCACCTCATCCACGAGACCCGGCGGCATTTGCCGCGACATCACTTATGAATTCCACTCCCGACGCTTCTTCCCGTCCTTCGATCCGCGCGCTGACCTTGCTCGAAGGACGCGTGCTTGGCGTGCTCGTCGAGAAGCAAAACACGGTACCGGACAGTTATCCGCTTTCGCTGAACGCGCTGACCTTGGGCTGCAACCAGAAAACCGGCCGCGCGCCGGTCATGAACGCCACGGAAGCCGAAGTGCTGACCGCTGTCGACGGCCTGAAGCGGCTGAGCCTCGTGATGGAAGGCAGCAGCAGCCGCGTGCCGCGCTTCGAGCACAACATGAACCGCGTGCTGGGGCTGCCGAGCCAGTCGGCGGCGTTGCTTACCATCCTGCTGCTGCGCGGTCCGCAAACGGCGGCTGAACTGCGCCTGAACAGCGCGCGTTTGCATGGTTTCGCGGATATCTCATCGGTCGAGGCGTTTCTCGACGAACTCGCGGCCAACGACCCGCCACGGGTCGTGAAACTCGCCCGCGTGCCGGGCGAGCGCGAGAACCGCTGGATGCATCTGCTGTGCGGTGAAGTGAGCGTGAGCGAATTGGCGCAGCCGGGCGATGAAGACGACTCGGTGCCGTTGTCCGCGTTCGAAGCAGTCAAGGCCGAACAGAAGCGTCTCGCCGACGAAGTGAGCCGGCTGCAGACCGTGGTCCGCCGCATGGCGGCGGAACTGGGCATCGATGCCGGCGATCTCACGGCAGGCGAATAGCGTTCGCATGGCCTGTCGCGCATGACCTCACGCGCGGCAGGCGAGAAAGCGGCCAGCCTAGAACTTGTAGTTCACGGAAGCGAGCGTATTGATTTCGAAGCGCTTTTCGGTAATCGGGCTGTTCGCGGCATCATGCTGAAGACGCCCGAAGGTCGCGGCGACCGAACCGTTCCAGTGGCGCGAAAAATCGTACGTCACCATCGCGTTCATATGAATGTCCCGCACGCCCGCGCTCGTGCTGTAGGCGGGCAGTCCCGACGCGGCGCTTTGCTGGTCCGACACGCCGAAGAAGGTCCGCGTATACGTGCCGTTCGCCCACGTGAAACCCGGACCCACTGAAAACAGCCAGCCGCCCACCGGCGCCGACGCCAGCACGTCGGTGCTGACCGTCGTCCCTTGATGATGTCCGGCGATGTCCTGATACAACGCGACCGAGCCGGTGAATGCCCACCACGTGTAGTCGGCGAACAGCTTCAGCTTGGGGCCGCCGTCCACGTCGCCGAGACCATGCAGGCGCGGATCGTCCGACTCCTTGCGCAACTGGAAATCGAAACTCAGCGCGGCGCCCACGTGATACGCGGGACCACGCAACACATTCACGCCGAGCACGTCCGGGCCTTGCGAGAAGAACCGGTCGTCGTAAGAGATATCGAGCGCCGGGAAGGGGATGTAGCTCAGTTGCCGCGAGCCCGGATATTTCGGCGTTATCACGACGCCGGGGCCGACGCCGATCTTCCATTTGCTGTCGGCGGCAGCGCTCGTGCCGGCATCCGCACCTGCATTCGCGTTTGAAGCGGCGTCGTCGGCATGGGCGGCTGGTGCCGCCGAAAGACCCAGCGCCGCGGCGAGCAGCAACGATGCCGGCGTCGGCCTCACAGGTTTGCGCGCCGTCATACGCGTTCCTTGCCGAGCGCCGCGAGTTGCCGGAGGCGGCGCGCCAGCGCCTTCGAGACGACGGGTTGTTTGCCGCCTTCGTCGCCGCTGTGAGCGGCTTCGCTTTCGCGCAAAAACAGCGCGGTTTCGCGCGCGACGATCTCGCGCTCGTTGTCCGACGTAATCATGTGATACGAATCATCCAGCCAGATCGTGCGTAAGAAGGCGGCGCCGATCTGTCCGGCGACGAAGCGGGCATTGCGCGGGCTCGAGGTTTCATCGTCGATGGCATGGACGATCAGGCAATCGGTCTTGATGTCGCGCACCAGCGTGCGCACATTCGACGCGAGGCGGCTCGCTTCGTGCAACGCAGGCAACGAGATCGTCGACGGCCCGACTTCGCTGAAATCGCTGCGCTGCATGGCGCGGGCGATCTTTGCCCGGAGCGCTTCGTTGCGCAGGCCGAACGGCGCGGCTTCGCGATAGCGCCAGCGTTTGCGCAGCGGCGTGTAGTACGCCCAGTCGAGCAGGAAGCGATACCACGGCATCGCCCAGCCGTCGTACGAGAGCGTGAGCGAAAGCAGCACGAGCGACTGCGCCTGCGGCCGGCGCTGCGCCAGCGCGAGCGCCAACGCCGCGCCGATCGACAGGCCGCAGATCGACACGCGCGCGAAACGGGCGGCCAGCGCGTCGTACTCGCGCACGGCGGCCTCGATCCACGTTTCCATCGCGGCTTCGTCGGAACCGGCGCTATAGCCGGGCAACAACGGCGCGCAGGTGGTGAAGCCTTCGGCGTTCAGAAAGCGCGCGAGGAAACGCAATTCGAGCGGCGAACTCGAGAGGCCGTGCAACATCAGCACGGCGTGGTCGTCGCCGGGGAAGAACAGGGCGCTCGGGGCGGTCGGCTGGCTCATGGTTCAGGTTCCAATCCGCAGCACGAGGAAGTCGCCGGCATGTGTTGTGAAGCGCTCGCACACGCATTCGGTGATCTTCGCGGCGCCGTCGCCGCTTTTCATGCGTACGCGATGGCTGCCCGGCCACAATCCCTTGCTAAGCCGCGCAATGTCGTCGGGATCAGCATCGGCAAAGCGCGGGCCCGGGGCGATTTCATTGGGCAAACGCGGTAGCGCGCTTTGCGGCTTGAGGTCGTCCGCCGGTTGCAAGGCATTGCGCTCGAGCGCCTGAATGAAAATAAAGGTCTTGTGATGATGCGACAGATGCCGCAGCAGCCGATGCGTTTCGTCCACGGCGCGCCGCGCCAGCATGCGTTCGTTATCGTGACGCAGCAGCATTTCATAGCGCGACTGCGCGACCGAGGCAATGAGCTCCGCGCGAAACTGCGAGCGTCGCAAACGCTCGATCAGAACGATCACCAGCAGCGTGACGAGCGGATAGGAAATCAGCAGCGCCAGGTCCGCGCGATCGAATACGGTAATGTCCGCGTAAGGCGGCACGAATAGATAGTCGGCAATACACAGGCCGAGCAGCATGACCGTCAATGCCGGCGCCAGCCCGAAAAAATATTCGACCAGCGATGCCGCGATACAAAAGGCGGAGCCCGGCAGAAACGTGCCGATAAATGGGTGGAGCAACAGACGCACTCCGCTGGCAATCGCCAATGCGGCAGCGGCGGCAAGCCAGGCGCGCGTTCCCCGTGGTGCCCAGCGTCGGGCGTTCTGAACTTCCATGATATTTATTTATGGGGAGCAACGGCGCTTCCCGATTGAGTGTGACGTGCGCATTCGAGCGCAGGCCGGACAATACCATAAGCGCGCTGACTCGAAATCGGGCAAGTGTAAAATTTGAATGTTCAGGCGCAAATGCTGTATTTCGATTGGCTGACAAAATAGACGCTCGTGAAGCGGGCTATTTTCAGCGTAATGAATGATGGGGTATGCGAGCTTAAGTGATGCTTAAGCGTAATTGCGCGGTGGTTGCGAGGGCTTTGGGCAGTGCCCTTAAAATCGTGCGATGCGCTTTCCCATCTAACCTGCATGAACCAAGACGCAAGCCGGCAGGTTCGGCATTCGTAACGTACCTGTATTCGATCTGTGCGGATTCCAGTTAAGGCTATTTACACATGACACAAAATATTTACGGCGATCCGGTCACGCATTAGTCGCCGCGCTTGCGCTGCGGATCCGCGGATAGCGTCCGCTGCGTGCGGTAGAAAACGCGCGGTGGCACGTTGGGCGAATCTTCGGCGAGCCGGTCGAGTTCGTCGCGAATTGCCGTGAGGTAGTGGCCGTCGCGCGCATCGGCATCGCCCGCGAAAATCGCTTCGAGCCGGCGGCGCACCGCGCCATAGCGTGCGCCGGCCGCGCGATGTTTCTCAGCGCGCTCGGCGTAGCGCAGGAACGTCTGCAACGCGGCCGAGACCGCGGCCGTTACGCTCACGAGGCCGACCAGGATCCTGAGTCCCGGCGAAACCGCCGACAGATTCAGCGACGCAAACACCGCCGTGCCCACGAAAGCGGTCAAAGCGGTCACGAGCCAGCCGACCTTGCGGTCGCGCGCCGACAGCAGATCGGCCATGTCGTAGTGGCTCATCTGGGATTCGCGCGCGCGCCGGATCCATTTCAACAGAAGCTGGTTCTCGTCGACCGGCGGCTCGTAGGCAGGCAAGTTCTTCATGTCGCTCGTCAGGGCTGTTCGATTGCGCAAGCTTAGCGCATGCGTCCGACGATACTGTGCCACATGAAGCGGGCGACCCGCGCGGCAGCGGTCCTTATGCCGTTGCCGTGGCCGCTTCGGTTGCCAACACCGCTCCTCGCGCCACGCTGAAGCGCTCGTTATGCGCGTTGCCGTTCAGGTAAAAATCACCGATCGCGGCCTCGCGAATGATCGCGGGATTGTGCGACGCCAGCACGCGTGCATTGCGCCAGTAGCGATCGAAACGGCGTGTCTCGCTGGTCGCCGATGCGCCGCCCACCTCGAACAGCAGCGTCGCCGCCTGCAACGTTTGCTCGATGACGATCTGTTGCGCCTGGAAGGTCTGGATGTCGAGGTTGATGTAAGTCTGTTCGTCGGTGCGGCCTTCCTGCCGCGCGACCGAGACGTCGTCGATGGCACGCGCGAGCGACGCGCTGATGCTCTGCGCCGAGTAAGCCAGACTCGCGAGCCGCCCGACCACGCGATGCACGAGCGGATTGTCGCGCGGACTCGATTCGCCCGGCACACCGAAAGTGCGCGTTTTAGTTTGCGTGAACGCGACCGCGTCGCGCAGCGCCGCGCGGCTGATGCCCGCGAGGTTTGCGACATGCAGCGCCTGGTAGTAGGCCGTCAGCAGGCTGTTGCGACGCGGCTCGGAGGCGTTATAGCGGCGGTAAAGATTGTCGAGCGAGACCGGCACGTGCGTGAAGCGCGCCGTGCCGCTGCCCGTGAGCCGTTGCCCGAAACCATCCCAATCGTCGATGCGTTCGAGTCCCGGCGTGTCGGTTTTGACGAGCACGCGCACATCGCTCGGGCCGTCGTGCGCGGTGACGTCTACCCAGTCGGCGTAGAGCGTGCCGGTGGTGTAGTACTTCTCGCCATCCAGATGCCAGGCGCCATCGGTTTGCGTGAGACGCACGCTGTTGCTGGTGACGCCAGTGCGCTCCGACACCGCGCCACCGACTATCTCACCTTGCGCCACACGCGTGAGCCAACGGTCGCGCAACGCTTCGTCGCCTTGTTCCAGTAGGGATTCGATAAAGCCGCCATGCACGCGCAGGATTTGCGGCAGATTCGAATCCGCTTCGCCGAGGCGCGTAACCAGCGCGAAGAACCGTGCGAGCGAGATGCCTTCGCCGCCGTACTGTTTAGGCACGCGCAGTTTGGTGTAGCCGGCCTCGCGCAGCCACTCGACGGGCGCATAGGCGAGTTCGCGATGCTGCTCGCGCTCGACCGCGCCCTCGGCGATACGCGCGAAAACCGGCGCGAAGCGGCGGGTCAGCGCATCGTCGCCGAAGAGTTGCGCGGCGTCGGCAATGCTGTGATTCGGGTTTATTGCTAACTCAACTGCGGACATGGGTTCTCCGAAACGGGATGCGCACGAGGCGCAATCAGAGAACGGTAAGGGACGCGGCAGGGTGCTAGCAACGAAGTATTTGGCCGATTCTTAGCAGCAGGAGTGAAATGGTTGCGGCGCGCCGCGATAAGCGGCGCGCTTTATTTCAGTGCCGCCACCGCGCGCCTGCGCGCCAGCAATCGCACGGCAAGCAGACACACGCCCATCACGGTCAGCGACAACACCGTCGTCATGGTGCCCAGCGCGTAGATCACGGGCGTGGTCACCGACGTGGTGAGACCCTGAAGCTCGAGCGGCAAGGTGTTCTGATCGCCGATCGCCTGTGAAGTGCGGGCAATTTCGTCCCATGAGAGCGTGAAGCCGAACATGGCGACACCCACCACCGACGGTCCGATGATCGGCAGCACCACATGCCGGAAACTTTGCCAGGGCGTGGCGCCCAGATCGCGCGAGGCTTCTTCGTAAGCGGGATTGAAGCGGTTGAAGACCGCGAACATCACCAGCAAACCGAACGGCAGCGTCCACGTCAGATGCGCGCCGAGTGCCGAGCTGAACAAGCCCATCGACGTGGTGTAGCTGTCGGCGAAAGACTGATAGCCCCACGCGGTGGCGAAGTACTTCACGCCGTTATCCAGCAGACGGAACGTCAAGCCGATGCCGAGCGACACGATAATGGACGGCATGATCAGACTGGCCACGGAGACATAAAACACCGCTGTATCGCCGCGAAATTTTCTGCGAAACGCGAGACCCGCCGCGACGGAAAACAGCACCGTCAGCACCGTGACCGCCAACGCGAGCCGCACGGAACGTCCGAACGCACCCCAGATATCGACATCGCCCACACCGTTGCGCAACATGGCGAACCAGTGCAGCGACACACCGCGCATCGGAAATGTGAGGCCGCCTTCGGGGCCCTGAAACGACAGAATGAAAATCGTGATCACAGGGCCGTAGAGAAACAGCACGAACAGGCCGAACAGCAGCGCGAGCCAATAGAAACTCGCCGGACGGTGTTCCCGATGTTTGAGACGAATGGCCTGCATCTTCACAACTCCTTGCGGATGTCGACGACCCGCGTCAAGCCCCACACGATCATCAGCACCACGGCGAGCAGCATGATCGCGTTGGCCGCCGCCGCGGGAAATTGCAGGTAGCCGGTTTGCACCTGAATGATCTTGCCCACCGACGCGATCTGCTGGCCGCCCATCACGCCGACGGTCAGGAAGTCGCCCATCACGATTGTGATGACGAAGATCGAACCGATCACGATGCCGGTTTTCGACAGCGGCAGAACCACGTCGCGCACCACTTGCCAGCCGCTTGCGCCGGCGTCGCGCGCGGCTTCCAGGAGGGAGCGGTCAATGCGCATCATCGCGTTGAAGATCGGCACGATCATGAAGAACGTGTAGAGGTGAACGAAAGCGAGCACCACCGAAAAGTTCGAATACAGCAGCCATTCCAGCGGCTGATCGATCAGATGCGCACCGAGCAGAGCCTGATTGACGAGGCCGTTGCGCCCGAGCAGCGGCATCCACGAAATCATGCGGATCACGTTCGAGGTCCAGAACGGAATCGTGCAGACGAGGAACAGCACGGTCTGCATGCTCGTGGTGCGCACGTGGAACGCAAGGAAATAGGCGATCGAAAACCCCAGCAGCAAGGTCACCGCCCACACGATCGCGCAGAACTTGAGCGTCGACCAGTATGTCTTGAAGGTGACGCAAACATCCGTCAGCGACGAACAGCCATTGAAGATCGCCGCGTAGTTCTTTAGCGTGAACGCGGGAATGATCTGGTATTCGTTGAAGTCCCAGAAACTGACGATCAGCGTGATGACCAGCGGCACGATAAAAAACAGCAGGAACGTCAGCGAAAGTGGCGTCGCCTGCAACCACGCCGGCGCGCGGCGATGTTTGACAGGCTTGTCCTGTGCGTGCAAGGGAAGGTCGATCGTTGCCATGGGCGTATTTCTAAAGAGTGGACTATGCGTTCATTCGGACAGGTGGTGACAACCGGCGTGTCGCGTGCCGGCTGTCATCTCGAACCGCTGCGCCAATCAGGCCGCGATGAACTCGTTCCACTTCTGGACCATATAGATGTTCTCGTCCATCACCGCGTTCCAGCAGGCAATCGCACCCATGCGCTGGTTGTACGAGCCGCCGTCGCGCACGGTGCCGGTCTTTTCGAGCAACTGGCCGTCCGGCGCCTTGATGTCCTGCGCAGCCGGCTTGCCTTCGATCCAGTAGTCCCATTCGTAGGGCTGCATGTGCGTTTTCGCGGTTTCCAGCACGCCCGAGTAATAGCCCTGACGCATCAGATATGCACCCGCCCAGCCGTCCTGGAACCAGTTGACGAACTCATAGGCGGCGTCGAGCTTCTTGCCTTGCAGCGAGCGCGGGAAACCAAAGCCCGACGCCCACGAACGGTAGCCTTCCTTGAGCGGCTGAAACTTGCAGGCAACACCCATGGTGCGCACTTTCGTGACCGCTGGCGACCACATCGACTGGATCACCACTTCGCCCGAGGCCATCAGGTTCACGCTCTCGTTGAAGTCCTTCCAGAACGCGCGAAACTGGCCGGCGCGTTTCGCTTCGATCAGGATCTTGATGGTCTGATCGATCTCCGCCTTGGTCATGTTGCCTTTGTCGCCGTATTTCATGTGACCCATCGCCTCGATCGCCATGGCCGAGTCCATGATGCCGATCGCGGGAATGTTCAGCAGCGCCGCCTTGCCCTTGAACTGCGGATTGAGCAGTTCCGCCCAACTGTCGATGGGCCGCTTGATCAGGTCGGGCCGAATGCCGAGCGTGTCCGCGTTGTAGGTGGTGGGAATGAGCGTCATCCACTCGGTCGGCGTGGCGGAGAACTCCGTGGAACGCGGGCCGGTGAGGAACATCACCTTCTTCGGCGCGGTGCCTTGATCGCCGATCTTCTTGCCGTTGACTTCGCCGCGCGTGAGCACCGGCGTAATCTTGTCGGCGAGCTTGATACGCTTCGCGTCCATGCCGGCCAGCGTGCCGGCCGGAATCAACTTCTTGAGCGCAAAGTATTCGGTGTCGACGATGTCGAACGAGTTCGGTTGGGTGATGATGCGTTTGGCGACGTCGTCGGTGGTCACCGGCACGTATTGAATCTCGATGCCGGTGTCTTCCTTGAATTTCTTCGCGATGTCGGCGCTCTGATTGACCGCCGTACCGAGGTAGCGCAACGTGATCTTATCCTGTGCGTGCACGTACGGAAAACCGGCAATGCCGGCCGCCGCCACCGCGCCCTTGATGAACGTGCGGCGCGACAGGCCTTTTTCCTTCACATCGGTTGCGGCCGCTGCCGGGCTTTCGTTCGCTTCACTCATTGCTTTCTCCTCAGTTGACGTTCGATTGACGTTTGCTTATCGCTTGCTTGTTGTTGCAGTCACGTGTGGACGACGCGGTTCGATACTCACGCCGCGAGCGGATGCGCGTCCCGCTCTTCCCACCAGACCACCACGCGCGCCTCGGGGCCGAGCCGCGCCGGGTCGTAGTCGCCATCGCTCACGAGCGAGACGAGTTCGGGCGAACCGTCGAGCGGGTCGAGCGTCACGCGCAGATGCGTGCCTTGATATTCAGCTTCACGCACCGTGCAGGGCACGCCGCCGATGCGCGTCATGCCGTTGTCGCCGCTCGCGTTCTGCACCGGCGTAATGCCATGCGGCACAACGCGCAGATGATCGGCGCGCACGGTAAACGAGCGGCCATTGGTATTGAAGACGTTGTGACCGCCGAGGAATCGCGCGACGAACTCGGTGCGCGGACGGTTGAACACTTCGTGCGGCGTGCCGCTTTGCTCGATGCGTCCATGGCTCATCACCACGACGAGATCGGCGAGCGCCATCGCTTCTTCCTGCGAATGGGTGACGTGCACGAAAGTGATGCCGAGTTCTTTCTGCCAGCGCTTGAGTTCGGCGCGCATCTGCACGCGCAGGAACGGGTCGAGCGCGGAGAGCGGTTCGTCGAGTAACAGACAGCCCGGCTGATTCAGCAACGCGCGGGCGAGTGCGACCCGTTGCTGCTGGCCGCCGGATAGCTGCGCCGGTTTGCGTTCCGCGTACGCCGACATGGCGACCAGTTCGAGCAGTTCGCCCGCGCGTTTGCGCCGTACGTCTTTGGCGATGCCGCGCATCTTCAGGCTGAACGCGACGTTGTCGAGCGCGCTCAAATGCGGGAACAGCGCGTAGTTCTGGAACACCATGGCTGTGCCGCGAGCAGCAGGTTCGGCGCGCGTGACGTTGCGGCCGGCGATCAGAATGTCACCATCGGTGACCGATTCATGCCCGGCGATCATGCGCAAGGTGGAGGTCTTGCCGCATCCCGATGGCCCGAGCAGGCAGCAGTACTGGCCACCGTCGATGCGCAGATCGATCGCGTCGACGGCGAGCGAGTCGCCATATTGCTTCGACACGTGCACCAGTTCGATGTCGGCGGCTTTGGTTTCGAGCACCGTTGAAGCAGGCTGAATCATGAAGGGGTGTCCTCGTAAGCGACGATAAAGCGGGGCGCAGGAAAAGCAACGCGGCGCCTCAACGAGACCAGGCAAATGCAAGACATGTGCCATCGTTTGCATCGCGATACACGATTGATTGCCGACGCGCCGGTGTGCTTAACGTCTACGAGTTGGCTCACATATTGCAAACGATCCGCAGCGTCGATCGTTAGCGATTCAAACGATTATTTTTGCGCGATCGCGGTGCGTGCCGGGTCCGTCGCGGGGCATGAACTGGCCATTCCGGTTCATGCGCGCGCGGGGCGCGGTGCTATTTCCCACCCACGGCTTCTTCAAATGAACGACATACGGAACATGCCCGCCCCAGGGAGTCGCGCGCGTCAGTTGCTTGCCACGCATGGCCGCTTCGCATATCGCCCGATCACCGACAGCGACGCGTACCGCTGGCCCGGCGGCAGCGGGCTCGCGGTCTATCTGGGTTTCAACATCGAACACTTTGCCTTTGGCGAAGGGCTCGGCGCCGCGCTCGGTCCGATCTCACCGCAACCAGATGTGCTGAACCATAGCTGGCGCGAGTACGGCAATCGCGTCGGCGCGTGGCGCTGTATTGAGTTGTTCGATCAACTCGCGTTGCCCGCGGGCACACTCATTAACACTGCGCTCTACGATCATTGCCCGGAATTGATCGCGGCCTGCGTGGCGCGCGGTGACGAACTGATCGGCCACGGCCATACGAACGCGCACCGCCAGAGCGATCTCGACGAAACCGGCGAACGCGAGCTGCTTCTGCATTGCCGCGAACGGATCGCTGAAGTGTCCGGCAAAGCGCCGCAAGGCTGGCTGTCGCCGTGGATTTCCGAGTCCCATCTCACGCCCGATCTGCTCGCGGAAACCGGCTATCGCTACACGCTGAACTGGTGTCACGACGACCGTCCCGTGCGGATGGCCACACGCGGCGCGCCGCTCTGGTCGATTCCCTATCCGCAGGAACTCAACGATCTGCCGATGATGGTGGGCCGCCATATGGATGGCCACGCGTTCGCCGATATGATCATCGATCAGTTCGACGAGATGCTCGAACAGGCCAATCGCGGCGCGCAGCCGCAGTCGCTCGTGATGGGCATCGCGTTGCATCCGTATCTGGTGGGGCAGCCGTATCGTTTGCGGCATCTGCGCCGCGCACTCGAACATATCGCCTCGGCGCGCGCCCGGGGCGACGTGTGGATCACCACGCCGGGCGCCATTGCAGATCATATGGACGTGCTGGAGCGGGACGGTGTCGTGCGCCCGGAAATCGCATGAACGCGAAAGCCGGCGCGACCACCGCGAAAAAGCCCTTGAAAGACGATGCCGACCTCGACGCGCGCATCTATCAATCGATCTTCGACGGCGTGCTGAATCATCGTCTGACGCCGGGCACGAAGCTGCCGGAACCCGAGTTGTGCCAGTTGTTCGGCGTGGGCCGCGCGGTGGTGCGGCGCGTGCTGGAAAAACTCGCGTATGACGGCATCGTCGTATTGCGGCCGAACAAGGGCGCGGTGATCGCCGAACCCACGCCCGAGGAAACGCGCGAGATCTTCGAGGCGCGCCGCTCCGTCGAACGGATGCTGGTCGAGCTGGCCGTGCAGCGGGCGACCGCCAAAGACATCAAGGCGTTGCGTCAACAGCTCGCAAGCGAACATGACGCGATGCATCGCTTCGATCAGCCTTCGTGGGCGACGCTCGCCAGCGGCTTTCATATGCGCATCGCCGCGCTGGCCGGCAATTCGATCCTGCAAAACTATCTGAAGGAACTGGTCTCGCGCTGCTCGTTGATCGTCGGCGTGTATGAGCCGCCAGGGCATGCGCCGTGCGAACACGCGGAGCACGCGGCGATCGTCGACTGCATCGAGGCGCGCGATGCGGCAGGCGCGATGGCGCATATGGAAGCGCATCTGCGCGACCTCGAAGAACGGATCGAAACCTCGCGGATGCGCGGCGAAAAGAGCTTGGGCCAGTTGCTCGGCATCACCGCATCCGTCACTCCCAACCAGGCGCCGACATGGAAATAGATTTCGAAGCGATCACCGAATACCAGCGTTACAAGCTGATGGCGAGCCTGATCGTGCCGCGTCCGATCGCGCTCGTCACCACGCTCGGCGCCGACGGCACGATCAACGCGGCGCCGTTCTCGATGTTCAACATGCTCGGCGAGGAGCCGCCGATCGTGATGATCAGTATCAACCGCGTGGCCGACGGCACGCTCAAGGATACGGCGGTGAACATCGTACGCACCGGCGAGTTCGTAGTGCATCTCGCGGACGAAGCCATCGCGGACAAAATGCATCGCTGCGGAGAAAGATTGCCGCCGAACGTGAGCGAACTCGCCGAAGTCGGCCTGACGCCGGTGCCGAGTTCGCACGTCGAGCCGCCGCGAATCGCCGAGGCGCCGGTCGCGTTCGAGTGCACGACGTGGGAGACGCTGGAGACGACGAGCCGGCAGATTTTCATTGGACGCGTGCATCGGCTGCACGCGCGGGACGAGTTGATCGATACGCAAACGTGGCGTGTTCGGCTGCAGCATTATTTTCCAGTGGGCCGCTTCGGCGCGAGCGACTATGTGACGACGCGGGACCGCTTCAGCCTTGGGTGAGGTCCCGGCGTCCATCACATCACCGCGCATCACATCGCCTCACGTCACGTCGGATTACACCGCGAGCGCCCAGCCGTCGCTGCGAGGATCGTGCGCCCCCGTGGCCGAGCCGTCCGCCTCGATGCGAATCACGCCCGGATGTCCCGCCAACGGACTTTGCGCATCGATCGCGCTCACTTCATGTCCGCGTGTGGCGAGCGCCGCGAACACGTCGGCGCCGGCGTCCGCTTCGAGCTTTAACGCGTCGCGCGTATCCGAGAACGTCTTGCCGAGCAGAAAACGCGGACGGGCGAGGGCGGTCAGCGGGTCCATGCCGTAGTCGATCAGCCGCGTGAGAATCGCCGCCAGCGTTTGCGGCTGGCCGTCAGCGCCTTGCGTGCCGAACAGCAATTGCGGGCGGCCGTCCTTCATATACATGCCGGGATTGAGCGTATGGAAAGGCCGCTTGCCCGGCTGCACGGCATTGTGGTGCACGGGGTTCGTGCTGAATGACGCGCCGCGGTTGTGCCACAGAATGCCGGTATCGCCCGCCACAACACCGCTGCCCCAGTCGAAGTAGACCGTTTGCAGCACACTCACGCTACGGCCTTCGCGATCCGTCGCGCCGATGAACACCGTATCGCCCGGACGAAAAACATGCGGCCATGTGCGCGCTTTACGCGGATGGATCGAGCGGGCGTGGGCGTCGAGCGTGGCGGGCGAGAGCATCTCGTCCACCGGCACGATGTTGAACTCCGGATCGCAGACGAAGCGGTCACGATCCACGAACGCGCATTTGACCGCTTCCACGAGCAGGTGATAGTAGTCGGCGCTGCCTTCTGGAATCGCGGCGAGATCGAAGCGTTCCAGCGTGCCCATGATCTGCAAGGTCGTTACGCCTTGCGTGGGCGGCCGCAAGCTCACCAGTTCGCCACCGCGATAGGCGACGCGCAGCGGCGCTTCGTTGCGCGCATGCGTGCGGGCCAGGTCGCTCGCACTGAGCGGCGAACCGGCTTGCCGGAGGCCATGGGCTACGCGCTCGGCCAGTTCGCCTTCGTAGAACTCACGCGCGCCGAAACGCGCAAGACGGTCGAGGCTCTTCGCTAACGCCGGTTGAGTCAAGCGCTCGTCGATCGCGGGAATGTGGCCGTGCGGCGCGAAGGTGGCCGCGAAGCCGGGCAACGCCTGCAATTCATTGGCGCGCAGGGTTTGCCAGAAATGCTGCGACGGCGTGACAGGAAAACCGTCGGCGGCAAGTTCGAGGGCACGGTCGAACAGCGACGGCCACGACTGCATGCCGCCCCAAACGTTTTGGCTGATTTCGTAAGCCTGATTCCATGTATCGACGGTCGCGGCCGTGGTGATCGCAGAAGCCGGACCACGCAATGGAATCGCACCGTCGAATGCCGGCAGTTGTGCCGCGGCCTGGCCGATGCCCGATAGCGTGCGCAACGTCCCTTGCCGGTCGCCGATCACCCAGAAGGCGTCGCCGCCAAGGCCCGTGAAATGCGGGTACGTCACGCACAGCGCGGCGCCGATCGCGATTGCCGCTTCAATGGCATTGCCGCCCGCGCGCATGACGTCGCGGCCGGCCTCGCTGGCTAATGCATGCGGACTCGTAACCATGCCGCCGCGAGTGCCGGCGGGTTGTGGATTGTGCATCGATGCTCCGCTACTGAGGGTTCGCGAAAACGTGTCGTGAGTATAGATCGCGCGCGAGGCTCAGCAACGCACGATCGCTGCCGCGCGCACCGATCAGCGACAGCGCGAGCGGCCGGTCGAGTGCATCACTGAACGGGAGCGTGATCTGCGGCAGGCCGCCGAACGCGGCGAGTGAGTTCATGGTGAGCGAGTCTTCGTAGAAACGGCCAATTGCTTCGTCCGAGGCGTCTTTCTGCAATAACGAAACGGGTGTGGTGGGCATGACCAGTACCGTGTTTTCCTCTTCTTTGAACAACGAGTCCAACGCGCTGCGTGACTCCTGAAGAACCGTGCGCCATTGCGTTGTCCGCTGTCTGTCGAGTGTTTCCAGCCGAGCAAAGCGCGGCGCAATGGATGGCCCGAAGCGCGGCTGCGTCGAACGAATCCATTCGCCCAGCGAGGCGTCGATTTCGAGGTCCTGCACGGCCTGATAACACGCGAGCCAGCGAGCGCCGCCACCGGTGAACACATTGCGCGAGCTTTGCGCGCCGAGCGATTCAGCCAGCGCGGTGAGCCGCGCCGCGTCGTCGGGTTCATTGCGCTCGCGAGCCGCGAAAGCTTCGGCGACGCGCGTGAGGCGAACCTTATCTAAAGAAGCTCCATCACCGCACGACATCTTCGGCAACAATACATCGCCCACTGCCTGCAAGACAGCGATCGACCGCGCGAACCAGCCAACCGTATCGAAGCACGGCGCGAACGGCAGTACGCCGTCGAGCGCAATCGCGCCATGACTCGGCCGCATGCCGAACAGACCGCAGAACGCGGCGGGCACGCGCACCGAGCCGCCGGTATCGGTGCCCAGCGCAAAGTCCACGTCGCCATTCGCCACCGCCGACGCCGAACCGCTCGACGATCCGCCCGGCAGTGCCTGCGGCCAGCGCGGATTGAGCGGCGTGCCATAGTGATGATTCTCGCCTTCGAGGCTATAGGCGAGTTCGTCGGTGATCGTCTTGCCGTCGAGCGTCGCGCCGGCCGCCAACAAGGCGTCGACACATGGCGCGTGAACGCGAGCCGCCGCGTGCGTCGAGAGCCAGTCGGGATTGCCGCCGCCGGTCGTCACGCCGGCGACGTCGATCAGATCCTTGACCGCAAAGCGCAGGCCATCCAGCGGACCGCTCGCCGTCGCGGCGGCCTGCACGCGCGGACCCGGAATGAACGCGCTCATGCGGCGTCCGCCAAGGCATCGACGATTCGCGTGGAATCCGTGACGAAGCCAAAGCACTTCTTCACGTTCCAGACGGCCGCTTCCGTGCAGAAGTCCGGCGATGACGTCGCGCAGCAGTCTTCAACCAGCACGCAACCGTAGCCGAGGAAGTTGGCGTCGGTGAGCGAATGCAGCACGCACTGATCGGTATTCACGCCCGCGAACAGCACGGTGCGAATGCCGAGGTTGCGCAGGATGCTGTCGAGCGGCGTGTCCCAGAAGCCGCTGATCCGGTACTTGTCCACGCAGATGTCCTGCGGCAGCGGCGCGAGTTCATCGACCACCGCCGCGGCCCACGAATCCTTTTCGAGCACGTGCGAGCCGTTGCTCGCGAGCGGCTCGCCGAGGCCGGTTCCCGTACCCGTCGGCTTATATAGATGCAACTGATTCGGCGGCATGTTGGCGAGGTCGGGCCGGTTGCCCCAATTGACCCAGATGACCGCCACACCGCTTTTGCGCAGCACCGGCAGCAAGCGCTGCAATGGTGCAATCGGCGCGCGGTCGACCGCGAAATCGCCCCCAATCTGGGCAACCCAACCTCCGTTGGTGCAGAAGTCGTTCTGCATGTCGATCACGATAATGGCCGTGCTGCGCAGATCGATACGGACATTTTGCGGCTCGCACGGCAGTGTCGCGACGACCGGTTCAGGCGCGGGCAACGACATGTCGACGAGCGTTTCACTCGCGCTCCAGCGAGGCCGTCCGTCGCGGCCCAACTGACCGGAAACGCTTGTGCCGTATGCGTCGTGCTGTTTCATCGAAAGTTCTCCATCGGGTTGGGATCGCTATTGAAAGCGGGTGGCGTGGATGGCGCCACGCACTGCTTGTGTGTGCTTCGAATCGCTTCAGCGGGCAGGTTGAAAACAAGGAACACGTGCCGCTAAACCGATCACATGGCATCGAAGTTGCATTGGTTTCGTTCATGAATAACCTACTTACCCAAACCAAACGCAAAAGGAATGCCAGAATGTCGATCGCCAAGTTCAAAACTCTCGCGACCTGCGTCGTCGCGCTCGCCGCATCCACCAGTGCGATCCATGCCGTCGCCGCCGATCCGCTGCGCGTCGGTGTGCTGATTCCGGGTTCGAAGTCGGACAAAGGCTGGATGGAATCCGGCTACGACGGCCTCGTCGCGGCGCAGAAGGAACTCGGCCCGAAGCTCAAGACGCAGATGATCGAGAACATCAACTACGCCGACATGGAACAGGCGCTGACCAATCTCGCGTCGAAGAACCAGTTGGTGATCGGCGTGGGCGGGCAGACCCAGGCGTCGGTGCTGAAGATCGCGAAGCGTTTTCCCAATGTGAAGTTCGCGATCGTCGGCGGCAACAAGGGGCAGGACATGCCGCCGAACGTGGCCGGCTATGACGTCAAGCAGGCGGAGATCGCTTACGTCGCCGGCGCGGCTGCGGCGATGCTGTCGAAGAACGGCGCGGTGAGCTACGTGGGCGGCATGGAGATTCCGTCCATCGTCAACGCCGGCAAGGAGTTCGGCAACGGCGCGCGCTCCATCAATCCGAAGATCAAATACTTTGAGAGCTACACCGGTGACTTCGATAACGTATCGAAGGCCAAGGAAGCGACGCTCGCGGCGATCTCGCAAGGCGCGGACGTCCACTATCACATTCTCAATCTCGGTTTGCGCGGCATGGAGCAGGCGGCCAACGAGAAGCACACGCACGTGATCGGCAGCTATACGGACCGCTGCGGCACGGACCCGCTGTATATCGCTTATTCGATTACGGGCGTCGGCTATCAGGTGCAATACGCGATCGACCAGATGGCGGCCGGTACCTGGCAGCCGGGCTATAAGGCCTTCGGTCTGGCGATGGGACCGAAAGCGTCGGGCATGGTGGTGTGCACGCCGACGCCGCAGATGTCGACGAAGATCAAGCAGATCGAACAGGACATCGAAAGCGGCAAGATCAAGGTCTCCGAAGGCTGACATGGACGCGACTTCCGCTTCTGCCACCGTGCACTCCGATGCGCGCCTGAGCGCCAGCACGCCGCGCGCGGCGGTGCTGCGCATGGACGGCATCGTCAAACGCTTCGGCGCGTTTCAGGCGTTGACCGATGTCTCGCTCGAACTCTTCGCCGGCGAAGTGCATTGCCTGCTCGGCGAAAACGGCGCGGGCAAGTCCACGCTGTGCAACGTGATGTTCGGCGTGCATCAGCCCGACGCGGGCGCAATGTGGCTCGACGGCGCGCCGTACCAGCCGCATAGTCCGCGCGACGCGCTCACGCACGGCATCGCGATGGTTCATCAGCACTTCAGCCTCGTCGAAGACGTGAGCGTGCTCGATAACCTGCTGCTCGGACAGGTGCGCGGCTGGCTCGATCGCAAACGTGAGGCGCAGCGCGTGCGTGCGCTGGTGGCGGAACTCGGGCTCGCGCTCGATCCGGATGCGCGGGTCGCCGATCTCTCTGTGGGTGAAAAGCAGCGCGTCGAGATCGTCAAGTGTTTGATTCGCGAGCCGCGTCTGCTGGTGCTGGATGAACCAACGGCCGTGCTGTTGCCCGCTGAAATCGATGCGCTGCTCGACACGTGCTCCCGCGTGGTCGCGCGCGGCTGCGCGGTCGTGCTGGTGACGCACAAGCTGGCCGAGATCCGCCGTATCGCAAGCCGCGCGACGGTGCTGCAAGGCGGCCGTGTGGTGGCCCGTTCGAGCACGCCGTCCGCCGATGTCGACGCACTCGTGCGCGCGATGATCCAGCGTCCGGACAGTACGGATCAAGGCGCCGCCGCGGATTCCAATGCGACCGCCACGCCGCGTTCAGCAACCCGCAGCACGTCGCCCTACACCCGTCCGCTCGCCGACGAAGCCTTGCAGATCGACGGACTCACGGTGCGCGACGCCGACGGCGTGACACGTCTCGAAGACTGCACGCTGGTGGTCAACCGCGGTGAGATCGTCGGCATTGCGGGCGTGGAAGGTAACGGGCAGAGCGAACTCGGCGCGGTGCTCGCGGGAATGCAGAAGGCGAGCGCGGGGCGCTTCTTCGTGCAGGGCAAGGACTGCACTCAGGCTGCACCGCAAACCTTGACCAGGGCGGGTGTCGGCGTGGTGCCGGAAGATCGCCACGCGGTTGGTTGCGTGGCCGGCATGAGTCTGACTGAGAACCTCTTTCTCAACCGGCTCGACGACTACTCGCGGCGCGGCTTCATGCGGCGTCGCGCGATGCGCCGCGATGCGCGCGCGCTGATGCAGCGCTTCGACGTGCGCGCCGCGAGTCCCGATGTCGCATTTCGCGGCCTCTCCGGCGGCAATCAGCAGAAAGCGGTGCTGGCGCGCGAACTCACGCTCGACGGCCTGGCCGTGCTGGTGGCCGCGCAGCCTACGCGCGGGCTCGACGTCGGCGCGGTGGCCGCGGTCTACGACCATATCCGCGCGGCACGCGACGCAGGCGTCGGCGTGCTGCTGATCTCTTCCGAACTCGACGAACTGATGGCGGTGGCCGACCGCGTCCTCGTCATGTATCGCGGCCGCATCATGGGCACCTGCGTGCCGGAGGCGTCGCAACTCAATCTTCAACGCGAGCGCATTGGCGCATGGATGGCAGGGCAGACAGCATGAGCACTTTATCGAGTCCATTTTCCCGCGCCGGCTGGCGTGGTTCGCGGCGGATGAGAACCGCCGCGGTGCTAAGCGGCGCGGCGCTCGTCGCGATTGTCGCGGCCATGGCGCTGATTGCCATCGTCCACGTGCCGCTCGGCGACGCCATGGCCGCGTTCGCCGACGGTGCGTGGGGCTCGCCGTACGCGATCGGCGCGTCGATCAATCGCAGCCTGGTGTTCGCGCTGGTCGGCAGCGGCTTCGTGCTGGCCAATCGCGCGCAGTTGACCAATGTGGGCGGCGAAGGGCAGATCGCGATGGGCGGCATCGCCGCCACCGCGGTTAGTCTGTATGGCCACGTCGCGCATCTGCCGCTCGGCCTGCCGTTCATCGTGCCGATGCTGGCGGCGGCCTTGGCGGGCGCCACGTGGGGCGCAATTCCCGGCTGGCTGAAAGCGCGCGCCGGCACCAACGAGGTGATCAGCACACTGCTGCTGACGTTCATCGCCGTTTGGTTTCTTTACTGGTGCGTGCAATCGGAAGCGCTGCTGCGCCAGCCGATGAGCAACGCGGCCACGCTGCCGGAATCGCTGGATATTCCCGATTCGACCAGGCTGCCGTTGCTCGCCAGTTCGAGTTCGACGGGATTGCACATCGGCTTGCCCATCACCGTCGTGCTGTGTATCGCGGTGGCGCTCGTGCTGGTGTATAGCCGCTTCGGCATGCATCTGCGCGCGGTCGGTTTGAACGCGCTGGCCGCACGGCGCGCCGGCATGCCGATTACCTCCACCATCGTCGGCGCGTTGGCGCTGGCCGGCGCGCTAGGTGGTCTCGCCGGTGCGTTGATGCTGCAAGGCGATCAGTACTCGCTGAAAGCGGGCTTTTCATCGGGCTACGGTTTCGACGGCCTCGTGGTCGGTTTGCTCGCGCGCGGTTCGATCACCGGCGTCTGCGCGGCGGCGCTGCTGTTCGGCTTTCTGCGCTCGGGCGGCATCAACATGGAAATGGTCGCGTCGGTGCCGTCGGCGCTGGTGCTGGTGGTGCAGGGCATCGTGATCGTCGCGCTGGCCGGCGGTTCGTTGTGGCTCGAACCCAAAGGAGCACGCTGATGAACGCGGAATTCGTGGCGGTTTTCGTCGGCTCGTCGATCCGTTTTGCGGCGCCGCTGATGCTGGCATCGACCGGCGAGCTGATCAGCGAGCGTGCAGGCGTCCTCAACATGAGCGTTGAAGGCATGATGCTCTCGGGGGCGTTTCTCGGTGCGGCCGGTGCATGGGCGACGGGCAACGCAACGCTCGGTCTCGCGATCGGCATGCTCGGCGTGCTGCCGGTCGCGTTGCTGCAGGCGTTCCTCAGCGTGACGCTGCGCGCCAATCAGATCGTGACCGGCATCGGCATCAATATTCTGGCGCTCGGCGCGACGACGCTCGCCTATCGGGAGTTGTTCGGCGAGCGTTCGAGCGCGGTGATTCCGGGGCTCGCGCGCTGGTCGCCGCCAGGACTCGGCACGCTGCCCGTGATCGGCGAGCCGGTGTTTCATCAGGTGTGGCTGGTTTATCTCGGCCTCGCGATTCTGCTCGCGACTTCGCTCGTCATGCGGCACACCGCGCTCGGCGTCGCGCTTCACGCGGTCGGTGCGGCGCCCAGGTCGGTCGATCAATCGGGCCTCTCGGTGACACGTCTGCGCTATGGCGCGGTGCTGTTTTCCGGCGTCATGTCTGGCGCGGCGGGGTGCTCCATTTCGATCGGCGACATTCACACCTTTACCGAAGGGATGACGAGCGGAGCCGGCTATCTGGCGATTGCCGCGATCATCTTCGGTAACTGGAAGATCGGCCGCACGGTGTGTGCGTGTCTGCTGTTCGGCGCCGCGAGCGCACTGCAGTTTCAGTTGCCGTTGATCGGCGTGCAGGTGCCGACCGCGCTGCTGGTGATGCTGCCTTATCTGCTCGCGCTGATCGCGGTGGCCGGGCTGATCGGCCGGCAAACCGCGCCGCTCGCGCTCACCCAGCCGTTTCGCCGCTGAGGCCGCGCTTACAATGCCGGTAGTTACTGCCGGTAGTTACTGCCGGTAGTTACTGCCGGTAGTTACTGCCGGTAGTTACGCATCGCCACGCATCCACTTGACGCCACGCTCTCCATCCTTATGACACGTGCTTCAGCCCGATCGGTTTCCGCTGTATCCGCCGCTGCTTCGACCGAGCCCACGACCCAGCGTCAAAAGCTCGCGGCGGCGACCCGTCAGCGCATCTTCAAAATTGCGATCGCGGAGTTCTCCGACAAAGGCCTGAGCGGCGCGCGAGTAGAGACGATCGCGAGCCGCTCGAAGGTCAACATCCGGATGATCTATCACTACTTCGGCGGCAAGGAAGCGCTCTATCTGGAAGTGCTCGAGTTCGTGCTGGGGCGGCTGCGGGAAGCCGAGCTGAAGCTCAAGCTGGATGTCGATCAGATCGATCCGGTCACGGCCATTGTGCAGCTTTACGATTTCATCGAAGGACACTTCGCTGCGCATCCCGAACTGTCGAAGCTGCTCTCATTCGAGAACCTGAACCGCGCCCGCGTGATGAAACGTTCGAGCGCGATTCCGGAAATGTCGTCGCCGGTGCTGACGCTTTTGCGCACGGTGATCGCGCGTGGCGAGGACGACGGCTCGTTGCGCAAGGGCATGGACCCGTTGCATCTGTACGTGGCGCTGGTGAGTCTGTGCTCGTTCCACAAGTCGAATGCTTATACGTTGTCGCGCATTTTCAACACCGACATGCTCGCCGCGCAGTGGCAGGGAGATCACAAAGCTCAGGCGCATGAGATGGTGCGCGCGTTCGTGGTGGCCCCCGCATCGTAGCCCGCGTTGCCCAAGCGTGCGTCGGCGCGAATCCGGGGCGCGTGAGCCCCGAGTTGGTGAGCGCTGCACCATGGGCAGCGCGGAGCGGGGCGTTTCCGGCCGCGCTTCGCGCGCGTCGGCAGGGACGTAAAAGCCCCGCCCAGCAAGGGTTCGAGGCGGTTTATCGAGTTGAATAAACACTTGGCATAGCTCCTGCTAATTTGAGTCCAAACTTGTATTCAAGATTGAACTCAAGGAAAAACAGGTGCCAATTTCTTCACCCATGACGGTCAACGGCCTGCTCGCGGCATACGCGGCAGGCAGCCTCACGCCGACTGAAGCCGTATCGTCGGCGCTGGCGCGAATCGAAGCCAGCGACCGCCCGGAAGCCTGGATTCTGCGTGTGCCTGTAGCCGACGTGCAGGCTCGCGCGAAGGCGCTCGAAGCGCTATACGAAGCGCAGGGCACTGCGGTGTTCGAGCACATGCCGCTCTTTGGCGTGCCGTTCGCCGTCAAGGACAACATCGACGTCGCCGGCTTGCCGACTACGGCCGCTTGCGACTCTTTCGCCTACACGCCGGACACGTCGGCGTTCGCCGTGCAGCGGCTCATCGACGCCGGCGCCATCCTGGTCGGCAAGACCAATCTCGATCAGTTCGCCACCGGCCTTGTCGGCGCGCGTTCGCCGTATGGCGCCGTGCGGCACAGCGAGTCGCCGCTGCGCGTGTCGGGTGGTTCGAGTTCGGGCTCGGCGGTCGCGGTGGCGGCGGGTTGCGTGGCGTTTTCGCTCGGCACCGACACCGCGGGCTCTGGCCGCGTGCCGGCCGGATTCAACGGGCTGGCCGGTCTGAAACCTTCGCTGGGACTGGTCAGCAAACGTGGCGTGGTGCCCGCGTGCCGAAGCCTCGACACGATCTCCGTCTTTGCGCACGATGTCGACGACGCTTGGCGCGTGCTCTGCGAAATGGCCTGCTTCGATTCGCTCGACGGCTACTCGCGCAAGGTGCCGAGCCTTGGCCTGCTGCGTTCGGCTCCGCGCATCGGCGTGCCGGAGCGATTGGAGTTCTATGGCGACGCCATCGCGAGCCGGGCGTTTGCAACCGCGCTCGACACGCTCACCACGCATCTGCATCTGCCGACGCAAGCAATCGACTTCGAACCGCTCAAAGCGGTCTCGGCGTTGCTCTACGACGGCCCGTGGGTCGCGGAACGGCGCGCGGCGCTCGGCACGTTTTTCGAAACCCGTCGCCAGGTGATCGATGCGGTCGTGGCCAAGGTGATCGGCAAGGCCGAGCAGTTCAGCGCCGCCGATGCCTTTAACGGCCAGTACGCTCTGGCCGATCTGAAACGCCATGCCGAAGCGCTCTTCGAAACCATCGACATCCTGATCGTGCCCACCACGCCGACTCATCCGTTGATCGCCGACGTGCAGGCCAATCCCATCGAATTGAACAGCCAGCTCGGCTACTACACCAACTTCGTCAACCTGCTCGATCTGTGCGCGCTGGCCGTGCCGTGTCAGCGGCGCAGCGACGGCTTGCCGGCCGGCGTGACGCTGATCGCGCCGAGCGGCGCGGACCGGCGCCTCGCCGAACTGGGCGCGCGGATTCAGGCGTTGTTCGCGAATGGCACCGAAACCGCGGAGGCCGTAACAACAACCACGCTCATCCAGCCGCTGCCGTTTCAGGAACCCACCGTCACCCTCGCGGTGGTCGGCGCGCATCTGCGCGGCCAGCCGTTGAACTGGCAACTCCAGCAAGCCGGCGCGCGTTTCGCGAAAGCGACACACACCGCACCAGGCTACAAGCTCTACGCGCTCGCCAACACCCAGCCGCCGAAGCCCGGCCTCGTGCGTTCAACGGAACAGCAAGGCCAGCCGATCGCCATCGAACTCTGGGAAGTGCCGCTGCGCAGCTTCGGCCAATTCGTCGCCGACGTACCCGCGCCGCTCGGCATCGGCACGTTGCAACTCGCCGACGGCGACAGCGTGAAAGGCTTCATCTGCGAGCCGTCGGCGGTGAGCGAGGACAGCGGCGCGCGCGACATCACGTCGTTCGGCGGCTGGCTCGCGTACCTCGCCAGCCTCGAGGCCGACCCGCAAACCGATCCCCAGGCCAACGCTCTTTAACCTTCGATCAGGAATTGGACACCATGACCAGCCGCCGCCATTTCATCAAGAGCGCCAGCCTGTTGACGCTCGGCAATATTCTGCCCATCCAGTCGGTGTTCGCCGCGCCGAAGACCACCGTCGGCGTGATTTACGTCGGCGCGCGCGGCGACTACGGCTACAACCAGGCGCAGGCGCAAGCCGCCGCCGTAATCAAGAAGATGCCCGACGTGAAGGTGGTGGAAGAAGAGAACGTGCCCGAGACCATCGCCGTGCAAAAGACCATGGAAGCGATGATCGAACAGGACGGCGCCACGCTGATCTTCGCGACCTCGTTCGGCTACTTCGACCCGCACGTGCTAAAGATGGCGGCGAAGTATCCGAAGGTGCGATTCGCTCATTGCGGCGGTTTGTGGAAGCAGGGCAACCCGTCGAACATCACCAGCTACTTCGGCTATATCGACGAATGCCAGTACCTGAACGGCGTGGTCGCCGGCCATATGACGAAGAGCAAGAAGCTCGGCTTCGTCGCGGCCAAGCCGATTCCGCAGGTGCTGCGCAACATCAATTCGTTCACGCTCGGCGCGCAGTCGGTCGATCCGTCCATCACTACGCAGGTGATTTTCACGGGCGACTGGTCGATGCCGGTGAAGGAAGCCGAAGCCACCAACAGTCTCGTCGATCAGGGTTGCGACGTGCTGACCTGTCACGTGGACGGTCCGAAGGTGGTAGTCGAGACGGCGGAAAAACGCGGTGCGATGAGTTGCGGCTACCACGCGAGTCAGGCCGCGCTCGCGCCCAAGGGTTATCTGACCGGCGCGGAATGGGATTGGGCGACGCCGTACAAGCAACTGGTGACGGGCGCGCAAGCCGGCACGCCGCAACCCAACGTCTTGCGCGGCGGCCTGAAAGAAGGCTTCGTGAAGATGTCGCCGTACGGCGCGAAGGTCACGGCCGCCGCGAAGCAGAACGCCGACTCGATCAGAAGCAGCATGGTGGCCGGCAACTTCGTGATCTTCAAAGGCCCGATGAAGGACAACAAGGGCGGCACGGCGATCGCCTCGGGCGCGAGTCACAGTCAGACCGACTACACGCTGGAGAGCATGAACTATCTGGTCGCGGGCGTCGTCGGCCAGATCTGATTCCGGTGACGGCGATGTTCGCTTCAATCAAGGAGCCGTGATGCGCCCCAATGCCTCTGCCGCGAGAGTGATGCTCTCGTTCCTGCCCGCGCTGCCGACCGTGCTGGCGGTGCTCGGCACCTTGCTGCTGTTCTCGCTGTTTCTGCTGGCGCAGGGACAGCCGGCGCCCGACGCGATCGCGCTGATTTTCCAGGGCGCGTTCGGTTCCTCGTTCGCGTGGCAAAGCACGTTGCTGCGCGCCGCGCCGTTGATGCTCACGGCCCTGTGTGTCGCATTGCCCGCACAGGTCGGCCTGATCGTGATCGGCGGCGAGGGCGCACTCGCGCTCGGCGGCATGTGCGCCGCCATCGTCCCGCAGATGCTGCCGCATAACACGCCCTGGCTCATCGCCACACCGTTGATGGCGCTTGCCGGCATGCTCGCCGGCGGCGTCTGGATCGGCGCGGTCGGCGCGTTGCGGCAATGGCGCGGTGTCAACGAGACCATCAGCAGCCTGCTGATGTCGTATATCGCGATTGCGGTATTCAAGCATCTGGTGGAAGGGCCGTTGCGCGATCCGGCAAGCCTGAACAAGCCGTCGACGCTGCCCGTGCCCGACGCGATGATGATCGGCTCGATTCCTGGACTCGATACGCATTGGGGCCTGTTCTGGGGCGTCGTTGCATGCATCGCGGCGTGGGTGTTCGTGAAGTTCAGCACCAAAGGGTTTGCGATGCGCGTGGTGGGCGGCAGCAATCGCGCGGCGCGTCTGGTCGGCTTGCCGGTCAATATGCTCGCGCTCACGGCGTGCGTGCTGGGCGGCGCCGCAGCCGGCCTCGGCGGCATGTTCGAAGTGGCAGCGGTGCAGGGCAGCGCGAACGCGTCGCTGCTCGCGGGCTACGGTTACGCGGGCATTCTCGTCGCCTTCGCGGCGCGCCAGAACCCGCTTGCGATCATCGCGTGCGCGTTGATGATCGGCGGCATCGAGGCGAGCGGCAGTCTGCTGCAACGGCGCCTCGATCTGCCCGACGCCACCACGCTCGTCCTTCAAGGGCTGCTGTTCGCCAACCTGCTCGCGTGGGAAGCGCTCGGCGGCCGCATCGCCGCATGGCGCGTGAAGTTGCATGCCATTGCGCAGACCGATCTTCCCGTGCAACTGGAGCAGACCCATGCCTGATATGCACTCGCCCATCGTCATTCTGTTGCTGTCTCTGTTCGCCGGAGCGATCCGCGTCAGCACGCCTTATCTGTTCGTCAGTCTCGGCGAGTGTCTGACCGAGAAGGGCGGCCGCGTGAATCTCGGCCTGGAAGGCATTCTCGTGTCCGGCGCGATGAGCGGTTATGCGGGCGCCTTTCTGAGCGGCTCGCCGTGGATCGGCGTGCTTGCCGCGGGTTCGGTCGGCTTGCTGCTCGGTTGCCTGCACGGTCTCGTGTGCTCGTTGCCGCGCGTGTCGGATATCGCCTTCGGTATCGCGTTGATGCTGCTCGGCACCGGCCTCGCGTTCTATCTCGGCAAACCGTTTATCGAACCTCAAGCGCCGATGCTGCCGTTCATCGACCTCGGCGCGTGGAGTTCGTCGCCGCAATTGCATAACGCACTGCATCTGAACCTGCTGTTCGTGATCGGCGTGGCGCTCGCGTTCGTTCTGCAATGGGGCTTGCGCAATACGCGCTGGGGCATGGTGCTGCGGCTCGTCGGCGACCACGCGGAAACGGCGCGGGCGATGGGCTATCCGCTCACGCGTGTGCGGATCGCGGCGACTGCGGTGGGCGGCGTGTTCGCGGGCGTGGGCGGTGCTTATCTGTCGCTCGTGTATCCGGGGAGCTGGAACGAAGGGCTCTCCAGCGGTCAGGGGTTGATGGCCGTCGCGCTGGTGATCTTCGCGCGCTGGCAGCCGTTGCGCTGCCTATGGGCCGCGTTGCTGTTCGGCGCCGCGGGCGCGCTCGGCCCGGCGTTGCAGGCTATCGGCGTGACGAGCGGCTACTACCTCTATAACGCCGCGCCGTATGTGTTGACGCTCGTGATCATGATCATCAACTGCCGTCCGGATCGCACGCTGGCGGGCGCGCCTGGTGAGCTGAGCCTGACGCGCTGACATGCCGACACGATCGCGGAATTTGCCGATTCTCTCGAACCTAACTCAGGACACGTAGACCATGACCCGATTCATTGAAGCGAGACCCTACCCGTGGCCCTACGACGGCAACCTGCGCCCGGAGAACACCGCGCTCGTGATCATCGACATGCAGACGGATTTCTGCGGCCACGGCGGCTATGTCGACAAGATGGGCTACGATCTCTCGCTCACGCGCGCGCCGATCGAGCCGATCAAACGCGTGCTGAAGACGATGCGCGAGCAGGGCTTAACGATCATTCACACGCGCGAAGGCCATCGTCCCGATCTCTCCGATCTGCCCGCCAACAAGCGCTGGCGCAGCCGTCGCGCGGGCACCGACGGCGTGGGCATCGGCGACGACGGTCCGTGCGGCAAGATCCTCGTGCGCGGTGAACCGGGCTGGGACATCATCGACGAACTGAAGCCGCTCGCGGGCGAGATCGTGATCGACAAGCCCGGCAAGGGCTCGTTCTGCGCGACCGATCTCGAACTGATCCTGCGCACGCGCGGCATCGAGAATCTGATTCTGACCGGTATCACGACCGACGTCTGCGTGCACACGACAATGCGCGAAGCCAACGACCGCGGTTTCGAATGCACGGTGCTCGCCGACTGCTGCGGCGCGACCGACAAAAGCAATCACGACGCCGCCTTGCACATGATCACGATGCAAGGCGGCGTGTTCGGCACGGTGTCGGACTCCGGCGCTTTGCTGCTAACGCTAGGTGGATGATCATGTCGACCGTACGGCAAGCTCTCGGTGTTGAAGTCATGCATGCGAGCAAATCGTTCGGCGCGTTTCGCGCGCTGGACGACGTTTCGATCAAGGTCGAGGCCGGCACGATCCACGCGCTGCTCGGCGAGAACGGCGCGGGCAAGAGCACGCTCGTGAAGGGCCTGGTCGGCTACGGCGTGCTCGACGACGGACAGATCGCCGCCGACGGCCGCGAAGTGCATATCCACTCGCCGCGTGATGCACAAGCGCTCGGCATCGGCATGGTGTATCAGCATTTCACGCTGGCCTCGGGGTTGTCTGTGGAAGAAAACCTGCTGCTTGCGCGCGGCCGGATGCCGTGGAAAATCGACTGGAAAGCGGAACGCGCCGCGCTGCTGGCGTTCATGCAGCGCATGCCGTTCCGCTTGCCGCTCGACGCGCCGGTTGCGGCACTTGCCGCGGGTGAAAAGCAGAAGCTCGAAATCCTCAAGCAACTCTACTTGCGGCAACGCTTCCTGATACTCGACGAACCGACTTCCGTGCTGACGCCGCAGGAAGCCGACGAAGTCCTCGGCCTGATGCGCGAGCTGACCACACGCGGCGAGCTGACTGTGCTGATGATCACGCACAAGTTCCGCGAAGTGATGGCCTACGCGGACGACGTCACCGTGTTGCGCAAGGGGCGCCAGGTCGGCACCAGCGCGGTGGCGAACACCAGCCGCGACGAACTCGCCGCATGGATGATGGGCACGGTGGCAACGAGCGATGCGCCGGTCATGGCCGCGGTGACAGAGGAGCGCGTCCAGCGCAAACCGCTCGCTGAATCGGCCCAGGTGCGCCTTGCCCTACGCGATGTATCCGTGGAAGACGATCGCGGCCACACGGCGGTGAAGCACGCGACGCTCTCCGTGCGCGCGGGCGAAATCCTCGGGCTTGCGGGCGTCTCCGGTAACGGTCAAAAGGAACTGGTGGAAGCACTGGTCGGCCAGCGTCGCGTTAAAACCGGCGACATGCGGGTGGCCGGCAAGCCGTACCAGGCGACGCGCGAGCAGATGACGCAACGGCGGGTCTTCGCGATCCCCGAAGAGCCGCTGAAAAACGCCTGCGTCGGCGCCATGAGCGTGGCGCAGAATCTCGCGCTGCGCGACTTCGACCGTGAGCCGTTGCGGCGCGGCGGCTGGTGGCTCGATCGCCGCGCCATGCGCGCGCGTGCTACGCAGTTGATCGGCGAATTCAACGTGCGCCCGCCGGTGCCGGAGCGCGCGATCGGTACGCTCTCGGGCGGCAACGTGCAACGCGCGGTGCTGGCGCGCGAACTCGGACAGCCGGTGGATGTGCTGATCGTCGCCAATCCCGTGTTCGGTCTCGACTTCGCATCCGTGGCCGATATCCATGCGCGTCTGATGGCCGCGCGCGATGCGGGCGCGGCCGTGCTGCTGGTCAGCGAAGACCTCGACGAACTGCTCGAACTCGCTGACCGCATCATGGTGATCGCCGAGGGCGAGCTGGTGTACGAAACCCCGGCGGCACACGCGGATCGCACGGTGCTCGGCCAGCATATGGCCGGCCACGGCGACACGCCGATGCAACCCGCCGCGCCCGCCGAAAAACTCAGGGAAGCCATTGGATGACACCGACTAACACGCTGACCATCGACGCCCAACCCGGCCCGTTCAGCATCGACTCCGCGAAAACCGCGCTGGTCGTGATCGACATGCAGCGCGATTTCATCGAGCCGGGCGGCTTCGGCGAATCGCTCGGCAACGACGTTTCGCTGCTCGCGGACATCGTGCCGACAGTAGCCGCGTTGCTCGCCTTCGCGCGCAAGCACCACTGGTTCGTCGTGCATACGCGTGAATCGCACGCTCCAGATCTGTCCGACTGTCCGCCGGCCAAACGTCTGCGCGGCGCGCCGAATGCGCGCATCGGCGACGCCGGGCCGATGGGCCGCATTCTGATTCGCGGCGAGCCCGGCAATGCGATCATCGAACCGCTCGCGCCGCTTGCCGGCGAACTGGTGATCGACAAACCCGGCAAAGGCGCGTTCCATGCGACCCGCCTCGGCGAAGAACTCGCGATGCGCGGCGTCACGCATCTGGTGTTCGCCGGCGTGACCACCGAAGTGTGCGTGCAAACGTCGATGCGCGAAGCCAACGACCGAGGCTACGACAGCCTGCTGATCGAGGACGCCACCGCGAGCTATTTCCCCGCCTTCAAACAGGCGACGCTCGAGATGGTGCGCTCGCAGGGCGGCATTGTCGGCTGGACCGCGCCCTTTGCTTCATTGATCAAAACCGGCGAGACGACCCAGGCATGGAAATAAACCAGTCCGAAATCGTGGCACAGGTCCACGCGGCGTTCATCGAATACGAGCGCGCGCTGGTCGATAACGACGTCGCGGCGATGAACGCGCTGTTCTGGCACACGCCGGAAACCGTGCGCTACGGCATCGCTGAAATGCAGCACGGTGGCGAGGCGATCCGTGCGTGGCGCGAGCACTGCGAGCCGGTGCCGAAGTCGCGCAAACTGCATCGCACCGTGGTGACGACCTTCGGAACGGACTTCGCCACCGTCAGCACCGAGTTCACCAGCGACGCCACGCATCTGCTCGGCCGCCAGATGCAAACCTGGGCGAGACTCAGTCCCGATGAAGGCTGGAAGATCGTCGCCGCGCACGTGAGCCTGATCAATTCTCCGGCCGGCCCATGAAACGCCGATAATAAGAAAAAAGGGACCCTGGCATCATGAACGACGACCCGACGAATCTGCTGGAGACGCCAGCCGCATCCGGCATGCAGGAGACGCCTGCCACGCCGGCCGCGGCCAATCCGCTTGCCGAGCAGGTGTACCAGCAGCTCAAGACCGATATCTTCAGCTTTCGCCTGTTTCCCGGCGATCGCTTTTCCGAAAACGGCATCGCGCAACACTACGGCGTGTCACGCACGCCGATGCGCGACGGCCTGTTCCGTCTGCAACGCGAAGGCTACCTGGAAGTTGGCTTCCGGCGCGGCTGGAAAGTCTCGCCGATCAACTTCGATCAGCTCGATCAACTCTACGATTTGCGTATCGTGCTGGAAGTCGCGGCGGTGGAGCGGCTGGGCGCGGGCGGTGACGCCGCGCATGCGGCCGTCGAGGAATTGAAGGCGGTCTGGTGCGTGGCGCCCGAGTTGCGCGAGAGCGATCCAGTGAAAATGTTCGGCATGGACGAAAACTTTCACCGGCAACTCGTCGCCGCCACGGGCAATATGGAAATGCTGCGCGTGCATAACGAAGTGACCGAGCGCATCCGCATCGTGCGGCGGCTCGATTTTCTGAAACCGCACCGCACCAGCGCCACTTACGACGAGCATTCCACCATGCTCAACCTGATCGAACGCAACCGCCTGACCGAGGCGATCATTCTGCTGCGCGCGCATATCACGCAGAGCAAGCTGGAAGTGCGCAAGATCACACTGTCGATGCTCGCGGCGGCGCGCGATAGCAAGCTGCCGTTCGTCTCCTGAGCGGCTCGATCCACTCCAAGGCTTAATCGTAAGAGAACGCGCCGCCGAACTTGTCGATGCGTTCGAGCGCCATCCCCGAGCCGCGCACCACGCACGTAAGCGGCGCTTCGGCGACGAACACCGGCAAGCCGGTTTCCTCAGCGAGCAACCGGTCCAGATCGCGCAGCAGCGCGCCGCCGCCCGCCAGCATGATGCCGCGCTCCGCGATATCCGCACCCAGTTCCGGCGGCGTTTGTTCCAGCGCGATCTTCACGGCCGAGACGATCTGATTGAGCGGATCGGTCAGCGCTTCGAGAATTTCGTTGCTCGACACCGTGAAACTGCGCGGAATCCCTTCGGACATATTGCGGCCCTTGACTTCCATCTCCTTGACCTCGGAGCCCGGAAACGCGGAGCCGATTTCCTTCTTGATCGCTTCGGCGGTTTGCTCGCCGATCAGCATGCCGTAGTTGCGGCGAATGTAGTTGACGATGGCGTCGTCGAACTTGTCGCCGCCCACGCGCACCGAGCCTTTATAGACGATGCCGCCGAGCGAGATCACGCCCACTTCGGTCGTGCCGCCGCCGATGTCGACGACCATCGAACCGGTCGGGTCCGACACCGGCAAGCCCGCGCCGGTCGCCGCGGCCATCGGCTCTTCGATCAGATAGACCTGCGAGGCGCCGGCACTGTGCGCGGCTTCCTTGATGGCGCGCCGCTCCACCTGGGTCGAACCGCACGGCACGCAGATGATGATGCGCGGCGACGGCGCGAACATACGCGACTCGTGCGCCATCTGAATGAAGCGCTTGATCATCTGCTGGGTGATGTTGAAGTCGGCGATCACGCCGTCCTTCATCGGGCGGATCGCCTCGATATTGCCCGGCACCTTGCCGAGCATCTGTTTTGCTTCCTTGCCGACAGCCAGAATGATCTTCTTGCCATTCGGACCGCCTTCCTGGCGAATCGACACCACCGAGGGTTCGTCGAGCACGATGCCCTTGCCGCGCATGTAAATCAGGGTGTTCGACGTGCCGAGGTCGATTGCCAGGTCATTGGAAAAATAGCCGCGCAGAAAACCGAACATGCAAATTCCTGTCTCTCGGAAGTCGGGCGCAAAGCGCCGCTTGGAGTGCCGCCCGAAGGCGGCAGGCGACCAGTTGACGGTCGGGAGAGACGCAAGAATAACAGTTTCGGGTCCGCGGGCTTTTTAGCGGTTGCGATTGCGGCGCCTCGCGGGCCGCTTACTGCGCGTTGGCAAGCGTCGGATCGATATAGGCGCTCACGTTCTGCGACTGTTTGTACACGGCATTGCGCACGTTGAACTTGTCGGCGTTCACGCTCGAACCGTACACGGAGTCGAGGCCGTCACCCTTGGTAAAGGCCTTTTTCGCCGCCGCGGCGTCGAGCAGATGTGTGCCTTTCAGCAAGGGCAGGTACTGCGCCGGCGTGAGACCGACCCGCGCGGACATGATCTTGACCGCGTCCGGCTGCGTCTTCGGATCGTTGATATAGGCTACGCAGCGATACCAGACCTTGATCACCTTGGCCCAATCGGCCTTGCGCGATTGCAGGCTGACGGGATTGACCGTGATCGCGTCGTAGATCAGGCCGGGGGCGTCGGCGGAGGTGAAAATCGGCCGCGAGCCGGGCACGCGCTTGAGCGCTTCGCCCGCGTTCGGCTGCCATGCGCCGACGGCGGCGACGTCGCCGGATGAGGCGAGCACTTGCGGCAATTCGTTGGTCTTCGCATTGACGAGGGTGAGATCCGATTCCTTCAGCGCATGTTTTTCGAGTGCGGTGTCGAGCAGCAGGTGATCGACGAGGCCCATTTCGACGCCGACCTTCTTGCCCTTCAGTCCTTCCACCGTGCGCACCGGCGGCTTGGCGACGATCATGTCGTTGCCGCTCGAATAGTCGGTGAGCAGGATCATCACGTTCTTCGCGCCGCTTGCGCCGGTCACGAGCGCGTCGCCGTTGGTCGCGCCGACCGCGTCGAGTTTGCCGGCGGAAAATGCATCGAGCGACGCGGAGTAGTCGAACCATTGAAAATTGACGTCGACGCCGGCTTCCTTGAACCAGCCTTTTTCGATGGCGATCTGGAAAGCGACGAAGCCGGGCCAGTCGCTATAGCCGATGGCGAGCGGTGCGGCCGCGGCCTGCGCCGGGCTGGCGGCAGGACCCGCGGCAAGACCGATAGCGAGCGCGGCGGCGGCTACAGCGAGGGCGCCACGCGTGCGCAGGGCCGCGGCGATGCGGGCAGGCGAGGCGAGCGAAGTGCCGGAAGCGCGGGAAGTGCGCGAGGTGCGAGACGTCAGGACGGATTCGAAGCGTTTCATCGTTTTCTCCAGGAGACCGGTCAATTGCGATTGTTGAGTTGGATCGCGCGGCGACTGCGCGATGAAACAACATGACCGGTTCCCGCAAGAGAACGAAGACAGAGCACGAACGACAAAGCGCGGAAACTGCGGGAGACAAACACCGGCCACGGAGAGGCACGATAGACATTGCTATCGCCAATCTCCCGGGCTTTTGTCCCGCCGTGTAGTGCGGCAGGCGGTTCGTGCTTGCAGTGAAAACTCGCAACCGAACCGCCGGCGCACCGGGCTGCTCTCGGACCAGACATTCTCGCGAACCGGAACCCTAGCATCCCTAAGATGCGACGCTGCCGCACCTCTCGGTGAGTTATCTAGCGAGAAATATGCCAGCGGGTCGCGCCGTCCAGACCGTTGCGAGTGCTCGAGCGCAAGTACACTGCGCGCGCGCCGTCAGTCCAGCGCCGCAAACCGTTGATGCACATAGGCAAGAAACTGCTCCAGGCGTTCCTCTATCGACGCCGCGAGGCTCACCTGCTTGATGCGGCGATCCTCGGCGGAACTCGTTTCCAGCAGCCAGCCGCTGTCGATCAGCTCCTGCACGTACCGCACGGCGGTGCGGCGGCTCACGCCCGGCATGAATTCGTAGAGCGCGGTCTTGGCAAAGTAGTCGTCCCGGTCCACCCACATGCGGCAGAACAGGTCGCTGTAGTTCAGGTCGTTCAGGCCGAGATCGCCGAAATGCGCCGACCACTGCCAGTCCATGTCGAGAATGGCGCGCGCGACGGCTTGCCCCTTGGTACGCGCAATTTTCTTCTTCATCGATTCACCACGAGGAGGAGGGCTGCACAGTTTAAGTGCTAATTGAGCCGGAAATCGGGCGCGAAAATAATGCGCGACTCTGTATGGATAGTTTATTGACCCGTGCTTTTCATGTGTACTATTGCATGCAAATTTGCATGTAAATGGAGTGGCGATGAAATTCGAATTGTTCAAGACGTTCTGGGGATTCGACGGCGGTCCTCGCGATGCCGCGCCGCTCGTGCAGGCGGCAGGCTTCGATGGTATCGAAGCGCCGGTGCCGGCCGGCGGCGCGGCGCGCGACGCGTTTGCGCAGGCGATTGCCGACGAAGGCCTGGGTTTCATCGCGGAGATTACGACGGCCGGCAGCTATGTGCCGGAGCGCTCGGCGACGCCGGCCGATCATCTGCGGGACTTCGAGGAGAAGATCGTGTGGGGCAAGCCGCTCGAGCCGCGCTTCTTCAACGTGATGGCCGGTTGCGATGCTTGGCCGGCGGCAACCCAGGTGGACTTCTTCGCGCGCGCGGTGGAGATCGCGGCGAAGCACGACGTGACGTGCAGCTTCGAAACGCATCGCGGGCGCTCGTTCTTCAACCCCTGGATCACCCGCGACGTCGCGCGTGCCGTGCCGACGCTCAAGCTAACCTGCGACTTCAGCCATTGGGTCTCGGTATGCGAGCGGCTGCTCGACAGCGAGTGGGACACGATCCTCGAACTGGCGCCGCATGCGCATCATCTGCATGGGCGTGTCGGCTATCCGCAAGGTCCGCAGGTGCCGCACCCCGCGGCGCCCGAATATGCGGACTGCCTTGCCTCGCATCAGCGGATCTGGGAAGCGCTATGGGGCGCGCAGATCAAGCAGGGCTACACCGTCACGACGATGACACCGGAGTTCGGCCCCGACGGCTATCTGCATACGCTGCCGTTTACGAACGCGCCGGTGGCCGATCTGTGGGAGATCAATACATGGATGGGGCGCGAGGAACGGCGCCATCTGGCTGCGTTTCTCGCCGACAGCGCAGGGCGCGGCGGGCAAAAAGAGCGAACGCAATCTCAAACCATCACGCAGCTTGTCTAGGCACCTCTCATGAACCCAACCCATACGAGCTTTCAGCAACTACCCATCGTCGACGTGAGCGGCCTGTTCAGCGATGACCACGCCCAGCGGCTCGCCACCGCACGCGAACTCGATCGCGCGGCACGCGAGGCCGGCTTCTTCTATGTCACCGGCCACCAGGTGTCACGCGCGCAACAAAGCGCGTTGATCGAGCAGGCCAAACGCTTCTTCGCAGCCGAACACGAATGGAAGATGCGCTACTACATCGGCAAGTCGACGGCGCATCGCGGCTACGTGCCCGAAGGCGAGGAAGTCTTCGCGGGCGGCAAACGCGACAGGAAGGAAGCCTTCGACACCGGCCGCGAACTGCCCGCCGACGATCCCGACGTGCGTGCCGGCACGCCGATGCTCGGCCCGAATAGTTGGCCGGCACAAGCGGGTTTTCGCGAAGCGGTGGGCGGCTATTACGAAGCGGCGTTCGAACTCGGCCGCGCCCTGTTTCGAGGTTTTTCGCTTGCGCTCGGCTTGCCTGAACAGCACTTCGAGCAGTATCTGCGCAAGCCACCGAGCCAGTTGCGTCTGATCCACTATCCGCTCGATCCGTCGGCGGAAGACCGGCCCGGCATCGGCGCGCATACCGACTACGAGTGCTTCACGATCCTGCTGCCGACCGCGCCAGGACTCGAAGTGATGAACGGCGAGGGCGAGTGGATCGATGCGCCGCCGGTCGAGAACGCATTCGTCGTGAACATCGGCGACATGCTGGAAGTGTGGACGGGCGGCACCTATGTCGCGACGTCGCATCGCGTGCGCAAGGTGAGGGAAGAGCGCTACTCGTTTCCGCTCTTCTTTGCCTGCGACTATCACACGGTCGTCGCACCGCTGCTGCAATTCGCGACGACCGAAGCGGTGGCGAAATACCCGCCCGTCTCGGCGGGCGACCATCTGTTCGCGCAGACGGCGCAGAGCTTTACTTATCTGAAGGAACGTCTCGAACGTGGAGAACTCCTGTTGCCCGATGGTTCGAAAGCGTTGGCAAGCTTCGGCCAACAGGCGCGCTATGCGAGCGCGGAGCTGGACACGTGAGGCCGAGCGAACACGCACTGTGATCGACGAGAAAATAACTGGATGCGCAGCATCACGACAACAACGCCGCTCCAGTTATGAGCGGCGCTGTTGCTTTTGCAACTCGATGAAACGTGCCGACATCAAGGTGTAAAGCGCGCGTCGAATGGTAGCGAGCGTCGGCATGGTCGTGTAGGGAAGGGAGTGGACGTGACGCATTGATACGCACACACCATGCCATCGCTCGGAGCCATCTGCCGCCGTTGCGCACGCCCGGTTCGAGCCCAATCGTGGTGCCCGGCGCATCCATCTGGTGCGGACTCACAAACGCCGCTGGTGCGCGAGCGATCGGCCCAACTATGCCAGCCGGCCACGCGCATCGCATCCAATCCCTTGCCACGTGACACTTGCCGCATGTTCACCACAACCCTGGCACACAACTCGCTTAGCTACGCAGCGAGAGGTGCGAAGTAATTTGCATCATCTTCAGGATCGCTAGGGTTCCGGTTGTGCGCGTCTCAATGCGCACGATGTCTGGTCCGAGAGCAATCCGGTCTTGCCGTTCACCTTCTTTCAAGGCGCCGGCGAGGCTCCACGGAGGGATAAAAGCCCGGGAGGTCGCGATGTCGGTCAATCGCCCTCTCATGCTTATTCCCAACCGATACCTGGAGCCTCCATGTCGACGCAATCCTCTGTCGATCTCGCACCGATCCCGCACGTGGCGTGGGAAACGGTGATTCCCGCCGGCACGCACTGGTCCGGCGTGCTCCGCCGTGGCATGGCGTTGCGCGTCGTCGATAGCGAAGGCGGCGCGAATCTGGCCGCCGTGTTCTACCGGCACGACGCACCGCTCGAACGCTACAACATGGCCGATACGCTGAAGGCGCAGCACACCGCGCATCTGACGCGCGGCCACGTGCTCTACTCGGACATGGGCCGCGTGCTGGCCTCGATCATCGCCGACACGCTCGGCTGGCACGATCCGCTCGGCGGCGTCGGCGACGCGGAACTGGTCGCCGCGAAATACGGCGAGGCCCGCTATCAGCAGCATCGCAATGCCATGATCCGCAACGGCCGCGACAGCCTGCTGCTCGAATTGGCGAAGCACGGGCTCGGCACACGTGACCTCGTCGCCAATATCAACTTCTTCAGCAAACTCGCGATCGGCGAGGACGGCGCGCTCAGCTTCGTAGCGGGCCATTCGCCGGCGGGCGCCGCGTTCGATCTGCGCTTCGAAATGGACACGCTCGCCGTGTTTTCGACCGCACCGCATCCGCTCGACCCTTCATCCGAATACGAGCCTCGGCCCGTCAAGCTGATCGCGTACCGCGCGTATGCGGCCGACGCTTGCGTGCCGGCCGACGATCCGTGCCGCTCGGCGTGCCCGGAGAACGGCCGCGGCTTCGTCAACACCGACCGTCTGTTCGTTTAAGGAGACCCGCGATGCCTATCATCGAAAGCAAGCTCGAACTCCGTCACGCGGTCTACGACCTCACATTGCCCTCCGGCGAACCGTGGCTGCATGAAGTCAAGCGCGGCCAGGTGTTCCGCATTCTCGACCTGGAAGGCAATCAGGCGGTCGACACACTGTTCTACAACAGCGCCGATTCGCTCGAACGCTACAGCGCGCAGGACACGATCCGCGCGCAACGCAATCTCTATCTGTCCGCCGGCAGCACGCTGATGTCGAACCTCGGCAAGCCGATGCTGAGCATCGTGGCCGACACGTGCGGGCGCCACGACACACTCGGCGGTGCTTGCGCGGCCGAGAGCAACACCGTGCGTTATGCGCTCGACAAGCGCCATATGCATAGTTGCCGCGACAGCTTCCTGCATGCGCTCACGCATTGCACGTGCGGTGTGGGCACGCAACTCGGCAAGCGCGACATCGTCAGCAACATCAACTTCTTCATGAACGTGCCGGTCACGCCGTTCGGCAAACTGACCTTCGAGGACGGCATCTCCGCGCCGGGCAAATATGTCGAGATGCGCGCCGAGATGGATGTCACGGTGCTGATTTCGAATTGCCCGCAATTGAACAATCCGTGCAACGGCTACAACCCGACGCCCGTGCGACTGACGATATGGGATGCCCAATGAGATTCCGCAAAGTCCTGATCGCCAATCGCGGCGAGATTGCCTGCCGCGTAATTCGCACGCTCAAGCGGCTGGGCATCGCGTCGGTCGCGGTGTATTCCGAAGCCGACCGCCACGCCATGCATGTGATGCTCGCCGACGAAGCCGTGTGCATCGGCCCGGCGCTCGCGTCGCAGAGCTATCTGAACAGCGCGGCGATTCTCGAGGCGGCGCGTGCGTGCGGCGCCGACGCCGTGCATCCCGGCTACGGTTTCCTGTCCGAAAACGCGGCCTTCGCGCAAGCTTGCGACGACGCGGGGATTCGCTTCATCGGCCCCACGCCGCAGCACATGCGCGAGTTCGGCCTGAAACACACGGCGCGCGAACTCGCGCAAGCCAACGACGTCGCCTTGCTGCCCGGCACCGGCTTGCTGCCCGACGTCAGCGCGGCGTTGCGCGAGGCGGAGTCGATCGGCTATCCGGTGATGCTGAAAAGCACCGCGGGCGGCGGCGGAATCGGCATGTCGCTGTGCCGCGACGCCGCGCAACTTGAAGGCGTGTTCGCATCGGTCGCCCGGCTCGGCGAAGCGAATTTTGCCAACGCGGGCGTCTACGTCGAGAAGTTCGTGGAAAACGCGCGCCATATCGAAGTGCAGGTTTTTGGCGACGGCAAAGGCGGCGTGATCTCGCTCGGCGAACGCGATTGTTCGGTGCAGCGGCGCAACCAGAAGGTGATCGAGGAGACGCCCGCGCCCGGCCTGACGCACGCGGAACGCAGCGCGCTGCATGCGAGCGCCGTGCGTCTCGCTCAAGCCGTGAAGTACAAGTCCGCGGGCACCGTGGAGTTTGTTTTCGATGCCGACACGCGCCGTTTCTATTTCCTCGAAGTGAACACGCGATTGCAGGTCGAGCACTGCGTGACGGAAGAAGTCACGGGTATCGATCTCGTCGAGTGGATGATTCGTGAAGCCGAGGGCGAGCTTGCGCCGCTCGATACGCTGGCGCCCGTGCCGCAAGGCGCGAGCATCCAGGTGCGGCTGTACGCGGAAGACCCGCACAAACAGTTTCAACCGAGTGCGGGCGTCCTCACGCATGTCGCGTTCGCCGCCGATGCGCGCGTCGATACCTGGGTCGATTCCGGCACGGAAGTCAGCGCGTTCTACGACCCGTTGCTAGCCAAGCTGATCGTCAAAGGCGAAACGCGCGAAGCCGCGCTCGCCGCGCTGCGCGCCGCGCTGGAACAAACGCAGTTGTATGGCATCGAGACCAACCTCGACTATCTGCGCGCCATTGCCGGCTCGGCGACGTTCGCGCGCGGTGAGCAGACCACCGCGTTCCTCGGACGCTTCATGTTCGCGCCGCATACGGTCGACGTGCTCGACGGCGGCGTGCAGACCACCGTACAGCAGACGCCGGGACGCACCGGATATTGGGATATCGGCGTGCCGCCGTCGGGCCCGATGGACGATCTGTCGTTCCGTCTCGCCAACGAACTGCTCGGCAATCCCGCCGACGCCGCGGGGCTCGAATGCGCGATGGTCGGCGCCACGCTGCGCTTCAATACCGCGACGCTTTTCGTGCTCGGCGGCGCGCCACTCGCCGCCACGCTCGACGGCGCGCCGGTGACGCTCTGGCAGGTCACGCGCGCGCCGGCGGGCGCCGTGCTCAAGCTCGGCGGCGTGACGGGCGCCGGCATGCGCGCATGTCTCGCGCTGAAGGGCGGCCTGCAGGTGCCGGACTATCTGGGCAGCAAGGCGACCTTCACGCTCGGTCAGTTCGGCGGCCACGCGGGGCGCGCGCTGCGCAAGGGCGACGTGCTGCATCTCACCGACGACGCGGGCAGCGGCGCAGCAGGCGCGCAACTGGATAAAGCGCGCGTGCCGGTCCTGACGCACGACTGGACGCTCGGCGTGCTCGACGGCCCGCACGGCGCGCCCGACTTTTTCACGCCCGACGACATCGCCATGCTCTACGGCACGCGCTGGACGGTGCATTACAACTCCAGCCGCACGGGTGTGCGCCTGATCGGCCCAAAGCCCCAATGGGCGCGCACGGACGGCGGCGAGGCGGGGCTGCATCCATCGAATATTCACGACAACGCGTATGCGGTCGGCGCGGTGGATTTCACCGGCGACATGCCTGTGATCCTTGGGCCTGATGGTCCGAGCCTCGGCGGTTTCGTGTGTCCGGTCACGGTGGTGGGCGAGGAGTTGTGGAAACTCGGTCAACTGCGACCAGGCGATACGGTGCGCTTCGAACGGATGCCGGTCAAAGCGGTGCTTGCCTCGCCCAAGTACGCTATGGAGGCCGGCGAAGCGGCGGCTCACGATTGCATCCTCTACCGCGACCCGACGGCGGGCGAGGGCACCGGCGTGGTCTATCGCCGCTCTGGCGATCAGAACGTGCTGATCGAATACGGTCCGCTGGTGCTCGACCTGAACCTGCGTTTTCGCGTGCATGCGTTGATGAACTGGCTCGACGCGCACCGCTTGCCGGGCATTATCGATCTGACGCCGGGCATTCGGTCGCTGCAGGTACATTTCGATCACCGCGTGCTGTCGCACGACACGTTGCTCGCGCATCTGCAGCAAGCCGAACGCGAACTGCCCGCGGTGGACGCGATGCGCGTGCCGAACCGCATCGTGCATCTGCCGCTTTCGTGGGACGATCCGTCGACGCGCATCGCGATCGAGCGTTACATGCAATCCGTGCGTCCCGACGCGCCGTGGTGCCCGAGCAATATCGAGTTCATCCGCCGCATCAACGGGCTGAATAGCATCGACGACGTGAAACGCATCGTGTTCGACGCGCGCTACCTCGTCATGGGCCTGGGCGACGTGTACCTCGGCGCGCCGGTCGCGACGCCGCTCGACCCGCGTCACCGGCTCGTCACGACCAAGTACAACCCGGCGCGCACGTGGACGCCGGAGAACGCGGTGGGCATCGGCGGTGCGTATCTGTGCGTGTACGGCATGGAAGGGCCGGGCGGTTATCAGTTCGTCGGCCGCACCGTGCAGATGTGGAACCGCTATCGCACGACGCGCGAGTTCGAAGCGGGCAAGCCCTGGCTGCTGCGCTTTTTCGATGAGATCCGTTTCTACGAAGTCAGCGAGGCCGAACTGGCCGAACTGCGTACGGATTTCATCGCGGGCCGCGCGAGCCTGAAGATCGAGGAGTCCGTATTCGACCTCGGCGCGTACAACCGTTTCCTGAAGGATGAAGCCGATTCGATTGCCGCGTTCAAAAGCACTCAGCAAGCCGCGTTCGACGCGGAACGTGAGCGCTGGGACGCGGCCGGACATGCCGCGTACGTCGGCGAAACGGATGGCGATGCAGCCGCTGGCGGCAACTCGGCAAACGACGCGCTCGCGACTGGCCAGCAAGGTATCGTCGCCGACGTGTCGGGCAGCGTGTGGAAGCTGCTCGTCAAGGAGGGCGAACGGGTCGGCGACGGCCAGGTGCTCGCGATCGTCGAGTCGATGAAGATGGAAATCTCCGTCACCGCGAGCGGCGACGGCGTGATCGAAACGATCGATTGCGCGGAAGGCGCGGCGGTCGTCGCGGGTCAGCGATTGATGGTGATGCGCGCCGGCATTGCAGCCGACGCCACCGAGGAGGCTACGTGCAAATGAAATCCCACGACGATCTGTTCCAGTCCATGTCGATCGAAGCGCTGCGGGCGCGCTACCGCGCCGGCAGCCTCACGCCGGCGCAACTGGTTGAAGCCGTCGCCGCGCGTACTTCGGGCGACGATCCGCATCACGCATGGATCCGCCCGTTGAGCCGCAACGAGATGATGCGTTACGCCGACGCGCTCGAAGGTCGCGACATCGACACGTTGCCGCTCTACGGCGTGCCGTTCGCCATCAAGGACAATATCGACCTGGCCGGCATTCCGACCACCGCCGCGTGCCCCGCTTATGCGTACACGCCTGAGGCCAGCGCGCCCGTAGTCGCGCGCTTGATCGCGGCCGGTGCGATTCCGATCGGCAAGACCAACCTGGACCAGTTCGCCACGGGTTTGTCCGGTCAGCGCTCGCCGCACGGTGCCTGCCGCAACGCGCTCGATCCGCGCTACGCATCGGGCGGATCGAGTTCCGGTTCGGCGGTATCGGTCGCGCTCGGATTGGCGGCGTTTTCGCTGGGCACCGATACGGCCGGATCCGGACGCGTGCCCGCGGCATTCCACGGCCTGCTCGGACTGAAGCCGACCAAGGGCGTGCTGAGCACGCTCGGCGTGGTGCCGGCTTGCAAATCGCTCGACTGTGTGTCGATCTTCGCGCGCTCGGCGGACGACGCGCAGTGCGTGTTCGACGCCGCGCGCGGCGTGGCGCCGAGTGATCCGTACGCGCGCGAATTCCAGCCGCCGCCGGGCGCCGCGCAGCTTGGCGCGCAACCGTCGCTGCGCGGTGTGCGGTTTGGCGTGCCGCGCGCAAACCAGCTCGAATTTTTCGGCGACACCTCGTACACGCACGCTTTCGATGCCGCGCTGACGCGCCTGCGCGCAGCCGGCGCCGAACTGGTCGAGATCGACTTCGAGCCGTTCCTCGCGACCGCGCGGCTGCTCTACGAAGGGCCGTGGGTAGCGGAGCGGCTCGCGGCGATCCGCGAGTTCGCCGACACGCAGCCCGACGCGCTGCATCCGGTGATCCGCGAGATCATCGGCGGCGCGGCGCGCTGGAGCGCGGCCGATGCGTTCGCCGCCTTCGACCGCCTCGCGTTCCTGCGCATGCAGGCGGCGCAAGTCTGGCAGCGGATCGACGCCATCGTCACGCCGACCTCGGCGACCACCGCCACCGTCGACGAACTGGAAGCGGACCCGATCCGCGTGAATTCGCGCTTCGGCTATTACACGAACTTCGTCAATCTGCTCGATCTGGCCGCGCTGGCGGTGCCGGCCGGCGTCTGCACGGTCGGCCGGCATGCGGGCTTGCCGTTCGGCGTGACCTTCGTCGCGCGCGCGCACGAAGACATGGTGCTGCTCGATCTGGCGCGCGCGTGGCTCGACGAAACGACCGCCGCTTCAGGGTCCGCATACGACGCAACCGCCGTTCGCCTCGGAGAATCACATGGCCGTCATTGACAGAACCGAATGGTTCGCGGTGCGCCGCGAACTCTCCTCGCGCGGCAAATGGTTCTTGGGGGCGGGCTCGTTCCTGTTGCCGCTCTTTGTCTGGTGTCTGGTCAGCTACGTGCCGTTCATCTGGCATCCGCAGGTGCTGATCGACATCCCGGGCAGCGTCGACTATTTCCAGCCGGGCATGCGTGTCGACAAAGACGTGTTCGCCGACGAACTGGCCCACGCGCGCGACGCCCATGCGGCCTTGCCGGCCGGCGAGCCGGTCAATCCGGTGTATCTGCCCGCACCCCATGAAGTGCTGCGCGCGTTCTACACCGCGTTCACCACGCCGCCTGCATCGCGCGACGGCGTCTGGCTGCATCAGAGTCTGTGGCACAGCATTCAGGTGATCTTCTGGGGCTTCGTGCTGTCGTCGGTGATCGGCGTGCCCATCGGCATCGTGTGCGGCACGTACAGCGCGATCGCGCGCTTGCAGGAGCCGTTCTTCGAGTTCTTCCGTTACTTGCCGGCGCCCGCGTTCGGTGCGCTGATGGTGGCCATTCTCGGCATTTACGACGGCCCAAAGATCGCGATCATCGTGATCGGCACGTTGTTCCAGCAGGTGCTGATCGTGGCCAACACCACCCGCAAGCTCGAATACGGCCTGTTCGAAGCCGCCATGACGCTCGGCACGAAGAAGCTCAAGCTGCTCACCCATGTAGTGATTCCGGGCATCCTGCCGGACCTGTACCGCGACCAGCGCATTCTGCTCGGCTGGGCCTGGACGTATCTGATCGTGGCGGAACTGGTCGGCACCAGTTCCGGCATCACCTGGTACATCACCCAGCAGGCGCGCTACGAGCATTTCGACAACGTGTACGCCGCGATCATGATGATCGGCATCATCGGCCTCGGCACCGATCTCGTGCTGGCCTATCTCGGCCGCAAGCTGTTTCCGTGGGACCGCACGCTCAAGGCGTAGCGGACGGCTTCGTGCCACGGCTCATTGCATGCATCGCACCGCTTTCAAAGGATTCCATCATGTTAAATCCGCAACCCGTTCCGTCGTACCTGATCCAGTCCGAAGCGGTACGCGAGCGTTTCGACCGTTTGAAATCGCGCGAGGTGATTCTGGAGGTGCGCGACCTCGGCAAGCGCTTCAAGGCAGCGCAAGGCGAGTGCACGGCGCTCGACGGCATCAGCTTCAAGACGCACCGGCGCGAGTTCGTCTGCGTGATCGGACCGTCGGGCTGCGGCAAGTCCACGCTGATCCGCATTCTCGCCGGCCTGGAAGCGCAGACGAGCGGCAGCGTCCTGCTCGACGGCAAACCGGTGCAGGGGCCGGGCGCCGACCGCGGCATGGTGTTTCAGGGCTACACGCTGTTTCCGTGGCTGACGGTCAAGAAGAACGTCATGTTCGGTCTGAAGATGAACGGCCACAGCACCCTGCATGCGGAACGCGAGGCGCTGCAATGGCTCGATCTGGTCGGTCTGACGAAATTCGCCAATGCCTATCCGCATCAGTTGTCGGGCGGCATGAAACAGCGCGTGGCGATCGCCCGCGCGCTCGCGAACCGGCCGCGCATTCTGTTGATGGACGAACCCTTCGGCGCACTCGACGCGCAAACGCGCGCGAAGATGCAGACGCACCTGCTCGATATCTGGCGCAACATCGACGTGACCGTGCTGTTCATCACGCACGATCTGGACGAAGCGATCTTTCTCGCCGATCGCATCCTGGTGCTGAAGGCGAATCCCGGCGAGGTGCAGGAGTTGATCGAAGTGCCGGTGCCGCGGCCGCGCGACTATTCGCAGGTCACGTCGCCCGAGTTTCTGGCGACCAAGGCGCGGCTCGAAGCCTTGATCCATCCGCCCACGGAGACCGGCGACGACGAGGACGACGTCGTCAAACCGCACATGATCCGTATGACCGATGTGGCGGACAACGTCGAATAGGGCATAGCGGTCACGGCTCTGTCACGAGCGCGCGGCGACGCATCGGCAACGAAGCCGCCGGTACGCCGCATCGCGGCGCGTGCTACGTCCGCGACCTGATCGGCACGACTCGCGGCACGCCGGTGCTGTGGCGCCGCATCGGGAAGGCGGCGCGGCGCTGGCCCCGCGAAGTTCGTCGGCGACGCGCGCCGCACCGCGCCTGCCGTGCGAGCGCAACAACATTACCGGATCGTAATCACCCGCCCGAGTGCTTGACGGTATGATTTCACCGTCAACGCCAAGCGGAGCAACCGATGCGCATCCTGGTGATCGAGGACGAGCTGAAAACAGCGGCCTACCTCAAGAAGGGCCTGGAAGAATCCGGCTATGCGGTCGATGTGGCCAACGACGGTCCGCAAGGGCTGATCCTCGCGCTGGAAGAAGAGTACGACGTGATCGTGCTCGACGTGATGCTGCCGGGCATGGACGGCTGGACCGTCGTCAAGACCCTGCGCGCGAAACGCACTACGCCCGTGCTGTTCCTTACCGCGCGCGACGACGTCGACGACCGCGTGCGCGGCCTCGAACTGGGCGCGGACGATTACCTCGTCAAACCCTTTGCCTTCGTCGAATTGCTGGCGCGCGTGCGCACGCTGGCGCGCCGCGGTCCGCCGCGCGAAAGCGAACTGATCAAGGTGGGCGATCTGGAAATGGACGTGAACCGCCGTCGCGTGAAGCGTGGCGGCACGCGTATCGACCTCACGCCGCGCGAATTCTCGCTGCTGCAACTGCTCGCGCGCCGTCAGGGCGAAGTGCTGAGCCGTACGCAGATCGCGTCGTATGTGTGGGACATGAATTTCGACAGCGACACCAATGTGGTCGAAGTTGCGATCCGCCGCTTGCGCACCAAGATCGACGACGACTTTCCCGTCAAGCTGATTCACACCGTGCGCGGCGTGGGTTACGTGCTCGAACTGAAGGACACCGCTTGATGCGCGGCCGCTCTCTCGCCGCGGCGCTGGCGCTGGCGTTCGGCGCCACCACGCTGACGGTTTTCGTGCTGGTCGGCAGTTTCCTGTATATCGCGCTCGAAAAGCAGATCAAGGCGCAGGACAATCTCGACATCGTGCTCGCCGCGCGTCATGCACGGCGCCTCGCCGAGGAGCTGGACTCGGCGCAAAGCATTCGCGACCACAGCGAGCGCTTGACTAGCGTCGTGCTCGGCAACGAAGCGCTGTCGATGGAAGTGTTCGATCCCGACGGCAAGCGAGCGATCGAACACAATATCGCGGGCGCGCTCGCCGTGCCGGATGCGGCGAGCGGCGCCGCGACCATTGCCGCGCTGCCGCCGCTCACGCGCGTTGCCGCGACCACGCGCATCACGGAAGCCGATATTGGCGACTGGACCAGCCGCAACGGCGCGCCGATCCGCGGCATTTTCACGGACGCGAGGCTGCGTAACGGCGACACGGCGAGCCTGCTGGTAGCGCGCAACATGAGCGACCGCTGGCTGCTGCTGGACCGCTACCGCGACAAGCTCACGTTCGCGGGCGTGGCCGGCGTGGTGCTGGCCATGCTGCTCGGTTACCTGCTGATTCGTGCCGCGCTGCGGCCGTTGCGCGATATCGCGGCGAGCGCGAGCCTCGTCACGGTGAATCGGCTCGATACGCGCATCGCGGTGGCGCGCGTGCCGAGCGAACTTGAAGCTTTGGTGGCCTCGCTGAACGCGATGCTCGAACGCGTCGAACAGGGTTTCCAGCGTCTGTCGCGCTTCACCGCCGACCTCGCGCACGACATGCGCACGCCGCTCAGCAACATGCGCGGCGCCGCCGAAGTCGCGCTCGCGCGGCCGCGTTCCGTCGACGAATACGAAACGCTGCTCGCCTCGAGTCTCGAAGAATGCGACCGGCTCTCGCGCATGATCGAGAGCGTGCTGTTTCTGGCGCGCGCCGAACATCCGCAGTTCGTCAAGCAATTGCGTGAGTTCGACGCGGGGCAGGAGTTGACGCATATCGCCGAGTATTTCGAAGGTATTGCCGACGATGCGGACGTGCGTTTGCGCGTGAGCGGCACGGCTGCCGTGACTGCCGATCTCGAGTTGTTTCGCCGCGCCGTGAGCAATCTGCTCGCCAACGCCATTCGCTATACGCCGCCGGGCGGCGAGATCGTGCTGGACGCCTGCGCGTCGGCCGACGCGGTGCGCGTGACCGTGGAGAATCCGGGACAGCCGATTCCCGCCGAGCATCTCGAACGGATTTTCGACCGCTTCTATCGGGTCGATCCGTCGCGCAGTTCGCTGCCGTCGGCGGGGCTGTCGCAAGGGTCCACGGGTTCGACGGGGCTCGGGCTTGCCATCGTGCGCGCGATCATGGAGCTGCACGGCGGCTCGGTGCATGCGGAGAGCGATGCGCGCGGGACGCGGTTCGTGCTGAGGTTTCCGCGGGTTAGGTGAGGGTGGGGAAACGCTTACGCCGCTCCCGCCGCACTCTTGCTTTCCTCGCCCCAAGTCCCACCCAACGCCTTCAGCAACAACACACTCGACTCCAATTGCCGCGCGGCGATCTGATCCGCGATACGCTGGTTCGTCAGCGCAATCGTCTGCGCGGTCACCACGTCGAGATAGCTGACCGCGCCTGCGTTGAAGCGATTCGTCGTGAGCCGCAACGACAGGTCCGAGGCCGTGGTGGCGCGCTGCTGGCTGGCGGCTTCGTCGGCGAGGGAGTGCAGGGCGGACAGGTTGTCCTCGACTTGCTGGAACGCCACCAGCACCGACTGTCGATAATCCGCGACCGCGCCGTCGTATTGCGCGGTGGCGCCGTGCAGGGCGGCTTTGCGCTTGCCGCCGTCGAACAGCGTGCCGGCCAGTTGCGGGCCGAGCGACCAGAACAGGCTCGGCGCACTCAACCATGGCGCGAAAAAGGTGCTTTCGAGCCCCGCGCTCGCAGACAACACGAGATCCGGAAAAAACGCCGCATGCGCCACGCCGATTTGCGCATTCGCGAAAGCCACGCGCCGTTCGGCGGCGGCGATATCGGGGCGCCGCTCTAGCAGTTGCGAGGGCACACCAATTGGAATTGCCGGCGGTGTCACGGCCGAACCGTTCGGCGCCAGCGTGAAGGTCGATGCCGGTTCGCCGATCAGCGTCGCGATTGCGTGCTGCAGCTGCGCGCGCGTCACGTCGATGTCGGTGTCCTGGGTGCGCGTCGCTTCGAGTTGCGTCGTGGCCTGGGCGACGGCGGAGGCATCGATCGCGCCGTTCTTCAGCTGCTGCTGCAACAGCGTCAACGCGGCGGCGTAGGCGTTCACGCTGTCGTCGAGCAGCTTCTTCTGCGTGTCGAGCGAGCGCAACGAGAAGTAGTCGGCGGCGAGGTCCGCGCTCATCGACAGGCGCACGCCTTCGAGGTCGGCGTTGCTCGCCTGAGCGTCGGCCTGCGCGCCATTCACGCTGTCGCGGACCCGCCCGAACAGATCCGGCTCCCAACTCGCCGACACGCCTGCCGAATAGTCCGGCACCGTCTTGCCCGCGAGCGATTTCCCTTCCACGTTCTGCGAGGTCCGGTAGCGATCCTGCGCGACACCGGCGGTGATGGTCGGGAAGAAGCCGGCGCGCTGATAGTCCACCATCGAGCGTGCCTGCTGAACCTGCGCGACGGCCTTGCGCACGGTCTGGTTCGACACGTCGATGCGCGCCTCCAGTTCGTTCAGCACGGGATCGTTGAAGATCGTCCACCAGGGACCGCGCGGCGTAGAGTCGGCCGGCGCGGCCTGCGCCCAGCCTGGCGCGGCGCCCGCTTGCACGGCGCCCGCGTACTGCGCTGGAATGTCGGCGCTCGGGCGTTGGTACGCAGGCAGGGTCGAGCACGCGCTGAGCAGCGCGCCGATCAGCGTGGCCGCCAGCGCGCGGCGCGGCAAAGACCGGGGAAGAGACAGGTTGATCATCGGCAAATCCTTTATCTGACGAAGCACTCAGCCGTGCATGGCCGGCATGATCTGAACCATCTGGCCGGTGGAGATCGAATCGCCGGGGTTGTCGATCACGCGGTCGGTGGCGGCCAGTCCGGTCGTGATTTCCACGTGCGTGCCGAAATCGCGGCCGATCTGCACGGTCTTGAGCAGCGCGCGGCCGTTGCTGTCGACCACGGCGACCGTCACGCCGTCCGGCCTGAACAGCAGCGCGCTGACCGGCAGATCGAGCGCCGGCGTGATCGATTGCAATTGCAGATGCACCTGCGTGTAAGCGCCGGGCAACAGCGCGCCGTCCTTGTTGTCGACGTCGACCTCGACGCGCAACGTGCGGCTCGAAGGATCGATCGAACCGGTGCTGCGCGCCACCTTCGCCGCGATGCGACGGCCTGGATACTGCTGTGCGGTCAGATACACGCCCGTGGCCGGCGTGACGTACGGCGCGTCGTTCTGCGGGACATCGACGAACACGCGCAGCACGCCGTTCTGCTGGATATGGAACAGCTCGCCCGACATGCCCGCGGCGCCGGGCGTGCCGCCCGCCGTCACCAGTGCGCCGACGTCGACGTTGCGCGCGGTGATCACGCCGTCGAACGGCGCCGTGATCTTTTCGTACGAGACGAGTTCGGCGAGATGCGCGACATTGGCCTGCGCCGACGCCAGCATCGCGCGGCGCGCTTCCATGTCGCTGAGCTTGGTGTCGGCGTCCTGCTGCGCGACCGATTGGGTCTTGAGCATGTCCTGCCAGCGCTGCGCGGTGGTCTTCGCGTAGTCGAAATTGGCTTGCGCGGTGGCTTCGTCGGCGCGGGCCTGGCGCAGTTGCGCGTCCAGATCAGGGGCTTCGATCGTCGCCAGAACCTCGCCGCTTTTCACCTGCGCGCCGATGTCGGTGTTCCAGTGCGCGAGGTAGCCGCTGGTGCGCGCATAGATAGAGGCTTCGGCGAACGGCGTGACGGCGCCGGGCAGCAGCAGTTCGTTGACGGCCGGCGCAGCGCGCGGTGCGACCAGCGACACGCTGAGCATGCTTTGCGCCTGCGTTTGCTCAGTCAGCGCGGCGCTCGCATGCAGGCGCGGCACGATGCCTGTGATCAGCAAGACTGCTGCAAGTCCGCTCAGCGCGAACGGCCAGAGACGGCGGCGCGGTTCGGCATTCGTCTCGCGGTTCGACACGGCGTCAGCGGCCGTTTTGTCACGCGTGGATTCAGCGGACGCGGTGGCACGCGCGCGCGCGCCGCGGTCTGATTCCTGTGCGGGCGAAGCTGCCGATGCGGGGTCAACGGCATGAACGGCATGAGCGGCGTCTGGCGCGCGAGTTTCAGCGGCGTTGGCTGCCTGTTCGGCCTGCCCACCCGACTCCCGCGGAAGTGATGAATCGTTCATAAAAGGTCTCGTCGAAATCAAAGAGTGCGGGCGGTGACTGCGGATTCGTGCTTTTCGCTGCGTGCCGCGCGGCGTTTGTCGAGCCACGCATGCACCATCCCGTAGACGACGGGGACGAACAGCAAGGTCGACACCGTGCCGAGCGCGAGGCCGCCGATTACGGCGCGGCCAAGCGGCGCGTTCTGTTCGCCGCCGTCGCCGAGGCCGAGCGCCATCGGCAGCATGCCGATCAGCATGGCGAGGGCGGTCATCAGCACCGGACGGAAGCGGCTGAAGCCGGCTTCGAGCGCGGCCTGCAACGGCGGCTTGCCGCCGTGGTGAAGTTCACGCGCGGTGTTGACGACCAGGATGCTGTTGGCCGTCGCGATGCCGATGCACAGAATGGTGCCGGTGAGCGCCGGCACGCTCAGGCGAGTGCCCGTGCTGAACAGCATCCACGCGATGCCGGCGAGCGAACCCGGCAAGCCGCTGATCGTGATGAACGGGTCGAGCCACGACTGGAAGTTGACCACCATCAGCAGATAGACGAGGCCGATGGCGAACACGAGGCCGCTCGCGAGGCCGCTGAACGAATCGTGCATGGCCTGCACCTGGCCGCGTACGACAATGGATGCGCCCGGCGGCAATTGCGGCCGGATCTGCTCGACGAGCCGGTTGACATCCGCCGCCACGCCGCCGAGATCGCGCCCTTGCGCCGATGCGAAGATATCGAGGACCGGCTGCACGTTGTAGTGCGAGACGACGGCTTGCTGCGTGCCGCGTGTCAGCGTGCTCAACGCGCCGAGCAGATTTTGCGGCGCGGGCCCGGTGCCGTTCGCCGGGAACGAGGCCGTGCCCGCGGCCGCTGCCATCGTCGCCGCACCGCCGTTCGCCGCCACCGGAATATTGGCCAGCGCCTGCAGCGAGTTGACGGCGTACTGCGGCATCATCGCCACCAGCGGATAGCTCACGCCGTTGCGCGGATCGAGCCAGAAATTCGGCGTGGTCTGCGAACTGCCGGAGAGGGCGATCAGCAAATTCTGCGATACGTCGCGTTGCAACAGACCCGCCTGAATCGCCCGGCTGCGGTCGACGTTGACGTTGATCGCGGGCGAGTCACCAGGTTGTTGAATCCGAGCGTCGACGAGGCCGCGCACGCCGCGCAGTTGCGCGAGCAGGCGGTTCGCCACCGCGCGGTTGGCGTCGAGCTTGTTGCCGACGATCTGGATATCGATCGGCGCGGGCAGCCCGAAGTTGAGAATCTGGCTGACGATGTCGGCGGGCAGGAAGGCGAACGTGACGCCGGGGAATTCCTTGGTCAGCGTGTTGCGCAGCGTCGCCACGTATTGCGCGGTCGGCTTGTGTTTCGGCGCAAGCGTGATCATCACGTCGGCATCTTCGGGGCCGATCGGGTCCGACGAGTCGTAGGTCAGATTGATGCCGCTCACCGGCACGCCGATGTTGTCCAGCACCGCAGCGAGTTCCTGCTTCGGAATCACCTCGCGCACGCGGGCTTCGACCTGGTCGGTAATGCTCGCGGTGTCTTCGATGCGCGTGCCGGTCGGCGCGCGCAGATGCAGACGGATCTCGCCGGTATCCACAGCCGGGAAAAAGTCGCGGCCGGTGAACGGCACCAGCGCGAGCGAGCCGAGGCAAAGCACGAGGAAGATCGCGATGAAGCGCTTCGGGCTCGCTATCGCCGCGCCGAGCACGCCGCGATAGCGTTCGCGCAGCCGTTCGAAGCGCTGCTCGAAGCCGGCTTGAAAACGGATCAGGCGCGCAATCGGACCGCTGCCCGTCGCGGCCGCATTGCTGCGCGCGCGCATCAGATACATAGCGAGCGTCGGTACCAGCGTGCGCGAGAAGAAGTACGACGCGATCATCGCGAATACCACCGCTTCGGCGAGCGGCACGAACAGATAGCGCGCGACGCCGGAGAGCAGGAACATCGGCACGAACACGATACAGATCGACAGTGTCGAGACGAAGGTCGGCACGGCGATTTCGCCGGAGCCGTTCAGGATCGCGTCCTGCAAAGCTTCGCCGTTCTCCAGGTGATGCGTGATGTTTTCGATGGCGACGGTGGCGTCGTCGACCAGAATTCCCACCGCGAGCGCAAGCCCGCCGAGCGTCATGATGTTGATGGTCTGGCCGAGCGCGGACAGTGCGATCAGTGAGGTCAGCACGGCGAGCGGAATCGACACCGCGATGATCAGCGTGGCACGCCAACTGCCGAGAAACAGCAGGATCATCAAGGCGGTGAGGGCGGCGGCGATCAGCGCCTCGCGCGCCACGCCCACCACGGCCGATTTCACGAACACGGATTGGTCGGACAGAGCGGTGATATGCAGCGCGCTCGGCAGGCCGGCCGCGATATGCGGCAGCATCGCCTTGACCTGCTGGATGATGGTCAGCGTCGAGGTGCTGCCGGATTTTTCGATGGTCAGGAGCGCGGCGCGTTTGCCGTCGCTGCGCACGATGTTGGTCTGCGGCGCGTAGCCGTCGCGTACATGAGCGACGTCGCGCACGTACACCACGCCGCCGGCCACGGTCTTGATCGGCAGATCGTTGAGCGCGGCCACCGTGTCGGTGCTGCCGTTCATCTGCACGTTGTATTCCTTCGTGCCGATCTTCGCCGTGCCGCCCGGCAGAATCAGGTTCTGCGCGTTGACGGCGTTGACCACGTCGAGCGGGGCGAGTCCCTTGGCCTGCAACGCGCGCGGGTCGATATCCACCATGATCTGCCGGACCTTGCCGCCGAACGGCAGCGGCACCGACGCGCCTTGCACCGTCGCCAGTTGCGTGCGGATCTGGCTGTTGCCGAGGTCGTAGAGTTGCTGTTCGGACAGCGTGTCGCTGGACAGGCCGAGTTGCAGGATCGGCACTGTGGAAGCGTTATACGTAATGATGTTCGGCGGCAATGTGCCGGGCGGCAGCACGCGCAGCATCGACGCCGAATTGGACGCCGCCTCCGCGATCGCGCGATTGATGTCCGCGCCCGGATGAAAAAAGATCTTCACCACTGAGACGCCGTTCAGCGATTGCGACTCGATGTGCTCGATATCGTCCACGTCTGAAGTCAGCGCGCGCTCGTAGTTCGACGTGATGCGATTGGCCATGTCCTGGGCCGAGAAGCCGTTATAGCTCCAGACAATGCTGACCACCGGGATATCGATGTTCGGAAAGATATCGGTCGGCGTGCGCAGTATCGCGAGCGGGCCGACGATAAAGATCAGCACGGCGAGGACCACGAAGGTATAAGGGCGGCGCAGCGCCAGCCTGACGATCCACATGACGGATTCCTGAAAAAAGGCCGATGGAGGCACGCGTCGCTGCAGTGCTGCGGGGCGCGTGACGCGGGCTTCGTGAGTCAGGAGTGTGGCGTGGCGGCGCTGACGGGCTGCCGTCGGTTAGATTACCGTTCTGTTATGTGGATGCTGATTCGACGGCGCGGGAGGTGGCATCGCCTCGCGTGGTGATTTGCCGGGCGTGCATAGATAACAAAACGGTAATCTGAAGGTCAGTGCCCGGACAGGGGAAATGACAAGAATGGGAGACGTGTTGCTACCAGTCATTGCCTGCCCCTACCGGAGAGACATCATGAAATTGCTTAACGCTGTTGCCGTCACCGCGCTCAGCCTGGCATTCGGCGCGAATGTCTTTGCGCAAACCAGCACGTCAGGTCTGACGCGCGCCGATGTGGTGGCGCAGTTGCAGCAGGAGCAGGCCGAAGGGCTGGTGCCGTCACACGATGACGACTATCCGCCGACAGACGCCGAAGTCGCGCGAAACCGGGAGCTTTATGCGATCGAGCACCGCACGGATAACGCTGCTGCGGTTCGCACCGCGCAGGTGCCGGCAGCGAACGCAGAGCCGGCCTCGAATTGAGGTGGGGCGGTCCGGCCATCCGGTTCATCGAGCAGACCGGCCGCCATCCGTTGATGCTCGCCGGGAGGCGTCAGCCGCCAATTCAGCATCGTATCGGGCAGGCTGCTCCCGGCAGGTGAAAGATTGCCGACGCTATGACCGGTCGCGGTTGCGTGCCCGCGTCGCACCGGTAATGACGGCAACGCCGAGCAGAATGACCGCCACGATGGCAATCGTATGTTGCGCGACGTGCATGGCCATCAATCCCCATGACACGCCGCCGATCAGAATGATCCAGCCAGCCAGGTAAATAAGCAGGGTCATCTTTTCTCCTTATCCGAATCGACGTAGTAGGTCTATCGAGTAGCAGGATTCGCGCCCGACGCCGGCTTGTTGCGCCGGCGCCCGGAAGCTGAAGGAGAGAAGTGGGATGACGAAGCGCGATGACGAAGCGCGGCTCGTGCGCCTCAACCGCAAGCCGGCGCGGCCTTCTTGCACGCATCCGCCAATTGCGGCGGCGGATCCTTCTTGAACACGGTCTTATAAGATTCGAGCACATTCGACTGGACCACCGGCAACGATTGCACGCCGATCCACGCCGGCGGCGTCTGGCCGATCAGTGCCTTCATCATCGCCATGGCTTCGGCGACGCCCTGATCGTACGGACGCTGCGAACCGGTCGCCTTCAGCGGTCCGCCCTTGGCGATTTCGATCGCGGATTGCAGGCCGAGATCGACCGTCGTCATGGGAATCGTCACGCCTTGCGCGCGCATCGACGTGAGTGTGTCGAGAGCCGGCTGGTCCCACACGGCGAACAGACCCTTCACGTCCGGATTCCCGGTGAGGAAGTCGCCTGCGATCTGGCCGACTTTAGACGGGTCCGTGAAGGCGACCTGCTTGATCTTGATGTCAGGACGGTTTTTCTTCAGCCAGTCATTGACGGCCTTGGTGCGCTCCGTCGTGCTGAAGTAATCCACGCCGAAATTCACGAGCCCAACCGTCGCGCCTTGCGGCACGCACGAGGCGAGCACTTTCGCCGCGATCTGGCCGTTGCCTTCGCTGTCCGCCGAGATCATCGCCGAGTATTCCTCCGGATGCTTCAGGCCGGTCGGTACGTTATCCATGAACACGAGCTTGATGCCGGCCGCGGACACTTTCTTGTAGGTGGCGGCCGTCGCCGTGCCGTCGACTGGAATGGAGATGATGCCGTTCGGGTGGCGCTGGATCGTGTTCTCGATATCGGCGATCTGCTTGTCGACCTGATATTCCGCCGACGCCGTGCCGATCACTTCCACGCCGTACTTCTTCAGCGTATCGGTGATGCCTGCAACCTGAAGTTGCGACCAGTCGAGATTCATGGTCTGCATTGAGATGCCGACCTTGAACTTGCCGGCCTTGATTTTGGCAATGTCGGCGTCGGTCAGTTTCACGGCATCCACCGAGGCGGCTTTTTCGCCGTTCGGTCCTTGCCCGACGATGCCCTTCGGACCGATCGAGCCCGCGGGTACGCCGGTCACGCATTGCGCGTAAGCACCCGGGGAAGCCAGACAGGCGACGGCGGCGGCCGCCATGACACTGGCTAACGCTACTCTTGAACCACGACGTTGTTTCATGTTTCTCCTCCGTTGGTCTTCATGTCTGTGCTTCGCGTCTTCACGTCCGAACTGCCTTGTTTCCTGCCTACTTCCTTGTAAACGCAACCGCCGCGACGATGATCACGCCTTTGATCACCAGTTGCAGCGACGAACTCACGCCGAGCAGCACCAGCCCGTTATTGAGCGTGCCGATGATCAGACTGCCGAGCAGCGTCCCCAGCACGAAGCCGCGTCCGCCGAACAGACTGCAACCGCCGAGCGTGACCGATGCGATCACATCCAGCTCCATGCCTTGCACGACGTCGGGCCGCGCCGCATGCGAGCGCGCCGAGAGCACGAGCGCGGCGAGTCCGGCCAGCATGCCGGTGAGAATGAAGGCGAGGGTGGTCACGCGCCGCGTGTTGATACCCGAATAGAGCGCGGCGGTCGGATTGCCGCCCGCCGCGTAGATCTGCCGGCCGAACACGCTGTAGTGCAAGAGCAGAATGCCGGCGATTACGGCGAGCAGCGTCCAGATGATCGGCACCGGCACGCCGAAAATATCGCCCTCGCCGAAGATCGAGATGAACGAGTCGTTATCGATGATCACGGGCTTGGTGGTGGTGACCATCAGCGCGAGTCCGCGCGCCGCGCTCAGTGTGCCGAGCGTGACGAGAAACGAAGGAATGTTCACGCGCGTGGTCACGATCCCATTGATCGCGCCGACGATCGCGCCGGTGCCGATACCGGCAATCGCGCCGATCACCCAGTTGTTGCCCACATACGCCATGGCGAGCGCCGCGGACATACCAGAGAGCGCCAGCGTCGACCCCACGGAAAGATCGATCTGCCGCGCGATGATCACGAAGGTCATGCCGATCGCGATGATCGAGACGAGCGCGGTTTGCCGGCCGATATTCAGGAAGTTGTCGATGGATAGGAACCACGGCGACGCGAAACTGAACACCACCAGCAGAATCGCGAACGCGGCATACAGCGCATAAGGCCGGTCGCCTTGCAGCAAGGCTTGCGCGATGCGCCGCATACGGCTTTTCTGCGGCGGCGACGCCTGCCGTTCGGCCGTCAGCGGCGAGACAGATTCATTCATGTTGCTAACGCCTCGAGGGAAGAACGGGAAAGTTGGATCAGGTGATGCAGCGCTTCGGCGTTGGCGAGTTCCGCGCGCTCGACGGTGTTGATGATGCAGCCGTCGGCGACAATCGAAATGCGGTCGCACAGGCGCAGGAGTTCATCCAGGTCCGACGAGACGACGAGCACGCCGGTGCCGGCTTGCGCGGCGTCGTTCACCACGCCGTAGATTTCCTCGCGCGCGCCGACATCCACGCCGACGGTCGGTTCGTCGAGCATGAGCAACTTGGGGCGCGGATGATTCCACTTCGCGAAGACCACTTTCTGCTGATTGCCGCCGGATAAAAACTTGACCGCGGTCGATGAGTTGGGCGCTTTCACGGCCAGCTCTTTCATGGAACGCTTCGCCTGCTGCACGGCGGCCTGACTGCGCAGCCATCCCCAGCGGGAAAAATGCGGCAAGCGCGGCAACGTCAGATTGCGTTCGATCGAATGATCGAGCACGAGCCCTTCGAGGTGACGATCCTCCGGCACCAGCGCCACGCCGAGTTGAATCGCCTCGGCGGGTGTGATGCGCGAGCGCGTCCGACCGTCCAGTTCGATGCTGCCGGCGTCGACGGATCGAAGGCCAAAGACGGTTTGCAGAATCTCGGTGCGTCCGCTGCCGATCAATCCCGCGAGTCCGTGGACTTCGCCGCGCCGAACCACGAGATCGATGTGATGCAGGCGGTCGTTGCTGACGTTCGATAACTTGAGCACGGGCGCGGCGTCGGCGTTGGACGCCTGTTCTGATGCCGGCAACGCGCTTGCGGTAGAGGCAACCACTGCGGCTCCATCGCCGACCGCCGTTTTCTGCCGTGCCTGCAACGCGGCATGAGCGGGACCGACGATCGCCGCCACCAGTTGCTTCATATCCGTTTGCGCCGTCTGGAATGTGCCGGCGTTCGCACCATCGCGGAACACGGTCACGCGCTGCGAAATCCTGAACACCTCGTTCAAGCGATGCGTCACATAGATCACGCCGACGCCGCGAGCCGTGACCGCGCGGATCGCGTCGAACAGAATCTGCTCTTCGCCGCCGGTCAACGCGGAAGTGGGTTCATCGAGAATCAGCACGCGCACTTCGCCCATCAGCGCCTTGCAGATCTCGGTCATTTGGCGGTAAGCGAAGGGCAGCGAGCCGACCGGCACTTTCGGATCGAGTGGAATGCCGTGCGAGCGCAGGAACTCGCCGACCGTGGCCATGAGTTGACGATTCTTCACGAAGCCCAGACGCGTGCGCGGCTCACGCCCCAACATGAGATTGGCGCCGACCGAGAGCGATTCGACGAGACTCAAATCCTGATAGACCACGGCGACACCCGCGTCGCGCGATTGAGCGGGGGAGTCGAACGCGACTTTCTGTCCGGCGATTTCGATGACGCCGTCGTCGTAAGCATGCACACCGCTCAAGATCTTGATCAGCGTAGATTTGCCCGCGCCGTTTTCGCCGAGCAGTGCGTGGACTTCGCCGGGCAACACTTCGAGGTTGACGCCGCGCAACGCGTGCACGCCGCCAAATCGTTTGGTGACGCCCGCAACACGGATCAATGGAACCTGAGGCGATGACGCGGCCGCGACCGCAACCGGCTCACTCATCTGGCATGTCTCCTTCGTCCACGCGACGAAATTCTTTTCTTTGTATAACGCTATCCGGCCGAAAACCGTGTTGTGATCTTCGCATCATGAATATGGTGCGTCAATAACATTCACGGGCGTTCACCGGTCTCGTCCGCTTGATGATGTAACGATTGCTCGCAAAGCTTGTTATGATTCTATCAATCGTTGTAGCATAAGTGCGAACAAATTGTCGGCGGCTGTTGTGCGTCGCATCATATTTTCGGATGTCTTATGCCAGAAGCCCCATTGCAGTCTTCATCGGTCGTCGCGCTGCGCGGCACACCGAACGTTCATCCCGAGCGCAATCCCGGCATGCCGTTCGACGCCTCGTGGCTCGACGGCTTGCGCGTCAACCAGTCGGCGGTCGAGCGGCGCACCGCCACGCTTGGCACGCGCCGCAGCGTCAAGAAAGATGCGCAGGCGGCCTGGCTGCTCAAAGCCGTCACCTGCATCGACCTCACCACGCTCAACGGCGACGACACCGAAGGCCGCGTGCGGCGGCTGTGCGCGAAGGCGCGGCAGCCGGTGCGCGCCGATCTGCTCGAAGCGCTCGGCCTCGCGCCGCAAGGCATCACGACGGGCGCGGTGTGCGTGTATCACCGCTTCGTCGCGGCGGCGGTCGATGCGCTGCACGGCAGCGGCATTCCGGTTGCCGCGGTCTCTACGGGTTTTCCTGCGGGCTTGATTCCGCATCCGTTGAAGCTGAAAGAGATCGAAGCCTCGGTCGCGGATGGGGCGCAGGAAATCGATATCGTCGTCACGCGTGAATATGTGCTGACCGGCAACTGGCAGGCGCTCTACGACGAAGTGCGCGACTTCCGCGCGGCCTGCGGCCCGGCGCATCTGAAAACCATTCTTGCCACCGGCGACATCCGCACGCTCTCGAACGTGGCGCGCGCGTCGATGGTCTGCATGATGGCCGGCGCCGACTTCATCAAGACATCCACCGGCAAGGAAGGCGTGAACGCGACGCTCGACGTGTCGCTCGTGATGGTGCGCATGATCCGCGAATACCAGGAACGCACCGGCGTGCTGATCGGCTTCAAGCCGGCGGGCGGCGTATCGACCGCGAAGTCCGTCCTGTCGTATCAGATCCTGATGAAAGAAGAACTCGGCCGTGCGTGGCTCGAACCGGAGCTGTTCCGGATCGGCGCGTCGAGCCTGCTGGCCGATATCGAACGCCAGCTCGAACATTACGTGAGCGGCCGTTACTCCGCTTTCAACCGTCACCCCGTAGCCTGAACAGAAGACCGATCCCATGAGCGTAGCCGAGTATTTTTCATCGATGGAGTACGGTCCCGCACCCGAGGACGACCAACCCGCGCGCGCCTGGCTGGCGCAGCATGAAGATGGTTTCGGGCATTTCATCGGCGGTGCGTGGCATGCGCCGGCGGCGGGTGAGCGCTTCGCGTCGAACGCGCCCGCGACGGGCGAGCAACTCGCGCAGGTCGCTCAAGGCGACGCGGCCGATATCGACGCAGCGGTAGCCGCCGCGCGCGCCGCGCAACCGGGTTGGCTCGCGTTGGGCGGCGCCGGACGGGCGCGGCATCTGTATGCGCTTGCCCGCATGGTGCAACGTCATAGCCGGTTGTTCGCGGTGCTCGAAGCGCTCGACAACGGCAAGCCGATCCGCGAGACGCGCGATATCGACGTGCCGCTCGTCGCGCGTCACTTCCTGCATCACGCGGGGTGGGCGCAGTTGCAGGAGAGCGAGTTCGCGGATTACGCGCCGCTTGGCGTGGTCGGTCAGATCGTGCCGTGGAATTTCCCGCTGCTGATGCTCGCGTGGAAGATCGCGCCGGCGATTGCCACGGGTAACTGCGTCGTGTTGAAGCCCGCTGAATACACGCCGCTCACCGCGTTGCTGTTCGCCGAACTTGCGCATCGCGCGGGTTTGCCGGCCGGCGTGCTGAACGTCGTTACCGGCGATGGGCGCACCGGCGCGGCTTTGGTCGAACATCCGCAAGTCGACAAGATCGCCTTTACCGGCTCGACCGAAGTGGGCCGCCTGATCCGTTCGGCCACTGCTGGTTCTGGCAAGTCGCTGACGCTCGAACTCGGCGGCAAATCCCCCTTCATCGTGTTCGACGACGCAGACCTGGATGGCGCAGTCGAAGGCGTCGTCGACGCAATCTGGTTCAACCAGGGGCAAGTCTGCTGCGCGGGCTCGCGGCTGCTCGTGCAGGAAGGCATCGAAGCGCGTTTCATCGCGAAGCTGAAACGGCGCATGGAGACGCTGCGCGTGGGCACGTCGCTCGACAAGAGCATCGACCTAGGCGCGATTGTCGATCCGGTGCAACTCGAACGTATTCAATCACTGGTGGAAACCGGCCGGCGTGAAGGTTGCTCGGTGTGGCAGTCGCCTGATACGACGATCCCGTCCGGCGGCTGCTTTTTCCCTCCGACGCTCGTCACCGGCGTAGCACCGGCTTCCACGCTGGCGCAGGAAGAAATCTTCGGCCCGGTGCTGGTGACGATGAGCTTCCGCACACCCGACGAAGCGATCGCGCTCGCCAACAACTCGCGTTATGGACTCGCCGCGAGCGTGTGGAGCGAGACCATCGGCCGCGCGCTCGATGTTGCGCCGCGCCTCGCTAGCGGCGTCGTCTGGATCAACGCGACAAATCTGTTCGACGCGGCGGTCGGCTTCGGCGGTTACCGCGAATCGGGCTATGGCCGCGAAGGCGGGCGTGAGGGCATCTACGAATATCTGAAACCCCGGGCGTGGCCCAAGCTTGCGGAGCGTCGGACGGCGCAAGCCGTCGTGCGCAACGCGGCCGCGCTCGATCCGTTGTCGAACGTCACCTCGATCGATCGCACCGCGAAACTGTTTATCGGCGGCAAGCAGGCGCGCCCGGACAGCGGCTATTCGCTGCCGGTGCATGCGCCGGACGGCACACCCGTCGGCGAAGTCGCCGGGGGTAATCGCAAGGACATCCGCAACGCGGTCGAAGCGGCACGCGGGGCGCAGAAATGGTCGCAGGCGAGCACGCATAACCGCGCGCAAGTGCTGTTCTATCTGGCGGAAAACCTCGCCGTGCGCGCGGATGAATTCGTGCGCCAGCTCGTCGTGCGAAACGGTGCGACCGAAGCTGCGGCGCGTGCCGAAGTGGATGCCTCCGTGCAGCGTCTTTTCACGTACGCGGCGTGGGCCGACAAGTTCGACGGCGCCGTCCATACGCCGCCGCTGCGTGGCGTCGCGCTGGCCATGCATGAGCCGCTCGGCGTGATCGGCATCGCCTGTCCGAACGAAGCGCCGCTGCTCGGCTTCGTTTCGCTGGCGGCGCCCGCGCTGGCGATGGGCAATCGCGTAGTGGTCTTGCCGAGCGAAGCGTCGCCGCTCACGGTCACCGACTTCTATCAGGTGGCCGAGACGTCCGATGTGCCCGGCGGCGTGCTGAACATCGTCACGGGTGAACGCGGCGCGTTGCTGCCCGCGCTCGTCAAACACGACGACGTCGATGCGGTCTGGTGCTTCGGCAGCGCGGCGGACTCGACGCTGGTCGAGCGCGAATCGGTCGGCAACCTGAAGCGAACGTTTGTCGATTACGGCCGCCAGTTCGACTGGTTCGACCGTGCGAGCGAAGGCCGGCCGTTCCTGCGTCAGGCGGTGCAGGTGAAGAACATCTGGATACCGTACGGAGATTGACCGGCTGATCCGGCAGCCGTACCGAACGTCTTAAAGTAAAGACACGCACGCCAACCAGAAAATGGAGGAGACAACGTGCTGAAGAATCTGGATTTGCCGTTGGAGACAGCGGTGTTGTGCGCATGTGAAGCATCGACTCAACGCTCCTTGAATCAGGCTGCCCTGCCAAATGGGGAGCACGCATGAACACGCCCGCGCAACCAAACGGAAAGGGACGCGTCGTCATTCTCGGTATCTACGTGACCGATCTGACGTTTCGCGCGGGACGCATGCCGCAGATCGGCGAAACCATCGCGGGCACGGCGTTCGCCATGGGGCCGGGCGGCAAGGGCTCGAATCAGGCGGTCGCGGCCGCGCGAGTCGGGGCGGACGTGGTGTTCTGCACCCGCATCGGCAACGACGCGTTCGGCTCCATTGCACGCGCCACGTGGGCCGCTGAAGGCATCACGGCGCGCGCGTCGGTGATCGACGGCGTGTCGACGGGCGCGGCGCACATCTTCGTCGACGACAACACCGGCATGAACGCGATCATCGTTGCATCCGGCGCGGCCGGCACGATGGAAGCCGCCGACGTCGACGCGATCGAAGCCGACATCGCCGCTGCCCGCGTGTTCGTCACGCAACTCGAACAGCCGCTCGCAGCCGCGCGCCGCGGGCTGGAAGTGGCGCGCAAGCACGGCGTGATCACCGTGTTCAATCCGGCGCCCGCCATGCCGCTCGACGACGCCATCTTCCCGCTGTGCGACTACATCACCCCGAATGAAACCGAAGCGACCGCTTTGACCGGCGTGCCGATCGCGAACGCCGACGATGCCCGCCGCGCCGCCGACGTCTTGCTCGCCAAAGGCGTCGGCACGGCGATCATCACGCTGGGCGAGGGCGGCGCGCTCCTGCATTCGGCGAATCAATCGCTGCTCGTGCCCGCGTATCACTGCGGCCGCGTGGTGGAAACCGCCGGCGCCGGTGACGGCTTCACGGGCGGCTTCGCGGCAGCGCTCGCGCGTGGCGACGATGCGATCACCGCATTGCGTTTCGGTTGCGCGCTCGCCGGTATTTCCGTGACGCGTCCGGGCACGGCGCCTTCCATGCCGACGCTCGACGAAGTGAACCAAGTGCTGAACCAGCCGAGCCATCCGAACCAGCCGGCCGGCATATCCCAGCCATCCTGAACTGACCGTTTGCGAAGCCTGAAGGAGCGTGTCGTCACCATGAAGTCTGCGTTCACCGCTGGAAAACTGTTCGGCGACCGGCAACTGAATTTCCTGCTGATCGTCAACGTGCTTGTCGTGCTGGTCGCGACGTGGCTCTCGCGCGGCCAATTCGTCGATATCGACAATCTGCAGTCGATGGGCGGCCAGTTGCCCGAACTCGGCCTGCTCGCGCTCGGCATCATGCTCTCGATGGTGTCGGGCAACGGCGGCATCGATCTCTCGGGCGTCGGGCTTGCCAATCTGTCGGGCATGGTGGCCGCGCTGGTCGTGCCACGCTTCGTCAATGGCGACGACTCGCCCGCGCTTTATACGTCGCTCTTTTGCGTGATCGTAGTGGCGATGGGTTTGCTCGGCGGACTGCTGAACGGCGTGGTGATCGCGCGCCTCAGACTCACGCCGATTCTCTGCACGCTCGGCACGCAGTTGCTGTTCACCGGTTTCGCGGTGGTGCTCAGCAATGGCGCGTCGGTGCATGTCGATTACGTGGACCCGTTGTCTAATATCGGCAATGGCACGCTGTTTCAGGTGCCGATCGCGTTTTGCATCTTTATCGCGGCGGTGATCGTGCTGGGCTGGCTGCTCAAACGCAGTCCATTCGGCTTGCGTCTCTATCTGATGGGCACGAATCCGAAGGCGGCTTTTTATGCCGGCATTCCGCGCGCCCGCATGCTGATCACGACCTATGCGATGTGCGGCGTGCTCGCGTCGCTGGCCGGGCTGATCAGCGCGACGCATACGTCCAGCGCGAAGTGGGACTACGGCAATTCCTATCTTCTGATCGCGATTCTGATCGCCGTGATGGGCGGCGTGAATCCCGCCGGCGGTCATGGCCGCATCATCTGCGTGTTCTTCGCCGCGACGGTGCTGCAGTTTCTCTCCAGCCTGTTCAATCTGATGGGCGTATCGCAGTTTTTCGGCGACTGCGCGTGGGGATTTCTGTTGCTGCTGTCGCTGGCGTTTGCGGGCGGCGAACGGGTGCGCGCCATCTTCGGCTTCGGCGGCGGGACGGGCGCTTCGAATGCTGCGAGTCCAGCGAGTTCAACGCCAAAAAGTTAGAGGCGTTGCATAGAGTTTCAGTACGCGGCGGACAGCGAGCCCAGGCTGTCCGTGACGGTGAAGTGGGCGACATCGAACGATAAAGGAGACATCGCATGAAATTGACTCGACTGGGTGCCGCGCTTGCAGCGGGCGCGTTGACGGTAGGCGTGATCGCTGCCGCGCAGGCTGCCACGAACGAAACGATCGTCACGGTCGTCAAGGTGACCGGCATCAACTGGTTCAACCGCATGGACGACGGCGTCAAGCAGTTCGCCAAGGACAACCCCAACATCAACGCGTATCAGACCGGCCCCGGCCGTGCGGACGCCGCGCAGCAACTGAAAATCATCGAAGACCTGATCGCCAAGAAGGTCACGGCCATCGCCGTGGTCCCCTACGATCCGCCGACGCTCGAACCCGCGCTGAAGAAGGCGATGGATCGCGGCATCAAGGTGGTCACGCATGAAGCGGACAACGCCAAGAACACGATGGTCGACATCGAGGCGTTCGACAACACCGCTTACGGCGCCGGCCTGAACGAGCGGCTCGCTTCGTGCATGCACGACGACGGCAAGTGGGCCGTGCTGGTCGGCTCGCTCGGCAGCCGCTCGCAGGTGCAATGGGCGGACGGCGGCATCGGCAACGCCAAGGCCAAGTATCCGAAGATGAACCTGGTCGAGCCGAAGCTCGAAACCAATAACGATGGCGAGCGCGCCTATGAAGTCGCGAAGGAAGTGCTGCGCAAGCATCCGGACCTGAAGGGCTTCCAGGGCTCGTCGTCGCTCGACGTGATCGGCATTGGCCGCGCGGTGGAAGAGGCCGGCATGCAGGGCAAGATCTGCGTCTACGGCACGGGTCTGCCGACGGAAGCCGGCAAGTTCCTCGAAAGCGGCGCGATCAACGGCATCGCGTTCTGGGATCCGAAGCTCGCGGGCATCGCGATGAACAAGGTGGCGCAGATGCTGGTGGACGGCAAGACGGTTGAAAACGGCGCCGACCTCGGCATTCCGGGCTACACGAAGGTAACGGTCGCTAAAGGTCCGGGCAAGGGCATCATCGTGCGCGGGCAGGGCTGGGTGAACGTCGACAAGTCGAACTACAAGCAGTATCCGTTCTGAACTTTGCGGCTTCCGGTTTTTGTTTCATGTGTCATGGCGTCCTCGCAAGGGGACGCCTCAACCTGTGACTTGCTAAAATGAATCAAGACGCAACCTCACCGCAGTCACCACGGCCGTCAACGCAGCCCGAAACGTCGCAGCCGTTTTTGCAGGTTGTCGGCGTGCACAAGCGCTTCACCGGCGTGCATGCGCTGCGCGGCGTGAGCCTGTCGTTCGAGCGCGGTCAGATCTATCACCTGCTCGGCGAAAACGGTTGCGGCAAGAGCACGCTCATCAAGATCATTTCCGGCGCGCAGCCGCCTGACGAAGGCGAGCTCGTGATCGAAGGCGTGCGGCATGCGCGGCTCTCCGCGCTCGAATCGCTCGCCGCCGGCATCGAGACCGTGTATCAGGATCTCTCGCTGCTGCCCAATATGAACGTGGCCGAAAATGTCGCGCTCACGTCGGAACTCGCTATGCATCAAGGCAAGCTGGCCCGCACCTTCGACCGGCGCGAGCTGGCACGCACGGCCGCACGCGCGCTCGAAGCGGTCGGCCTGCCCGGCAACGCGGAGTTTCAGGCCACGCTGATCGAACAATTGCCGCTCGCCACGCGGCAACTCGTGGCGATTGCCCGCGCGATCGCCAGCGAGGCGAAGTTCGTCATCATGGACGAGCCCACCACGTCGCTCACGCAGAAGGAAGTCGACAATCTGATTGCCGTGCTCGCGAATCTGCGCGCGCAGGGCGTCACCGTGCTGTTCGTCAGCCACAAGCTCGACGAATGCTATGCGATCGGCGGCGAAGTGATCGTGCTGCGCGATGGGCAGAAAATGGCGCAAGGACCGATCGCGCAATTCACCAAGGCGCAGATCAGCGAGCTGATGACAGGGCGGCATCTTTCGAATGAGCGCTATCGCGAAGGCGCACACGAGCCCGACGTCGTGCTGGAGGTGCGCGGTTATACGCGCGCCGGCCAGTTCAGCGACGTGTCGTTCGCGCTGCACGGCGGCGAGATTCTCGGCATTACCGGTTTGCTCGACTCGGGCCGCAACGAACTCGCACGCGCGCTCGCGGGTGTCGCGCCGGCGCAATCCGGGCAAGTGACGCTCGACGGCAAGTCGATTTCACTGCGCACACCCTCGGACGCGAAGAATCACCGCATCGGCTATGTGCCGGAAGACCGCCTGAACGAAGGGCTTTTTCTCGACAAGCCGATTCGCGACAACGTGATCACCGCGATGATCTCCAGCTTGCGCGACCGCTTCGGCCAGATCGACCGCGTCCGCGCGCAGGCGCTTGCGGAGCAGACGGTGAAGGATTTGCAGATCGCCACGCCGGGTGTCGACAAGCCGGTGCAATCGCTGTCGGGCGGCAACCAGCAGCGTGTGCTGATCGGCCGCTGGCTCGCCATCGACCCGCACGTGCTGATTTTGCATGGACCGACGGTCGGCGTCGACGTCGGATCGAAGGACATCATTTACCGCATCATGCAGCGCCTGTCGCAACGCGGCATCGGCATCATTCTGATCAGCGACGACTTGCCCGAACTGCTGCAGAACTGCGACCGCATCCTGATGATGAAGAAAGGGCGTGTGGCCAGCGAATACCAGGCCGACACGTTGAGCGAAGCCGATCTGTATCACGCGCTGCTTTCGGAAGCCGCATAAAGGACGTTCCCATTTATGAACTCGCGCATCGATTCGCGCCTGAACCAGACCATGACCACCCCGACCGTCGTCGAAGTCGCCCCCGAGGTCAAGCCGCCGAGCTTGCGGACCAAGCTCGCGCGCAATCCCGAATGGTTCACCCTGGCATTGATCGCGGTGACGTGCCTGATTGTCGGTGCGATCAATCCGCGTTTCTTTCAACTGGCGACGCTGTTCGACCTGTTGCATTCCGCGACCACCATGTCGCTGTTCGCGCTGGGCACGCTCGTCGTGCTGGCCTCCGGCGGGATCGACGTGTCCTTCACGGCCATTGCCGCGCTGACGATGTACGGCATCACCAAGGCCGTGTTCGCATGGTGGCCGGATGCGCCGTTCGCGCTGATCCTGATCACGGGCGCACTCGGCGGCGTCGTGCTCGGCATTGTGAACGGACTGCTGGTGCATCGGCTGAAGGCGCCTTCGCTGATCGTCACGATCGGCACGCAGTATCTGTATCGCGGGCTGCTGCTGACGTTCATCGGCACGACGTTCTTTATGAACATTCCGCACAGCATGGATCATTTCGGCCGCATTCCGCTTTTTTTCTATCACACCGCTGACGGCTTGCGCGCCGTGTTGCCGGTGTCGGTGGTGGCCTTGGTGGCAGCCGCGGTGGTGACGTGGTGGCTGCTGAATCGCACGATGATGGGACGCGGCGTCTATGCGATGGGCGGCAGCCTCGCGATTGCCGAGCGGCTCGGCTACAACCTGCGCGCGATCCATCTGTTCGTGTTCGGCTATACCGGCATGCTGGCCGGCATCGCGGGCATTCTGCACGTGTCGAACAACCGGCTCGCCAATCCGTTCGATTTGGTAGGCACGGAACTCGATGTGATCGCCGCTGTGATTCTGGGCGGCGCGCGCATTACGGGCGGCACGGGGACGGTGGCCGGCACATTGCTCGGCGTGGTGCTGGTCACGCTGATCAATAGCGTGCTGATTCTGGTGGGCGTGCCGAGCACCTGGCAGAAGGTGATTATCGGCGCGTTCATTCTGATCGCCGGGACGCTGTTCGCCTTGCAGCGCAAGAACTGAAGATCGAAGCTGCGGCCTCCGCGTTGTTCGCCGGGGGTCGCAAAATGCAGAGGTGAGCAAGCGCACCTAGCGGCGCTTGCGATGCTCCTGGCCTTTCTCGGTGATGATGGAGTCGAAGTCGTCTACTTGCGAGAAACGCACGGCTTTAACCACGCCGAACTTGCTCTGGTCCACCACCAGATGCCGCTCGACCGCGCTCGCCATGGCCGCCTGTTTGAGCGCGACCTCATGAAAATTCCAGCACGTCACGCCGCGCGCCGTGTCCACGCCGCCGGCGGAAATGAACGCCTTGTTGATGCCCATGCGGCGCAACATCTCCAGACTTTCCTCGCCCGCGAACGAATCGGACGAAGGCACATAGACGCCGCCCAGCAGAATCATCCGCACATTGGGTTTGCGCCGCAAAATCTCCGCGACGTTCAGCGAATAGCACACCACCGTGACATGCCGCTCGACCGGAATCAGCCTGGCCAGTGTGGTGAGCGTCGTGCCGCAGTCGATGAACAGCGTCTCGTTGTTGCCGATGAGTCCCGCCGCGATCGCCGACGCCTCGGCCTTGGCCTGCGCGAAGTGGTCTTTCTCTTCTTCGAGCGAGTAGCCGGCGTTATTGGGGACGTCGGTCGCGCTGACGATATAGCCGCCGAGATACGTGAATCGCTCGGGACTGCCTGCGATGTCGCGCCGCACAGTCATTTCCGAAACGCCCAGCAGGCCGGCGGCGTCGCGCAGGCGCATCACGTTTTGCCTGCCCAGTGCATCGGCAAGGGCGCGGAGGCGGTCGGGTTTCAGCATGGAGCTCCTGTCGCGCAGTGTGTGGAGGGGCGTTATGTTTTGTTCGATTTGGTGAAATAATTATAACAAGAGGTGGTGCGCACGGCGAGTGGGATATCGGCTGTTTGGGAGGATTGGAGGCATACGTTTTTATTGTTTCGGCGCTGTCGTGCTCCGGGATGTTGCCGAAGTCATTCGACGGATAGCTCTCGCCTGAGGCCAACCGCACAAGTACTGAATCTCTTTGCGCCAATTTGTTAAATGAAGCGAGGCATTTATTGATAACCCGCTTGAATCGCCGCGGAATACGATTGCATTCAGAATGGATGCACCATTTTTTAATCCGCACCGCATACGGCATTCATTCATTTACATTTCCGTAAGCCTCGTTATAATCCGAACGCTCACGTCACGGCTTTTCGCGGCAGGAGAAAAACTGACAACGTCACATGCAAAACGGATCACGATAATGGCTGACGGACAAAACATCAAAACCCTGTGTGAGAACCACTGGACACAGTGGAAAGCCGATTGCAGCGGCTTCCTGAAGGCCGTCGCGGCGGACCTCGATATAACGCTGACAGGTGATGCGAATAGCATTATCGACAAGATCGGCCGTGCACCATGGACTCAACTCGGCTCGGATGCCGATAAGGCCGTCGCTTATGCCGGGCTCGGCTATCTGGTGGTTGCCGGATTGAAGGCGACGCATCACGGCCATGTCGTGATTATCATGCCGGGCCAATCGAAACCTTATCCGCTCGCCTATTGGGGCCGATATGGCGGCGTCGGACGGAAAAACACCGCCATTAACTTTTCCTGGACGCATGCGGATCTCGCGAACGTCCAGTATTACGCTATCAAACCATGAAGCAGAGTCTTATCACGCGAGCGGTCATGGCCGTTGCCGGCCTGTTGATTGCGGCGCCGGTTGCCGTCGCGCAACCGTGTCATTACGGCGAAGTGAATCCCGGCACGGGCAAGGTCAGCGTAGGCGACCTGTCCATCGATCTGGGCCAGAGCGACGGCACCGATAGTCCGACGGCCTGGCTCGGTCCGGTTACGCTAAGCCGGGCGGGCGGCGCATCGTGCGCCGTGGACCCGAACGTCAGTATCGTCGAACGGCCCCTCTATACGAACGGCAAGCAGCTTCTCGTCTCCACGTATTCGGGCAGCGAGCAGGTGGTCTATGCGATCGATGCGTCGACCTGCAAGATCCAGTGGAAGAGCGATTCGTTTTCCGGCAAGGTCAAACTGAGCGGCAACCGTTTGCAACTGGATAAGCGCAAGGTGAGGTTGGGCTCGAACTGCACGCCTTGAGGTAGCTTGCGAGAGCGCGCTGCATCATCAACTCGTTCGAGTCGCGTTTTTGAAGATCAGGCAGGCGCGACGCGCGACTCCTGCGTGTCCGTCGCGCGATATCGGCCCGGCGTCGTTCCCGTTGCTCCTGGGGAATTACCTGAGACGCGAAAGGCATGGTTTTCGTCTACCTTGTCCGATACGAATCGGTTTGCGCTGAATGCCAGGTGCACAAGGAGCTTCAATGTCTGCTCTGGACCAGATTGACACCATCGTGATCGTCATGATGGAAAACCGCTCCTTCGATCACGCACTCGGATATCTGAGCCTGAACGGCAGCCAGGTCAACGGCCTTTCCGCAGATCCGGCGTGGCAGGCGAACTTCATCAACGTATACAACGGCAAGCAATATCCCATCCACGCATTGGGTCCGAGCGGGCCCGCCATCTCGGATCCGCCTCACGACCGCGCCCCGATCGCCACGCAGATCAACACGCCGTGTGCGCCGGGAGGATGCCCGGAACTCGGCGGATTCGTGCAGAGCTATGCAACCCGCAAACCGGCGGCGTCGAATCTGGCCGACGTGATGGGTTATTACGACGCTCGCACCGTGCCCACTTTCGACTTTCTCGCGAAACACTTCACCGTGTGCGACAACTGGTTTGCTCCATTGCCCTCGGGAACTCAGGCGAATCGCCTGATGGCGATGGCGGGGACCAGCCTTATCAGCGACAACGTGCAAGGGCTGAGCTTTCTGCCCGCTCAGCCACTTGCGTACGATTGGCTTCGCCAGCGCGGCATACCTTGGTGTGTCTATCAGTCGGGGAGCTTCTTTCCGTTCTTCAGCCTGATGAAGGAATGGCTTCCGGAAATCCTGCTGTCCTTGACACTGCCGGTCAACGATGCCGGCGGAAACTTCCGGCGGTATTCGAGGTTTGCTCGTGACTGGCAAGGCAACAGCATTTTGCCAAAAGTGATTTTCATCGAGCCGGAATATACCGACGGTCCTCATAACACCGCTAACGACGATCATTGTCCAACGGGGATGGCCGGAGGGCAGGCGTTCATTGCGGATATCTACCGGACCTTGATTTCGAATCCGACCAGGTGGAAAGAGACGCTGTTGATCGTGACTTACGACGAGCACGGTGGATTCTTCGATCATGTCGCGCCTTTGGGCATCGCGGCCGACATCGCGGGATATTCTTTCAAGACCACCGGTCTGCGCGTGCCGGCTTTTCTGGTGTCGCCGTACGTCACGCCGGGCGGCGTCTACTCGGGAAAACTCGACCACACTGCAGTGCTGCATATGCTTGCGGAGAAGTTCGACTCGCAGAAGCAGTATTCCGCTGCTGTCAGCACTCGGAATGCGCAGCTCGATCCGTTGTCGAGCGCTCTGAATAGTCAGCCCGTGGTTCAACCTCCGCCCGCGTTGGCGGGTGCGCCGATACAGACCGCGGCGGCCGCATTCAACGGCCCGGTGCAAGCGGGCGTGTCGGATACGACGCAGGGTTTTCATAATGTCGCGCTGCAGGTGGCAAGGGATCATCCGCAATTGCTGAGTTCGCCGCAGTGGACGGGACTGGCGGAATATCTTTCTGTGTATGGGAAGCATTGAGAGCGGCGGTGTGGCGATGTCGGCGGCGGTGTGACGATGTCGGCGCCGCCGGGATTGCGCCTGGCTACCGCAAACGGTCGAGGTGGCGTCGGTTGATGCCTTTCACACCAAACTTTCGGTCGACGATCGTTCTCCTGGCACAGTGCGCCTTCTTCTAGCGACTGGACTAAGGCAAAATAAACGTGGAAGTCACGCGCGACTGGCGGCGTCGCTGTTCGCGTACGACCAATCGGACGCGTGGAGATGCGCTATGGAAAAGCTCACGAAAACCTGCTCGACGGTTGCTGCGTTGGCGCTGCTGCTGACCGGATATGCCGCCGGCGCCACACAAAGCGGGCCACATCTGAGCCCGACGGAGTGTCGTGACCTGGCCGAGATTAAAAGCAACGCGCCTCGGACGAAGTCGCAACACCGAAGCGAGCTTTCGGCCCTGAGGAAAGCGGGCTACAACCCATCACCATGGCACAACGACCCGCACTACCCAGCGAATCTACACGCGGCGCAGCGCCAGGTCGACCATTGGTTCGAAACGGAGTGCAAGCAGTTGCAACCCAAGTGAGAAGCCCCCGGAGCCACAACGAACCTCCTCAGCCTTGGCGCGCAGCAACCGCTTGTCGCATTGCAGCGCAGCTGATCCCGTGAGCTACAGACCGCCACCGATATCAAACGATTCGCGAACACTTTAAATATGTGCGGCAGCGCACCAAAACGCACCGACGCTCGAGGGAGCATTGCCTGACACCCTCCTGCTTGCGATGGCAGATCGGCGCTGCACCTTCTGTTCAGATTTCTTTCAACTCCTGGCGCTTCTTGACTAAACTTGTGAAGTCGTCATGGAATCGAAACATGTTAAACGTCAGCCTCACGTCACAACTGCAGACGTATATGCGAAACATTCGCCGACCTGTCGAACTGGTCGTGTCGCAGGGCGGTGGTCAACAATCGCACGAGATGCTGACGATGTTGAACGAAATCGCGTCGTTGACAGATCTGGTGACGGTAATCGAGGAGCAGCAGGGCAACCCACGCAAGCCATCATTTTCAATCAGGCAGGCGGGAGGAAAGGCCGGTATCCAGTTTGCCGCCACTCCAACAGGGCCTGAATTTTCGTCCTTTGTCCTTGCAATACTCCAGGTGGGAGGACATCCCGTAATAGCCGACCGTCCGACCATTGAACAGATTCGAGCGCTAGAGCGTGACTATTATTTCGAGACCTATATTTCGCTATCTTGCAAAAGCTGTGTGGACGTCGTGCAAGGGCTGAACATGATGACGGTAATCAATCCACGGATTCACAACATTACGATCGACGGAGGAATTTTTCAAGGTGAGGTGTCGGCGCGTGGTATCAGCGTTGTGCCGACGATCTACATGAACGGTGAGGTATTCGGTGAGGGGCGCAGCAGCTTTGTGGAGCTCGGCGCGAAACTTCACGACATAGAACTGAGCATGAGAGCAGCACTGCACGCGGCGAGCAAGCGGTAGCACTGAGCTGCAGGTCACGTCGGTGGCAAGCGTGTCAAAACGCGTGGCCACTCGGAATCGACGAAACCTGTCTCGGCGCGGGACGCTGCTTGTTGATTGCGGCAAGCCGAACGTCGAATCACAGCCGCACCGATCGCAAAGGCTCAACAAGCCCGTACGGGCGTCACGTCCGCATCGCATTGATAAGCGCTTCTGAACCGGGTACACACGCGGGCGCGCGGGCGCTTTCATGCCCAGCTGAAAGATCAGTTCCAGGACTACTACCTCACGGCTTGACGCGCCGCGCAACAGGATGGACAACCGGATGTCCGGCGTCGAGTTGCAGCATTTGCCGTCTCCGAGTCTCGTGAGGCTCCGGGTCAGAAGGGCTCGGCTATGTACTTGAACGGATAGTCCGGATCTTTATAGCCATCGGGTTTTTGTCTCTTCGGCAGCGTGATTTTCTTGCGCGGCTTTTCTTGGTAAGGAATCCTTCCAAGCATGTCGCTGATGATGTTGAGCCGCACGCGCCGCTTGTCGTTCGAATTGGCTACATGCCACGAAGCGATGTCGGTGTCCGACGCCTCGAACATCGCGTCGCGTGCACGGGAGTAGTCATGCCATCGGCTATAGGATTTCAGATCCATCTCCGTCAGCTTCCAGACCTTGCGTCCGTCATGGATGCGAGCTTCGAGCCGGCGCGTCTGTTCTTCGGGGCTGACCTCCAGCCAGTATTTAAGCAGGATCACCCCTGAATCGACGATCGCACGCTCGACAAGCGGCACCGCCTTGAAAAAGGCCTCGACGTCCTCGTCGGAACAGAAGCCCATCACTCGCTCGACTCCCGCGCGGTTGTACCAGCTGCGATCGAAGATCACAACTTCTCCCGCGGCCGGCAGGTGCGGCACGTAACGTTGCAAGTACATCTGGCTCTTCTCGCGTTCACTTGGCGCAGGCAACGCAACCACGCGAAATATCCGCGGACTCACCCGTTCGGTAATCGCCTTGATCGTGCCGCCCTTACCGGCGCCATCGCGTCCCTCGAACACGATGCAGATCTTGCTTCCCGTTTGCACGACCCATTCCTGGAGCTTGACCAGTTCAACGTGCAGATGGAACAACGCCTTCCGGTATTCCTTGTAAGAGAGGGCGGTGCCCTCCGCGGAAGGCACTTCTTTCCCCCGAGTCTTCGCCATTCCCATATCTCCGCGCGGACGTGACCTGCATGTTTTTCCCATGATCCTTTAGCAGGGTAGGACGCCGGACACTGGAAGGCCATACGACCTTGGTCCAATATCGTCGCTGAAACGCGCGCAGTATCTTGCTAGAGTCCGCCATTGGATCGTCGATCCAACGGTCGTCGCCATGCTATGTCCACGTGCTGATTCGAACAGCGCCATCGCCACTAACCAAGAGGTACTTGTCATCGCCGGAACAGCATTGGGACTGCTGCCGCGTTTGTGATCGGCGCGACGAAAATTCACCCTCTGGCGGCATTCGCCCGCCGCCGCGTGTCGACATGCCATGAGTGCGTTCGGCCAGGGGAACGATAAACACATGCCAACCGCGGCGAGAGACCTCATGTACGCTATCGGTCTGATGGATCAGGGAAACATCGACGCCCGCGAGCCGGTTCTGGACACCGTCGATCGGGTGTGCGAATTGTGTTTTGGCCTGTTTATGGCGCTAACGTTTGTCGGCGCCGTGTCGGCCGTCACAGCTGGCGAAGATGCCGGGCGGAAAATGTTTTATACGGCGCTTGGCTGCAACCTCGCGTGGGGCCTCGCAGATGCGGTCATGTTTCTGGTACGCACGCTGACGAATCGCGGCCGCCGGCTTAGGCTTGCGCTGACCCTGAGACATGAGCCGGATGCGGCGGCGGGAGTTCGCGCGCTTCGTGACGCATTGCCCAGGTGGGTCGCGCCGTTGATTGCCGATACGGAACTGGAACTCATCCGGGGGCGCATTGCCGCCATCCCGGATTTACCGCGCCGACCGCGCTTTTTGCGGGCTGACATGGTCGGAGCGGTGGCCATCTTTCTGATCGTGGTCTCCTCGACGTTCCCGGTTGCCTTACCGTTCATCGTGTTCAGCAACGTCCCGATTGCCTTGATCGTCTCGCGTGCGTTGACGATCGCCATCCTGTTTGGCAGCGGAATAGCGCTGGGCCGTTATTCCGGGTTCGGTGAATGGAAAGCCGGATTTGCCATGGCAGCGCTCGGCGTACTGCTGACCATGGCGATCATTGCGTTGGGAGGATAAAGCGGGCGCGGCTCTCCCGGGCCGCGTGCCGGGTCGACTACAACCTCACATGATCGGCTCACCACGCCGCTACCACCGATCAGGTTGCCAGCGTAAGACCAAGGTCCGATTCTCGGATTGTCGCATCGTGACATTATGTAATCGGAGGCGTCGCCATCGACGCGTCCATTCACCGAAGACGCGACGGTTTGCATGTTCGCGGGGGACTGCTCGTCTGTGCGATGTGGACAGGAGCGGTAGCCGCGGCGAGGACTTCACGGGTCATTGTGCAGCGCTGTGTTGCTCGCTGGATGAGCCAGTAAGGCGAGCCACATTGCGGGCAACCGTTGGATCGCGATTGGGCAAGGAACAAAGCGGCCAGAAATCGGGCTGGCGGTCCGCACTGTAACCACAATGGAGGTCGATAATGAACAGACGGAATTTTATGCAAACGATCGCGATTTCAACCGCCGCCGCGAGTTTGACTTTGACGGGGTGCACCGCGACATCCGGCAGCGGCAAGAGTCCCGAAACTGACGCGGCAAAGCGGCAAGAGATCAATTCAGCCGTGGACGGCACGTTGTCACGATTGGCCACGACGGTACGAGGTTCGAGTGAACTGGTCTCGAAGGCCCAAGGGGTGCTGGTCTTCCCATCGGTGAAAAAGGCGGCCTTCATTGTCGGCGCCGAGCACGGCGAGGGCGCGTTGCGAGTGGGTGGCGCGACAGTCGGCTACTACAACACGACCTCCGCTTCATTTGGACTCCAGGCGGGCGTCCAGTCGACCGCGGTCATATTCCTCTTCATGACGCAATCCGCGCTCGACGGGTTCCGCAATTCGGCGGGGTGGTCGGCTGGAGCCGACACAGGAGTCTCGATCGCGAAAATGGGTGCCAACGGCGCGATAGATACAACATCAGCGACCTCGCAAGTGGTTGCGCTCGTCTTGACCAACGTCGGTCTGATGGCCGATCTGTCGCTCGCCGGAACGAAGGTGACCAAACTTGACCTGTAAGCTAGCGCTACGCGCTCTGACATCAAAAGTTAATCAGCATGCTTAAGGAGTGCCACATTAATTCGATCCTCTGCACAGCGGACGGCGCGATACGATGCGATCCACGTTCGTGATCTGATCAGGTCGGCACGTCTTTATTATCATTTTGCGCGTGCAATGATTCGCTATTGATGGCGTGGTGGGGGCGATCTTATCAGGAGGCTAATAATCTGATTCGCGCACTGCCCACAGATTTTCTCCGGATAAGAAGCTTGTTGTGCATCCGCTGGTGGAATAGGCCGACGCACGGGATATATCTAAATAGTCCTTTAGACGTTCCGGCCCGTCGCTGTCTGGATATTGTCCGCCGATCGCTATATGACGCGAATTCTCATCGCTGTGCCCGGCGAGGGCATATGTGCATGTATGCAGGCCCTTACTCGATTCGCGGGAGGAGATGTACCGCTACATTGCATTAGCAAGGCTTTTCAACGTTCAGATAAGTGCTAGTGAATGACCTTACGGTACGCGTCGGGCAAGGATTGAAATTCTCAAAAAAGTCTTTCATAAACCTTCACATCCTTGCCTGAGGTCCTATACTGCTTTCAAGTTACCGATGCTCCGAGTTCAACGCTAAGAATCAGTATAGTTGACCGAAACCGCACGTGGCGAAACGGCGACTTAGGACATGCACTCAACATTGGTGACGGAGATACCGGTGATCAATCTGATCGTGCGTGGCAAAGACCTGGTGCAAGGCATGGTCGGTATTGCCATGGCCTGCTACGTGGCCCGACTGCGCTCGCCTCAAGGTGTCCACCGCCGCTCGCGTGCGTCCCCCATCAGCGCCCGTTCGCCTCGGGAACGAGGATATTGGCGGCTGAGAACGCCGGGCGCCAAATCATTAGCGCTTTTCGGCGATGTTGCGGATCAGCCGGAAGAGTGGATTGCCGCCAACGAGCGCGAGCTTGCCAATGCAAAGCCGGGGCGGCACGCACATGCAGGCGCAAGCGCGGCAGGTCTGCAAGCAGAACGTTGCGGCAAGCGCGGGATTCTGGACGAAAGAATTCATTTGCGGGACGCGCTTGAAGTGTTGCCGGTCGCGACGCTCACGGTCGATCGGAAAAATCAGATAGTCTTTGCGAACGCCAGAGCGATAGAACTGTTCGGCTACACCAGTGAAGAACTGACCGGCGCACCGATCGAGATGCTGTTTCCGGTTCATGCCTGGCAGGGTTGCGATTCCATGGCCGAAGACCGTGGCACCCGTCACAGGAGCGCCGATCGGGCAACGACACAGATGCTGGTTGCGCGCCGGCGCAACGGGGAAGGTTTTCACGTGGAAGCCGATACCACCAGATGCAGCACGTCTGATCAGGGTCTGCAGATCATTGCCATAGCAGGGCTCGTGGCCTGCCGCGAAGTCGATCAAAGCCGCAAGGAGATGGCTCATCTGGTGCGGGTTTCATCTTTGGGAGAACTCGCAAGCTCTCTCGCACACGAACTGAATCAGCCGCTTACCGCTATCTTGAGCAACGCGCAAGCGGCGCAGAAATTGATTGAATCGGAGAAGATCAATACGGCAGAACTCCGTGAGACATTGGGCGATATCATTCTGGATAATCGCCGCGCGAGCGAAGTTATCCAGAAGATCCGGACGATGGTACGAAAAGGTAACCTGGAACTGCAGCCGGTAGATGTTGGCGATGTGGTCCGGGACATTGCCCTGCTCGTACATAGCGATGCAGCAGCGCGGGAAGTTCGCACGGAATTCGACATCGCCGACAATCTGGAGACGTTGTTCGGCGATAGGGTGCAACTGCAGCAGGTGTTGCTCAATCTGCTGCTGAACGCCTTCGACGCGGTGAAGGATTGCGATCCAGATGAACGCATCGTCGAAACAACGGTGCGAAAGGGAGCCGGGGGAGGAGTACAGATTACGGTGAAGGATCGAGGTCAAGGGCTGACCGTCGACAAGATGAATAAAATATTCAGGCCATTCTTTTCGACGAAGCCTCAGGGACTCGGTCTTGGTCTTTCCATCAGCCGCACGATAGTGACAGCACACGGAGGCTGGTTATGGGCGGAGAACAACGAGTGCAAGGGAGCGTCGTTTCACATAGTGCTGCCTCAGAAAGCGGCTATACGAAGGGGTCACCGCGGGTCGTCATGAATCCGGACGTCGCTCGCGTTTTCATCGTGGACGACGACGAGCAGGTGCGATGCGCGCTCTCCCGACTGCTTCGCGCATCCGGTTATCTGGTTGAAACTTTTGACAGCCCCGAAGCCTTTCTGGATAGAGCCGACCTCGCCAGCGTACCTGCATGCCTCATTCTCGATTTGCAGATGCCGGGAATGTCGGGGCTTGAAGTGCAGCGCAATCTCAATCAGCTCTTGCCTATCGTTTTTCTGACCGGGCACGGCGATGTCGGGTCGAGCGTTGAAGCAATGAAGGGTGGTGCTCTCGATTTTCTGCCAAAGCCGGTATGCCAATCTCTCCTGCTTGCCGCGGTGGACCGCGCGCTAAAGGTCGCTTGCATGGAGTGGGCGAAGAGGAGCGAAAAGGCTGAACTGCAGGAACGGGTCGATCATCTCACGCACCGCGAGCGAGAAGTCATGGCGCTTTTATTGACAGGGCGTCTGAACAAACAGGTCGCCAGCGATCTTGGCGCGGCTGAAAAGACCATCAAGATCCACCGCGCTCGGGTGATGAAGAAGATGAAGGCGCGATCGATTGCCCACCTGGTTCGGCTCGCGGAAAAGGTCGGCATGGACGCAGCCGACGACCTATAAGTTTGCATTGCCCGATCGGGATTGCGCGGGAGGGACGCCGGCGCAATTCCATCCTGTTGACGCCGCTAGTGGACCAAGGTCCTATATCTCGCTTTAAAATCTCACGTTACGCTGGAACTCCGAACGGGTTTTCTCGAGGAGCGACGGCGCTTTCGCGTATTCAAAATGGTCAACTCCAATCAGATCGTTGCCATAGTCGACGATGATGAATCGGTATGCCGAGCCATCAAGCGTCTGCTGCGCGCCTCAGGCATTGAGGCGGAGACGTTCTCGAGCGGCGACGAGTTTTTGAATACACTCTCGGCGATTCCGTCGTACCGGCCTGCGTGCGTCATTCTCGACATCCAGATGCCTGGCACAGGCGGACTGGAAGTTCAGCGTCAAATTGCGCCGATGGGCCTGCCGGTCATCATGATCACCGCGTACGACGAGTTTTCCGTCAGGCAGACCGCGCTCGCGTCAGGCGCTGCCGCATATCTACGAAAACCGTTCAATGCCGCCATCCTGATCAAGGCTGTGGAAATGGCGGTGAACAGGCCGTAGCGCCCTTGAAGCATCTGTTCCCGGCCGGGCGATATGAGACCAAGGTCCGATTGCCTCTCTGAATTTCAGCTACCAAACTGACCTACATCAGCGCGTCACTCGAACGACCAGCCGTTTCGAGTGGGCGCGGCTAAACGACCTGACGCGTTCGCCGGCCGTCGTCGCGCGCGGGTTCACTGCGCGAGCAGCGCTCAAAGAAAACGCGGGAGTACGTGATGAAATTAGAGTCAACCTTACTCGCCTCTGCTATCACGATTCTGCTCAGCGCCATTGCACTCGACACGTGGGCCGCCGACTTCGACGGCAGCAAACGACTCCTCTGCGCGACGATCGACGCGCATTCATGCGATCCGGGACTAACCTGCAACCGTTCGTTGCCGGCGGATATTGGAGCGCCCCGGTTTATTTCGCTCGACTTCGACAAGAAGGTGATCGTCGGACCCGCGCGAACGACGCCCATGCGCATCGCCAGCAAAGACGCCAATCAGATCATCATGGACGGTACGGAGATGGGATTTGGGTGGACCATGGTGCTCGATTCGACCGACGGATCAATGACATTGACGATCGTCAATAGCGACGATGCGCTGGTGCTCTTCGGCAACTGTACGGTCTTGTGATCAGGCGGGCGCGCAATGAAAACTGTCGCCATCCATCATTCCGCGCGGGGGCCGCATTGTCTCAGTCCTGCGGACACATCGATTGTCTTTCATCGTTCGTGGCGCGCTCTGCTGCTGATGGCAGCGGCGATGACCTTGCTCGCCGCCTGCAAAAAGCAACCTGCCGCGCCCACTGCGGCCGCGCCGGAGGTGACCATTACGACCGTCGTACAGCAGGATACGCCTGTCGATTTCGACTTTACCGCTCAGACCCAGAGTTCCCGCGAGGTCGAGATTCGTGCACGCGTGGACGGTTTTCTCGACAAACGCCTGTACGTTGAGGGGGAGCTCGTCAAGGCGGGGCAGACGATGTTCCAGATGGACCGCAAGCCGTTCGAGGCCGCGCTCCAAACCGCCAAAGGACAACTCGCGCAGCAGCAGGCGCGCTACCAGGTTGCCAAGGCGAACCTGGCGCGGGTAGAGCCGCTCGCTGCTCAGAACGCGTTGAGCAAGAAAGATCTCGACGACGCGATAGGCAACGAAAAGCAGTCCGCTGCCGCAGTGATCGCGGCAAAGGGGGAAGTGGATACGGCACAACTCAATCTCGGCTATACGACAATCAAGTCCCCCCTCGCGGGTCTGTCGAGCTTTGCACGTCAGCAGGACGGCAGCTATGTCACGGCGACTTCCAACGGCTTGCTGACCTACGTTTATCAACTGGACCCGATGTGGGTGAACTTCAGCATCTCCGAAAACGAGATGTTGAAGTACCGGGACCAGATTGCTGCAGGTCGTCTGAAATTCCCCGAGCACAACGATTTTGTCGTCAAGCTGATTCTGGCCGACGGATCGGTGTTCTCGCAGGTCGGCCGTATTGACTTTGCGAACCCCGCTTTCAGCACCGAAACGGGGACCTTTCTGGTGCGGGCGGTATTCGATAATCCGAAGGGAGCGTTGCGCCCCGGTCAGTTCGTCAAAGCGCGCGTTTCCGGGGCCATCAGGCCCAACTCGATTCTCGTGCCGCAGAGGTCCGTATTGCAAGGCTCGAAGAGTCACTTTGTCTGGGTCGTCGACGACCAGTCGAAAGCGCACCAGCGGGTCGTCGAAGTGGGAGATTGGCAAGGCGACGACTGGTTCGTCTCCGAGGGACTCAAGCCGGGCGAGCGCATCGTGGTGGATGGCGCACTGCGTGTCGCAGCGGGAGCGCAACTCAAGATCGTCAAAGGCCCATCCCCCGAGAAGGGCGCAGCGCCGCCCGGACCTGCCGGGTCTGAAAGTGCGGCGCCGGCACCTGCACCTTCCACGCAGGCTAAGGAGTCCGAGGCGCAAGGAACCGGCAGCGGTGCGACCCAATGAAAGGCCGACCGATATGAGCATCTCGCACTACTGCATCGATCGGCCGATTTTCGCGTCGGTCATTTCGATTGTCATTACGCTAGGCGGCGCGTTGGCGATGTTCTCCCTGCCGGTCGCGCAGTATCCTGACATCACGCCGCCGCAGATCACCATTTCCGCCACCTATCCGGGCGCGAACGCGGAGGTTGTGGCGAACAATGTCGCTGCGCCGATCGAGCAGCAGGTCAATGGCGCGGACAACATGATCTATATGAACTCGTCGAGTTCGTCCACGGGCAACCTGACGATCAATGCGTACTTCCAGATCGGCACGAACCCGGAGCTGGCTCAAGTCGACGTGCAGAACCGCGTGAATCTCGCCTTGCCGCAACTGCCCCAATCGGTCCAGGCGCAGGGCATTCAGGTGCAGAAGAAGTCGTCGGCCTTCATGATGGTGATTGCAATTTATTCACCTTCCGACCGGTATGACTCGGTCTACATCGCGAATTTCGCCAACGTCTACGTGCTCGACGCGATCAAGCGGGTGCCGGGCGCGAATCAGTCCAGCATATTCGGCAATCCGGATTACGCGATGCGTATCTGGCTGAAGCCCGATCGGATGGCGCAATTGGGCGTGACAGCCGCGGACGTTCAGCGCGTGGTGGCGAACCAGAATCAGCAGTTCGCCGTGGGCAGTATCGGGCAGTCGCCTACCGGAAAATCGGTTGAGCAGTCCTTTGCCGTGACGACGACTGGCCGTCTGACCGAGCCGTCCGAGTTCGAAAATATCATCGTGCGCGCAGCGAATGGCGGGGCGGCAATCGTGCGGATCAAGGACATCGGGCGCGCCGAACTTGGGCAAAAAGATTACTCCATCCGCAGCCGGTTCCAGGGCAAGCCCGCGACCGTCCTCGCTGTTTATCAGCAGCCGGGCGCGAATGCACTCGATGTCTCGAAGAGCGTTCGCGCAACGCTGGCAGAACTGAAGAAATCGTTTCCGGAAGGCATGACTTATGAAATCGCCATGGATACGACCGAGTTCACCCGGTCCTCCATTTCCGATGTCGTTCACACCTTCTTTGAAGCGCTGGTGCTCGTCGTTATCGTCGTTTTCGTGTTTCTGCAGAGTCTTCGCGCGACGCTGATTCCGATCGTGGCGGTCCCGGTCTCGATTGTCGGCACATGCATGTTCATGCTTCCGCTGGGGTTCTCGATCAACATGCTGACCTTGTTCGGGATGGTGCTCGCCATCGGGATCGTGGTCGACGACGCAATTGTCGTGATCGAGAACGTCGAACGAAACATTACGGTGCTCAAGCTCAATCCCAAAGATGCCTCCAAAAAGGCAATGGACGAGGTTGCGGGACCGGTCGTCGCCATTGTGCTGGTGCTGTGCGCGGTATTCGTACCGGTGGCGTTTCTCGGCGGCATCACAGGCCAGATGTACAAGCAGTTCGCCATTACGATTGCGATATCGGTCGTGCTGTCCGGCATCGTCGCGCTGACCTTGTCGCCGGCGCTCGCCGCGTTGCTGCTGAAGAGTTCCCACCACGAGAAGAAGGGCTTCTTCCGCTGGTTCGATAAACAGTTCGCACGCATGACATCGGGTTATTCGCGAGCAGTCAGGCTGGTAATCAAGCGATCGATTTTCGCCCTCGTGTTTTTCGTAGCCATGATCGTACTCGCGGTGCTCATGGTGCGGTCGATTCCCTCCGCGTTCCTGCCGCCGGAGGACCAGGGCTATCTGCTGGGCGCTGTCGTTATGCCGGACGCGGCGAGCCTCGACCGTACCGGAGAAGTGTCCCAACAGGTCACCGACTACTTCATCAAACAGCCGGCAGTCGGCAGCATCACGGTGGTCGACGGGTTTAGCCTGCTTGATAGTCAGAACAAGAACAACGCAAGCACTTTCTTTGTCGGTTTCAAGAGTTTCGATGAACGCTACTCTTCGGCGAACATCCGCACGCAGAACGCGCGAACAGTCTTGCAAGATGCGTACCGCTATTTCACGAACGTGAAAGAGGGCGTGGTGATTCCCGTCAACCCGCCGTCGATTCCTGGTCTCGGCACGACCGGCGGCACGGAAGTGTGGATTCAGAGCAAGGGCGATGCGAGCATTGCGCAACTCGCGGAGGTTGCGCAAGACTTCGTTCAGAGGGCGAAGCAGCGTCAGGAACTCGCGGGTGTGACTTCGACGTTCAACGCCTCGTCGCGGCAACTGCTGGTGCAGGTGGACCGCGACAAGTCCGAGACGCTCGGCGTGCCCGTCGAAGACGCGTACAGCTCGATGCAGACGATGTTCGGCTCGCTCTACGTCTCGCAGTTCAACCGATCGAGCCGGCTCTGGCAAGTGATTTTGCAGGCTGAGCCGTCGTACCGGTTAAAGCCCAGCGACCTCGATCAGATCTTCGTGCGCAGCAAGACCGGCAAGATGCTGCCGATGACGTCGGTGGCCACTTACCAGTTTGTCGTGGGTCCCGATCTGGTCACGCGCTTCAACAATTTTCCCGCGATCAAAATCACGGCGAACGCCGCTCCCGGATTCAGCTCCGGTCAGGTCATCTCCACCCTGGAGGAACTGGCGACGCAAATGCCGGCCGGCTACGACGTCGCCTGGAGCGGAGAGGCTTACGAGGAACGGCAATCGGGCGGCACGTCGGGGCTCGTCTTCGTGTTCGGCCTGGTGATGGTGTTCCTCATCCTCGCCGCGCAGTACGAGAAGTGGAGCTTGCCGTTCGGCGTGCTGATGGCGGTCCCGTTCGCGCTCTTTGGCGCACTGCTCGCCATTCTGCTACGCGGCCTGAGTAACGACGTCTACTTCCAGATCGGCTTGACGATGCTGGTTGCGCTCGCGGCCAAGAACGCGATCCTGATCTTCGAATTCGCGGTGCTGAACCGCGAGACCGGCGCCTCGGTGTTCGACGCCACCATGACTGCGGCGGAAGAGCGCTTGCGTCCGATCGTGATGACGTCGCTGGCCTTCATTCTCGGCTGTGTGCCGCTCGCCATTGCGACGGGCGCGTCGGCCAACAGCCGCCATTCGATCGGCACGGGAGTGATTGGCGGCATGATCGGCGCGACGGCCATCGCCGTATTCTTCATTCCGATGTTCTATTACCTGCTTGAGTCGATGTCGTCTCGCTCCAGCGGCGGCAAGCAGAAGTCCGACCCCGGCGCAGCCGGAACGGCGCGGGAGCCGGGCGCCGCGGAGCCCGGCCTGCCGCCGCACGCGCCGTCGCAAGAGAGCCCTTGACATGAACGCGACCGCTTTGGCGCGCCTGCTCGCTTCGGCCACGCTGCTTGCGCTGGGCGGGTGCCTGCTCGGCCCCAATTACGTGCGGCCCACGGTGGAGGTGCCGGCAACATATCGCTTTGCGCAGGGCGAGGCCGCCGAGATTGCCAACACGACGTGGTGGGAGCAGTTTCAGGATCCGGTGCTCGACCAGCTGATCGCAACCGCATTGCTGGAGAACCGCGATGTCAAGGTCGCGGCCGCGCGGGTCGACGAGTTTCAGGCGCAGTTCGTGACGACGCGTTCCGCGCTGTTTCCACAGGTGGGCGCGGGTGCGAATGCATCTCGCCAGCGCGCGTCCCAGGCGACTGGAATACCGGTACCGAACGGTGTCAGCCCGATCTACAACCAGTTCGAGGCGACGGTGTCGGTGGCATGGGAAATCGATCTTTTCGGCAAGGTTCGCCGCCAGACCGAGGCTGCCCGCGCTAACCTTCTGGCCAGCGAGGAAGGCCGGCGGGCCACCATCCTGACGTTGGTCAGCGCCGTTTCATCCGCCTACATCAACTTGCGCAGTCTCGATCGGCAACTTGAGATCGCGAAGTCGACCGTGGAAAGCCGCGACGAATCGGTCCGGGTTTTCACGTTGCGCTTCAGGGGCGGCGAGGTGTCGCAAATGGAGCTGGCGCAAAGCCAGTCGGAATACGAGGCGGCGAAAGCCACCATCCCGCAGCTCGAAACGCAGATCGGCCAGCAGGAAAACGCGTTGTCCGTGCTGATCGGCAAAAACCCGGGCGCAATTCTGCGCGGTCGCGAATTGTCGATGATGGGCTCGCCGCAGATCCCGAACGAACTGCCTTCGGACTTGCTGGAGCGCCGTCCGGATCTGCTGCAGGCCGAGCAGGCCCTGGTGTCGGAAAACGCGCTGATCGGCGCGGCCAGGGCGCTTTACTTTCCGTCCATCTCGCTGACCGGGCTGTTTGGCACGGTCAGCTCGCAGTTCTCGAATCTTTTCACCGGGCCGGCGCGGGTATGGTCTTTTGCCGGCAGCGTGACGCAGCCTATCTTCACGGCGGGCAATATCTCCGGGCAGGTGCGGCAGGCCGAGGCGCGTCAGCAGGAAGCGCTGTTCGCTTATGAGAAAGCGATTCAGGTGGCATTCCAGGAGGTCGAAGACGCGCTCATCTCCGTGCAGAAGACGCGCGAGCAGTTGGCCGTGTTGGCCAACCAGGTCGAGGCGCTGCACACCTACGCGCGGCTCGCGCGTCTGCGTTATGAAGGCGGTTACACGAGCTACATCGAAGTGCTCGACGCCGAGCGAAGCCTCTTCAACGCAGAACTGAGCTATACGCAGATCCAAGGCGCGGAGCTGACGTCGTATGTGAACCTCTATAAAGCGATGGGCGGCGGCTGGGTTCTCGCCGCTGAGAAACTGTCGGTTCCACCGCCCGCACCGGCCACGCCGCAGCCGGACACTACACCGACCGCGCCCATCGCGCGTGGCACGGCGCCGACGGGCGACCCAGCGGTCGCGCTGGAGGCGAGATGACACGCCGGGAAATCATTGCTTGCGAGGAGTGCGACATGCTCCAGCTGGCAGCGCCTCTGCCGCCCGGCGGCTCGTGGCGTTGCCGTCGTTGTCGCGCGGAGCTCGGCAGGGAACGTACGAACGGGCCCGAATGTGCCCTGGCCTTTACCCTCGCGTCCGCCGTGATGCTGGTCATTTCGAACGTGTTTCCTATCGTCGGTTTAGCGGTCAACGGCAATCTTGTTCAAACGACCCTTGCCGGCTCGGTCCGCGTGCTTTATACGCATGGCACCTGGCCGCTCGCGGCGCTGGTTTTCCTGACGACGATTCTGATGCCGACGCTGCAGGTTGTGGCCATGCTGTGGCTGCTCGTGCCGCTGCGTCTGGGACGTGTGCCGTGGCACGCGGTCGAGGGCTTCCGGCTGTTTCAACTGGCGCGGCCGTGGGGCATGACCGAGGTGCTGATCCTCGGTCTGCTGGTCGCGCTCGTCAAGCTGACGCACATCGCGAAGGTCGTGCCGGGCACGGCGTTGTGGTCGTTCGTGGTGCTGATGTTGTTGCTCGCCGCGGCGTCGGCGACCTTCGATCCGCGCGAGATATGGTCGCGCATCTGCGCCCGCAAAAATGCCGACGGCGCGTGGCGGCTGCCTCCCTTCGGGCAGCACCGCACGGCGGTGACGGCCTCCGCATGCGGACTCGTGCTGTGCGAAGAGTGCGGGCTACTGGTACGCGATCCGGCGCGATCGGGCGAGCAGCGCTGCCCGCGTTGCAGAGCGCGCTTGCATATGCGCAAGCCAGCGAGCATCTCGCGGACGTGGGCGTATCTGTCGGCGGCAATCGTGCTGTATATCCCCGCCAATGTGCTGCCCGTGATGAAAACGAGTTCGCTCTTCGGGGCGCAGAAAGACACGATCATGAGCGGCGTGGCCTATCTGTGGGTGTCCGGTTCATGGCTGCTTGCCGCTCTCGTGTTCATCGCAAGCATCGTGGTGCCGATGCTCAAGATCCTTGGCCTTGCGTATCTGGCGGTCTCCACCCAGCTTCACTCGCAATGGCTTCCCGAGCAGCGCACCAGAATCTACCGCGCCATCGAACTGGTTGGGCGCTGGTCGATGCTCGATATCTATGTCATCACGATGCTCGTCGCGCTGGTGCAATTCAAGGCGCTGGCGACGATCGAGGCCGGTCCGGCATCGATAGCGTTCGGGGCGGTGGTCGTGCTGACACTGCTGGCGGCGATGGCTTTCGATCCGCGCCTCATCTGGGATGCAGCGGAGAGAGCTCATGTCAAGACCCAATGACGAGCCGGATCTTCCCGAACTCCCCCCGGCGGATTCGATTCCACGCTCGCGCTGGCGTATGCAACTGGTGTGGCTCGTGCCGATCGTGGCGGTGCTGATCGGCGGATGGCTGGCTACGAAAGCGATCCTGGAACGCGGCGAGAATATCACCATCAGTTTTAAGACCGGCGAGGGCCTTGAAGCCGGAAAGACAAAGGTCAAGTTCAAGGACGTCGATATCGGCGTGGTCGAGGCCGTAAACCTCTCGCCGGATCATAAGCGCGTCGTGGCGAAGGCAGAGGTGGCTCGCGACGTGGCGAGTCTGCTGGTCGAGAACACCCGGTTCTGGGTAGTGCGCCCGCGCATTTCAGGCGGCACGGTCTCGGGGCTCGGCACGCTGCTCTCCGGGTCGTACATCGACGTCGATGTCGGGAATGCAGAGAAAGCGCGGCGTGATTTCGTCGGGCTCGAAGAGCCCCCTGTGTTTGCGAGCGACGTGCCAGGGCGGGAGTTCATTTTGAAGGGTGCGGGTCTCGGCTCGCTGGACGTGGGCACGCCCATCTATTTCCGCAGACTCCGGGTCGGCCAGATTGCTTCTTACCAACTGGACCCGGACGGCAAAGGCGTCACGGTGAAGGCGTTCGTCAATGCGCCTTACGACCAGTTCGTGAAGACCGATACGCGCTTCTGGCACGCAAGCGGGGTAGACATGGCGTTCGATACGAACGGCCTGCGTGTCGAAACCCAGTCGATCGTTTCCATCATCATCGGCGGCGTGGCTTTCGAGTCACCGCCGGAGTCACAGGAAGTGACCAACGCCGCTGCCAATGCGCAATTCGAACTTTACGCAACGCGCGCCGACGCGATGAAACAGCACGATCGGATCGTCGATAAATACGTCGTTAATTTCATGGATTCGGTGCGAGGCCTGACGGTTGGCGCGCCGGTCGATTTTCGCGGCGTAGTCATCGGCGAGGTGACGGCGATCTATACTCGCTTCGAGCCGGCACAAAATCGTTTCAGCATTCCCGTCGAAATACAGATCTATCCCGAGCGCTTTACGTCACGCTATCAGAACGGGCGCGCCGGAGGCCGTCTAAGCGACGACCCACGCGGAATGGCTGACTATCTGGTCGAACATGGATTCCGCTTCCAGCTCAAGAGCGGCAATCCGCTGACGGGTCAGCTTTACGTCGCGTTCGACTATTACCCGGATGCGCCCAAGGCGAAGATTGACTGGAGCAAGTCGCCGCCGGAAATGCCTGCCATACCTCGCACGCTTCAGTCGCTGCAAGACTCGGTTACACGCTTGCTGACCAAGCTCAACAATGTTCCGTTCGAGGCGATCGGCAACGATGCGCGTACGACGCTACGCACGACCAACTCGATGATCTCCCAACTCAATAGCGAGGTCGTCCCGAAGGCGCGTGACACGTTCACGTCGGCGCAAACCGTGCTCGATTCCGCGAATACCGCGCTGCAACCGGATTCGTCGCTGCAGCAATCCACGGAACAGGCGATGCACGAAATGACCCGGACGGCAGCGACGCTGCGTACGCTGGCCGACTATCTGTCCCGGCATCCGGAAGCGCTCGTGCGCGGCAAGTCTGAGGACAAGCCATGAGATACGCGACGGCATATCTGATTCTCGCACTTGTCACCGGCTGGTTCGGCGGATGCAAATCGCCATCGGCCAGTTTCTACACGCTGAGCGCCGACCGCTCTCTCGCCAACTCCGGCGCAACGGGCTCAATTGCTGCCGTGATCGGGCCCGTTACGATACCGGACCTGGTGGACCGGCCGCAAATCGTGACCCGGGTGGGAGACAACGAGGTCGAGATCAACGAATTCGCCCGTTGGGCACAACCGTTGAGCGGCGACATCGGTGGCGTGATTGCCGCCGACCTTGCCGTGCTGCTGAACTCACCGCAGATCTCGGTGTTCGATCTGACGCGCGAGCCGCCTGGCGTATGGCGTGTACGTATCGACGTGATGCGCTTCGAGTCCACACCGGGGCGGGACGTCACCGTCGACGTGCTATGGGCCGTGCGTCCGCCCGGTCAAGGCCGTCCCGTCACGGGCCGCTCTGTTGCGCGCGAGGCAGTGTCCGGCCCGGGCTTCGAAGCGCTCGTCGCCGCCCACGATCGCGCGCTGGCGTCGGTGAGCCGCGATATCGCGGCGGCGCTGCAGGCGAGTCCGGCCCGGTGACGCGGCGTGCGGATCGTGCATCGACGTCGTGGTGCAACGCCGCGCGCAGGGTAACGCTCGAGGAGCAAATATCATGGCTGAACTGATGCTGGGCAACGTGGAAGAAAGCGTCTCCGATGAGGAAATGGGGGAGTTCCTTGTACGGTATGGCTTCCCTCAGTTCAGTACGATCCGCCGTATCCCGGGCGCGGGCTCCCGGCCCGCGGCGCTGGTGAGTTTCGACGACGTGACGGCGGACGGGTTGCGCGTGCTGCAATCGCGCGTTCACAACCTGTTCTGGAAAGGCCGCACGATCACCGCGTTGCTTCTTCCGGAGCGCGATGAATCGTAGAACGCCAGGAGCCGCATAGTGGACCCGCGTCGGACGGTTTTTGCCACTCATCCGTTACACGATCCATTAGCGGGACGCTGCTGAGCCAATGAGGGGGGAGGGAAGCGCGTAGCCAGGCAGCACGATTCGGGCAAGATCTACTTGGGGCCGACTTATCTGGCGCTGCGGCTGCGGGGTGGATTGCCAAATCTTCCATTGTCCGTTCGGCTCCGGTTGAACTGTGCAATCAACCCTGCGTGGCTACCTGGCTTGAGGTTCGACGGAAATTGCCACGGCTTCGTTGTAGAGCACTTCCAACTGATCCCCCTTTTTGATCAGTTTGAGCTGGTCGGGATCCTGTACGATAAGCTCCACCGAATTGCCTTGCGGGCCTTTCAACGTAATCGCGCCGGTCTGGTGGTTGACGGCGGTCACATTGGCCATGACCGTTATCTCCCTGCTTGCAGAGCCGCCGGGTTTGGCGCCCATCGGCGCTCGCTCCAAGGTCTGGCTCTCGTTGACGGCAAGGGGTGCGCCGCCCTTTTTGAGCGTGACGGTAACGGCCTGCGAATACTGCGCCGTGACGACGTCGCCGATCTTGAGCTGGTCGAAGTTGCGTGCTTCCTCACTCACCACGACTTGCACGACCTTGCCCTTGGCGTCTTTTAGCCACACCGTTCGCGTGGCCGGTTCGATACCCACCACAGTCGAGCTCGTCTTCACCGTGCCCTGCATGGTTACCTTGCCGGGCGCGCTGTTGACCGCCACTTGTGGTTCTGTCTGGGCGAAACCCGTAGCAGCGAGAGACACGAACGCGGCTGCGACGATGAGTCTGCTGTTTCTCATGCTGCTCTCCTTGAACGCCTGCGCGCACATTGACTTAGGGCCGAATGGCCGCCGGTCTTTCATGACGGGGCGCATTACCGTGCTTACACGCTAAAGTTCATTTGATGGAGTAGCCACGACCTTCCATACACGCGGCATAGCCGCGATTGAATGTGTCCATCGCACCCTGCGTCTGTGACTGTGTCGATGCCGCGGCTGCGCGCCGGTTCTGCCGCGCACGCGATCCGCCGACCATCGTACCGGTTGCGGCTCCGATCGCCGCCCCTTTGCCCGCGTCACCCGCTATGGCTCCGATGACTGCGCCTCCGGCAGCGCCACGTGCGGCGCCCTGAACGCGCTCACCGCCGCCCACTGCAGGTCCGGAAGGCGGAGGCGGGGCGTTGGCCATCGCCGCCGGATCCACGCCGGTGTTGTTCTTGGCCCAGGAATAACATGCGCCGTCATCCTGCTGTTGCGTTTGCGGGCTTTGTCCTTTCGCGGGATAGGCAATGGGCTTCGATTGCGCCATACCATCGCATGACATCGAACCGGCTAAAGCGGCGAGAAGAATGTACTTTCTCAACGTAATCACGACGACTCCTTGCGTAAGTCCACACCTATGCGGACCGCCGGCTGCCTTTTTGGGCGAGCGTGAAATCGAAGCTGGCGCAGGCTGTTGAGTCCTGCCAGGATCGAGCGCTCGGCGAGGTGTCGGCAGCGATGGCATCTTCGCTCTCATCATTGCGTCTCAGGCATGCAGTGCGCAATCGGACCAAGGTCGTATTTGCAACAGGGCACGCGTCGGGTCCAAAATGTTTGTAGAGCACGTGCGTCCCGTTTCCATTGCTTCGGATAACTGTCTTTTAAAGGTCGCAAGCCTGCTTGAGTGTGAAGAGTGAGGGGAAGCAACAATGGACCGCGTTATGCGTGCTTTTGAACGGATCATCCCGTTTGAGTGGGCGCCCGACAGGTGGCCGCGAGCGGTCGTCGTGCAGGAACTCAAGTTGCCCCGGATCTCGATCCATGCGGTTATCGTCGCAATGCTGGCGCTCTACGTCATGTCTTCCGCGACGGTCTCAATTGCGCAGGCCCCCGCGGCTGACGTCGGCGCGGCCGCCGTTCCCGCTGCGACGCTCGACAAACTTGTCGGACCCATTGCGTTATATCCCGACGATCTCGTCGCCATCATTCTTCCCGCCGCGACTTATCCGGTGGAGATCGTGCAGGCGGATCGCTTCCTCGATCAGCGCAAAAGTGACAAGTCGCTCAAAGTCAACGAGAACTGGCACGATCCCGTGAAGGCCTTGCTGAATTACCCCGAAGTCGTCAAAAGAATGAGTACGGATCTCGACTGGACGATCAGCGTTGGCGAAGCCGTCGTCGCCGATCAGGGCGCGGTGCTGGAGGCGGTGCAGCGCTTCCGGCGTCAAACGCAGGCGGCGGGTCAGCTCAAAACCGACGACAAGCAGGTCGTGGTGGTCGAGAAGGAGGTGATCAAGATCGTCCCGGCCGACCCGCAGGTGATTTACGTGCCGCAATACAACCCCACCACCGTCGTGGTAGCCGGCGCGCCTCCGACTTACGCGTACCTGCCCGCACCTTATCCGGCCTACTACTATCCTTACGCTCCGGGTGCGGCGCTCGCGACGGGCCTGATATGGGGAGCGGCGATTGGCGCGGCCTGGAATGGCGGACACTATGAGGCTCATTACGGAGGCGGCGGCAATAACAACATCAACATCAACCGGGAGAGGAACGTCGAGCGAAGCGATCGGGAAAGGAATGTCGAGCGAGGCAATATCAACACGGGCGATGTCAACCGCACGCGAGGGCAGGGAGGGCAATCGTCCGCATGGCGATCCGAGAAGAAGCCAGGCCAGGTCAGCGGCACGACAGGCCGCGCCGCCGGCATGCAACGGGTCGGCGATGCACCGGTCCGCGGCGCCGCGGGAGGTGGTAATGCGGCCTCAGGAGGACGCCAGCAAGCGGCTCAACGCCCGGCTACGCCGGCCACGAGAGACCAGGGTGCTCAGCGCCCCGTTTCGGCAGGCACGCGGGACCAAGGCACGGGGGCCTCGCAAAGAGGCGGGGGCGATGCGTTTAGCGGCTACGGATCGGCGCGCGACGCACAGGCGGATAGTTCACGGGGCGCGGCGAGTCGTCAGTCGTTCTCCGACTCCCATGGCCGGGCTTCCGGCCATTCCGGCGGTGGATTTTCATCGGGAGGCGGGCGCGGCGGTGGCGGTGGCGGCGGGTTCACCCGTGGCGGCGGTGGTGGCCGCGGTGGTGGACGGCGATAGGGGATGATAATGACTGACCCGATCAGGACCGGCACGAACCGGCGCGCGGAATTGCGGCTCGGCCTGGCAATATGGCGCGGGTTATACGCGATAGTTCTCGCATTGCTGGTTCCGCTTGGTGCCTTTGCCGCCGCGCAACGCACGTTCGCGACGCCGGAGCAGGCGGTCACCGCTTTGTCCGAGGCGCTCAAGGCCCGCGATGAAGCGACGCTGGTCGCCATTTTTGGCGAGGCGCACAAGCGCCTGGTGGTGTCGCCGGATCAGGCGGAGAACGAAGCGAATTGGGCCAAGGCGAGCGCGGAACTAGATGCCTTCCATGTCCTCGATGAAGCCGGACCGGATCGGCGGATTCTGCTGGTCGGCGGCGAGGCGTGGCCGATGCCGATCCCCATCGTGAAGGAGAAGGGTAGCTGGCGGTTTGCCACGGAACTCGGCGAGGAGGAAATCCTGAATCGCCGTATCGGCGCAAACGAACGCGAGGCAATCCACGTGCTGCGCGCCTATGTCGACGCACAGCGGGAATATGCGTCACGTGATCGAACCAATGACGGCCTGCTGGAATACGCGCAAAAACTTGCCAGCACGCCCGGCAGGCAGGACGGCCTTTACTGGCAGACGGACGAGAGCAGCGGTGAGGAAGCCAGTCCATTCGGACCGCTGATCGCCGCCAGCTCGGCGTATCTGAAAGGCCACCAGAAGGGCGACGCTTATCGGGGATATCACTTCCGCATCTTGACGCGGCAAGGCAAGAACGCGGCGGGCGGCGCCTTTAGCTACATCATCAACGGGCACATGCTGGCCGGTTTTGCGATGGTCGCCTATCCAGCCGTATATGGCACGAGCGGTGTGATGACTTTCGTGGTCAACAACAATGGGGTGATTTACCAGAAAGATCGTGGCGCGAACGCGCCGCCCGTCACCGTGTTCGATCCGGATCAAACATGGCAGCGCGTCAACGATCCCTATTGAGGCGGTCGCCGCGCTTGATGCCCGGCTCCAGTGGGTCGCCGGCGTCTTCGACGATACGACAGTACGACAGCGCGGCTACGCAGGCATCTAGGACCAAAGTCCGATGTGGACCGCGCCGACCACCGACTATGCTTGAGGAGCAGCATGGGCCGGTCCGGGGCATCGCGCCCCGGATCGTGGAACGGCGTGCGGCCGTGCTGCTGTCGAGCTTGCTTCCGTCTGCGAGGCGCTACGTTGACCGATGAATCCAGCGTCACCGAGCCGGTGACGGACCAGATGCCCGCGCGCGGGTGGCGCAACGTGTTTCCGCCCGCACAATGGCTTGGAGCCTATCAGCCTCGATGGCTCGTCAAGGACGCGACAGCTGGAGTCACGCTCGCGGCCTACGGGATTCCGGTTTCGCTCGCGTACGCGTTGCTGGCCGGTTTACCCCCGCAATACGGCATCTACGGTTATCTCGTCGGGGGACTCTTCTACGCACTGTTCGGCTCGTCGCGCCAACTCGCGATCGGTCCGACTTCGGCGATCTCGATGCTGGTCGGCGTGACCGTCGCGGCGATGGCCAATGGCGATCCGGCGCGCTGGGCTTCGATAGCAGCGCTCACGGCCGTGGTGATCGCCGGCATGTGTCTGGTGGCCTGGCTGCTGCGCTTGAGTTCACTGGTCAATTTCATCAGCGAGACGATCCTGCTCGGCTTCAAGGCGGGCGCGGCGTTGACTATCGCGATGACACAACTGCCTAAACTCTTCGGGGTCAAGGGCGGCGGAGAGTCGTTCTTCGAGCGGATTGCCGTGCTCGGCGGGCAGCTAGGGCAGACCAATCTCGTCGTGCTCGGATTTGGTCTGGTCTGCATCGCGTTGCTGCTGCTCGGCGAAAAATATCTGCCGGGGCGTCCGGTTGCTCTCTTCGTCGTGATCGCGTCGATTGTCGTGTTGTCCGTCACGCCGCTGGCCGGTTCTGGATTCAAGCTGGTGGGCGCCGTGCCTCAAGGGTTGCCGGAATTCCGCCTGCCAGGGCTGCGGATACGCGATGTCGATGGAGTCATTCCACTCGCTTTTGCGTGCCTGTTGCTGGCGTACGTCGAAAGCGTTTCGGCCGCGCGAGCGCTCGCGCAGGCACACGGTTACGAGATCGACGCGCGCCAGGAACTGCTCGCTCTGGGAGCCGCGAATCTGGCTGCCGGATTGTTCCAGGCTTATCCGGTCGCAGGCGGACTTTCTCAATCGTCGGTGAATGACAAGGCGGGCGCGAAGACACCGCTTGCGCTCGTATTCGCATCGATTGCCATCGGGCTCTGTCTCATGTTCCTGACAGGTCTGCTCGCCAACTTGCCCAATGTCGTGCTGGCGGCCATTGTACTGGTGGCCGTGAAGGGGTTGGTCGATATCGGCGAGCTACGCCATGTCTGGCGCGTCAGCCATTTTGAATTCGCCATCTCCATGGTCGCGTTCGCGGCGGTGCTGATGCTGGGAATTCTGAATGGCGTGATCGTCGCGGTCATCGTCTCGATGCTCCTGATCATCCGGCGTGCCGCGCATCCCCATGTGGCGGTGCTAGGGCGTATCCCCGGCACGCGCATTTTCTCGGACATCGAGCGGCACGCCGAGAACGAGCCGATTGCGCATGTGCTGACCGTGCGCGTCGAGGCATCGCTGCTTTACTTTAATGTCGAGCACGTGCGCGAGACCGTCTGGCGGAGAATCCGCACAGCTTCCGAGCCAGTCGAACTGGTGATCTGTGACCTGTCCGCGTCGCCGGTTGTCGACCTCGCGGGCGCGCGGATGCTGAAGGTGTTGCACGACGCGCTTCTGGCCGGCGGCACGGCGATGAAAGTGGTTGCCGCACACGCGGGGGTGCGGGACATGCTTCGTGCCGAGGGACTCGAAGATCGTTTTGGCCATATCGGTCGACGCGGCTCGGTGGCGGACCTCGTCGACGAGTTTCAGTCGCAGGGGAATATTGCCGATGGCCCCGATGTGGCACCACACGCCGCTACGTGATATGTGACGGTACCGCTATCAACGGAGGTGATCTATGGAAGCGCATTCCCACATTGCCGTACATTTGTTCGCGCGCCGGTTCGCCGCCGCCGTGTTGCTGGCCGGCGCGACTTTTAGCCATGCCGCGAATCTGAACTTCCTGAAAGACACGCCGGTGAGCTTTATGAAGGACGCTGACCGTAAAGCGCTCAACGATGCAGCGCAGACCGCGCTCGAAACAAAGAAAGATGGCGAATCGATGGAATGGAACAACATGGGCACCGGCAACTCCGTTTCGATCAGGGGCACGGTGACTCCGCACGATACCTCGAAGGAGGGCGATAGAACTTGCCGCACCACGACGCTTGTCGCGATTGCAAAAGGCCAGACGCAAAGCTGGACGCCGACTGTCTGCAAACAGGGCAGCGGCCCCTGGACGATCCTCAGGCAATGAGCGCTTTGGCAGTGCACTCAGGTAGCGTAACGGCCGTCGTCCCGCGTTTGGAAGGGGGCTGCCGCTACTGCCCGTGCGCCGTTCTCCGCGTAAAGGCGACCGATTCGGGGCCAACATCGTGATTGCGAACGTGAGAAAGTCCCGCAGACACGCGAGCAATTGAAAAAAAAGAATACTTTTACTGACTCGTGCCGTGCTGGGCGGCTTCAACCGCGGTGTCGCGCTTCTTTTTCGCTTCCGCTTTCTTGTGGTCGTAGACTTTTTTGGCAGCCGCGACCTCACGGTTGTATTCGCGATTCGCTGCGGCAACCTGCTGGTGCATCCTGACGATCTCATCAGGATGTTGAGAGGCTGTCGATGAACTCGCGCCGGAACTTTGTTGAGCCCAGGCGCCAGGAAGGGACAACAGTGCAGCGGAAGCCGTAATGACGGCCGCAATGGTGCTTTTCATGAAGAACTCCACGTTGGTCTACCAGGCAGCGGATTTCAGCCTATACAGGTTGAGCGAAATGTTATATAGGACTTTGGTCCAATGAGACGGGTTAGACAGCCTGCAGGCTGTGCGCAGAGTCGGCGAGGCGCTTGCGATGTACTGCTGGCAAGCCGGCATCTGGGGCGAGGGTCCAAAAGAGCTAGAAACTCATTGCAAATCCGAATGAAACGCCATGCACGTTGTGTCCGAACACGTACCGCACCATCGCGCGTGTGCGAGTGATGATGATGGGATATTTGCTGCTATCGAGTTCAAGCCCGACTCCCAACGACGTGAGGTCGTTGAACCCCAGCACGCCGGCGCTGTCGCCGTAATAATGCGAGTACGCGGCTTCCAGCACGTAGCGGATCGGCCGGTCCAGCGCGTGCCAGCCGGTAGGGGCCCGCCAGCGTGTCCACAGGCTCAGTTGCTGCGCCATGGCCGATCCCTGAACTGCCTCCGATGAACCGCCGAAGCTGCGCAGGTAGATGTCGGTGGCACGCAGTTCGGCATCGATTTCGTAGTCTTCGCGGTAGCGCTCGTAGTCGAGCACGAGTGAGCCACCATAGCCGTACGCGTCCAGCGAGCCATTCTCGAGAAACTGTAGATTGCTGTCAGTGACGTGATTGAAGATCGACTGCCCCACCTTCAGATCGCTTGAAACACGTCCCATCGTACCGTTCAGGATCGGACGGAACACCAGTTCATCCGTGATCCGGAAATCCCAGCCGACTCCCACTGTGCCACTGAACGTGTTCCATCTTGTCGGCACCGCACGCTGCTCGGCGCCATTCGTAGCGATAAAGGTCGGATCGTAACGGCTGTAGGCGAGTGTGCCCTCCAGGTACAACGGGAAGGATTTGCTGATAGTGAAGCCGCCCCCGAACTGCGTCTGACCGAAGCCGGGATTGCCCGTAGTGCCGTTATTGACCGACAGGTTACTGGTCGTAACATCGGGCACTGTCGTGTAGGTCATGATGGAGAGCACAGCGTTGGCATGTTGCTTCACATTGCCACCGACCACGGCACTCCCCGTCGACTGGCTCGGCGCGGTCTGCGCATTCGACGAGCACGGCAGCAGGGCGAAGGTCAGGGCGCCGCACACCCATGCTGCGCGGCAGGACCGATGCATCCGGAGCGTGGGCTTTTCAAGCGACCTCGCCAATGTCCGTACAATCGCAAGCTGCCGCACAGCGTCCCGAACGAGCATGACACACTCCTGTCAGTTAGATCGTTCTGCTTGTCTTCCACCAGACCGCCATTCCGTGCCAGCACAATAGTTCCAGACAACCGACCTAGCGCGTAACGACCGCTCAACCGTTCGCAGCACCAGGAGCAGGTTACATCGAAGCCCGCTCAATTGTATCGCCGAACGAGCCGATAGAATTTCGGCGCCGGTTACGGTAGCTGAGGCCTTAGCGCGGCGCTGCGCTCAGCATGGCGTGCCTGCTCGCGTACGATGCCGTCTGCCGTTGCAGTTGCCATTACACCAGTCATCGGCGCGTCCTCTTGAGAGGCTCGACGTCCCTATCCTGTGGGCCTAAGGTCTCATTGACCGGCTTGAAGTTCAGGGATCATAGTGTGTCAGGGAGGTTCACGTGTCCGCCGGTCGCGCTCCGCGGATAGAGCAGGGACTCATGGACGTTCCCGCAGCGTTGGACTGGACACCGACGGGTCACCCCAGCCGACGACCGGACCAAGCCACCGTGAGGTGGAGATAGCGGTGGGTGCCCGGTTGGTAAGCCTCCTCTGCGTGACACCTGGCGAAGCGCGAACGTCTGAATGTCCGCTGCAATATGAATCGTAAGGAGATAGCAGGCATGGGCTGGAATCGCTGGTACAGTTTGAAGAGCTATCTGAGATCTTCGCTGTGGACCGTGCCGCTCATCGCAGTCGCGATCTATGCCGTGGTGAAGCCTGTGACCGAGATGGTGGGCAGGTGGATGATCAGGCAGGGGAGCCTTGATCCTAAAACCGGTTTTCTTGGGCTGTCCATGACTGGGGCGCGGTCGTTGCTCGGTGATATCGTTTCCGCAGACATGGCGTTTCTGGTGTTTACGTTCGGTTCGCTGCTCGTCGCAATCCAGGTCGCTGGCGGTCAGTACACCCCGCGGATCATCGCGACGACACTGCTGCGCGACAACATCATTCGTGGCATCTCGGGACTATTCGTTTTCACCCTGCTGTTTGCAAATAGAACGCTGGCGTGGATGGGGGAAAACGAGGTACATCAGCTTCAGGTGTTCATTGCGGCGCTGTTTGGATTCGCTTCGGTCGTCGCTTTCCTTTTCCTGATTGATTACGCCGCGAAATTTCTGCGTCCCGTAAGTCTTGTAGCTCGCGTCGGGGAGCAAGGGATCGCGGTCCTCGAGAGCGTTTATCCAGCCCCGACTGCGGACGGCGCGACTCCCGCGAAACGTGACAAAGAGCGAGACGTGCCGGACCGCATTGTTCGTCACCACGGCAAGTCCGGCATCGTTCTGGCCTTGAATCTGGAAATGCTGGTGGCCAAGGCAAGGCGCGCCGACGTAGTCATTGAATTCGTGCCGCAAGTCGGCGACTTCGTCGCGGCGGACGAACCGTTGTTCTATTTGTACGGGAGTTCTGGCGCAATCGACGACGGCAGGCTGCGCGCGCTTGTTGCTTTCGGAACGGAGCGCACGATGGAGCAGGACCCTATGTTCGCGTTTCGCATCCTGGTGGATATTGCGCTGAAAGCGCTGTCGGCAGCCATCAACGATCCCACCACAGCGGTGCTTGCGATCGATCAGTTGCACCGGTTATTGCGGGTGGTCGGTAAACGGTCTTTGCACATCGAAGAGATAGTGGATAGGTCGGGAAGGGTGCGTGTGATCTTGTGGACGCCCAAATGGGAAGACTTCGTGCACATTAGTTTCCGCGAGATCCGACAGTGCGGCGCGGGCAGCGTTCAAATCGCGCGGCGTCTGCGCGCGGCGATAGAGAACCTCATCGAGAGGCTGCCGGAGCATCGCCATGACGCGTTGCGCGTCGAGCTGATGCTGCTCGATCGCGCGATCGCGTTGAAGCATCCGTTTCCGGAGGACCTGGCGTTGGCACGTATCCCTGACTCGCAAGGGCTTGGAGGTTCGGCAGCCTCGCCGGCGAACAACTAGCCGTTCGGAGGCAAGCCGTGCGCAAACTCATAATGGGCATCGTCGAATTCCGCGAGAAAATGCTGCCGCAATACGCGAAGCAGTTCAGCAAACTCGCGCTCGCGCAAGCGCCTGATGCGCTCTTCATCACGTGCTCGGACAGCCGGGTTGTACCCGATCTGCTTGCCTCCACCCATCCGGGTGATCTGTTCACGATGCGCAACGTCGGCAACCTGGTACCGCCAGCAACCGCAGAGGGAGTTTCTACTGGGGACCTCTCCGAGGCGAGCGCGATTGAGTATGCAGTGCTGGTGTTGAAAGTCGCGAATATTGTTGTGTGCGGGCATTCCGAGTGCGGTGCGATGAAAGCCGTGTCTACACGCAACGCCAAGCTGAAAACGCCGAACCTCGATAAATGGCTGTGCCACGCCAACACCGCGGCGTTTCGCCTCGAACACGAAGGTCCACTCGATGACAGGCTGAAACCGCACGATCAATTGTCGCAACTCAACGTACTTGTGCAACTCGAGCATCTCATGACTTACCCGATTGTGCGCCAGCAGGTCACTGCTGGGGCGCTGGTGCTAAGCGGTTGGTGGTTCGACATCGCGACTGGCGACATGTATGCCTACCTGCGCACGAGCCGCTCATTCGAAGTCATCGACCGCGCGATGGCTGATCGGATCATTGAGCGGCTTGCCGCACGGGCACGGTGAGTGGTTCTGTTTGCAGTATGGTTCGCGGAGTAAAGTCGAATCGATATGCAAAGTATTGCTTACGTTGCCAGTTCATAGAAACGATCGGCGCCCGCTGCGGGGCTGCTATGAAAGCCTGTGACTCGCGCTTCCTTCAGTTCACGAACTCAAAGCGCCCAAGTACATTTAGGTCAGTCGGCTCGACCATTTGACATAATATAAATTATCAACATATGTGGTTAGTCCAAAGTTCAGATGTCGTGTTTCCGCTAAATTGAAATGTCGTGTTTGCGGGTTCAGGCTGGCGGCCCGCATGCCTTGAGGAGCGCTGGCCATGAACGCATCCGGGACGATCACCATGTCGATGACCGAGCTGGACCGGTTGAAGGTTGTACAGGCCGTTTTGCGAGCGGCGTCTGAAGCGAGGTCAGGCAGCGGACCGCCTTGCGCTGAGCGTGCGGCAGGTTGATCTCCGGGCTTGTCTGGCGGGCCTTCGGCACAGAGGTACGAAATTTTCTTGCAAGCAAGACTACTCGTAAGAAGTAAATGTAGGTCAAAAATATCGTCAGCCTATTTAAAACCACAATTCACCAAAATCTTCGCAACCCAGTTTCTTCCAAACTTTTCTACCATAGACTTCATCGCAGCGCTGGCTGCCGCAGCGTCACCGCACCACCCTTCAGGCATTGAGCGCTGGGGCGGGTCGATGCTGAGACTCTTTTTCGACCGGAGCCATGCATGAATCTGAAGAAATTCCCCCGCCACGCCCTCACCTTCGGCCCGACGCCCATCCAGGCGTTGCCGGGTCTGAGCCAGCACGCGGGCGGCAAAGTCGACCTGTACGCGAAGCGCGAAGACTGCAACAGCGGTCTGACGTTTGGCGGCGACAAAACCCGCAAGCTCGAGTACCTGATTTCCGAAGCGATCAAGCAACGCCGCGACATGCTGGTTTCGATCGGCGGCATCTAGTCGAACCAGACGCGCCAGGTGGCCGCGGTCGCCGCGCATCTGGGCATGAAATGCGTGCTCGTGCAGGAGAACTGGTGAAGTACTCCGACGCGGTGTATGACCGTGTGGGCAACATCCAGATGTCACGCATGGCATGGTGGTCGGCTTCGCAGCGGACGGCCGGGTCGACCGTGTGATGGGCATCGACGCCTCGGCCAAGCCCGCACAAACGCGTGACCAGATCTATCGGATTGCGAAGCAAACCGCCGAGAAGGTCGAACTGGACCCGCGACATCGTAGCAAAGGATATCGTGCTCGAAGAACGCTATGGCGGCCCGGAGTATGGTTCGCCGAGCGAAGGGACGATGGAAGGTATCCGCCTGTGCGCCAGGCTCGAAGGTGTGTTGACCGATCCGGTCTACGAAGGCAGGTCTATGCAAGCCATGATCGACAAGGTGCGGTCGGCGAGTTCCCTACCGGTTCGAAGGTACTCTACGCTCACCTGGGCGGTGTACCGGCGCTGAACGGCTATAGCTTCCTGTTCCGAAACGGCTGATATGCCCCAAGGCGAAGTACACATTCGGGTCTGACGTGGGCAACGGAGAACGTTATGCAATTGCGTGGTGAAACGCGCGCCTGGCGTTGGCGTCGCGAGCCTTCCAGGCTCACTCAGGTATGCATCGTCACCGATGACAGTGTGACGGACAGCTTCGAGCAGGCCTTGATGGCGCGCCTCGAAAGCTCACCACAGGTGGCTTTGCTGCGTCTATCCGATACTGCGGTAGCACACACCGAATGGCTTGCCACACGCCAGTGCGGTCGAAGCGACGCACGCGGGCCGGAAAACGCGCTGGAACGAGCTCTCGATCGGCTCCCGAGCGACAGCCGCTTGTTGCTGTGCTCCGCGGAGGTAGCTGCACTGGAGTGGCTCGGCGGAGTAATCGGGCAGCGGGTTTTCTTCGCCCACTATCATCCCGGCGCAGACGAGGCGCCGCAACTCGTCGCGGTGATCGGCACCGTGGAAGATGCCTTACGCGCCTCGCTGACGGAAAAGTGGGGAGACAGCTATTGACTGATTTCGACATCAAGCTGGCGCGCTGACACGCCTCGCACTAGCCGGCTCACGATTCGTCCTGCAGTTGCTCGATCAACTGCTGGATAAACTCTTTCAATGCAGCCGACAGCATGCGCCCAGACAAGGTCTGAATCTGTACGCTGCGTAGCGTCATACCGGGATGGTCGATCGGGATCGCCACGAGACCGTCCTGCTCAAGCCGCGCCTGCACCGTAAACCGGCTCGTCAGTGAGACAGCGCCCGACATCTGCGTAAAAACGCACAACGTGCTTGAGTTATTACAGGTTAAGACTGGGTCGAACAGCAGACCTTCAAGACTGGATGTCACGTCGAACGTTTGCCGGATCGTCGTGCTCCGATCGAGTAGCGCAATCGGAAAGGGCTGCAGATCGGCCAGCGACACGTTGCTGCGAGCAGCCAGCTCATGGGTACGCTGCATCAACGCATAGATCGGCGCGCTGCGCGCGTACTCGACGCGAATCTCAGGCTCTCGTGCGACACTAAAGGTCAGGCCGATATCCGCATCTCCGTTGCGCACGAGCAGTGTCACTTCCTGAGGCGCAGTCACCGTCAGTTCGAAGCGCGTGCCCGGCGATTTCTCCAGAAAGCGGGCAATGACGTGCGGCAGCATGTCCCGCGCAAATGCCTCCGATGAGGCGATACGAATCGTGCTTCGATCGAATGAGGCAAGCGCCTTGATTTCATCGAGCACCTGCTCACCCTCAAGCAGGGTTCTGCGTACATGAGCGGCCAGAAGTTCACCGGCCTTGGAGAGCGCCATGCCGCGCGGTTGCCGCTCGAATAGCGGATGCCCCACTTCGTCTTCCAGCTTTGCAATCTGCCGGCTGATCGCTGAGATCGTCACGTGCAATTGCTCAGACGCCTCGCTTAGCGAGCCGGTGTTTGCAACCGCCAGAAAGTAACGAAGAGCGACGCTGTGCATGCAGGACGCGCTGGTTTGCGCTTTTGGAAAAGGGAGTCCGCAAATAAGTCAATTGTGGTGCGGCTTTTGGCTTCGTACGCTTGGTTCATCGAAGCAATCACAAGCAGCGTACAAGCCTACTGGTGAGGAGCATGATGACACGCGATCAAGCGATCGACAACGCCATTTCATATTTCGATTCGGGCGATTTCTTGCGGGATCTACAGCGCAGGGTCCGCATGGAGACCGAGAGTCAGGAAGCTTCGGGTATGCCCGTGCTATGGGACTATCTGAGCCGCGAGCTGATCCCTTCGGTCGAACGACTCAGCTTCGAAACGCACATCGTGGCGAACCCGGTCGAAGGCTACGGCCCATTCCTGCTCGCGGCTCGCATCGAAGATCCCGCCCTGCCCACCGTCCTTATCTATGGACACGGCGACGTAGTGCGCGGATACGCGGGCCAATGGAAGAATCAGATGTGCCCGTGGAACATCACCATAGACGGAGACCGTTGGTACGGCCGGGGCACCGCAGACAACAAGGGCCAACATACGATCAACCTGGCTGCGCTCGAACAGGTGATGGCCGCAAGAAACCAGCGCTTGGGCTTCAATGTAAAGCTGCTCATCGAAATGGGTGAAGAAGCGGGGTCACCCGGACTTCAGGCGCTTTGTGAACAGCACAAGGAAACCCTCGCGGCCGATCTTTTGATCGCTTCCGACGGCCCCCGTGCCAGCGCCGGCACGCCTTGCGTTTATCTCGGCTCACGCGGGCTCGTCAACTTCACCCTCTCGCTCAACCTGCGCGACGGCGCCCATCATTCCGGCAATTGGGGCGGCCTGCTGCGCAACCCCGGCACAGTGCTCGCTAACGCGATTGCATCCATCGTCGATGCGCGTGGCCGGATTCTGGTCGAGCAGTTACGCCCCCAAGGCATTCCGGACGCCATACGTCAGGTATTAGAAGACATCGCCGTGGGCGGCGGACCAAACGATCCGGCCATCGATCCCGACTGGGGCGAACCGTCCCTGACCGCCCAGGAGCGCGTCTACGGCTGGAACGCGCTGGAGGTACTGGCGTTCACGACCGGAAACCCGGCCAATCCGGTCGGCGCCATTCCCCCGACCGCTCGCGCGCATTGCCAGCTCAGATATGTGGTGGGCACCGACGCCGACAACATCGCCACGTTCCTGCGAAGCCACCTCGACCGGCTTGGCTTCAGCATGGTTGAGGTCGAGATCGGCGAACAGATGGGCGCGACACGCCTGCCGCCGGATGATCCATGGGTCGAATGGGCACTTGGCTCGCTGCGGCAAACAACTGGAAAGAAACCGGACCTGCTGCCGAATCTCGGCGGCTCAATACCCAACAACGTCTTTATGGATATCCTGGGCATGCCGACGATCTGGATTCCCCATTCGTATGGCGCCTGCTCCCAGCACGCGCCGAATGAGCATCTGCTCGCAAGCGTGGCGCGCGAAGCGCTGCAGATCATGGCAGGCCTCTTCTGGGATCTCGGTGAAACCGGCGCGACGGTTCGAAATCGACGCCAACGGCAGAACGTCATCGACGAAATGGCCTGAATCCCTTTTGCCCAAGCGAATACTCCTCCCATCCCCCAGGACTATCACATGCACACCGCCGCGACTGTGACTGATACCGTTTCAATTGAAACCAGGCGTTCCAGCTTTTACTGGATCATTATGGCCGCCTCGATTGGAAACGCACTTGAATGGTTTGATATCCTGATCTATGGATTTTTCACCACCGTCATCGCCAAAACATTCTTCCCGGCCTCAAACTCCACCGTGTCGCTTTTGATAACGCTTGGCACATTTGGTATTTCATACCTTGTCAGACCGGTTGGCGCGCTCGTGCTCGGCTCCTACGCGGACCGGCGCGGCCGCAAGGCATCCATGATGGTGTCGATTGTCATGATGATGCTAGGCACCGCCATGATAGCCCTGATGCCGGGCTACGCGACGATCGGCGTCGCGGCGCCGATCGCGGTCGTGTGCGCGCGCATGATCCAGGGGTTCTCCGCGGGAGGCGAATTCGGCAGCACAACCGCCTTTATGGTCGAACAGGCACCGGAGCGAAAAGGCTTTATTGCCAGCTTCCAGTTTGCAAGCCAAGGCCTGAGTTACCTGCTCGCAGCAGGGTTCGGGGTCATACTGACGAATACGCTCGATACGGCTGCGCTTGAATCCTGGGGTTGGCGCTTGCCGTTTTTCTTCGGCATCCTGATCGGACCCGTAGGCCTATATTTGCGCAAGCACGTCCACGAAGGACAAAGTTTCCAGGAAGCGAAGTCGGAAGAGTCTCCGGTCAGCACGGTGTTTGCGCGTCAGAAAGGCCGCATGCTCCTCGCCATTGGCACGCTGGTTCTTTCGACCGGAACCAGTTACGTCATCCTTTACATTCCAACCTACGCGGTCCGCCAGCTTCATCTTCCCGAGAGTTTCGGTTTCACGGCGACGATGCTCACAGGTGCCATTCTCACGTTCGTCACACCGTTTGTCGGCCACCTCTCCGACCGGGTCGGACGGGTGCGCATGATGGCTTGGGCCGGCATTGTCTTCACGTTGACCATTTACCCAGTTTTTAAGGTTCTCGGCGAGCATGCCAGCCTTGGTGCACTGATGGCGATGATGGCGTGGGTGGGGTTGCTTAAAGCGGTCTATTTCGGGGCCCTGCCCGCTTTGATGGCGGAGACGTTCCCGGTCGAAACACGGGCGACCGGCATGGCGATCAGCTACAACATTGGCGTGACTATTTTCGGCGGCTTCGCACCGTTGATTGTGGCGTCGCTGATTCAGGCAACGGGCAGCAAGCTGGCCCCGGCCTTTTATCTGATGCTGCTCGGCGTTATCAGCCTGGTTGCGTTGTGGCGATGCCGCAAGACGCTAAATCTGCGCTGACGCGCACCTGAACCGTTGGCGCTTGCAACTGATGGCACTGTCAACTTGTCGGCAGACGCAGCAGCGTTCGTTCAGGAGTGAATTGACTATCGAGGTTCGACGAATATTCGAGTCCGACTTGTGGCATGGAAGTTTAAAAATGATCGACCGTCTGGCCGATAGACAGATTGCTTTGCTTTAGAGGTACGAGCTTTACCGTACGTAGAGCAATCACCCCGCTTCCTGCGCGGCCACGCGCACTCGAATCGCCGCGAACGCCAGCGCGATGGAGGTGAGGCAATCGAACACGAACAGGCCTGCGGGCGTCAGGACCGTCATTGCAAACGAGGCGATCGGCGGTCCGCCTACGCCGCCGATCGAAAACAATATCACCAGCATCGCACTGGTCGTAATTCTGCGCTCCGACGAAGTGCTGTCGTTCACATGCGACACGATCAGTCCATACAGCGTGAACGACACCGCGACATAGAGGAACAGAAAAAGTCCGATCAACACATGGTTGCGGACGACGACAATCAAACCGCTCAATACCCCCGAGAGCATCGCGACCTTGCCCGAAAACCGGCTCGCGTGCTCCATGTAATCTCCCTTAACTTTGTCTAAAAGTTTGGCTCACTTCGAGCGATCTGTGATCTATAGCGTGTGCGTAGCGCGCCCGAAGCGTTCAGCGTAGTTACCAACGAATAACATATCTCGCACTTGGCCAGGAATTCACGGAATCTTGCTGCTCTGGCGGGGCCTCCGAATCGGCGGAATACTTCGAACGACGGACGACGAGGCGGACCCCATGTGCGTCCCGTCAACTATCACGCGGGGATTATCCGCTGTGCTTTCAGCCGGCCAAACAGATCGAAGAACGCCTCATCGGTCGCCTGAAAGTCCAGGAACCCGGCCTTGCGGCTCTTCGACATATCGGTAAGTACTTCCATCGGACGTCCAAGGTCGGCGTCCGAATGCCACCACGATGCAAGCCTGTCGATGTCGGCCTCCACGAGATCGAAGCGCGCGGCAATCTGCCTCCATTGTGTGCCCGCGTCGCGCATGCGGCTTTCTAGAGGGCGCACTTCTCCGTCAAACGCGACCGCCTCGACGCCAAAATAGTCTGCGATACGGGACCACATCCATTTCCAGCGGAAGACATCGCCGTTGACGATATTGAAATCCTGATTACGACCCGCTTCCGACGTCGAGGCCCATTCGAGATGCCGGGCGAGAAGGCGCGCATCGGTCATGTCGGTCAGGCTGTTCCATTGCGTCGCCGAGCCGGGGAAAACAAAAGGCAGCCCTGCTTGCTTGCAAAGCGTTGCATAGACAGCGAGCGTCGTGCCCATGTTCATCGCGTTGCCAACCGCGAATCCGATGATCGTGTGCGGTCGATGAACGCTCCATGTGAAACCCTGACGCTGTGCCGCGGCAAATACGCGGTCTTCCTGCTCGTAGTAAAAGTTGTCGACGTTCTGGCGGCCTTGCTCTTCGCGAAATGGTGTCTGCGGAACGGCGCCTGTTGCATAAGCCTCGAAGGGGCCGAGATAGTGCTTGAGTCCGGTCACCAAGGCAACATGCTCGAGTTTCGACGGCCCGGCTTCCAGCGCGTCGAGTACGTTGCTGACCATGGCGCCGTTCACACGGATGTTCTCGTGCTCGGTAGCCTGCCTCGCCCATGCGGTAAAGAACACGTGAGTCACGTCGAGCGAGTGGAGCGCGGCCCTCACCGACTCTGCCGATGCCAGGTCGGCAATGATCGGCTGAACCGCTGGCGAAACTTGCGTGCGGCCGCGAGATAGCCCGTAGACTCGCCAGCCGGCCTCGATCAGTCGATCGGCCAGATTGCTGCCCGCGATGCCGCTGGCCCCGATGATAAGAGCTCGATTTTTCATGAAATGAACGTTACTCGTTGAGATATCTGGGAAACGGCTGCCCTGCTTCGTGCTCTTGCAGCCGCGTGCGTTAAACGGTGTATCCGTCGGCTATTCAAGCCGGACTTTACGGAGGACCAAACGACGCCATGGTCGGGCGGACGCCTTCGAACGCCATCTGCAGTACCTGCCTGATGCCATTTTGCGAAAGTGCGCGGGGGTTGAAATACGGCGAGCGCATGGCGATTTCCGCGGCACGGTCGAGATCGCGCTCGTGAACACCGAGCTCGGCAAGCGAACGGGGCGTTCCCAAGGCCCGGCCGAGGTCAAACAGCGCAGCCACTGGATCGCTCATATCGAGTGCCCGGCGCAAGCGCTGAGCGGCATCGCGCGCCGACGGCAGGTTGAACGCCATGGCGTAGGGCAGGACCACGGCATGAGTCTGCGCGTGCGGCAAATTGAAGGTGCCGCCAAGCGTATGGCACAGTTTGTGATGCAAGGCCATGCCCACGTTGCCCAGCACAGTGCCGCAGAGCCACGCACCGTACTGCGTCATTTCTCGAGCGTCCAGATCGTCGGGACGTTCGCAGACCGATACCAGGCCTCGCGCAAGACTGCGCACGCCCTCTTCTGCGAACATCGACATGACCGGGTTGATGTCCTGCGCATACAAGCCCTCAGCCGCATGGGCGATGGCGTTCAGACCGCTAGTGGCGGTCAGCCCCACCGGCAAGCTCAGCGTGAGCGTGGCGTCATAGATCACCGTGCGCGGCAAAACGCGATGACTCTTGCCGGTCTTCTTCTCGCTGCTCGCGGTCAGCCCGTAGATAGGGGTGACCTCGGAGCCCGCGTAAGTCGTGGGAATCGCGACGATCGGCAAGCTGGTCTCCAGCGCGATTGCCTTCGCCAATCCCAGTGTGGAGCCGCCTCCTGCCGCGACCAGTCCATCGGCTCCGGCATCGCGTGCCGCCTCGACGCCGGCTTCGGCGGTTTCGACCGGCACGTGCATGACTGCCCGATCGAATATCGCATGGCAGCGTCCTCCGCCCAGTTCGCGCACGCGCCCGGCTAGCGCGCGTTGCTCCGGCGTCGAAAGCACGAGCGCGCGCCGGATGCCGAGTTCGTCGAGTTCGTCACTGAGCCGCGCTAGCGAGCCCGCGCCGAAAACAATGCGGGTCGCGCGGGTGGAATAGGTGAATGGCGTCGCGATGCTCGGTGTCATGATGAACGGTTCAGGACAAAGTCAAAGGCGAGTGTGCTGAACGGCGACTGCATGCGCGTGCCGTCGGGCGCCACTCCCTCTTCATGGTGAATCCAGTCTGCAACTAGCGAGGAGCGCACGCCGAACACGGCGTCGGAATCGAGGTAGCGGTCACCGTCGCGAAACACATGAGTCACGAGCCGCTCATAGCCGGGCGCCGTGATCATGAAGTGCAGATGAGCGGGACGCCACGGGTGGCGTCCAAGCGCGGCCAGCAGCTTGCCTACGGGTCCGTCGTGCGGAATCGGATAAGGCTCTGCCACGATCGAGCGAAAGTGATAGGAACCATCGGACAAGCTGTGCAGCACCGCCCGCGCCCGGTGCGCATCGCCTTCGTACTGAACATCGTAGAAGCCAGCCGAATCTGCCTGCCAGACCTCAATCCTCGCATTCGGCACAGCTTCGCCCTCGAGCCCCATGATGCGGCCTGAGACAAAACATGGCTCGCCCCCGGCACCGTTGGCAATGTCGTCGCCGTTGCGATGCACAGGCGCGCCGCCGACGAAAAACGGCCCGAAGACCGTTGCCTCGGTGCACCCGACGGGCTTCCTGTTCGCCATTGCGGTGACGAGCATCGAGAGTCCGAGCGTGTCGGAGAGCAGAATGAACTCCTGACGTTTGCCGTCCGTGATATGGCCGACCTCCGTCAGGAAGCGGATACCCGCTTCCCACTCCTCTTCGGTCAGCTGCACCTCGCGTGCGAAATCATGAAGATGCCGGACGAGACTCGTCATAACCGCCCTCAGACGGACATTGGACGCCCCTTCGTGGCGCTTGAGTACCGCTTCAGTGATGGTGTTTTCGTCGAGATTGCGCATGGCGATTGATCGGTCGTGAAGCATGGATCAGCGGTTGTCGACGCGCTTGAGAAACGGGCGGATGTCGACGCTCTTCCAGATGCCGGCCTCGTTGAACGGATCGTTCGTGTTGAAGCGGACAACCTCGCGGATGTCGTCGGCTTCATAGAGGAAGAAGCTGCCGATCATCGTCTCCTGGTCCGCCGCAAGCAACGGGCCGGACATCACCATTTTGACCGGCGCCGTCGCGAGATAGGCTTTGTGAGCGTCGTAGTGGGACAGACGGCGTTCCACCATGCCGTCATGGTCAAGGCAATAAACGGTGTAATGCATATGCAACTCCTGATAGTTGTGATGCGAGCGGCGCTCAATTGTGCAAGCCGGAGCTCAATTCAACCGCCCGCACGATCGAGAAGAAATCGAGTTCCGCGCCGTCCGCGTCCACATACTCGGCGAACTGCTTGCGTACCAGGGCGGCGACCGCCATTGGCACACCTGAGGCTTCGCCGGCATCCACCACCAGCGACATATCCTTTAGCATCTGCCGCGCTGAAAACGCCGGCTTGAAATCGCGCTGCTTGAGCGGGTCGAGCTTGTATTTGATGAGCGGCGAAGCCGCGACGCTATCGCCGATCACGGTCAGCATCTCGGTCCAGTCGAGGCCGCCTTTCTTGCCGAGCGTGAGTGCTTCCGCAAGCAGCACCGCGGTCGATCCCACCAGATGATTGATGGCAAGCTTCAGGTAGCGTGCCTGCTGGTCTTCACCAACGTAATACTGGCGTGCCGAGATCGCTTCGAATACACCGCGCGCAGCGTCGAACGCATCCTTGGGGCCCGACGCGAACACGGTGAGCTGGGCCTTCTCCGCGAGGACGGTGCTGCCCGAGACCGGCGCCGCGACATAGCCGATGCCCCGCTCTTTCGCGGCGTCGCGAACGGCTGCGGACGCTGCCGGCGACACTGTGCTCATGTCGACATACACGGCGCCCGCCGGGAGGTTTGCGAACACACCCAGGGAACCGAGCGCGACCTTCAACAGAACCGCGTCATCGGGGATGATGGAAAAGACGAGTTGCGCCGATGCCGCGAGCGCCGCGATATCGGGCGCCGGCCTCACGCCGTGCGTAGCGAGTTCGCCGAGGCGTCCCGGATCGACGTCGTACACGACCACGTCGTAACCCGCCCTGAGCAGGTTGAGGACAATGGGTGTGCCCATCTTGCCGAGGCCAATCCAGCCTATCGAAGGCTTTTTCAGGTTGTTTTGATCAGTCATTCGTGCGTGCTCGCTTGTCAGGTCGTCTGCGGGTTGATCAGGATCTTCATCTTGTCGCCACCTTTGTCGCTCAGGGCGTCGAAGCCCTTGGCCACGACGTCGTCAGCGTCGATCAGGTCGTGAATGAGTTTCTCCACCGGGAATTTTCCGTTCGCGATCATGCCGATGATGCGCGGCCAGATGGTGACCGGATAACACCAGGTGCCCTCAATGTGAATGTCCTTGAGCGACCACTTCATCGGATCGACAGTGGCGGTCCCCACGTGCAAGCCGGCTTGAACGACTGCGCCGGCCGACCGCACGGCGTCGACGCATGCGTTCAGTCCAAGCTGGTTGCCCGAACATTCGATCGCCACGTCTACCCCCACACCTTCGGTCAGATCGCGAACCCTCTCCGGCAACTCGCCTTCCGTGGGATCGAAAATCTGCGTGGTCACGCCGAACTCCGACATCTTTGCGGCACGGGCGGGGTTCGGTTCGCTCACGAAGATCTGGCTGGCGCCGGCCGCATGGCACGCGAGCGCCGCCAGCACGCCGATCGGCCCCGCGCCCGTGATCAGCACAGACGAGCCGACCGTCACGCCGCCGCGATCCACCGCATAGAGGGCAACCGCCGCGGGCTCGATCAGGGCACCCTGCTTGTCGCTGACGCTGTCCGGCAGCTTGTTCGCGTGATAGTCATTGAGAACGGTATATTCCGCCATGCCCCCACCGTCCCAGCTCAAGCCGACACACCCCATCTTCGTGCAAAGGTGACGCAGGCCCCGCACGCAGTAATAGCACTGCCCGCAGGATGCCAGCGGCATGACCGATATGCGGTCGCCCGGTCGCACGTTCTTCACGTCCCGCCCCACTTCGAGCACTTCGGCGCTGAACTCGTGGCCGAGCACCTGCGGCGCCTTAGCCCCCGTCAGCGGATGCGGCTCGGTCGGGACGACGATCGGACCCGCCTGGTATTCATGCAGGTCGGTACCGCAGATGCCGCACCACATCGGTTTGACGATCATCTGACCTGCGCCGATACCGCTCGGGTCCGGCACGTTCTCTACGCGAATGTCGTGTGCACAATGAAACCTGACTGCTCTCATGCCTGTTTCTCCTCTCCTGGACGCTCGCCAGCGCTAGCGTCGTTCCTGAAATCCGGTCTGCTAGCGGCGCCGCTGGGCCACATAGCACGCCGATGCGCCGATGATGATCACGCCCTTGACGATGGTCTGCGCCTGAACCGGCATGCCGATCAGCAATACGATATTGAATACAATGATGAGAATCGCGGCGCCCATCAGTCCGCCTGGCAAGGTACCGCGCCCGCCTGACAGCGCGACGCCGCCCATGACCGCGGCAACGATCGAATCGAGCTCAAAACCTTTGCCGACCCAGTTGTCGACGATGCCGACAAAACCCGACAGGATGAGCCCCGCCAGTCCCGCCAACAGCGAACTGAGTACATAGCAGACTATGCGCACGAGATCCGGCCGTACACCCACCAGACGCGCCGATTCCGAATTGCCGCCCACCATGAAGACGCGCCGCCCGAACGTGGACCGATGCAGCAACACGCCGAACACCGTGGCGCACGCGGCCAGGATCAGTATGTTGACCGGCAGCCCCGCGGCAAAGCCGGTACCCATTTCGTGAAAAACGGGCGGGACGTTGCCCGAGGGCGCGCCTTGTGTGTAGGCGAAGCGAAGACCTTCGAGTACGACGGCCGTAGCGAACGTTGCGAGAAACGGCGAGACCTGCCGTTTTGTGACAAGTAGTCCATTCAACAGACCGGAGCACATGCACGTGGCGACGGTCGCGCCGAAGATCGCGGGTGCCGATGCGTTCGTGCCGTCGAAGCCCGTAGCTATGACTGCAGCCGTCGCCATCACGGAAGCGACGGAGAGATCGAGCCCGCCCACGAGGATCACGAACACCTGCCCAATGACGACGATGCCAAGCGGTGCGAACTGCATGAGCATGTTCAGGACATTGTCGCGCCGCAGGAAGGTAGGCGAAAACACCCCGGAGGCGATTACCAGGACCGCGAAGAAAACATAGATGCCGTAGCGGCGCGCTGTATCTATCGAGAGATAGCGTGCAAGCGACGGACGTTTGGAGAGAACCGAACTCATGCTGTCACCCGTTTGCGCTGCGCATTGACCGACACCGCGATGATGACCGCTGCACCCTGGACAATCAGTTGGTACTGCGACGCGATTCCGGCGAAGTTGATCAGGTTGTTGAGAAGGCTCAGCAGGTAGACGGCGATCAGGGTGCCGATCACGCCACCCCGGCCGCCGGTGAGCACGGTGCCGCCGACCACCACGGGCGTGATCGACGCCAGCGTGTAGTTCACGCCGAGATAGGGCTGTCCGGAGCCGAATTGCGCGGCCAGGTAAATACCGGTCACGCCTGCGCAGATTGCGGAGAAGACGTAGACGAACAGGATCACGCGCGCCTTGGGAACGCCTGTGAGGCTGGCCGCATGTTCGTCATCGCCCACCATGTAGATGTAGTGTCCGAGGCGCGTGCGGCGCATGAAAAACGACAGCGCAAAGTAAAGCAGTACCACGATCGTCGCCGTCACCGGTATGTTCAGGAAGCGGCCGTAGGCAACCGAGTCGAAGCCGTCGGGAACATTGCCGGCCGGCCCGAGCGAGTAGTACAGAATCGCACCCTGCAAAACGGCGCCCATGCCGAGCGTCACGATCAGCGGGTGGACCTTGAGCCGCAGCACGAGGCCGCCATTAATCAGGCCGACTACGACCGAAAGCAGCAGCACGACAACGATGGCGCTCGTCCATCCGCCATGAGGGTTGTCCGCGAGGCCGGACGTGAGAGTCGCGCTCGCGCTGATGAGCGAACCTACCGAGAGGTCGATGCCACCGGTCAGGATGGCCAGCGTCTGCCCGAGTGCCACGAGGGCGAGTCCCGTGGCTTGCTGATGAACATTCAGCAGGTTGCCCAGGGTCGCGAAGCGGTCGCTGGCACAGGCGCCTGCGATCAGCAGCAAAACCAGCAGACAGAATCCCGCCAAGGGAGCGGCGTTCTGCGTCACGTGGCGCCGCATGCCGATTGCCCTGCCGCCGGTTCGATCAATAAGCGTGCTCATGCGCGTCTCCTGTGGTTTGTGACGTTTCGGCCGTGGCAAGGCGCATGATGTCGTGCTCGGTCATCTGTTCGCCGCTCACTTCGCCGTTGATACGGCCTTCCCGCATGACCAGCACGCGATCCGACATGCCGATCACCTCCTGTAACTCCGAACTGATCATCAGGATTCCCAGACCTCTCGAGGTCAACTCGCGCATGACGCGGTAGATCTCGGCTTTCGCACCGACATCGACGCCACGGGTCGGCTCGTCGAGAATGAGCACGCGCTTGCACACACGCACCCAGCGGCTTATCAGCACCTTCTGCTGGTTCCCCCCGGAGAGCGTGGCAACGCCGCCGGCGGGATGGGCGCCAGCAATCCTGTATTCCTTGATCGCTGCCTGTGCCGCCACGCGCTCCAGCGCCGGGCGCATCAGGCCGAAGCGCGACACCTGCTCAAGGGTGGTGGCCGTGACGTTCTGGGCGACATCGAGCAGCATGAGCAGCCCCTGGGACTTGCGATCCTCGGTGACAAAACCCAGCCCGAGGCGGATGGCGGTTCGCGGCGTCATGCGGGTGCGCCGGGTACCGCCCATGTCGACGATGCCGCGATGCGCCCTTAGCGCACCGAAGATTCCTGCGGCGAGCTCCGTGCGACCCGATCCCACCATGCCCGCGATACCCACGATCTCGCCGGCACGCACGGTGAGCGACGCGTCGAATACGCGATTGCCCACGCACAGACCGTTCACCTCCAGCAGATTCGGAACGCCGGGCGCAAGGACCGGCTTGTCCGGATAGATGTCCTTCATCTCGCGGCCCACCATCAGACGTACCAGTTGATCGCGCGTGGTGTTCGCGACACTTTGCGTCGCGACCTTGCGGCCGTCCTTCATCACGGTCACCCGATCGCACAGCTCGAATATCTCGTCGAGCCGATGCGAGATATAGACGATCGCGACGCCCTTTGCCCGCAGCGCCCGCACGCGCGCAAATAGCAATTGCACTTCCTTGCCCGCGATGACCGCTGTGGGCTCATCGAGGATCAACACGCGCGTCTCGCCAGCCATGGCCTTGGCGATCTCGACCATCTGCTGGTCGGCGACGGAGAGATTGCCAACGCGCTCGCGGGAATCGAGCCGCACGCCCAATTCGCCCAGCAACGCCTGTGCATCCCGATTCATCCTGCCATGATCGAGTAGCCCGATCCGCGTGCGCGGCTCGGCGCCCGCGAAGATGTTCTCCGCGACAGTAGATTGCGGAAACAGCACCAGCTCCTGGTGGATCACATGAATGCCATGGCGTTTCGCGTCTGCGGCCGATTTCCATTGCAACGGCCGGCCGGCGAAGCGAATCTCGCCTGAATCCGCCGCATAAACGCCGGCCATGATCTTGGTGAGCGTCGATTTACCCGCGCCGTTCTCGCCCACCAGCGCATGAATCTCACCGGCGCGCACACCGAGTGACACCTGGTCGAGGCTTTTCACGCCCGGGAATTCCTTGGTGATCCGGATCACCTCCAGCAGATCCCCGGCGCTAACGTCAGCGCGCCCGTTCATTTCTCACCCGGCAGCTTGACCTTGAAGGTCGCCGGGTTGTAACCCGGGCCCATCCCGCCGTCGATGATTACATCGGGCGGTCCCTTGCTGTCGACGATCTGATCGATGTACTGGTCCGGATGCGGCACTGACGCCGTCTCGTCCCCGCGCGTCAGCGCGATCTGCGGACTGATCTCATAGATCTTAGGCACGGTCTGACCGTTGAGAACCTTGAGCGCAACCTCGATGGAAGTGCGGCCCATGGTTGGCGGATAACCGATCTCCAGCATTGGAATCTTGTACTTCAAAGCAAGCTGGAGCGGGCCGTTGAGGTCCGCCGTCGTATGAGGCGGGATTTCGCCGGCCTTGAAGCCCGCTGCAATGAACGCGTCGATGGACCCGGCGACGGGCAAACCATGGGCGCACCAGACCGCGTTGATGGTGTGTCCGTACTTGGCGATCATCGCCTGCATCTGCTGCTTGGCCTTGACAGGGCTCCAGTCCGAGTAGACCGTATCGAGTACCTTGATGTCGGGATACTGCGAGAACACCTGCCGCGCCGCAGCCTCGCGGTCGGCACTGACGCTCGAACCCGCCTGTCCCGCAAGCATGACGACGTTGCCCTTGCCATGCAGCTTCTCGACGATCCATTGCGCCCACACGCGCCCCATCATGGCATCCGAGCCGGTCACGAAGGAGACAAAGTTATCCGAAGAGATCCGGCGGTCGACCATCACGACGGGAATGCCCTGCTTCATCGCGCGCGAGACGACAGGATCAAGCGCCCTCTGGGTGTTCGCGCTGACTATCAGCAAGTCGACACCGCGCGATATCAGGTCCTGGATGTCTGCGGCCTGCTTCGCGTCGTCCATGTTGCCGTTAGTGATGATGACCTGCTTGATGACATCGGCGTGATCCGCCGCCGCCTTCATCAGCGAGTGCTGCATGACTACGCGCCAACTGTCGCCAAGCCCCGCGTTGGCGAAGCCGATCACATAGGGCGGCTTCTTTTTGAATTTAGCGGTGTCGGAGAAAGGAATCTGAACGGCGGGGTTGAAAAGGAAGGTTCGCGCAGCTCCTGCGTAGTCCGCGCGTGCGTTCATGGACGGAATCATCACTGCAGCAGCGAGGACAAGCCCGGTTGAGCGGATCAGGCGAAACGAAAAATACATTTATGTCTCCGTGAATGTTTTTGTCGTCCTGCCGGTCGTTCATGCACGGGCCTTTCGTCTTCATTCGGATCACGACATATAATCGTTTCACCGAACACCGGATGGTGAACGCCAGCGACGGGCTCAGAGTGACACGGTTCGTTTCGCTAAACTAGCAATTGCCATTACTAGTAATGGCAGTAACAGGAATAGGAAAACTCAAGGAGACGAATCGGTGGAAAAGCAGCAGCGGTTAAACGAACTGGCTGATTTCTTGCGGACCCGTCGAGCTCGCCTGCGTCCGGAAGACATCGATTTCCCATCCGGACCACGACGGAAAACCCCGGGGCTTCGTCGTGAAGAGGTTGCGGAGAAGGCAGGCATCAGCGTCACGTGGTACGCATGGCTCGAACAAGGCCGCGAAGTAAACGTGTCGTTTCGAACCGTTGAGAGCATAGCTAATGCATTGAAACTCTCTCCGCACGAACGGACACACCTCTTTGAACTTGCGAACCATTACACACCGCCGGGGCCTTATCCGATCGCGCAGAACGTGACCGACACCGTGCGCCGGATGCTGAAGCAATTAGGCAACATGCCGGCTTATGTCGTCGATGGGAACTGGAACTATGTCACGTGGAACGAGGCGGCAACTAAAGTGTTCACTGACTTCAGAAATCTGCCGGCGGGGCGTTGCAATCTCCTATGGTTCACCTTCCATGCGGAAGGTGCCCGTAAGCTATTTCGAGGATGGGACGCCTATGCGAAATGCGTTCTCGCACAGTTCCGCGGAGACTACATTCTCCGTCCCTCCGGCGAAGTATTCCTTCGAGATCTCGTCGAGGAGCTGAATGACACCGACTCCGAGTTTTGCAAATGGTGGGCGGAGCACGACGTGCTCAAGCGCAGCGACTGGCGAAAGGTGATCGAGCATCCCGTTGCGGGCGTACTTGAGCTGGATGCACTGTCGCTCGAGGTGCCCGATGCTCCGGGTACTCGCATCATGGTGTACACCCCTGCACCATCTACGGATACCGCAGAACGCATCGAGGCGCTGATGAAGAGCACACGCTCAGCTACGAAGTCCTTCGAAGCAACAACGGTCCTGGAAACCTTCCGCAAACCGGTTGCGCGGCCGCCGAAAAAGGCGCCCTATTGAACGATTGGACGCGGCCAATGAGCTCGAAGTCCCCCCGTTGAGCTGCCACGTTACATGCCTACCGTCCCATCGTCGCTTGCGTACGCTGCAATATCGACGCCTGGCGTCCTGTCGCCAGCGAAGTACCGCGGCGACGAGCCATTAACAGGTCCGCGGGGCCGTTCACAAATCGGACGAAAGTTCTCAGCTCCGAGCTTCGTCAAACCGGCGCCGCACCATTCTTCGGACGTGCCCAGACCGGGCTTGTGTAGGGCACCTGACACCGCGGCTGGCAGAGGACCGATTTACATACCGCGCCAAAGCGGCGCCAGCACGTATGGGTATTCACAATGAGGTTTCTTTGCTAAGGGGCGCTGATTTACTAACGGATGCAGTTGTTCGGTCATTCAAACGGCCGGGTGTAAAGAAAAAAACCAATCACATCAGCATGGTGACGCCTGCCCAGGCGATCAGCACGACGCCCAGCACGCGGCCGACCCGCTCACCGCCGGGCAGGATTTTCTCCACGAAAACGATTAGCGCCAGCGCAGCGATCCAGATGAGATTCATGATGCCGCCGACGAACAACAATGCCATTAGCAGCCAACAGCAGCCCACGCAGTAAATTCCATGGCGCATCCCGAGCAGGAAGCTGCCTGCGACGCCAGGACGCCAGTGCGCGGTGAGGAAATTGACTGGTGAACGGCACTGCGTCAGGCAGGCGCGCTTGAGCGGCGAGAACTGGTAGACGCCCGCCGAGGCCAGAACGATCGCGGATAGGAGCGCGCTCTTCGACCACAACATCATTTCAGAAATGAGGCCGGTCGGTTGCAGCACCTTCTGGAGCGATGCCGCGCAGATTGAGAATGCCAGCCATGCGGTCAGGTAACCGGCCAGGAGAAACAACGACGGGACGGCCGAGCTGGCCTCCGTGGCGGCGTGGTGCCGCAATACGCGTCGATATAGCAGGACCAGCGGCGCCGCGCTGGGCGTCATCATTGCGATCATCATCACCCACCACATCAGGATCACGGTCGGCAGCGACGGATCCATTCCCCCGCCGCCGTCTGCCAGTCGATGAGGGAACAGCGCGACGGCCGTCATCTCAAGCGCGGACATGCCGATTCCGGCGCCTGTCCACAAGTAGGCCCACGAAAGCGCGACGACGGCGACGATGCCGAGCGCGGTGATCACGCGCTCACGTCCCAGGGCATTTCCGACGCTGCTCATGCGGCAGCGCGATGCCGGATCGGCCCTTTGTTATTCAAGTGCAGTCGCGCGAACTGCGCATAAGTCCCCTTGAGATCCAGTGCGATGTTTCCGCGCGAGCGGCTGGTGCCGGAGCCGATCTCGGCAAGTTCGTATTCGAACCCGTGAGGCAGGTCGATTCGGACGCGGTGCTCGTCGCCCGTCACTGGA
>NZ_PVNC01000007.1:0-433845 GCF_003001875.1 Paraburkholderia sp. BL18I3N2
TCGATTTGCGGCTTGCCGAACGTGATGCCGTGCGAGCCGAGCGCTTCGGCTTCGTCGATCACGAGCGCGGTATGCAACAGCGCCTTCGACGGAATGCAGCCCACGTTCAGACACACGCCGCCGAGCGTCGAGTAGCGCTCGACCAGCACCGTCTTCATACCCAGGTCAGCCGAACGGAACGCCGCCGAATAGCCGCCGGGGCCCGAACCGAGCACGAGCATGTCGCATTCGATATCCGCGTTGCCGGAGAAGCTACCCGCCTGCGGAGCGGGCGCGGCAGCTTTAGCCGGAGCCGCCTGCGCCGCTTGCGGTTTGGCTTCCGCTTGAGCGGGCGCCTTTTCAGGCTCCCTGGCCGGAGCCTTCGGTGCGTCTTTCGCGGGCGCTGCATCCGCCGACGTTTCGACGAGCGCGATCACCGTGCCTTGCGAGACTTTATCGCCGGCTTTGACGCGAACTTCCTTGACCGTGCCGGCGGTATCGCTCGGCACTTCGATGGAGGCCTTATCGGACTCGAGCGTCATGAGAGCCTGTTCGTTCTCGATGACATCGCCCGCTTTGATATTGACTTCGATGACATCGACGTCTTTGAAGTCACCGATATCCGGCACTTTTACTTCGACGAGACTCATTAGTGTCCCCTTCTCGTATTGATCGTGATGAAGGAAGAACCGAAAAAAAGCAGCCTACAAGCTGGCAACGCGGCGAACAGAATCATCCTTTGCTGTCCGCCGAAGGACGCGCCTTTCTTTTGCCTACTTTTCTTTGGAAGACAAAGAAAAGTAGGTGCCGCCCCGCACAGGGGCGACGCTAATAGACCGACAAGAAATCAGGTTCTACAGAGAGACGCGGATAACAGAAACAGAAAGGAACCCGCGTCCCACGCAACTACACGATCAAAGAATCACACGCCGGAAATCGGCAAGAAGCGCCCCAAGATACGCATTGAACCTGGCCGCCGCGGCACCATCGATCACCCGATGGTCATACGACAACGAAAGCGGCAGAGTCAGCCGAGGCACGAATTGCTTGCCATCCCAAACCGGCTTCATCGCGCCACGCGACAGACCAAGAATGGCGACCTCAGGCGCATTGATAATCGGCGTGAAGTTCGTGCCACCGATACCACCCAAAGAAGAAATCGAGAAGCACCCACCTTGCATCTGATCCGGCTTGAGCTTGCCGTCGCGCGCGAGCTTGGACAACTCGGCCATTTCCTTGGCGATATCGATCAGCCCCTTCTTGTCCGCATCGCGAATGACTGGAACGACGAGACCGTTCGGCGTATCGGCCGCAAAACCGATATGGAAATACTGCTTGAACACCAGGTTATCGCCATCGAGGCTGGCATTGAACGTCGGGAACTGCTTCAAAGCCGAGACCACGGCCTTGATCACGAAAGCCAGCATGGTGATCTTCACACCCGACTTTTCGTATTCCTTGTTCAACTTCACGCGCAGTGCTTCGAGTTCGGTGATATCCGCTTCGTCGTTATTGGTGACGTGCGGAATCATGACCCAGTTGCGATGCAGATTCGCGCCCGAAATCTTCTTGATGCGCGACAGCGGTTTCGGATCGACCGGACCGAACTTCGTGAAGTCGACCTTCGGCCACGGCAGCAGGTTCAACTCGCCGCCACCGCCCGCGGCCGCTGGTGCAGCCGCACCAGCCGGCGCAGCGCGCTGACCGGTCATGACGCCCTTGATGAAGGCGGTCACGTCGGCTTGCGTGATACGGTTCTTCGGACCCGTGCCCTGCACCTGCGTCACATCGACACCGAGCTCACGCGCGAATTTACGCACGGACGGCGACGCATGGCTCGCGTGCCGCGCGCCACCTTCGCCAGCCGGAATCACCGGCGCCTGAGCGAGCGCCGACGGAGCCGCAGGAGCCGGCGACGGAACGGCCGGCGCATCCGACGGCTTCTCGACCGCTTGCTTCGGAGCCGGAGCGGGGGCCGCAGCCGCGCCGCCTTCCGCTTCCACGATCACGATCACCGAGCCTTCCGACACGGTATCGCCGACCTTGACCTTCACTTCCTTGACGACGCCGGCAGCCGAGCTCGGCACGTCCATGGTCGCCTTGTCGGACTCGAGCGTTACCAGCGACTGCTCTTTCTCGACGCGATCGCCGACCTTCACCGCGACTTCGATCACGGGAATGTCTTTGTAGTCGCCGATATCGGGCACTTTGACTTCCTGCAGACCGCCGCCGCTCGCAGCGGGCGCGGGTGCAGCCGCGGGGGCCGCAGCCGGCGCCGCCGACGGAGCCGGAGCAGCAGCAGGCGCCGGAGCCGGAGCTGGTGCAGCCGCACCACCTTCCGCACCTTCCAGCACGACAATCAGCGAACCTTCCGACACGTTGTCGCCGACCTTGACCTTCACTTCCTTGACGACGCCGGCGGCCGAGCTCGGCACGTCCATGGTCGCCTTGTCGGATTCCAGCGTAACGAGCGATTGCTCTTTTTCGACGGTGTCACCCGCCTTCACCAGCACCTCGATCACAGGAATGTCCTTGTAATCGCCGATGTCCGGCACCTTGACTTCGATCGCTTGACTCATTGTTAGTGTCTCCTGGGCCGCGCACGCGGCCTGCTCCCGCAAATGCGGGAGCGGGCGCGCACGCCATGGCACACGGGGAATGATGCCTTAGACGGTCATCGGGTTGGGTTTGGCGGGATCAAGGTTGTACTTCTTGAGCGCCTCGGCGACTACCTTGCGTTCGATCGTGCCTTCATCTGCGAGTGCATTCAACGCGGCAACCGTAACCCAGTAGCGGTCGACTTCGAAGAAGTGGCGCAGCTTTTCGCGCGTGTCCGAACGGCCGTAGCCATCCGTGCCCAGCACGACGAACTTCTGCGGCACGAACGCGCGGATCTGCTCGGTCAGCGCGCGCACGTAATCGGTCGATGCGATGACCGGACCTTGTGCGTCCTTCAGCAGCTTCTCGACGTGCGAGAGCTTCTTTTCTTCGGTGGGGTGCAGCAGGTTCCAGCGCTGCACTTCGTGGCCTTCGCGCGCGAGTTCGGTGAAGCTCGGCACGCTCCACAGATCGGCGGCGACGCCCCAGTCGTTCTTCAGCAGGTCGGCGGCGGCGATCACTTCATTGAAGATCGTGCCCGCGCCCATCAGTTGCACGCGCGGCGCCTTCTTGTCCGCTTCGGCCTTACGGAACGCATACATGCCCTTGATGATGTCGGCTTCCACCGAGTCGCCCTGCGGAATCGCCGGGTGCTCGTAGTTCTCGTTCATCACCGTGATGTAGTAGTACACGTCTTCCTGATCCGCGACCATGCGGCGCAGGCCGTCCCGCATGATGACCGCGAGTTCGTAACCGAAGGTCGGGTCGTAGCTGATGCAGTTCGGCACCGAAGCCGCCCACAGCAGCGAGTGGCCGTCTTCGTGTTGCAGACCTTCGCCGTTCAGCGTCGTGCGGCCGGCCGTACCACCCAGCAGGAAGCCGCGCGAACGCATGTCGCCAGCTGCCCATGCGAGGTCGCCGATACGCTGGAAGCCGAACATCGAGTAGAAGATGTAGAACGGGATCATGATCTCGCCGTGCGTCGAGTACGACGTCGCGGCCGCGATCCAGTCACACATACCACCGGCTTCGTTGATGCCTTCCTGCAGAATCTGACCGGTTTCCGACTCACGGTAGAACATCAGCTGGTCGGAATCTTCCGGCACGTACTTCTGGCCTTCCTGATTCCAGATACCGATCTGACGGAACAGGCCTTCCATACCGAAGGTACGCGACTCGTCCGGCACGATCGGCACGATGCGTTTGCCGAGCGCCTTGTCTTTCAGCAGGATGTTCAGGATCCGCACGAACGCCATGGTCGTGGAGATCTCGCGGCCTTCGCCCGTGCCCTTGAGCAGCGGCTCGAATACCGACAGTTCCGGCACCGGCAGCGACTCGGCCTTCTGGCGACGCGCCGGGAGATAACCGCCGAGGTCCATACGCTTCTGGCGCATGTACTCGAGTTCTTTCGAACCCTCTTCGAACTTGAGATACGGCACGTTGACGAGGTCGTCGTCGGCGATCGGCAGGCGGAACTGATCGCGGAATTTCTTCAACTGATCCACGTGCAGCTTCTTCTGCTGGTGGGTGATGTTCATTGCCTGGCCGGCTTCGCCCATGCCGTAGCCCTTGATCGTCTTCGCGAGGATGACGGTCGGCTGGCCCTTCGAATTCGACGCTTCCTGGAACGCCGCGTAGATCTTGTGCGGATCGTGGCCGCCGCGATTCAGGTTCCAGATTTCCTCGTCGGACCATTCGGCGACCAGCGCTTTCAGTTCCGGCGTATTGAAGAAGTGTTCGCGCACATACGCGCCCGACTCCGACTTGTACGTCTGGTATTCGCCGTCGACCACATCCATCATGCGGCGCATCAGCGCGCCGGACTTGTCGCGTTGGAACAGCGCATCCCAGCGGCTGCCCCAGATGACCTTGATGACGTTCCAGCCGGCGCCGCGGAATTCGCTTTCCAGTTCCTGGATGATCTTGCCGTTGCCGCGCACCGGACCATCGAGTCGCTGCAGGTTGCAGTTGATCACGAACACGAGGTTGTCGAGGCGTTCGCGGCCGGCCATGCCGATCGCGCCGAGCGATTCCGGCTCGTCCGTTTCGCCGTCGCCGAGGAAGGCCCAGACCTTGCGGCCATCGGTCTTCGCAATACCGCGCGCCTGCATGTACTTCATGAAGCGCGCCTGATAGATCGCCATGATCGGGCCGAGGCCCATCGAGACGGTCGGGAATTGCCAGAAGTCCGGCATCAGCCACGGGTGCGGGTACGACGAGATGCCCTCGCCGCCTACTTCCTGACGGAAGTTGTCGAGCTGGTTCTCGGTCAGGCGGCCCAACAGGAACGCGCGCGAGTAGACGCCCGGCGACGAGTGGCCCTGCACGAACACGAGATCGCCGCCATGTTCAGCGGAGGGCGCATGCCAGAAGTGGTTGTAGCCGACGTCGTACAGCGTGGCGGCGGAGGCGAACGAGGCGATGTGGCCGCCGACGTTGGTGTCCTTGCCGGCGCGCAGCACCATCGCGATGGCGTTCCAGCGCGTGTACGAGCGAATGCGGTGTTCGATGTCCTGATCGCCGGGGATCTTCGCCTGACGCGAAACCGGGATCGTGTTGATGTACGGCGTGTTGGCCGAGAACGGCAGATGTTCGCCATGCACACGGGCGAATTCGATCTGTTTCTCGATCAGGTAGTGAGCGCGATCTGGGCCCACAGCAGAAATCACGCCATCCAGCGCTTCAAGCCATTCGCCGGTTTCCTGGGGATCGTCGTCTTTTTCAGCAGCGACATATTTCATGACTTCGTCGGGTACAGCGGACATGCTCGTCTCCTGGATGTAGAGGAACGCTCTTTGAACAGACGACGCGGACGAAGCACGGCCGCGGCAGCTTCGGCCGATTGTAATAAGGGTCCCGACGTCAACGCAACAAAATTTTCGAATTACGAGATTGAATCTCATAATGCGGAAAATTGTTGCGGCGCAACCTGATTTGACTGCCGATCGACGGATACGCTGGCTAGTTTGCGCCGATTAATGGTCCTTTCCGCGCTTTTTTGCGCCATTTGCTAGCTTCACGCTGCGCTACAATGCCACGCATGTTGACCGAACGGCTTTTCGCACGCTCGGCGCGCACCGCCGGTTCGCCCGCGGATTCGACGCCGTCCTCCCGCTGGCACCATGGACCATGGTGGTCCAATTCCTATTTGCTCACGCCGCTTCTGTCGATCCTGGTCTTCCTGGTCGTCATGAGTCTGATTTTGTGGAGCCTGAACCGGCGCGAACAGCAACAGCAGGAAGACACGCTTTACCGTAACGTCGCATGGGCGCAGCAGCAGATCCGCCTGTCCATGACCGGCGCGCAGGAACAGATCCAGGCGCTCGCGCGCGATCTGGTCGCCGGCCGCGCCGATCCGCATTCGTTCCAGGTGTCCACCACGGACATCATGCAGGGACATCCCGAGATCCTCTACATGAACTGGTACACCAGCGCGCAGCAACCGCGCTGGCCCAATACCGCGTTGCCCGTGTTCGGCCAGCGTCTGGCCAAGCCGAACGACGCGCAGATGGACGAAGCCGTCAAAGCCGCCTTCACCGAGGCGCGCAACACGCGCCGCCAGGTGTATTCGCCGCTCATCTACGACGACGTCGGCAACGGCTACATCACGCTGCAAACGCCGGTATTCCGCGACCGCGACTTTCTCGGCACGATCGCCGCCGTGTTCTCGGTGGAAGGAATCCTCAAGCACGACATTCCGCCTGAGCTGTCCGCCAAATACAAAATCTCGATCATCGACGTGAACAACCGCGAGTTGACCACCACGTCGACCCGCCCGCGCCTGCCGCGCGACATGTTCTACGACCTGCCGCTCGATCCGCCGGGCCAGGGCGTCTCGGTGCGCGTCTACGCGTTCCCGCAGATGACCAACTTCACCAACAACACGCTGGTGTGGCTGGTGGCGGGTCTGTCCTGTTTCGTGCTGTGGAGCCTGTGGAGCTTGTGGAAACACACGCGGCAACGCTTCGAGGCGCAGCAGGCGCTGTACGCCGAAGCGTTCTTCCGCCGCGCGATGGAGAACTCGGTGCTGATCGGCATGCGGGTGCTCGACATGCATGGGCGCATCACCCACGTCAATCCGGCCTTTTGCCGCATGACCGGCTGGGACGAAAGCGACCTGGTCGGCAAGAACGCGCCGTTCGCCTACTGGCCGCGCGACGCTTACCCCGAAATGCAGCGGCAGCTCGACATGACGCTGCGCGGCAAGGCGCCCTCGTCCGGCTTCGAATTGCGGGTGCGCCGCAAGGACGGATCGCTGTTCCACGCTCGTCTCTACGTGTCGCCGCTGATCGACAGCTCGGGCCGCCAGACCGGCTGGATGTCGTCGATGACCGACATCACCGAGCCGAAGCGCGCGCGCGAAGAACTCGCCGCGGCGCACGAGCGCTTCACCACGGTGCTCGAAAGTCTCGACGCCGCCGTCTCCGTGCTGGCCGCCGACGAAGCCGAGCTGCTGTTCGCCAACCGCTATTACCGGCATCTGTTCGGCATTCGCCCGGACGGCCATCTGGAATTGGCGGGCGGCGGGTTCGATAGCGCACAGGCGTCGTCCGATTCGATCGATATGGTGGACACATACGCTGGCCTGCCCGCCGCCGCGTTGACCGAAAGCACCGCGGATGCGCAGGAAATTTACGTGCAGAGCATTCAAAAGTGGTTCGAAGTGCGCCGCCAGTACATTCAGTGGGTGGACGGCCACCTCGCGCAGATGCAGATTGCGACCGACATCACCACACGCAAGCAGGCGCAGGAACTGTCGCGCCAGCAGGACGAGAAGCTGCAGTTCACCAGCCGCCTCATGACGATGGGGGAAATGGCTTCGTCGCTCGCGCACGAACTGAATCAACCGCTCGCCGCGATCAATAACTATTGCTCCGGAACAGTGGCGCTGGTTAAATCCGGACGGACGACGCCTGACAATCTGCTGCCCGTGCTCGAAAAAACCGCCCAGCAAGCGGTGCGGGCCGGCATGATCATCAAGCGCATTCGCGAGTTCGTGAAGCGCAGCGAGCCGAAGCGCCAGGCGACGCGCGTCGCCGATATCGTCGCCGACGCCGTGGGCCTCGCCGAAATCGAGGCGAGGAAGCGCCGCATCCGCATCGTCACGGATCTGCGCTCGCGCCTGCCGGTGATCTACGTCGACCCGGTGCTGATCGAGCAGGTGCTGGTGAACCTGCTGAAGAACGCCGCCGAAGCAATGGCCGAGGCCCGTCCGAATGCGGTCGATCCGGTGATCCGCGTCGTCGTGCGGCTGGAGAGCGGGTTTGTCTGCATCAGCGTCGTCGACCAGGGGCCGGGCGTCGACGAAGCGACAGCCGAGCGGCTGTTCGAACCGTTTTACAGCACCAAGTCCGATGGCATGGGCATGGGGCTGAACATTTGCCGTTCGATTATCGAATCGCACCGGGGCCGTCTGTGGGTGGTGAATAACGTCGAATCTGACGGCCACATCACAGGCGCCACGTTCCATTGCAGTCTGCCTATTGGAGAGCCTGATGGCCCGAGCAACGGCGGGACACAGGCGCCGACACCACAAACCGTTACGGGAGAGCTATGAATAGCCCAGTCACCACACAGGAAACTGTCTTTGTCGTCGATGACGACGAGGCCGTGCGAGATTCGCTGCGCTGGCTGCTGGAGGCGAACGGCTACCGCGTGCAATGCTTCTCCAGCGCCGAGCAGTTCATCGACGCATGGCAGCCGCATCAGCATCCGGGCCAGATCGCGTGCCTGATTCTGGATGTGCGGATGTCCGGCATGAGCGGACTCGAATTGCAGGAACGCCTGATCGCCGACAACGCATCGCTGCCGATCATCTTCGTGACGGGTCACGGCGACGTGCCGATGGCCGTGTCCACGATGAAAAAAGGCGCGATGGACTTCATCGAAAAACCGTTCGACGAAGCCGAGTTGCGCAAGCTGGTCGAGCGCATGCTCGACAAGGCGCGTAGCGAAAGCACCAGCGTGCAGCAGCAGCGCGCCGCAGCGGAGCGTCTCGGCAAGCTGACCGCACGTGAGCATCAGGTGCTCGAACGCATTATCGCCGGCCGCCTGAACAAGCAGATCGCCGACGACCTCGGCATCAGCATCAAGACAGTCGAAGCGCACCGCGCGAACATCATGGAAAAGCTCAACGTCAACACGGTCGCCGATCTGCTGCGACTGGCGCTGTCGAACAAGCCGCAACCGGCGCAATAAACCGCAACCGGCGGCACGCACCCCGAAGCAAGAGCCTTTGGGAGAGACGTCGCCGGATCAGAAGTGACTGCGCATCAACGGCCGGGCTATTGAAGAGTCCGGCCCGTCTCGCCCCTCTTTTCCCTCATATTTCCCCGCGCTTTTTCATCTCCTCCATCGCACGGCAATCACACTAACCGCGTGATTTCGGCGCAACTGGCTCGCGCAAAATAATACGCATCGGTCAGCAGTCGCTTACCCCGATCCGCAACAAGTTCTTTTCCTCCGACAAGGTCGACGGATCAGGACGCGCCCTCCTTGATTTACCCAGCATTCCTCAGCAAACGTCGCCGACGCGGCGATCAACGCGGGAGCGACGCGTGCTGCGAAAGGCCGCATCCGGCATCGCCTGGTGATGCGAAACAATGGGCGCGATTCAAGCGTTTTCCGCGCCGTAGTGCGTGTCATTCGAGCCTTCCGAGCACGTACCCGCCACCGATCCGACGCGCCATTTTCCATCGCGGCGAAGCGACGCAGCCCGTGCTGCGCATCGGCATCTCGTCGTATAAACCCCACCGGGAGGACGCAGCCGAGCACCAATCCGGCCGCAACCGTTGAACAAAAAAGGAAGCAATCCGATGATGCATCTATTCTCAAAGCGCAAGCTGCGCGCCCAGGTCCTGACATCGGCGATCGCTCTCGCCACCACCGGCACACTGGTGCTGGCACCGGTTCTGCTGATCAGCGCGATCCCCGCGCATGCCCAGGCGGTTTATCCCAGCGCGGACGACGCCGCCAACGCCTTCGTCGAAGCCCTCGCCCGCAACGACGAGGACGCGCTCAAGCGCGTGCTCGGCGGCGATTTTCATCGCTTCATTCCGACCGAAGGCATCGGCCAGGATGACATCTATCAGTTCCTGGGCGAATGGTCGAAAAACCATCAGATCGTCGAGGATCCGGTCAATGACAAAGGCCGCGCCACCGCGCATCTGATGGTCGGCGACAGCGGCTGGACCTTGCCGATTCCGCTCGTACAGTCGACCAAAGGCTGGCGTTTCGATCCGCCGGCGGGACGCGATGAAATGCTGACACGCCGCATCGGCCGCAACGAACACGGCGCGATCCTGACCTCGCTCGTGTATCTCGATGCGCAATACGACTATCGCAACCTGACCCGGCACTACGCGCAGCGCTTCATCAGTACGCCGGGACAGCACGACGGCCTGTACTGGACGGCGGCGCCCGGCGAAGTGGAAAGCCCACTTGGACCGCTTGCCGCCGCCAGGCCCGACGGCACGCGGCCGGAAGAGACGTATCACGGCTATCGCTTCCGCATTCTCACGGCCCAAGGAGCGCACGCGAAGGGCGGCGCCGACAACTACGTCGAGAACGGCGTGCTGAGCAAAGGGTTTGGACTGATCGCATCGCCAGCCGAATATGGCAGGACCGGCGTGATGAGTTTCATCGTCAACCAGGACGGCCAGGTCTATCAGAAGAACCTCGGGCCGCGCACCACGCACGCGGCTGCCGCCATCACGGCATTCGATCCGGGTTCCGGCTGGCAGGCGGTCGAGCCTTAGCCGTCGCGTTTGACAGCCGAGCCTGCGGCCGCTGCGCCAGGCGGCAGGCACCAGGCTCCCGGCCGGCACGCGCGGCGCCGAACAGGCGTCTGGCAGCGCACCTGTGGCCGCCGCCGCTCGAAGCGGGCATCCGTGCCCACCATGTGAAGCACGCGCGGCCCGCGTCCCCACTGCGGCCACGCAGCCTGGAATCCGTACGCGGCATGCCTGGCAGGGCCGGTATAATGTCGCACTTTGCAGCGCCGCTTAACCCCGATTCGCGCCGCGCGCTTTTCACGTGCCGACCCATTCCCGTTGAAAAGCGCCATCGCGCGCGGCACGCACGAGCGTCTGCGCCCCGCCCCGCTTTCCAAACTGCCCATCTCGACCCGACCATGACTGCCAAACTGATCGACGGCCTAGCCCTTTCCAAGACCCTGCGCGCCGACGTCGCCGCGCGCGCCGCCGCCCTCACCGCCCGCGGCCATCAGCCGGGCCTCGCGGTGGTGCTGGTCGGCGACAATCCGGCCAGTGAAGTGTATGTGCGCAACAAAGTGAAGGCGTGCCACGACAACGGACTCGGCTCGTCGTTCGACCGCTATCCGGCCGATCTGCCGGAAGCCGAACTGCTCGCGCGCATCGACGAACTGAACCGCGACCCGCGGATTCACGGCATTCTGGTGCAACTGCCGCTGCCGCCGCATATCGACAGCCACAAGGTGATCGAGGCGATCGCGCCGGAAAAGGATGTGGACGGCTTTCACGTCGCCAACGCCGGCGCGCTGATGACCGGCCAGCCGTTGTTCCGTCCGTGCACGCCGTACGGCGTCATGAAAATGCTCGCCGCTTACGAGATTCCGTTGCAAGGCGCGAACGCGGTGGTGATCGGCCGCTCGAACATCGTCGGCAAGCCGATGGCGCTGCTGCTGCTCGAAGCCGGCGCGACCGTCACGATCTGCCACAGCAAGACGCGCGATCTGGCCGCTCACACGCGCAACGCGGATGTCGTGGTCGCCGCCACCGGCTTGCGCAACATTCTCACGGCGGAGATGGTGAAGCCGGGCGCGGCGGTGATCGACGTCGGCATGAATCGCGACGAAGCCGGCAAGCTGTGCGGCGACGTGGATTTTGCGGGCGTCAAGGAAGTGGCCGGCTACATCACGCCGGTGCCGGGCGGCGTCGGCCCGATGACGATCACCATGCTGCTCGTCAACACGATCGAAGCCGCCGAGCGCGAAGCGGCAGCGAACGCGTAAAGCGGCTGGAGAGGAGCCGGCGAGGGTCTTCGCCGGCTTCGCGGTTTTATGGCCTTGGCGTTGTGCCAAGGCATCGACATCCATCGGCGCTAACGCGCGCCACGCTTCTTAGCGCGCATTGATTGCCTGAGCGCCGGCGAAGCCACCTCGCCGGCATCCGGATGCTTACGGCCTTGGCGTCTTGCCAGAGTATCCGCATCCATCGGCGCCACGCGCACCTCTCACGTCAGCGCATCTCAGCGCACGGCTTGATCGCCAGCAGGCATACCCGCCGCAACCGGCGTCGACGACCGCGCCAGACGTCCGCGGCACCACTTCAGCACCGGCCGCTCCACGAAGTGCCACGACAGCGCCGCGCACAGCAGAATGACAGGCGCGGCGATCAACACCGCCGTCACATGGTTCAACTGCGGCGCGATGTTCGCGACGCATTGCTGCACCATGAAGCCGTACAGATAGATGCCGTACGAGTAGTCGTGACGCGGCACGAAGCGCCGCAGGAGCGGCGTCGTGCCGATCCACAGCACGCCGTACACGAACGCCAGATAGAACAGCGGCTGCGCACCGGCCGTATCGCGGAACACCAGAAACACCATCGTGAACGCCAGCGCGGTCAAACCGTTAATGTCGATCCGTTCGCGCCAGCCATACAGCAGCATGCCCAGCATGAAAAACGGCTCCGGCCAGAACGAATAGCCGTCCGGCGTTTCGCTGAAATCGCGCAAGCCGATCTGCCAATGCGCGTGATCCACGTGCAGCATGAAGAAGGCGCAGCCGAGCGCGGCCGCGAGCATCACGCCGCGCGAGCTGGACAGCAAACCCACCATGCCGGTCACGAGCACGAGCAGATAGCAGCGCACTTCAACCGGCAGCGTCCACAGCGGTCCGCAAATGTCGACCGGATAGCGGTTGTGCTCGAACACGCCGGGCAGCGCCCAGCCGGCGCTGCGCACGATAGTCGAGAAGTTGTCGAGATTGGCCCACGTCATCCCGGAGGCGAAATACTCACGCAGCGTCAACGTCGTAAAGAGCGGACCGACGATGAACACCGTCACCAGCGACCCGGCCGCCACCGCCGGCCACAGCCGCGCGATGCGCAACACGGCGAAGCGCGGCACCGAGCGTTGCCGGTCGAAGCTGGCGGTCACCAGCATGCCGCTCAGGAGGAAGAAGGCGTAGACGCCCAGCGCGCCGAATCCGTCGAAGCCCAACGCGTTCTGGACCCAATCCGTAGTGCCGTCGGGCGCCTGAAGCACGTACGAATGGCCATACACGACGGCAATGGCGGCGAGCAGCCGCACGAGATCGAAATTATTGCCCTTATGCGCGAGTGCGTCCGAAAGCGGATTCATCGATACCTCTTTGCAGAAAACGCCGCCGACCGATAGCGACGCTCCACATTGCCGCATGGCAGCAATCGAAACCGTGCGCTTTCGCACAGAGCACAACGGCGAAATTTTGGCGCGCGAGGCGCTCGGCCGCGATATCGCGCTCGCGCACAGAGCCGCGACATCTGATAATTTGTCTGCCGACGGATTGGAATCAACGCGCCCTGCCCCAATAATGTCTGTATCGGCTGTTTTGGGGCGTCATAGCGCGCGCCCCAAAGGCAGTCCCCTCGGGGGACGCCCGTCGATGCACCGATTACCCGTTCACCCGCGTCAGACAGGAAGCCTCATGTCCACTACCGCCTCGAATCACGACAATCCGCTCCTCGATTTCTCCGACCTGCCGCGCTTTGGCGAAATTCGCCCCGAACACGTCACGCCCGCCCTCGATGTGCTGCTCGCCGATGCGGCCGCCGCCGTCGAGCGCGCCGCCCAGCCGATCACGCCCGCTTCATGGGCCGATGTGGTCGAGCCGGTCGAGCGCGCCACCGAACCGTTGTCGCGCGCCTGGAGCGTGGTCGGCCATCTGAACGCGGTTGCCGACACGCCCGAGCTGCGCGCCGTGTATGGCGAGAATCTGCCGCGCGTCACCGAGTTCTGGTCGAGCGTCGGGCAAAATCTCGCTCTGTATGAGAAGTACAAGGCGTTGAATGCCAGCGTCGAGTTCGAATCGCTGACCGGCGAGCGCAAGAAAATCCTCGGCAATGCGCTGCGCGATTTCCGCCTGTCCGGCGCGGAATTGCCGGAAGACCAGAAGCCCCATTTCGCCGAATTGCAGGAACGCCAGGCGGCGCTTTCGAAGGCGTTTTCCGATCACGTGCTCGATGCGACCAACGCTTACGCGTATGTCGTCGAAGCCGGCAACGAAGCGCAACTGGCAGGCCTGCCCGAAGACGTGATCGAAGGCGCGAAGGAAGCGGCCGAACGCGAAGGCAAAACCGGCTACAAGTTCACGCTGCACTTCCCGTCTTATTTTCCGGTGATGCAGTACTCGGAAAATCGTCCGATGCGCGAAGCGATGTATCGCGCCTATGTCACGCGTGCTTCCGAACTCGGCCCGCAATACGGCAACGGCAAGCCCGAGTGGGACAACACCGCGGTGCTCGCGGAACAGCTGAAACTGCGCGCCGAAGAAGCACACATGCTCGGCTTCAACAACTTCGCCGAAGTCTCGCTCGCGCCGAAAATGGCCGAATCGCCCGCCCAGGTGATGAGCTTCCTCGAAGACCTCGCCACGCGTGCGCGCCCGCACGCCGAGCAGGATTGGAAGGAACTGCGCGAATTCGCTGCGAACGAACTCGGCATGACTGAGCTGCAACCGTGGGACATGACGTTCGCCGCTGAGCGGCTGCGTCAAAAGCGCTACTCGTTCTCCGAGAACGAAGTCAAACAGTACTTCCCGGAAGACGCCGTGTTCAAGGGTCTTTTCAAGGTCACGGAGACACTCTTCGGCGTGCGTATCCGTCGCGACGAAGCGGCCGTGTGGCATCCGGACGTGCGCTTTTTCCGCGTCGAGAATCAGGACGGCGGCCTCGTCGCGCAGTTCTACCTCGATCTGTATGCGCGCGAAGGCAAACGCGGCGGCGCCTGGATGGACGATGCGCGCGGCCGTCACAAACATACGCATGGCAGCGTGCAAACGCCGGTCGCCTATCTGACCTGTAACTTCTCGGCGCCGGTCGGCGGCAAGCCCGCCTGCTTCACGCACGACGAAGTCATCACGCTGTTCCATGAGTTCGGCCACGGTTTGCATCACATGCTCACGCGCGTCGATGAACTGGGCGTGTCGGGTATCAACGGCGTCGAGTGGGACGCGGTCGAACTGCCGTCGCAATTCATGGAGAACTTCTGCTGGGAGTGGGACGTGTTGAGCGACATGACCTCGCACGTCGAAACGGCCAAGCCGTTGCCGCGCGATCTGTTCGACAAGATGCTCGCCGCGAAGAATTTCCAGAGTGGTCTCGGCACTCTGCGTCAGATCGTGTTCTCGATGTTCGACATGCAACTGCATACCGGCTTCGACGCGTCCGGCACGAAGAACGCCACCGAACTCGCGAGCGAAATCAACGAGCGCTTCCATGTCGTGCCGCAGGCGCCGTTCTCGCGTTGGCCGAACACGTTCAGCCATATTTTCGCGGGCGGTTATGCGGCAGGCTACTACAGCTACAAGTGGGCTGAAGTGCTCTCCGCCGACGCCTACGCGGCATTCGAAGAAGCGGCGCAAACGGCAAGCGGCAGCGTGCTCGATCAGGCGACCGGCCTGCGCTATCGCAAGGAGATTCTGGAAGTGGGCGGCAGCCGCCCGGCGATGGAATCGTTCAAGGCGTTCCGCGGCCGCGAGCCGAATATCGACGCCTTGCTGCGCCACAACGGCATGTCGCCGTGCGCGCCGCATTGATCGGTTGATGCAAACGTCGGTGCTCTGCATGCGCCGATAAGAAACCGGTGACCTGCGTTATGCAGGCACCGGTTTTTTTGTTTCGCGCGAAGCTCCGAGCCTCGTTGCTTTCAGCCGCGATGCAGCTTGAAATCCACTTGCGCAGGACGGCCTTCGAGCGACAGCGTCGCGCGCGCGGCCGGCGCACGGCTCACCACTTTGCCGCGGCTCACCACCGCAAGGCGCGCGGCGCGCAAACGAATTGCTTCCACCGGATCGCGCGCGTCGAGCAGTACGAGATTGGCCGCGCATCCCGGCGCGATGCCGTAGTCTTCCAGACCGAGAATGCGCGCGGCGTTCACCGTTACCGCGTCGAAACAGGCGCGCATACCGTCGACGCCCGTCATCTGCGCCACATGCAACCCCATGTGCGCGACTTCGAGCATGTCGCCCGAACCGAGGCTATACCAGGGGTCCATCACGCAATCGTGACCAAACGCGACGTTGATGCCGGCCGCCATCATCTCCGGTACGCGCGTCATGCCGCGGCGTTTCGGGTACGTGTCGCTGCGTCCTTGCAGCGTGATGTTGATCAGCGGATTCGCGATCGCCGCGACGCCCGACTCGCGCATCAGCGGCAGCAGCTTGCTGACGTAGTAGTTGTCCATGGAATGCATCGAGGTCAAATGCGAACCGGTGACGCGCCCGTGCAACCCGAGCCGGTGCGTTTCGGCCGCGAGCGTCTCGATGTGCCGCGACATCGGATCGTCCGATTCATCGCAATGCATGTCGACGCGCAAGCCCTGCTCCGCCGCGTACTCGCACAACAGGCGCACGGACTGCGCGCCGTCGGCCATGGTGCGCTCGAAATGCGGAATGCCGCCGACCACGTCCACACCCATCGCGATCGAGCGCTTGAGGTTCTCGAAAGCGCCCGGGCTGCGCAGCACGCCGTCTTGCGGAAAGGCCACCAGTTGCAGGTCGAGATACGGCGCGACGCGGCGTTTCACTTCGACCAGCGCCTCGACCGCGAGCAGGCGCGGATCGCACACATCCACGTGGCTGCGGATGGCCAGCAATCCGCGCGCGACGGCCCAGTCGCAATACTGCAGCGCGCGCTCGATCAGCGCCTCCTGCGTCAGGTCCGGCTTCAGTTCGCCCCACAACGCGATGCCTTCGAGCAGCGTGCCCGACGCATTCACGCGCGGCAGACCGTACGAGAGCGTTGCGTCCATATGGAAATGCGGATCGACGAACGGCGGCGTGACGAGTGAGCCCGCGGCGTCGATTTCCTCGCGCGCGTTGGCGGCCAGATTCGGTTCGACCGCAACGATGCGGCCCGCTTCAATGCCGATATCGACCGGCTCTTTATGTTGCGGCGCGGCGCCCGGCGGCAGCATCGCGCGGCGGATGATCAGATCCATCTATCGCTCCCTTTGACCCCGTCCTGATTGACTACGATTCTATCGGCGTCAGAAAGCGCGTGGCGGCGATTTTGTTCGACGTTTGTTCATCCGGGCGTACCGGCGAGCGGCGCGCGATCCGTACCGGCAGTGCCACGCGCCGCCCGCCTATACTCGCCGGACAGACGGTCGATGCCGCGCCGTCATCCACTTACGGAGCAAGCACATGAAAACGATCGGCGTGATCGGCGGGATGAGCTGGGAATCGTCCACCGAGTACTACAAGCTCCTCAACCGCCACGCGAAGGCGCGCCTCGGCGGCCACCATAACGCGCGCAGTCTGATGCTCACCGTCGACTTCGCGCCGATCGAAGCGAACCAGCGCGCGGGCGACTGGACCGCGCTCGGCCAGCAGATGGCCGACGCCGCGCGCCAACTCGAACGCGGCGGCGCCGATCTGGTGATGCTGGCGACCAATACGATGCATCGCGTGTATGAATCGATCGAAGCGGCGATCGACGTGCCCTTCCTGCATATCGCCGATCCTACCGGCAGCGCGCTGCGCGCGGCAGGCATCGGCCGGGTGGGCTTGCTCGGCACGCGCTATACGATGGAGCAAACTTTCTACACGGGACGCCTGCGCGAGCGCTACGGCCTCGAGACACTCGTTCCCGACGAAGCCGAACGCGCGGACGTACATCGCATCATTTACGACGAGCTATGCCACGGCAAAGTGAACGACGCTTCGCGCGCGGTGTATCAGCGTGTGATCGAAGCGCTCGCCGCGCGTGGCGCGCAGGCGGTGATTCTCGGCTGCACGGAGATCACGTTGCTGATCAAGCCGGAAGATTCCGCGTTGACCGTGTTCGATACGACTGCGTTGCATGCGCAAGCGGCGGTGGAATGGGCGATTGATTCGGAGTGAAGGTGGATGCGTGCGTGTGCTTCAACGCATGCGCTTCAACGTATGCACGCCAGAAGTCAAAAAGCCCGCGTGGCTTGCGCCAGCGGGCTTTCAACAATGCTTGGTTGCGGGGGTAGGATTTGAACCTACGACCTTCGGGTTATGAGCCCGACGAGCTGCCAGACTGCTCCACCCCGCGTCAGAGAAAACGGATTGTATAGAGATGTTCGCAAGACGTCAAACAATCGCGCGAATTATTTCACGCTCGTGAAATGACGCACACGCGACTCACAAATCCTGGACCGTCGCGCCTTCCACCTTGCCGTCGATGATATCCGCGCCGTACTGGCTCGCGCTGCGTTTGGCCACGCCGAAATCGGAGAACGTGACCGGCAGCACGAGACGAAATACGCGGCTCGCCTTCGAGCCGCTGATCGCGCCCGGACGGCAGACGCGCACCGCGACGTCGTATCCTTCCGAGTGGCGCTTGTGACCGTCGAACTTGTCGAACGCCCGCGAAAACACCAGCGGATGCACTTCGAAGTCCTTATAAAGAGCTGGGTAAAGTTCGGCCATGATGCCTCCCCGGTGCGCAAAAGCGCGAGTGTGAGTCGTCCCACTATACGCCGTGGCATGAGCGGCTCGCGCTTTTATTTTCGATGCGGCGACAGGCCATTTTCACCGCCTCCCCGTTCGCGCGATAAGATGCGGGACTATCGGAATCACGCAAAAAAAAAGAGAATGTCATGAAAATCGCCACCTGGAACGTCAACTCCCTCAAAGTCCGCCAGCAGCATGTGATCGACTGGCTCGAAACCAGCGGCACCGACGTGCTGTGCCTTCAGGAACTGAAGCTGCCGGACGAAAAATTCCCGCGCGCCGAACTCGAAGAGAAAGGTTACCGCAGCTGGTTCGCCGGGCAGAAGACCTATAACGGCGTCGGCATTCTGGTGCGCGGCGGCCTGACGGTCGACGAAGGCAGCATCGTGCGGAACATTCCGGGCTTTGAAGATCCGCAGCAACGCGTGATTGCCGCAACCATCGAAGGCGTGCGCATCATCTCCGCGTATTTCCCCAACGGCCAGGCGCCGGGCACCGACAAGTTCGCGTACAAACTGCGCTGGCTTGCTGCGCTGCACGACTGGATCGCGAGCGAGATGGCGCTGCATCCGAAGCTCGCGCTGCTCGGCGACTACAACATCGCGCCGGAAGATCGCGACGTGCACGATCCGAAAGCGTGGGAAGGCCAGAATCTGGTGTCGCCGGAAGAACGCGCTGCGTTCGTGCGGTTCATCGAGCTCGGTCTCCTCGACGCATTCCGCCAGTTCGAGCAGCCGGAGAAAATCTACTCGTGGTGGGATTACCGGATGATGGCGTTCCGCCGCAACGCGGGGCTGCGCATCGACCACATTCTGCTGTCGAAGGCGCTGGCCGACGTGTGCTCGTCCTGCGACATCGACAAGGTGCCACGCAAATGGGATCAGCCGTCGGACCACGCGCCGGTCGTGGCGCAACTCGGCTGATCGTTCGTCATCAAGTCAGGCTACGTTGACGGGTTCAACGTACGCCACAGGAACTCGAACACCATCGCGTCGTGCTCGGCCTGCTCCAGTTCATCGGAACCGCCGTGCCCGCCCTCCGTATTTTCCCGATACCACACGTCCTGCGCGCCCAGCGCCTGCATGCGCGCGGCCATCTTGCGCGCGTGGCCGGGATGCACCCGGTCGTCGGCCGTCGATGTGGTGAACAGCACCGGCGGATACGCAACGTCCGCCGCCACGCGGTGATACGGCGAATAAGCGGCCAGCATGCCCGCTTCATCGGGCTCGTCGGGATCGCCGTATTCGTCTATCCATGACGCACCCGCGTGCAGCAGGTGATAGCGGCGCATGTCGAGCAAGGGCACCTCGCACACCACGGCGCCGAACAGCTCGGGGCGCTGCACCATGCACGCCGCCACCAGCAAACCGCCGTTGCTGCCACCCTGTATGCCGAGTTGTGCGGCGCTCGTCACACCCGTGTCGATCAACGCCTCGGCCACCGCGATGAAATCGTCGAACGAGCGCTGACGATCCTTGCCTTGCGCGGCCGTATGCCATCTCGTGCCGAACTCGCCGCCGCCGCGAATATGCGCGACCACGTACACAGCGCCGCGCGCCAGCCAGCCGACGCCTTGCCCGGTTAGATAGCTCGGCAGCAACGGAATCGCAAAGCCGCCGTAACCGTTGAGCAGGCACGGGCGCGCGTGTTGTTGCGCATCGCGTGGGCCGACGACGGTGTACGGCACGCGCGTGCCGTCCGCGGAAACTGCGTGAGCGCGCGTGACGGTAAATTGCGTCGCGTCGAATTGCGTCGGCCAGCGGTCGAGCAATTCCCATTCGCTCAGGTCGTCGCGCGCAAGGTCGGCGAGCCAGTACGCGGGCGGCTGCAAATAGTCGTCGGTATCGACGAACACTTCGTCGTCGAGCGTCGGCTCGACGGGCGACACGTCGGCTTGCGCATCGTCGCGCGTCGGGAAGACGCGTTGCTGCCAATGCCACGCCTGGTTGTCGGCTTGCGACGGCGTCAATAGCAAGGTCTTGTTCTGCACATCCTCCAGATACGACACGATCAGATGATTGCGCGTATGCGTCCATTCGCAGGCCGAGGTTTGCGGCGTCGGCGTGAATAACGGCAGGACGTCGCGCTCGCCGCGCAGGAACACATCTTCGCGAATCGCCAGCAACGCGCCGCCCGGATAGTGCGCGCCATTGCAGTCCCAATCGAGTCGCGGCTCGAGCAACAGCCAGCCTTGCCAGCCGCTCACCGCGACATGCGACGGCACCTCGTAGCGGTGCCATGCGTCGGCGGCGCCGTAGGCGTCATCGAGGTAGTACGTGTGCGAATCGAAGAAATCGACGCTGCTCACCACCGTATGCCGCTGCTCGACCGGATCGTAGTGTGCTTCCACGCCGATATCGCCGAACGCGCCCTTGAACACCACAGGCGCGTCGGCGAGCGCCGTGCCGCGCGTCCAGCGCCGCACTTCGCGCGGATACCCGGAGCGCGTCAAGCTCTTGCGGCCGTTATCCCAGCCGACGTAAAGCGTGTCCCGACCGATCCACGACGCCGTGTGCTTGCCGGCCTTCGCGATCACGAAACCGTCGTCGACGAAGCGTCGCGCGTCGATGTCGAATTCGCGCACCACGAGCGCGTCCGAGCCGCCCGGCGACAGCGTGATCAGCGCGCGGTCGCCATCGGGATAAAGAATGTCCAGCTCCACGCACACCCACGGCGTGCCTTCGGCGGCGCCGAGCGCGTCGAAGTCGAGCACAGGTTCTGCCACTCCGGTTTGCCGCCACGCCATGCCGCCCACGTCGTACGCCGCCAGATGCCCTTGGGATTACGCTCGTCCTGCCACAGGTCGTAAGCCGAATCCTTCCAGCGGTCGGGAATCACCGGACGTTCGCGGGGCAGATAGGCGTCGGCGAGCCGCTGCCTGAGCGAGGCGAACTCCGCGCTGCTGCACCATGCGGCGCGCGTGCGCGCGTTCTGCTGTTCGACCCACGCGAGCGCGTCAGGGTCGTCGAGCGCTTCGAGCGACAGAAAGGGATCGGGAGAAAGCGGCCAGGAGAAAGGAGCGGTGAGAGTGCGAGGTGCGGGCATCGTCGGCTGTCGAATGAAAACAGCGTTGATTATGCCTTGAGGGAGCGCGTGACTCGTTCGACAAGCGAATGAGCGGTGCGGCTCACGCGCCGCCCCGCTCTACAACAGACACTCAGGGCTCGAGATTGAGTTCCTGAATCTTGCGCGTAATCGTATTTCTGCCGATGCCGAGACGCTCCGCCGCTTCGACCTTGCGGCCACGCGTGAAGTCGAGCGCCTCGCGAATCACCGCCGCTTCGAAACGGCGCGCGAGTTCGTCCATGACGTCCGCGGCATTCTCGCGCAACATCCGCGCGACTTCGGTGCGTAACCCGCCTTCCCATGCGCTGACGGTAGTCGCGACCGGCATGCCGCCCACCGTGGCCGGATGCGTTGCCGCACTCGCGCCGTTGACCGGCACGCCGCCCGCGAGAGTCGCATCGCCCGCGCCGATCACCCCGCCGCCACCGCCGGTCAGATCGCTCACGCCCGCTTGCGCGGGGCCGAGATCGGGCGGCAAGTCCTTGACCTCGATGGTCTGCGCCGGCGCCATCACCGTGAGCCAATTGGCGAGATTCTCCAATTGACGCACATTGCCTGGAAACGGCAAAGACGCGAGATGAGCCAGCGCCTCTTCGGACACGCGCTTCGGCTCGACGCCGAGATCACGCGCGCTCTTTTGCAGAAAGTGCCGTGTGAGCAGCGGGATGTCCTCACTACGCTCGCGCAAAGCCGGCAAGCGCAAGCGGATCACATTGAGGCGGTGATACAAGTCCTCGCGGAACAGACCCTGACGCACGCGCGATTCGAGATTCTGGTGCGTCGCCGCGATCACACGCACGTTGGCGCGCAATGGATTGTGGCCGCCGACGCGATAGAACTGCCCATCCGACAGCACACGCAACAGACGCGTCTGCAGATCGAACGGCATATCGCCGATTTCGTCGAGAAACAGCGTGCCGTTCTCGGCCTGTTCGAAACGGCCCTGACGCATGGCCTGCGCGCCGGTGAAGGCACCCCGCTCGTGACCGAATAATTCGGATTCCAACAGATCCTTCGGAATCGCGGCGGTGTTCAGCGCGATGAAGGGACCGTTCGCGCGCGGGCTATGTCGGTGCAACGCACGCGCGACCAGTTCCTTCCCGGTGCCTGATTCGCCGGTAATGAGCACGGTTGCAGCAGAATGGGACAAGCGACCGATCGCGCGGAACATATCCTGCATCGCTGGTGCCTGGCCGAGCATTTCCGGTGCTTCGGTGACGCGTTCGTCCCACGTCTGTTCGCCGCGCATGCTTTCGTCCACGGCACGGCGAATCAATTCGACCGCCTTGTCGACGTCGAATGGCTTGGCGAGGTATTCGAACGCACCGCCCTGGAATGCGGCGACCGCGCTATCCAGATCCGAGAACGCCGTCATGATGATGACGGGCAAGCCCGGCACCTTGTCGCGTACGGTTTGCAGCAATTCGAGGCCGGAGCCGCCAGGCATCCTGATGTCGGACACCAGCACCTGTGGGCTGTCGTGATCGAGCGCGGCCGACGCCTCGCGCACGTTCGCGAAGCTGCGGGTCGCGAAGTTTTCGCGGGCCAGTGCTTTTTCGAGCACCCAGCGAATCGATTGATCGTCGTCTACTATCCAGATCGGCTTCATATGGGTCGGTCAGAAGTCTTGAGTACGTTTGAGTACGTATGGTGTTAGCAGTCGAGCGGCAGCAGAATCTGAAACTCGGTGTGGCCCGGGCGGCTATCCACTTCGATCAAACCGTCGTGCTGTTGCACGAAGGTCTGCGCGAGCGTCAGTCCAAGACCGCTGCCGTCCTCGCGCCCCGACACGAGCGGATAGAAAATGCGGTCACGGATCTCTTCGGGAATGCCTGGGCCGTTGTCAGTGATATGCAAGTCCAGTGCCAGCTTACATAAGCGTTTCGACACCGTAATCTTGCGGGCAACGCGGGTGCGCAATTCGATTCGCGCATCGCCCTGCGAAATACGTTCGCGCAGCGCTTCAGCCGCATTGCGCACGATGTTCAGGAGCGCCTGGATCAATTGCTCCTTGTCGCCGCGCAGGTCCGGCACGCTCACGTCGTAATCGCGTTCGATGGTGAGGCCGCGCGGAAACTCCGCGAGAATCACCTGGCGCACGCGCTCGCACACCTCGTGAATATTCACGTCGCCGACGATATGCGGATGACGGTGCGGCTCCAGCAGTCGATCGACCAGCGTTTGCAGCCGGTCCGATTCCTTGATGATGACCTGGGTGTACTCGCGCAATTCATCGCGCTGACGCTCGCCGAGTTCGAACTCGAGCAGTTGCGCCGCGCCGCGAATCCCGCCGAGCGGATTCTTGATTTCGTGCGCGAGGTTGCGGATCAGTTGCTTGTTGACCGCCGTGAGGTCGTTGATGCGCTCCTCGCGGTCGGTGCGTATATGGCGCTCGTTTTCGAACAGTTCGAGAAGCACGTAGTCTTGCGCGCCTTCCAGGAAACCGACGATCGCATGCACATGCAGCGGCTCGTGGCCCGGACGCTCGAGCACGGCGTCCAGATGCGTCGCGTGAAAACGGTGGGCGGCGATCGCGGAAATGGTCGCGACCAGTTCGTCGGCGTTCGAGAAGATGTCCGGCCACGCCATCTGCGTCAGTTGCCGGCGCGAGAGTTCCAGCATCGACTCCGCCGACGGATTCGCAAACGCGACGCGCAGCGTGCGCTTTTCGAGCACCAGCACGACAGTCGGCAACGCCTCGAAGCCCGGCAGCAAACCCGAGCTGACGAGTTGAGCGTCGTCAGAGAGCGCTTGCTCGTGCCCTTTCCTTGCCTTGATCAGATTCTTTAGAACCATCTTGCAGTCTGGCCGATAGGAGATGGTGATAAATCAGGTAGTCCGCCTGCTGTGTTGCTCAATATCTCAACAACGCCCATACGCGGCAACGTTGTGCACGGCCTAACGAAAAAGGGACGGCGCCGCCGTCCCTTCGTGACCGATCGCGAGCGTCGGGCCAAGCGCTTCGCCGTGTGAAGGGCGAAGCGCCATGGCCGCTTACAGCGAGTAGTACATTTCGAATTCGATCGGGTGCACCGACTGACGATAGCGTTGCAGCTCGCCCGTCTTCAGTTCGATGTACGCGTCGAGCATCGAATCCGTGAACACGCCACCGCGCGTCAGGAATTCGCGGTCCGCGTCCAGCGCGTCCAGAGCCTGGTCGAGGCCGGCGCACACGGTCGGGATCTTTGCATCCTCTTCCGGCGGCAGGTCGTACAGGTTCTTGTCGGCGGCTTCGCCCGGGTGAATCTTGTTCTGCACGCCGTCCAGACCCGCCATCATCAGCGCGGAGAAGCACAGGTACGGATTCGCCATCGGATCCGGGAAACGCGTTTCGATACGGCGGCCCTTCGGATTCGACACGTGCGGAATGCGGATCGATGCCGAACGGTTGCGAGCCGAGTAAGCCAGCTTGACCGGTGCTTCGAAGTGCGGCACGAGGCGCTTGTACGAGTTCGTCGACGGGTTCGTGATCGCGTTCAGCGCGCGAGCATGCTTGATGATGCCGCCAATGTAGAACAGCGCGAATTCCGACAAACCTGCGTAGCCGTTGCCCGCAAACAGGTTCGTGCCGTCTTTCCAGATCGACTGGTGAACGTGCATGCCCGAACCGTTATCGCCGACCACCGGCTTCGGCATGAACGTTGCCGTCTTGCCGTACGTGTGCGCGACGTTGTGGATGATGTACTTCATTTGCTGCAGCCAGTCGGCGCGTTGCACCAGCGTCGAGAACTTGGTGCCGATTTCGTTCTGGCCTTGGCCCGCGACTTCGTGGTGATGCACTTCGACCGGAATGCCGATCTGTTCGAGCAGCAGACACATTTCCGAACGGATGTCCTGGAAGGTGTCGACCGGAGCGACCGGGAAGTAGCCGCCCTTGGTGCCCGGACGGTGGCCGGTGTTGCCGCCTTCGAATTCCTTCGCCGACGACCACGGTGCTTCTTCCGAACCGATCTTGATGAAGCAACCCGATTGATCCGTGTTCCACTGGACCGAATCAAAAATGAAGAATTCGGGTTCCGGACCGAAGAATGCCGTGTCGCCGAGGCCCGTGCTCTTCAGGTAGGCTTCAGCGCGCTTTGCCAGCGAGCGCGGGTCGCGCTCGTAGCCCTTGCCGTCCGCCGGTTCGACGACGTCGCAGGTCAGCACGAGGGTGGATTCTTCGTAGAACGGGTCGATGAAAGCCGTATTCGCGTCCGGGACCAGCAACATGTCCGATGCCTCGATGCCCTTCCAGCCGGCAATCGAAGAACCGTCAAACGCATGGCCGCTTTCGAACTTGTCTTCATCGAATGCCGACACCGGCACCGAAACGTGTTGCTCCTTGCCGCGCGTGTCGGTGAAACGAAAGTCGACAAACTTGACGTCTTCGTCTTTGACGAGTTGCACGACGTCGGCCACGGATTTACTCATAACCTATCTCCTGATTAACGAATTCGGCGGATTCAGCCGCCGCCCAATCTAGCTGACCCGTCCCGGCGCGTCCACCCTCAATCGTTGAAGATGAGCATAAAAGTCTGCCTGGACAAATCGATCGGCACCAATAAAGCAGCTTCTGTGCCATGCATGCGCCAACCCGGCGCAAAACCACACTGCGCGCGCGTTTGCGGGGAATGGACGCACCGCGCGGCATGCAGCCCCGAAATCTCCAGGTCCAACGTCGCACCAAATATGTGCATTCGCCAGATGTGCAACGGCCGTCATCTTTATTTTGGTGCATTCCACGGAATTTGCACCATCTTTGCGCATCCGACAGATCGCGACGCTGGCCCGTTCTCCGCCGCTCGCGCCATGCGCGCGCGCCGCACGCTGCGCGCTAGAATGGTCATTTGGTCCGAAGGAGATTTGCGCTCATGAGCACGCTCGAACAGTTGTACGCCAGCGCGGACAAGCGCCGCACCGAGAATCAGTTGCCGTACGCGGGCGCGATATCGCCCGCCGAAGCGTTCGAACTGCTGCAACTCGATCCGCGCATGCGTCTCGTCGATGTGCGCACCCGCGCCGAACTCGACTGGGTCGGCCGGCCGGTGATCGGCGACGGTCAATACGCGCACGTGGAATGGACCCGCTATCCGGGCGCGGTGCCGAACCAGGAATTTCTCGCGCAGTTGAAACAGGTCGCCACGCCCGATACGCCCGTGCTGTTCCTGTGCCGCAGCGCCGCGCGCTCGAAGCTCGCCGCGATCGCCGCCACGCAAGCCGGCTTCACCAAGGCGTATGACCTGCTGGAAGGCTTCGAAGGCGACAAGGACGGCCAGGGGCATCGGAAGACGGTGTCGGGGTGGTGCTTTCGTGGATTGCCGTGGATCGGCGCGTAAATACGGCGATTGCGTGACTGCTGCGTGGCGGCCGCATGGCGGCTGTGTAGCGCTCGCTCGCGCGCTACCGTTCGTGGCCGGCCTGCGTGATAACTGCCCGCTAGCAGTCATGGCGGACTGTCTGGAGCGGTTCACAACGCCAGCTTCTTGAGGCCCGCACGTGAGGACCAGCACATCCTCCGCGCTCAATGTGACACGCCGATGATCCGCCTAAGCCGCGCTCAGCATCGGCCACGCGCGCAATGAAAAACGGGCGCCGCAGCGCCCGAGCAAAGTCAAACGTATGTCACGCGAGATCAACCGCGCGGCTTCGCCGCCGCAGCCGCCTCGGGTTCGACGATATCGCCGCCCAGCAGGTGCACACCTTCCCGCAGCTTGACGAACGCCGCCGCCACCGCTTCCGGCTCGCCCTTCACGCCCAGGTCGATGTGATGCCGCGCGTACACGCCGCCGCGCTCCGCATCGCCCACGCTTGGCAGACTGAACACCCGCACGCCCGGAAAATCGCGTTCGATTTTTTCCATCAGCGGCGTGACGCGCGACTCCGGCAACTCGAACACCAATAGCGATTTCTCCGCGTGCGGCATGGCGTGATGCAGATGCGCGTATTGCGTATCCAGCACCCACTCGATCATCGGCCACGCCATCACCGGAAAACCCGGCACGAAGTGATGATGATGGATCGAAAAGCCCGGGATCTTGTTGTAGCCGTTCGGAATGATCGACGCACCCTGCGGATACGTGCCCATATTCAGCCGATGCCGATTTTCCGGCGACTCCAGATCGAGCGGCGCGGGCGAGTTCGCCGGGTACATGTCACGAATGCGCTCCTGTATCAGCTTCGCGGCCTCCGGATGCAGTTCGAGCGGCACGCCGAGCGCCGCCGCCGCGCATTGGCGCGTGTGGTCGTCCGGCGTGGCGCCGATGCCGCCCGTGGAGAACACGATGTCGCCCGAGGCGAACGTGCGTCGCAGCGTCGCGGTAATGCGCTCCGGATCGTCGCCGATGTACTCCGCCCAGCCGAGCGACAGCCCACGCGCGCCCAGCAATTCGATGACCTTCGGCAGATGCTTGTCGATACGCCTGCCCGACAGGATTTCATCGCCGATGATGATGACGCCAAATGCCATTGCCGCCTCTTTTTCGCTTAGTCAGAAATGCATCAGTAGGGAACCGGCGCCGCGTGCCGTACGCCGCCGTGCTCATCCGCGCGCATGCGCTGCAGCGCGCGCAGACAGTAGTAGCCGAACCATAGCGCCGAAAATATGAGGATGAACGCATAGATCCAGATCGTCACAGCCGTGACCACCGGGAACAGCACGATCAGCCAGACCGACGACGCCCACAACAACGTCGGCAGCGAACCCAGCAAGCCGCTCGCGATGCCGATCAGCAGCAGCGGCAAGCGGAAGCGCCGCACCAGCGCGCGCCGCTCATCACGCGTGGCATGGAGCGCGAGCGCGTCGTAGCTCATTACACGATACGTCAGCCAGCCCCACAGGAGCGGCGGAATCAGCGCGAAGAACGGCGGCACGAGCCACAGCGGCAGCGTCACGATCAGCAGCACCAGACACACCAGCGTGGTCCACAACGCCTGACCGAGGCTACCGTACCACGTTCCGCCGCGACGCATTTCCAGGCTAGGGAATTGCCGCGCCGACAGGAAGCGGATCACCGCGGGCATCGACAGCGTGGCGATCAGCAGCAGCACCGTGACGACGATTAGCGGAATCGCCATTGCGATCACGATAAACGGCGCGATCGCCGTATGCAGCGCCGAAAAACCGAGCCAGTCGAACAGATGATAAAGCGTGATCGTGAACGACCAGCCTTCGAGCCAGCTGCGGGTCGCGCCGATCAGCGTCTGCCAGGAAAACCACAGGATCACGCCCCACCCCACCGTCGCAGCCAGAAACGGCATGAAGGTCAGCCAGAGCATGCGCGGGTGGAGCGCGCTTGCGAGCGCGCGTCCGAACGAGCGCAACAGATCATTCATGCGAGCCAGTGCCGGTGAACGAAACGATGGAAGGGAGCGAACCGCGCGACGAACCCGCCGGGCAGCCCCGCGTCTGGTCGCAAACGTGAACAGGATAAACCACGTGACGCGCCGCCGGGGAAACCGGCGGCGTGGGAGGAAGCGCGCTCAAACGGCGGCGGCGTCGTTGCTTTCGGTGCGGCGCTTCGGCGAAAGACGCCCGGCGATGCGCACGAAGGCGAGCCAGTGCTGAGCCCAGAAGCCGTCGCCGTAACGGCGTCCTTCGAGTTGATCACGGATGCCGGTCGGCTCCATCTCGCGGCTCCAGGACACACTGCGGAACAGCATGTCCCACCACGGAAACAGCACGCCGAAGTTGCAGCCGTATTTCAACCCTTCGTGGCCGTAGCCGATCGCATGGTGGCGCCGATGAAACGTCGGGCTGACCAGCAGCCGCTCGCCCAGCCAGCCGAAGTACATGCGGATGTTCGCGTGCTGGACGCTCTGCGCGAGATTCGTGATGGCGACCAGCACGACGAACTGCGACGGCGGCACGCCGATCACCAGCGCGATCATCGCAAAGAACGAGGCTTGCAGCAGATCGTCGAGCAGATGGTTGCGGTCGTCGGACCACAGCGACATCTGCTGCTGGCTGTGGTGCACCGCGTGCAGCTCCCACCACACGCCGATCCGGTGTTCCCAGCGGTGATACCAGTAGCCGGCGAAATCGAGCACCAGCAAATACATCACGAACGTGACGAGCGGCTGTGTGGTGACGCCGGGCCACAGATTGTCGAACTCGATATTCGAAATGTTATGCAGCCGCAGCCACGCCTGCACGGTGTCGAAGAACGGCTGAAGCGCGAAGAAGAAAAACAGGTTGAGAATGCCGAGCTTGGCGATCCACGTATAGATCACGTCGACGCGCACCGCCTTGCGGCTCTGCCACTGCTCCACCGGACGCAGCGCTTCGAGCGGACGCAGAACGGCGTACATGGCCAGCACTTCGACGATTCCCACGATCACCCAATACAGGCTGTCGTAGGTGTCTTCGTCGTAATCCATCAGATTGAAGCGGAACAGCAGCGGCTGCACCACGTCGACGTACAACAACGTCTGCACGGCGGAGACGAAGTTGTCGAGGGAAGAAAAAATCAGATGGAACATGGTGCTGGCCGGTTACTTCATCCGTGACGGTTCGCCTGGTGCGGCATGAGCCCTCGCATCAGGCGCCGTTCGGCGCCGTGATCGGCGCGCGATTGAAGAAATAGATGCCGTGCGGCGAACGGCCGACGGCAATCGTCTGGATCAGCTTACGCGTGTTCAGGTCGATGATGCCGACGTGCTTCGCGAAGCGGAACGTAACCCACAGATAGCGTTTGTCGGCGGAAAGTTCCATGTCGTCCGGTCCGGGCATCAAACCGGTGATGTCGCCGACGTTGGTGAGCGTGTCCTCGTCGATGATGCTGATGGTGCTCGCCACGCGGTTCGACACCGCGACGTGCTTGCCGTCGGCCAGCGAACGGAAGTTGTGCGCGCCGTTGCCGGTGTGGATCGTCTTGACGATCTTCTGGTTGCGCCAATCCACCACCGCGACGTAATCCGCGCCGGTCATGCCGATGAGCAGGTATTTCTCGCCCGGCGTCATCCACAGGCCCGCCGGCACCTTGCCGACCTTCATCTTCCACTTGACGGTTTGCGTGGCCAGGTCGATCGCGGCCAGTTCGCCCGACACCTGCAGCGTGACGAAGACCGTCTTGCTGTCATTCGTGAACGCCATATGGCTCGGCATGACGGCGAGCGGCAGGCGCGACGCGAGCGTCATCTGGTTTTTCAGGCCGTCGTAGTGATAGATGTCCAGACGGTCCAGCCGCAGGCCAGTGGTGACCAGCCATTTGCGATCAGGCGAAAACCCGATCTGGTAAGGGTCTTCGATATTTTCGACCCAGCGCTGCACCTGGCCGGATTTCGGATCCACGAACATCAGATTGTTCGACACCGAATTCGCGACGATCAACGAAGAATTGTCCGGCGTGGCCATCAGGTGATGCGGTTCCTTACCCGTGGGCACCGTGCCGACGACCTGACGGGTCGCCTCGTCGATCAGGCTCAGCGTGGCTTCGCCGGAATTGAGCACGATCACGTTGTTGGCGTGGGCCGCCGGAGAAAAAAAGCCCGTGGCGGCGACTAGCACTGCGCCCGCGGCGACCGTGGCAGTCAAGCCGGGAAGAAAAAATTTACGCATGAAAACTCACTTCGGAGAACAACCATCATTGTAGAACGTTTGCCGGGGCCAGCGGTTGACGCAGGTCGGGGTATGGCCTAGAGAAATCAAGGGCGGGATGCCTCGGCTCGCGGCACGGCGAGCGAGGTCGGCACAACACGCGATCGGGTCTTCCCGGAAGCGCCGGTGACGGATTGTCAAGCCTGAAACCACGAATCTCAATTAGAGCGGATAGGCACAAGAATACGCTCATATTGAATAAACAATTATCAGAATATACCTTGAAGATTCTTTATTTATTATTTCTCACAGATCAATTAATCAAGACACGCCGGGACAAAGAGATTTTTCCGCAATCAGTTCGGATATAACTGATCCCCCGCGTCGCCGCCAAACATGACAATCGTCTCTCTCGTTTCATCCCTATCCACTCATAGCTGGATGCACGGGCGTTACGCGGGTGTTGCGCAAGTTAGGAAAGAACCAAAGACTGCATCGGGCAATCCCAAAGTCTCAAGATTTTTTGTTGCGCGAATTATCTGGACGATTAATCCTTGTACGAACACCCGCGTTCATGTGCCGTGCACTCTTGCACTACCGCGGAGTTTCTAAAACAATGAATAGCAATAACCCATTGGTTTGGTGTGAAGCGACGACAATGTCGCCGGCAGCGGCGGTAATGGCAAGATCGAAAACAAAGCGCAGAAAGGCCATCGCGCGTGCAGTGCTGATTCTGGCGGCACTGGCGGGAGGCGCGCCGGCGGCGCAGGCCGCCCTCTTCGTAGATACCAGCGTCAATTCGCCCGGTAACGATCCCTTTTCCTCTGCGGTGGGCCCAGGCGCGATTGCGATCGGCATCGGAGCAATCGCAGGGGGCCCCTACGCAATCGCGACGGGCTTTCAGGCCGGTGCGCAGGGCTACATGTCGATTTCAACCGGCGTTCAGGCGCAGGCGTACGGCGACAAATCGGTTGCAATGGGCGTGCAGGCGACAACCGCAACTGCCGCCCTCTACGGAATCGCGATCGGCGATCAGGCTTTCGCCAGCGGGGTGGGCGCCACGGCGTTTGGCTCAGCCGCGCGGGCCAGCAACCTGAACTCAGTCGCTATCGGCTATGCGGCGTCAACCACGGTCGCCAACAGTGTCGCACTCGGCGCGGGTTCCCTTACGACCGTCGGCGCCCAGACTGGGTACACCGCTTACGGCCTCGGGGCACCACAAACCTCGGCTGGCGAAGTCAACGTCGGCAACCGGTCCGTTACGGGCGTCGCCGCTGGCGCGGCAGACACCGATGCCGTCAACGTCAGCCAACTCAGAGGCGCCATCACCGCAGCTACTGCCAACGCTGTCACTTACGGCAGTAATGCGAACGGCACAATCAACACGAACAGCATCGCGCTCGCGGGCCCCGCCTCCACGGACGGCGGCGTCACGGGCGGCACGACCATCACCAACGTGCGTCGAGGTGCCGTGTCCGCCGGCAGCACCGACGCCGTGAACGGCGCCCAGCTCTACGCAGTAACCGGCGACACCAGCGCTGCCTACGTCAGTCAGAACGGCAGCGGCGTCAGGTATGTCCGGACCAACGATGACACGCTGACGCCGGACGACGCTCACGCAACCGCCGCCGGCGCTTCGGCGGTCGGCTACAACGCTCAGGCAGACGGCGCCGACTCGGTCGCGCTCGGCCACGGCGCTCACTCGGAAATGGCCGGCGCTGGCGCCGTTGCAATCGGCTACAACGCCGACGCAGCGGCAACTGGTGCCGTCGCTACCGGCTATCAGGCAAGCGCATCGGCAGCGAATGCCATCGCGGTCGGCTATGCAGCATCTGCGGACAGCCTGAACGGCGTTGCCATCGGCAATGCGGCGCTGGCAAACGGCACGAACGCCGTGGCGCTCGGCGCGGGTGCTCGCGCCTGGCAAAATGGCACCGCGCTGGGACGCAACGCGACTGCTTATGGCGCCTACGCGTCCGCGCTCGGCAATAACTCGCTCGCTTACGCCGAAGGCTCGACAGCGCTCGGCGCCGACGCGAAGGTCTCGACCGCCAACGGCGTGGCGCTTGGCTACAACGCCAGCGTCACCGCTGTGAACAGTGTCGGGCTCGGGGCGAACTCGACCACCACCGCGAATCTCAGCCAGCCCGGCCAGGAATTCGGTACGAGCGGGGTGGTCCAGGCGACCGCGGCCCTCGGCGAGGTGTCCGTTGGCTCGCCAGCCAACGAGCGCCGCCTGACTAACGTCGCAGCGGGCGCGGCGGCGACCGATGCAGTCAACCTGAGTCAGTTGACTGCGGTCGATGGCAAGATCGGCGCGCTTGCGCAGAGCGGCACGCAGCACTACTTCAAGGCCGATGGCGCCGCCAACGGCACCGACGATGCCGTCGCAAGCGGCACGCATGCGGTCGCAACAGGGGTGCTCGCAACCGCATCGGGCGACTACGGCACGGCGCTCGGCGCCAACTCCGCCGCGGCGGGAACAGGCGCTGCCGCGCTCGGCGCGTATGCTTCGGCTACGTCGGCCGGCAGCATTGCATTGGGTTACAACGCCGTTGCCGGCAATGTCGATTCAATTGCGATAGGCCACGACGCGGACGCGTCCGCCGACGGTTCCGTCGCCTTGGGCCAAGGTTCGGTCGCCAACCGCGCGAACACCGTCTCCGTCGGCTCCGCCGGCCACGAGCGCCAGATCACGAACGTCGCGGCCGGCACCCAGGCAACCGACGCCGTCAACCTGAGCCAATTGCAGGCAGCCAGCGCGACCGCCTCGCGCTACTTCAAGGCGAACGGTCTGAACGACGGCAACGACGACGCAGCGGCCACCGGTGACAACGCGGTCGCCGTCGGCAGTTCGGCGCTTGCGGCGGGACAAGCCGCATCGGCCATCGGCACGAGCTCGCAGGCGAGCGGCGATTTCGCCACGGCGGTCGGCGGGTTCGCCAACGCGCAGGGCAACGGCTCCACCGCGCTGGGCTTTCGGGCAAGCGCCCTGGTCGACAACTCCGTTGCGCTAGGCTACGAGGCCAGCGCAGCGGGCGCGAGCTCCACTGCTCTCGGCTACCAGGCCAGCGCAGCGGCCGACAATTCCGTAGCGCTAGGCTACCAGGCCGGTGCGGAGGGCGCGAACTCCGCCGCTCTCGGCTATCAGGCCCGCGCCGCCGCAGACAACTCTGTCGCCCTGGGCCAAGGCTCGCTCGCCAACCGCGCGAGCACCGTCTCAGTCGGCTCCGTCGGCAACGAACGCCAGATCACGAACGTCGCAGCCGGCACTGCCGACACCGACGCGGTCAACGTCGCACAGCTCAAAGCGGTGAGCAATCAAGGCGCCGCCAATGCCGCCAAGCTCGACGGCGCGGTGATGTACGACCAGAACGCCGACGGCAGCGTCAACCGGAACAGCGTGACGCTCGGCGGCGACGCCGCGAACGGCGGCACGGCTATCCACAACGTCGCGGCGGGAGTGGACGGCACCGATGCAGTCAATGTCGATCAGTTGAACGCGGCCATCGCGGGCGCGGTCAACAACGTCGTGGTCAACTCGGGCAATCCGTTCTTCAGCGCGGAAGGCAATCGCGATACCCAAGGCGCCGTGTCGTCCGGTGCGCAGTCCGTGGCCGCGGGCGCCAACGCTCACGCAACCGGCACCAACGCGGTGGCCATCGGCGCCAACTCGCTGGCGAGCGGCGCGAATGCTACCTCGCTCGGCGCGAACTCCATCGCCAGCGGCGCAAACGCCACTGCGCTCGGCACAGCAGCAAACGCCACCGCCAGCAACTCCGTCGCGTTGGGACAAGGTTCGATCGCGGACCGCGCAAACACCGTCTCCGTGGGCGCTACAGGCCAGGAACGCCAGATCACCAATGTCGCAGCCGGCGTGCAAGGCACCGACGCCGTCAACGTCAACCAGTTGCAGCAAAGCTTGGGTGGAGCGGTCAGCCAGGCGAACAGCTATACCGACGACCAGATCCGCTCGGCCCGTCGCGATGGTTACGGCGGCACGGCATCCGCCATGGCAATGGCCGGCTTGCCGCAGGCAATTCTGCCCGGTCGCGGCATGGTCGCGATGGCCGGCGGCACCTACGCAGGTCAGTCGGCGTTGGCCCTCGGCGTATCGCAAATCTCGGAAACGGGGAAGTGGGTCTACAAACTGCAAGGCACCACGGATTCGCGCGGCCAGTTCGGCGCGGCAATCGGCGCCGGCATGCACTGGTAACGGAGCTGGAAGGACAGGCGAGGCCGAAGCGAGTACAGCAAAAGCCCGATCCATCGACTTTTCATGTGCGACGAGCGCGGGGCTCGACCCAAGCCCCACGCCCGATTTGCGCGCGACGCCATTCCCACAAGGCATGGCGTCGCGCGCTTCCTTACCTCGTCGCGAAAGGCTGCCGGTCTACTACGCCGATCGGTAACCGAAACCACTCACGCGAGGCGCCCCCTCCTCGCCCGATCAGCGCTGCATCGACTCCCACACCTTATAAAGCCGCTTCACCGAAATCGGCATCGGCGTACGCAACTCCTGCGCAAACAGCGAGATCCGCAGCTCTTCCAACAGCCAGCGGAACTCCGACAAGCGCGGATCCAGCACGCCGCCGCGTTGCGCCACCGCGCGCTGATAGTTCTGCAGCAGCGGCTGGAATTCGGCGAACTGCCGCGCGTCGCGCGCGGGGTCCGCCTTCAGCTTGTCGATGCGTAGCGCGATCCCCTTGAGATAGCGCGGGAAATGCGCCAGCTGCGCGTACGGCGTGTCGACCACGAAGCGCTTGCCGATCAGTCCGTCGAGCTGGTTCTGCAAATCGGCATGCGCCGCCGTGAACGACCTTGCCTGCACCAGCTTCTTCGCGACGGTCGTGTATTCGCCCAGAATCTGCCCGACCAGCCGGGCAATTTCCTGAGCGAGCAAGGTCAGGCGGCTGCGGCCTTCGTCGCGGCGCGCGTGGAAACTGCCGTCGTCATCGGGCAGCGGGTCTTGCAGACAGGCGCGGTCGAGGGCGGTGTCGATCAGCTGATCGCGCAACTCTTCCTGCGTGCCGCGCGGCATGAACTGCATCGCCATTTCGCGCAGACCCGGCAGATTCTTTTCCAGATACTTGATTGGCTCCTTCAACTGCAACGCGAACAGCCGACGCAATCCCGCGCGATGAATCCGCGCGGCTTCGTCGGGTGAATCGAACACTTCGACGTCGCAATGCGTGCCGCGATCCACCAGCGCCGGATAACCGAACAACGTCTGCCCGCCGCGACGGATTTCGAGCAACTCGGGAAGCTTGCCGAAATTCCATGTCGTCAGCTTTTCATACAGCGCCGTGCCCTGCGGTGCGGTCTGCGGAGCCGGCGCGGCGGCCGCACCGCCCTTGCCCCGCGGCGCGCCAGCTGCACCGGTGGTTTGCGACGGCGTCGCGACACCGCCGCCGCCCGCGTCCGCCAACGCCGCCCCGGCCGCGCTCGACGCGATCTTCTGAAAATGCTGCTGCGCCTGGCCGCCGAGTTCGGCGCGCAGTTGCGACATATTGCGGCCCATCGCCAGCTGGCGCCCATGCTCGTCGACGACCTTGAAATTCATGAACAGATGCGGCGGCAAGGTCTCGAGCTTGAAGTCCGACTGCTTCATCGCGACTTGCGTCTGCTCGCGAACATCGGCGATCAGCGACTCGAGCAAACCGCCCGCACCGAAGCGCGGACCACTGTGCCGGTCGACGAAACCCGCCGCGTACTCGGGTAACGGCACGCAATGACGGCGCAGCTTCTGCGGCAAGGACTTGAGCAGCAGTTGCACCTTCTCTTTCAGCATGCCGGGCACGAGCCATTCGCAGCGCCGCGCGTCGACCTGATTCAGCGCATACAGCGGCACGGCGAGCGTCACGCCGTCACGCGGCGAACCCGGCTCGAAGTGGTAGGTGAGCGCCATCTCGACGCCCGCCATCGTCATCCGTTTCGGGAACAGATCGGTGGTCACGCCGGCGGCTTCGTGCCGCATCAAGTCGTCACGCGACAAATACAGCAGGCGCAGTTTGTCTTCCGGCTGGCCGCTCTTTTTCACTTCGTCGCGATACCAGCGTTCGAACGACGCGCCGGTGTAAATGCCCTTCGGCAGCGCCTGATCGTAGTAGGCGAAAATCAGCTCGTCGTCGACCAGCACGTCCTGGCGGCGCGACTTGTGTTCGAGCTGCTCGATATCGGCAAGCAGCTTGCGGTTGTGCGCGAAGAACGCGAGCTTCGTATCGAACTCGCCCTCCACTAGCGCACCGCGAATGAAGAGCTCGCGGGCACGCGCCGGATCCTGCTTGCCGAAGCTCACGCGCCGCCGGTGATAGATCGGCAGGCCGTACAGCACCGCGCGCTCGAACGCCGACACCTGTGCCGCGCGCTTTTCCCAATGCGGCTCGGAGAGCGACTTCTTCAGCAGATGCGCGCCGATCCTCTCGATCCACTCCGGCTCGATCTTCGCGATGCAACGCGCGTACAGGCGGCTCGTCTCGACCAGTTCGGCGGCCATCACCCACTTGCCAGCCTTCTTCACCAGTGCCGAGCCTGGCCACAGATAGAACTTGATGCCGCGCGCGCCGAGGTAATACGGCTCGTCGTCGGCTTTTAGACCGATGTTGCCGAGCAGGCCGGTCAGCAGAGCGAGATGGATCTGCTCGAAGGTCGCTTCCGCGTCGTTCAGACGCCAGCCGTGCTCGCGCACCACGGTCAACAGTTGCGAGTGCACGTCGCGCCATTCGCGCAGACGCAGTTGCGACAGGAAGTTCTTGCGGCACTCCTCGTGCAGCTGCTTGTTCGACTTCTTGTGCGCGATGGCTTCTTCGAACCAGTTCCAGATCTTCAGCCACTGCAGGAATTCGGAGCGCTCATCGGCGAAACGGCGATGTGCCTGATCGGCTTGCTCCTGCGCTTCGATCGGCCGGTCGCGCGGATCCTGCACGGACAAGGCGCTCGCGATGATCAGCACTTCCTTCAACGCCTGCTGGTCGCGCGCGGCCAGAATCATCCGCCCGACGCGCGGATCGAGCGGCAGGCGCGCGAGTTCGCGGCCGAGCGGCGTGAGCTGATTGTCGTCGTCGACGGCGCCGAGTTCGTTGAGCAACTGATAGCCGTCGGCGATCGCGCGGCCCGGCGGCGGCTCGATGAACGGGAACGTCTCGATCGCCGTCAGATGGAGCGACTTCATGCGCAGAATCACCGACGCCAGCGACGAACGCAGAATCTCCGGGTCCGTAAACCGCACGCGGCCCTGATAGTCGCTTTCCTCATAGAGACGAATGCAGATGCCGTCAGCGACGCGGCCGCAACGCCCGGCCCGCTGGTTCGCGGCGGCCTGCGAAATCGACTCGACCTGCAACTGCTCGACCTTGTTGCGATACGAGTAGCGCTTCACGCGCGCGAGGCCGGTGTCGACCACGTAGCGAATACCCGGCACCGTCAGCGAGGTTTCGGCGACGTTGGTGGCCAGCACGATGCGGCGCGCGTTCGAGGTGCGGAACACGCGCTCCTGTTCGGCCGCGGAAAGCCGCGCGAACAGCGGCAGAATTTCCGTATGCGGCGGATGATGCTTGCGCAGAGCCTCGGCGGCGTCGCGGATTTCGCGCTCCCCGGGCAGGAACACGAGCACGTCGCCCGGGCCTTCGCGGCAGAGTTCGTCGACCGCGTCGACGATCGCGTCCATCAGATCGCGATCGGTTTCGCGCTGCGATTTCGGCCGGTCGCCGCGCGGCGTCGACGGCGCATCACCTTGCGCGGCCTTCACGGCGGGGCTATCTTCCGCGACCGGCCGGTAGCGCACCTCCACCGGATACAGCCGCCCGCTCACCTCGATCACCGGCGCGGGTTTCTCGTCGCTGCCGAAGTGGCGCGCGAAACGATCCGCGTCGATCGTCGCCGAGGTCACGATCAGCTTCAGATCGGGACGCTTGACGAGAATTTCCTTCAGATAGCCGAGCAGAAAGTCGATGTTCAGGCTGCGCTCGTGCGCCTCGTCGATGATCAGCGTGTCGTACGCTTTCAGCAGCGGATCGGTTTGCGTTTCAGCGAGCAGAATACCGTCAGTCATCAGCTTGACGGACGCGCCCGGCGACAGATTGTCGGTGAAGCGCACCTTGTAGCCGACCACTTCGCCGAACGGCGTGCCGAGTTCTTCGGCGATACGGCGGCCGGTCGCCGACGCGGCGATCCGGCGCGGCTGCGTATGGCCGATCAGACCGGAGCCGCCCGCGCCGAGACCGCGCCCGAGTTCGAGGCAGATTTTCGGCAACTGGGTGGTTTTACCGGAGCCAGTTTCACCGCAGACGATCACGACCTGATTCCGGGCGATGGCTTGGGCGATTTCCTCGCGGCGGCCTGAAACCGGCAGCGCTTCCGGGTAGGTAATTGGCGGAATCGGATTGGGCTCGACCACACGCGGCGCGCGGGGTCCACGGGGTTCACGGCGCTGCTGCGGTTCGCGACGGTTCGCGCCGCGTTCGGACGCCCGCCGCGATTCATCACTTGCAGCGTGTTTCTGCGCCGCGTCATTTCCTTGACCGCGCACGCCGCGGTCCGACTCATGCTTCCGCGCCTGCGCATTTTCCGCGGCGCGCCGCGGCTTGCGCGCCGCGTGCGGCGTGTTGCGTTCGGCGTCCTGCGCATCGCGGCGCTGCGCGTCGCCGGCCTTCGGTTGATCGGCGGCCGGCGCCGGATTCTCGTTCGCCGCAGCGGGACTTTTGGGTACATTCGACATGGGGGCGCATTATAATCCCCGGCATGAATTCCCAAACCGACCTCGTCCCCGCGCCCGCGAGCGCTCCGGCCCCCGCCGGCGCAACGGAAGATCTCGCCCAGCACGCGCAATTCGTCGACTGGATGCGCTCAGTCGCCCCTTACATCCATGCGTTCCGTAACAAGACGTTCGTCGTCGGGTTCGGCGGCGAGGTGGTGCATCAGGGGCTCCTGAACGCGCTCGTCTCCGATATCGCGCTGCTGCAGGCCATGGGCATCCAGATCGTGCTGGTGCACGGCTCGCGCCCGCAGGTCGAGGAGCAGATGAGCCTGCACGGCGTGGAGTCCGAGTTTTCGCACGGCATGCGCATTACGGACGCACGCGCGCTCGAATCCGCGAAAGAAGCGGCCGGCGAAGTGCGCCTGGATATCGAGGCCGCGATCAGCCAGGGCTTGCCGAATACGCCGATGGCGCACGCGCACATCAGCGTGGTGTCGGGCAACTTCGTGACGGCGCGGCCGGTCGGGATTCTCGACGGGGTTGATTTCGCTCACACCGGCGTGGTGCGTAAGATCGACGCCGATTCGATCCGCCACTCGCTGGCGAGCCGCAAGCTGGTGCTGCTCTCGCCGCTCGGCTTCTCGCCCACCGGCGAGGCCTTCAATCTGGCCATGGAAGACGTGGCGTCCGCCGCGGCGATCGCGCTGCGCGCCGACAAGATCGTGTTCCTGACCGAAACGCCGGGCCTGATGGAAGCCGGCGAAGACGGCCCCGTACTGGTGCGCGAACTGTCGCTCGACGACGCCTACAAACTGCACGAAAGCGGTGAAGTCACTGGCGACGCGGGCTTCTATCTGAAGCACTCGATTCGCGCCTGCCGCGGCGGCGTGGCGCGGGCGCACATCATCCCCTACGCGCTCGACGGCAGCCTGCTGCTCGAACTGTTCCTGCACGACGGCGTGGGCACGATGATCTCGTACGAGAACCTCGAAAGCCTGCGCGAAGCCACGCCGGACGACGTCGGCGGCATTCTCGCGCTGATCGAGCCGCTCGAATCGGACGGCACGCTGGTGCGGCGCGGGCGTCACCAGATCGAGCGCGACATCGACCATTTCTCGGTGATCGAGCACGATGGCGTGCTGTTCGGCTGCGCGGCGCTGTATCCGTACACGCAGGAGCGCATAGGCGAAATGGCGTGCCTGACGGTCGCGCCCGAAGCGCAAGGCACCGGCGACGGCGAACGGCTGTTGAAGCGCATCGAGCAGCGCGCACGGGCGCGCGGCCTGACGCGCATTTTCGTGCTCACCACGCGTACCGAACACTGGTTTCTCAAGCGCGGCTTCGTCAAGGTTACGGTCGACGACCTGCCGGAAGACCGCCGCCGACTCTATAACTGGCAGCGCAAGTCGCTCGTGCTGATGAAACAGCTCTGAGCGGCCCTATATAGCGACTGTCCGCCCTCACACCGATTCTAGGAGAAGCACAGCATGACTCGTATGGTTCAATGCGCGAAGCTCGGCAAGGAAGCCGAAGGCCTCGATTTCCCGCCGCTGCCGGGCGAACTCGGCAAGCGGATCTACGAAGGCATCTCGAAGGAAGCCTGGCAGGCCTGGTTGAAGCAGCAAACCATGCTGATCAACGAAAACCGCCTGAACATGGCTGATCCGCGCGCGCGCCAATATCTGATGAAGCAGACCGAAAAGTTTTTCTTCGGCGAAGGCGCGGATACGGCGCAGGGTTACGTGCCGCCGTCGGCTGAGTAAAGGCTTTCACGCCTTTAAACTGCATGACCGAAATCCGCGCCGCGTGCGCGGATTTTTTTCGTCCGCACGCGCGACCGGATTCACCGAATCGAGACCACCAGATCGCGCCTCCAACATCGCCGAGGATTCTCCAAACGGTACATTTCCGCGCGCTTTTAAGCCTCTTTTCCAGACCGCCAGGATCCGCTCGATCCCCCGTCCCGCAAGGGATTGAGCGTGCCCGCCAACTCGCCAGGCGGACACCGGGTTTGCACGATCCTCTGTTATCGTGCTATCATGTGCCTCGTTCCAACAGCATTTCACCTTCATTCACGTTCTCTTCAATCTGGCGCGCAGTGCGTGTGCCATCCCGAATTGAACAGTTTTTATACAAGAAGGCTTGTCGGTCGTTTCCCCGTTTCGCGTCACCCGTGAGCGGCGAATAAAGCACCGGCCTTTTTCGTTTCAAGCCTTCCAGCGGCGCATGGGCCAGCTTTCAGCCACCCCAGCGTCCTCATGCACCTGCCCCCCTTCCACGGCCACGCAGGTGCAACGTCAGCACAATCTAGACGAGTGTTTTTTCGCGACCTGTCTCGCGAGGCACGGGCGTTGTGTTTTCCATCGCGCCCCGCTCCATCGCCCTTCAACGGCGACGGAGACGCTTTCGCCTTGCTCGCGAAACTGCACTTCCCAGCAACCGTGGCGGAACGTTCATGCGCATCATGAGTTTCGTCGCAGTCATTGGAGTTTTCACCTTGACCGCTTCCAGCAACGGCTTCTGGCGACACCACAAAGAAGAACAACGCCTCTCTCTCGACGACATCACTGTCGTCGACAAATCTCTCCTCAAGCGGGCCGTCGGCGCCATGGCGCTCGGCAACGCCATGGAATGGTTCGATTTCGGCGTGTACAGCTACATCGCCGTCACGCTCGGCAAAGTGTTCTTCCCGTCGGCCAGTCCGGCTGCGCAGTTGATCGCCACGTTCGGCACGTTCGCCGCGGCGTTCCTCGTGCGGCCGGTGGGCGGCATGGTGTTCGGGCCGCTCGGCGACCGCATCGGCCGACAGCGTGTGCTCGCCATGACCATGATCATGATGGCGCTCGGCACTTTCGCGATCGGTCTGATTCCCAGCTACACGACGATCGGCATTCTCGCGCCGATGCTGCTGCTGGTCGCGCGTCTGGTGCAAGGCTTCTCGACCGGCGGCGAGTACGGCGGCGCGGCCACCTTCATCGCCGAATTCTCGACCGACAAGCGCCGCGGCTTCATGGGCAGCTTCCTCGAGTTCGGCACGCTGATCGGCTACGTGCTCGGCGCGGGCACCGTTGCCGTGCTGACCGCGACGCTCTCGAACGACGCGCTGCTCTCGTGGGGCTGGCGTGTGCCGTTCCTGATCGCCGGCCCGCTGGGTCTGGTGGGTCTGTACATCCGGATGAAGCTCGAAGAAACGCCTGCGTTCAAGAAGCAGGCCGAGCAACGCGAAGCCGAGGACAAAGCCGTGCCGAAGCAGTCGTTCGGCCAGTTGCTGGCGCAGCAATGGAAGCCGCTGCTGCTGTGCGTCGGCCTCGTGCTGATCTTCAACGTCACCGACTACATGGCGCTCTCGTATCTGCCGAGCTATCTGTCGGCCACGCTGCACTTTAACGAAACGCACGGCCTGTTCCTCGTGCTGCTCGTGATGGTGCTGATGATGCCGATGACGCTCGCCGCCGGTCGTCTGTCCGACACGATCGGCCGCAAGCCGGTGATGCTGTTCGGTTGCGTGGGTCTGTTCGCGCTGTCGATTCCCGCCCTGCTGCTGATCCGCATGGGCACGGTGCTGCCGGTGTTCGGCGGCCTGATGATTCTCGGCGTGCTGCTGTCGTGCTTTACCGGTGTGATGCCGTCGGCGCTGCCGGCGCTGTTCCCGACCAAAATCCGCTACGGCGCGCTGGCGATCGGCTTCAATATTTCGGTGTCGCTGTTCGGCGGGACGACGCCGCTCGTGACGGCGTGGCTGGTCGACCGCACCGGCAATCTGATGATGCCCGCGTACTACCTGATGGGCGCGTCGCTGATCGGTATCGTCTCGGTGATGGCGCTGCGCGAAACCGCCCGCAAGCCGCTGCTGGGCTCGGGCCCGTGCGTCGCGACGCGTGCCGAAGCACATGCGGTGTTGCGCGGTGAGCGTGAAGCCGAGGAGATGGACGAAGGTTATGCGGCTACGGCTACGGCGCGTGCCTGAGCACGGGTTGTTTGATGGTTAGCGCGGCTTGTCCGCGAGAAGTCCGAGAGCGGGCCGGCAATCTTTTGCCGGCCCGTTTTTTATGGCGTCAGCGAATCGAAGCTCGCGCTTGCGTGCGCACCTTCGATGATCAGAATCCCGGCTGAAATCGGCAGTTTGAAACGCCGTGGCCCCGCGCTGCCTGGATTGACGAACAGCACGCCGTCGCGTTCGCTGATCATTGGCTTGTGCGAATGGCCGGTCACCACCACGTTGATCCCCTCGCTGCGCGGATCGGCGCCCACGTCGGCGATGTCATGCACGACGAGAATCGTCACTTGCTGCACGGTCAGCGTGGTGCGCGTCGGCAACGACGCGGCCCAGGCGCCGGTATCGTTATTGCCGCGCACCGCCGTGACCGGCGCGATCCGCGTGAGTGCATCGAGCACGGCTTCGTTGCAGATATCGCCGGCGTGAATGATCGCGTCGCAACCGGCCAGATATTGCAACGCCTCCGGGCGCACGAGATTGTGCGTGTCGGAGATCAGGCCGATTCGTGTGCGTGTGGGTTGTCGAGTGCGCGAAGTCATGTTGGAAGTATCGGGCAAATGAGCGGACTGCGTGCGCGGTCGTTTCGCTGAGCGGGCATCTCCGCTCTTCGCGGTCATAAGCGCGGCAAACCCACCCACTCAATCCGCCGACTGCTACTCGGCGAGTTCGCGCGACACGGCCTGCACCGGCCGTTTCGCGCCGAGCATCCGTTTGGTGGCGCCCTGCACGATCACCGACACCGCCGAGGCGCACGCGAAGCTGATCCACACGCCGTACTGCGGCAGCATCGTCGCCGTCACGGCAAAGAACGCCGCGAACGAGGCGCGGCCAATCACCATGCCGCGCATCAGCAAGGCGACGAAGTCCGGACCATGTGCGCGCTGGGCGGACACCGCGAGCACGATGCCGAGCAAGGGGAAAACCGACAGCAGTCCGCTCCACGTCGCGCCCATCGATGCGGAAAGCGTGGTTACCGCGACCGTCAGCAACGCCCCGGCGAGCATGCGCACGGCAAGATCGCCGAGTCCGAGTCGCGCCGCGGGCACGTGACCGTTCACGCGCGGCAAGCCGCTTTGCGACACCGCCACGGCTACACAGGCCGCCGCCACCGCCCATGCAAGTCCGGCGGGAAGCTGCGTGAGCACAATTGCAACGCCGACCCAACCGGCCATACCGACGATCAGCGCGAGCGGCCACGCCACACGCCGGCAAGTCCACGCATACGCGAAATTAAACGCTTCCGATGCGGCAATCGCCGCGATCGAAGCCGCCGACGCCTGCGCCGCGAACGACGGCCCACGCTCCAGCGCGAGCAGCAACACGATCGGCCCGGCGACCACCGGCAGCCCCGCGAGCCAGCCCGCCACCGAGGGCCCCCACACGCGTCCCGCCACGGTCAGCACGGCGAGAAACGCCGGCACCAGCACCAGCTTGAGCGCGAGCAGCACGCTTACGATTCCAGCACATGTTCGATGCGCCGGTCCGGCACCAGCCACCACGCGGCAGCGAGCGTATAAAGCGCGGCCGAAACCCAAGGCACGACAAACGCCAGCGCAATGCCCGCCAGATAGATCACGACCGAAACCTTGCCCTTGAAATCGTTGCCGACGGCTCTTGCGAGCGTCGAGTCCTTGCCGTGCTCGCGGATCAGCACGCCCATCAGAATGAAATACGCGATCGACGACATGAACAGCACCACGCCGTACATCGCGGTCGGCCAGGAAGCCAGATGGTTTTCGCCGACCCAATGCGTGACGGCCGGCAGCAGCGACAGCCAGAACAGCAGATGGAGGTTGGCCCACAGCACCGCGCCGTTGACCTTCTGCACGGCATGGAACATGTGATGGTGATTGTTCCAGTAGATGCCGACGTAGATAAAGCTCAGCACGTACGCGCAGAACACGGGGAGCACAGGCCGCAGCGCGGCGAGATCGAAGCCTTCCGGCACCTTCAGCTCGAGCACCATGATCGTGATGATGATGGCGATCACGCCATCGCTGAAGGCTTCGACACGTCCCTTGCCCATCGGTTGGATTCCTGATGATGAATGCGGTTGCGCGCACCGTTCGCCCGCGTTCCGCAGACGACCCACGCCGTTGCCGATTATCCGCGATGGCCCGGCGCTTTGTCGATGCGCCTGATCGATCGGCAGTTTGCCGCGGTCAGGTCGAAGCGTCGTCCGGGTAATAGACGGCGAGCCACACGCTGGGCTCCTGCTCGCTCGTCCATGCCACGCGATGCCGGCAATGGGCGTCGATCAGCACGTGATCGCCGGCCTTCATCTGGTGAGCCTCGGCCTCGCCTTCGAATTCGAGCGCCGCCGCACCGCTCAGCAGCACGACCCACTCGGCGCGCAGACTGTCGTACCAGAAGCCCGGCGGGCTGGCGTGACCCATCGAGACGATCCGCTCGATGTTCACGCCGCCCTGCTCGACCAACGTGTGGACCTGCTCGTCCACACCCGCCGATGCGTCGTGGTCGAACAGATTGCCGCTTCGGATTGCGCGCTTCATCGTACGTGCTCCGCTCGCGTGCGCCGGTCACTTCATGGGCTTGAGTCCATCGAGCAAGGTCGGAATAAGTTCGCTGATGGTCGGGTGAATATGCATCGCGTACTGCAAGGTCGGATACGGCGCGCCCGCCGTCATGATGTCGATGAACGTGTGAATCGCCTCGTCGCCTTCGATGCCGTGAATCGCCGCCCCGAGAATCCGCTTGCTCTCCTTGTCGACCATCACCTTCATGAAGCCGTCGGTCTCGCCGCGTTCGCGCGCGCGGCCCACGCGTGTCATCGGCATGGTGGCGAACAGCGCGTCGCGGCCCGATTTGCGTACCTCGGCCTCCGACGCGCCGACCCGCGCGAGCGGCGGATCGACGAACACGGCATACGCCATGATCCGCGTATCGACGCTGCGTGAGCCGCCGTCGAGCAGATTGGCCGCGACGATCTGATAGTCGTCGTAGGAGGTGTGGGTGAAGGCGCCGCGTCCGTTGACGTCGCCGATCGCCCAGATGCCCGGCACGTTGGTGCGCAACTGGCCGTCGACGGGAATCGTGCCGTGCTTGTCCACCGTGATGCCGGCGGCAGCAAGGCCGAGGTCGTCGGTGTTCGGTTCACGGCCGGTCGCGAACAGCAGGTGCGACGCTTCGAGAGCGGGAATGTTCTGCTCGAAGCCGACGCACACTTCGTTTTCGCGATGCGGATGCGGTTCCACCCGCGAAGGCTGCACATTGAAGCGAAATTCCACGCCTTCGCGCGCGAGCACCTTCTGCACGGAATCGGCGAAATCGGCGTCTTCGCGCGTGAGCAAGCGTTCGCCGCGCACCAGCACGGTCACCTGGCTGCCGAAGCGGCGAAAGATCTGCGCGAATTCGAGCGCGATATAACTCGCGCCGACGATCACCAGATGACTCGGCAATTCCGTCAGATCGAGCAGGTTGGAGTTGGTGTAGTAGCGAATCCGCTCGAGTCCGTCGAGCGGCGGCACGACGGCGCGCGTCCCGGTATTGATGAAGACTTCGTCGGCGCTGATCTCGTCGAGCAGCTTGCCGTCCGGTCCGCTGATAGCGAGTGCATGCGGTCCGGTGAAACGCGCGTGGCCTTTGAACACGCTCATGTTCTTCGTGCCGCGCAGCCATGCTTCGACGCCGTCGCGCGACTGCCCGATAACTTTGTCCTTGCGTGCCTTGACGGCGGCCAGATCGACGCTGATCGCGCCGCCCACCTGCACACCGAGTTCCGCGCAATGACGCGCGACATGCGCCGCGCGGGCGCTCGCCACATAGGATTTGGTCGGCGTGCAGCCGACGTTCACGCAGGTGCCGCCAAACGCAGCCCGTTCAATGACCGCCGTTTTGCGGCCGCTTTTAGCGAGACGGACGGCGAGCGGTGAACCGCCTTGTCCCGTACCGATCACAACTGCGTCGAAGTGCTGTGGCATGGCGACTCTCCCGAGGCTGGGGTGCTGGTCGTAGCATCTTACGCTTCGCCCCTGGAATCACCATGTTGTGCTGCTCACTACTGCCGCGGATTGTTGCGGATGACTGCTGGTTTCCGTCCGTTGTGCTCAGGCGTGGCAATGCACGGCGCAGATCAGTTCGCGCGAACGTTGCAGCGCGGCCTGCGCGCCGCGGGACGCCATCACCCAGCCGACCTGGCCGAGATTGAAATCTTGCGACACCATCACCTGCATGAGGGCGACCATCGGTAAGACCACCGACGGCCGGTAAAGCTGGTCTCTGATTAAAGCTGGCATGACAACTCCCATCGCACGACGCCGCTTCGGCATCGCGCTCAAATTTACCTTTCGATGGGAGGATTTTAGGGAGAGAGGCCTCGCGGATAAATACCGCGAACGCGAAGTCACTTGTCCAGCAAACCGAACAATCCCGTCGGAATGTCCGCGCCGCGCGCCGTGCAACCCCGCCTTCGCAAGCCCGGCAACGGGTCCGGGCTTGCGTGCGGGACGGCCGGCAGGTTCACGAGGCGTCGGCGACGTTGAGCTGCGCGTCCCACAAACCGCGGGCGTATGCACTGGCCCCGACCGGACGGCTGTAAAGATAGCCTTGCTGCTTGTCGCAATCGATCGCGCGCAGGAACGCCGCCTGTTCGGCGGTTTCCACGCCTTCGGCGGTGACGTTCATGCCGAGCGAGTGCGCCATCGCCACCACGGCCTGCGTAATTGCAATCGAATCGCGATGATCTGGCAAACCCGCGACGAACGAGCGGTCGATTTTCAGGTTATGCAGCGGGAAGCGCTTCAGATACGACAGCGACGAATAGCCCGTGCCGAAGTCGTCGACGGAAATGCGCACGCCCATGGCGTTCAGTGCGCTCAGCATCGGCAGGACAGTTTCGCTGTCGCTCATCAGCAGCCGTTCGGTGATCTCCAGCTCCAGCGCCGTCGGCTCGAGCCCGGACTGCGCGAGACAGCGTTCGATCCGCTCCACCAGACCGTCGTTGAACTGCCGCGGCGACAGGTTCACCGCGACGATCAGCTCCGGCGCCAGCGTGCGCCGCCATTGCGCCACCTGCTCGCAGGCCCGCGCCAGCACGAAGTCGCCGATTTCGACGATCAGCCCGGCATCTTCGGCCACGGGGATGAATTCCCCCGGCGACACGTTGCCCAGCTCGCTGTTGTACCAGCGCAGGAGCGCCTCGGCGCCGATCGTGCGGCCGTCGCGGCTGTCGACGATCGGCTGGTACACGAGGCTCAGTTCGTTGCCGGCGAGCGCGCGCCGCAGCGATTGCTCGATCGTGAAGCGGCGCTGCAGATGCTGATTCAGCTCGGCGGTGAAGAACTGGAAGTTGTTGCGGCCGCGCTGCTTGGCGTGATACATCGCCGAATCCGCGTTGCGCATGAGCGTGGCGACGTCCTGGCCGTCTTCCGGAAAGCGGCTGATGCCGATCGACGCGCCCAGGTAGTACTCGTTGTCCGCCACCGCGAACGGCACCGCGATCATGTCGAGAATGCGGCGCGCGAGGCCGATCAGATGCGCAGTATTTTCATATGCGCTGATCACGATCACGAATTCGTCGCCGCCCACGCGCGCAAGCGTGTCCTCGGGCGAAATGCACGCCGAGAGGCGCTCCGCCACGCTGCAAAGCAGGGTGTCGCCAGCCTCGTGGCCTGCCGTGTCGTTGACCTTCTTGAAGCCGTCCAGATCGACGAACAGCACGGCGACGCTCGCCAGCTCGCCCATGCCGGACGACATGTCCGGCGTGAACAGGTCGCGCATCCGCTCGGTGAGATAGGCGCGGTTGTAGAGGCCGGTGAGTGAATCGCGGGTGGCGAGGAACTTGAGCTGACGCTGCGCCTCGCGCACGGGTCCGATGTCGGTAAACGAAATCAGCACCGAACCGGGTTCGCTCTCGCCCGGCTTGATGATCGGCACGACGTTCTGGGTGATCCAGACAATGTCGCCGCCGATCAGCTCCACGCCGATCGTGACGCCGAGCACCGGTTTGCCGGTGCTCAACACCTGCGCGGTCGGGCGGGCGGCGTCGACGACAAGCGAGCCGTCTTCGTGATACGCCCGCACCATCACCGTATGAATACTGCGGCCGACGATCTGCGGGGTCGCCCGCAAGATGCGCTGCGCGCTCGGATTGCAGGCGAGCACGATGCCGTCACGCGACTGCACGACGATTCCTTCGATCAGATGATCGACCACCAGCCGGTGATGCTCCTCGCTGTGCGCGAGGCGCTGGACCATGGTGTCCTGATGCACGGCGAGACCGACGCTGTGGCCGATGTCGCGCAGCATCGCTTCTTCCTCGGCGCCCGGACGTCGCGGCACGCGGTAGTAGACCGCGAAAGCGCCGAGCACCACGCCGGAATCGTTTTCAAAGGGCACCGACCAGCACGCCCGCAGCCCGATCGGCAACGCGAGGTGCCGGAAGTCGGCCCACAGCGGATCGGTTTCGATATCCTCGACGACGACGAGGCGCCGCTCGTACATCGCGGTGCCGCACGAGCCGACCCGTGGACCGATCGCCGCGCCGTCGATCGCCGCGCTGAAATGCGCCGGCAGCGACGGTGCGCCACCCACTCTGGCGTGCACGCCGTCGGCTTCGAGCAGCAGGATTGAACAGGACGCGCCTTCGCCCAGCAGCGCTTCAGCGCGGCGGCATACTTCGTCAAGCAATTCCGGCAGCGGCGTGTTGCGGGTGATCAACCGCAACACCGTGCGCTCCGACGCCACCACTCCTTCGGCGAGATTCGATCCATAGCGGCTTTCAGGCGCTGCTTCCAGCTTGTTTTCTGATGTCGCTTCGCAAGTCATATGTGCGCCCCCTAACCCGACATCGGCAGCTTAGTGTACGCGGCACACCGGGGTTTACGCGAGGCCGGTGAATTTAATTCGTCGCGGATGGGAGACGGCTTGGCAAATTGGGCCGGTTCATGCCTTGGGGAAACGGCGCAAAGGCCTTGCTGGAGCGGGTGATGGCGCCTTGGGCGGGCGCCTCCGCCGCCGCCCTGTCCTTCACCGCCGTTGCCGCCACCCGGCGGCCTTCCCCCGCCACGCCCCGGTGTATCGCCGCGCGGTGCATCCGCTTACATGCGAGTGGCACGGCACATGCCTGAAGGCGCTCAGTCAACCGCCCCCGTCGATTCCCGCCGTCCCCGTGAGGCAAGATTTGGTAACCACCCACCTGAAGTCACGCGTTTTTCGGGCGTCCGCGTACCGGCATCTCGGCCGATCATCCATTGCATGAAAAAGCCATGCACTGCCAGGACCGCAATGACCATCATCCGCCCACTTCTGATCGCCGCGCTGATGCTCGCGCATCCAGTCGCCCATGCCACCAGCTTCGACTGCAACCGGGGACGCTCGCTAACCGAGAAGATGATTTGCAACGACCCCGCGCTCTCGAAGCTCGACGACACGCTGGGGCAACTGTACTGGAAAGCGCGTCGGCGGGTCAGCAACCGGCGCGCCTTTCTCACCGACAGCGACAGCAAGTGGGCGTGGCGTGAAGCGAACTGCCGCGATGCGGCGTGTCTGGGGACGTGGTACGCGACGCGTATCGAGGAACTGCAAACGCTGATCGAAGGGATGCAAACCGGAACGCCGCCGCCATCGACCACGCCGGTTGAGCCCGAAACGCCACGCAGGCCGCTCATGGCCCCCGCGCAACCCACCGAGGTGGCGATGCGTCAGTGCACGGCGGCGAATCCCGGGATCGTGGTGAACGAGCAGTGTTCCAGCGTGCTCAAGGAGACCAGCGGGCAGTGGAAACATCAGCCGCGCGGCGGCGACTGGTTCTGCGGCATCGCGATGCTGGCGCCGCCGCAAATGCAGGCCGACGCCGCGCAATGACCAAAGCATGCTTTGCATGCCGGCTCAGCGAGGCTGTGCATGCAAGCAGGGGCGCAAACGTCGCGATTCTCTCTCGCGCAAGCGCACCAAGCGCACCAAGCGCACCAGGCACGGCTAGCGGCCGCTCCAGAATCCGCGCTGCACCGCCATCACCTCGGCTTCCACTTCGGGCACCGGTCCGATCACCTCGACCGGTTTCTGGCAATGGTCGAAGACATACCGGCAGTCCACGCTCATGGTCGGATTCTCGGCGTGATCGCCGGTTGCCTCCAGCAAGCGCTTCTCGGTCATGCCGAACACCACCCGGCCGATGTTGGCCCAATACATCGTCCCGGCACACATGCAGCAAGGCTCGACCGACGTGTACAACGTGCAACTCCACAAATACCCAGGCGTGAAGTTCAACGCCGCCACGCGCGCCAGCACCGACTCGGCGTGATTCACCGTGTCGACGTTGCCCTGCTCCATCAGCACCGTCTCCTGGTCGGGTCCGACCAGCACTGCGCCGAACGGATGATGTCCCAGCAGCGTCGCCCGCTCGGCCACCCGGCTCGAATGCCGCAGATGCCGCACGATCTGCTCGTGCGTGGGCGTCAAACCCTGCGGCGGATAGTTGGCGGCCGCTGCGGCGGCCTCCGTCGAAACCGTCAGACTCACGGGCGATCTCCTTGAATAATAGTTAGATTAGCGAAGCAAAGTCTTACTTGGGCAGCGAGCCATCCACGCCCTGCACGAACCAGTTCAGACGCAGCAGTTCCGGATCGCTCAACGACTTGCCGGCGGCGACCTTCACCGCGCCGGATTGATCCATGATCGGACCGGCAAACGGATTGAACTTGCCGGAGATGATGTCATCGCGCTTCTGGCTCAAGGCCTTTTGCGCGGCCGGCGAAACGGCGTCGGTGTTGATGTCGGCGAGGTCGATCGCTTTCTCTTTCAGCCCCCACCACACCGGCGAATTGTTCCAGGTGCCCGCCATCACCTGATCGACCAGGTGCGTGTAGTACACGCCCCAGTTGCTCACGCATGCGCCGAGTTGCGCATTCGGCCCGAACTTCTTCATATCCGAGTCCCAGCCGAACGCATGCACCTTCTTCTGCTCGGCGGTCTGCATCGTCGCCGTCGAATCGGTGTTCTGGATCAGCACGTCGGCGCCCTGGCCGATCAGCGTTTCGGCGGCCTGCTTTTCGCGGCCCGGATCGAACCAGCTATTGATCCACACCACTTTCACGCGCGCATTCGGATTGACCGAGCGGGCGCCCATCGTGAACGCGTTGATGTTGCGCACCACCTCGGGCACCGGCACGGAGCCGACAAAGCCGAGCGTGTTCGACTTGGTCGTATAGCCCGCGACGAGACCCGCCAGGTAGGCGCTTTGATAGGTGCGCACGTCATAGGTGGCGAAGTTGGCGGCCTTCTTGTAGCCGGTGGCATGTTCGAACACTGCGTCGGGGAAGTCCTTGGCGACCTTCAGCTCGAAATCCTGAAAGCCGAAGCTCGAACCCACCACGATCTTGTTGCCCTTCGAGGCCAGATCTCGAAACACGCGCTCCGAATCGGCCGACTCCGGCACGTTCTCGACGCGCGTCACCTTGATCTTGTCGCCGTATTTCGCCTCGAGCGCTTTCACACCCTGTTCGTGCGCGTAGGTCCAGCCGGCGTCGCCCGGATTGCCGAGATAGACGAAGGCAATGCCGATCGGCTGCGTGGCGGCGGCCGACGCCCCCGCGGCGCTAAATGCCAGCGTCGCGCCAAGCGCGGCAGCAAGGACGGTGCGGACAGTTCGGACGGTTTTGATGCGCAGTGAACGATGCAGCGCTCGCGCCAGCGTTGTTTTCATGGATTCTCCGAAGATGGTTGAAGGTGCCTGCCCCAGCGCTCGGGATAACCCGGGCAAGGCTCCAGCATAGGGGGCCATATTCAAAGGCCAATTTCAGCGGAAAAAATATTTCCCGTTATTCCGCCCATAACCAGCCTAGTATTTTGGTCATTCCACAAAACATGTTCGATGTTTTCGAACGAGTGCGTCGGAGAAGTGGTACGGCAAGCCCGTCGCACAGGCGCAATATCACTCTCACCAACCCGCAACACTCTTTCGGAGATTCAAAATGACTCGCTTCCAAGGTAAATCGGTTCTCGTCACCGGCGGCAGCAGCGGCATCGGCTTCGCAGCCGCCAAGGCATTCGCCGATGAAGGCGCCCGTGTGGTTATCACCGGCCGCGATGCCGACGCCCTCGAAACGGCAAGAAAGGCCCTCGGCGCCGATGCCGTCGCGGTGCGCAACGACGCCGGCTCGGTGGCGTCTGCGCGCGAACTGGCGGCTGCGATCAGCGCCGCCGGCATCCGCCTCGACGCGGTGTTCGTCAACGCCGGCACCGCGAAATTCGCGCCGTTTCCTGACGTCGACGAAGCCTTCTGGGACGCGATGTTCAACACCAACGTCAAGGGCGCCTACTTTCAGATTCAGGCACTGCTGCCGTTGCTGAATCGCGGCGCGTCGATCGTGATCAACGGCTCGATCAATGCGCATATCGGCATGCCGGCGTCGTCCGTGTATGCGGCGAGCAAGGCCGCGGTGATTTCGCTGGCGAAGACGCTTTCGTCCGAACTGCTGCCGCAAGGCGTGCGCGTCAATGTGGTCAGTCCCGGCCCGGTGCAGACGCCGCTGTACGGCAAGCTCGGCCTCGACGCCGCCGCGCTCGAAGCCACCGCTGCGCAGATTCTCGGCCAGGTGCCGGTCGGCCGCTTCGGCACGCCGGAAGAAATCGCCTCGACCGTACTGCATCTGTCGGCGCCGGAGTCGGCGTTTATCGTCGGCACGGAAATCATCGCTGACGGCGGAATGAGCCAGCTTTAAAGCCATGCTCAGGCGAGCCGCGCTCGCGGCTCGCGTCGTCTGGCTGGCTGAGCACTCAGGCTTCACCCTGCTGTGCAAACCCGGGCCTCCCTTCACAGAGGCGCCCGGCAACAGAACCAGGTCTTCGCGCAGCATGCCGGTGCTCGGCATCGGCGGAGCGGGCAGTCTTGGACCGATTGTCGGCGAAGAGTTGCGGCATGTCGCGCTCGACGTCCAGTCCGTGCAGATCGAAGGCGCCGGCCATTGGGTCGCCGAAGAGCAGCCGCAGGCCGTCACCGACGCGCTGCTGAAATTCCTGCCGCCGGCCCGCTAACGCGCCACGCGATTCAGTGAAGCTTCGGCGACTCGTCCGTCTGATTCTCGTCGGGCGCGTCACCGTCGCCGCCGCCAAACAACTCGCCGCACAGACTTTGGCCTATTTCGCTCAGGCGCGCTGTGCCCGTGCCTTCCTCATTGAACGTCGTGTCCACCAGGCCGCCGTCGACGAGCGCCGTCAACTGCCGCCGCAAGCCGCTCATCGGCACGCCCGCCTGCTTCGACAGCTTGGCGAGCGACCACGCGCCGCCCGGCGTTTCCCGATGCGCGCGCCACAATTGCGTCAGGATGGCGACCAGCACCGGATCGAGTTCGTCGTCTTCCATAGTCAGTGTCTCCTCCTTTTTTACGCCATCTGCATGACCAGTTCGCCGAGCGTCTTCAAAGCCGCTTCGGTCTGTGCGGTCCACGGATAGCTGTAGTTGAGCCGGATGAAATGGCGAAAATCGTTGCGCGTCGAAAACATCATGCCCGGCCCGACCGTGATGCTGCGCGCAAGCGCCGCCTGGTAGAGCCGCATCGAATCGACCCGCTCGGGCAGTTCGACCCACAGCACGTAGCCGCCCTGCGGCGTCGACATGCGTGTGCCGGCCGGAAAAAACCGCTGCACCATCGCCATCATGATGCTGGCTTGCTGCCGATAAACCTTGCGCACGTGCCGCAGATGCCGATCGTAGCCGTCCTGCCGCAAATAATCGGCGACCGCGACTTGCGGCACCGACGGCGTGGTCAGCGTATTCAGAAACTTCAGCTTTTCGACCTGGGCGCGATAGCGTCCCGGCAGCGCCCAGCCGATCCGGTACGACGCGGTCAGACTCTTCGAAAACGACGCGCAGTGCAGCACCAGCCCTTTCGTGTCGAAGTTCTTCAAGGTCGACGGCCGCGTCTCGCCGAAGTAAAGCTCCTGATAGACGTCGTTCTCGATCACCGGTATCTCGTGCGCCGCCAGCAGTTCGACCAGCTGCCGCTTGCGCGCGTCGGGCATCTGGAAACCAAGCGGATTCTGGAAGTTCGGCATCACCATGCACGCCGCGATCTTCTGTTCGGCGATCACCTGGGCCAACGCCTCGATATCGATGCCGTGAAGCGGATGCGTCGCCACCTCGATCGCGCGCATGCCGAGGCGCTCGATGGCGTGCAGCATCGCGTAATAGGTCGGCGATTCGACGGCTACCGTATCACCAGGTTTGGCGACCGCCTGCAGGCTCAGGTTGATCGCTTCGGTCGCGCCGAGCGTAATTACGATCTCGTCGGGATCGACCGGCACGCCGTTCTCGGCGTAGCGCCGGGCGATCTGCCGGATCAGCTCGGGGTTGCCCGGCGGCAGGTCGTCGATCAGATTCCAGCTCGCGTGGCGTCGCGCGATCGCGTTCGCGTACTGGTTGATGCGCCGCCATGGGAACAGCGACGGATCCGGATACGGCGAGCCGAACGGCACGGCGTCGTGCGCGCGGATGCTGCGCAAAGTCGACAGCACGAGGCGGCTCACGTCCACCGCGGCGGCCACCGGCGGTGTGTGCGGCATGTGCGGGCGACCTGGCCGTTGCTCGTCGAGCGCCACGGCTCGCGCGGCAGCGTCGCGCACGAAATAGCCCGACTGCGGACGCGTTTCGACAATCCCGCGACTTTCCAGCAACGCGTACGCGTGCAACACGGTCTTGATACTCACGCCATGCTGCTGGCTCGCCTGCCGCACGGACGGAATCCGCTCGCCCGCCGCGAACACGCCACGGCGCACGGCTTCGGTCATTTCATCGGCGAGTTTTTCGTACAGTTTCAAGGACTTCAGTCGAGCGCAAGCGTGGGCTGAAGCGCCAGTCTAGGGCAAAACCGATCAACTGTATCCCTTCCCTTTCCAATTTTCTGTATGCTGCGCTTTTTTTGGAACACAGTAGGCTTGCACCTATCGGCTCAACAGCCTCGTTCAAGCCCGATCCGGCGGCAACATCATGAAGAAACCCGAAGCTCGCATCGAACCCTATACGCACCCCGCCGCTGGCTGGGGTGCGCTCAAGTACGTCGCCATCAATCTGATCAAGGAAAAGGTAACGGGCGGCGACTACCGCATGCTGTTCAAGCAGAATCAGCCGGACGGCTTCGACTGCCCCGGCTGCGCGTGGCCGGATCGCGAGCATGCGTCCACCTTCGAGTTCTGCGAAAACGGCGTGAAGGCCGTGGCCGCCGAGGCGACCAGCAAACGCGTGACGCCGGCGTTCTTCGAGAAACATACGATCGCCGAACTGATGACGCAGTCGGATTTCGAACTCGAACAGCACGGCCGCCTGACCGACCCGCTCGTCTACGACGCCGTGAGCGACCGTTACGTGCCGATCGGCTGGGACGAAGCGTTCGACCTGATCGCCGATCACCTGAAGCGGCTCGACGATCCGGACCGCGCCGCCTTCTACACCTCCGGCCGCGCGAGCAACGAAGCCGCGTTCCTGTATCAGCTGTTCGTGCGCATGTACGGCACCAACAACTTCCCCGACTGCTCGAACATGTGCCACGAGGCGACCAGCCGCGGTTTGCCGCATACGGTCGGCATCGGCAAAGGCACGGTCACGCTCGACGACTTCGAACACGCCGACACGCTGCTGATCTTCGGCCAGAATCCGGCCACCAACCATCCGCGGATGCTCGGCGAACTGCGCGAGTGCGCCAAGCGCGGCGCGACCATCGTGTCGATCAATCCGCTGAAGGAGCGCGGCCTCGAACGCTTTGCGAGCCCGCAGCATCCGGTGGAAATGCTGACGATGGGCAGCACGAAGATCAGCTCCGTGTTCATTCGCCCGAAAGTCGGCGGCGATTTCGCGCTGATCAAGGGCGTGGCCAAGCGCGTAATCGAGCTCGACGACGAAGCGTTGGCGTCGGGCCTGGAACGCGTTCTGGATGTCGCGTTCATCGCCGAACATACCGTCGGCTTCGACGCCTTCGCCGATGACTTGCGCGCCGAGAACTGGGACACGATCGTCGCCGAAGCCGGCGTGCCGTTCGAAGACGTGCTGCAACTCGCCGACATCTACGTGAAGGGGAGCGCCGTGATTGCGACATGGGGCATGGGCCTCACGCAGCACAAGAACTCGGTGCCGACGGTGCAGATCCTGTCGAACCTGATGATGATGCGCGGCAATATCGGCCGGCGCGGCGCGGGCCTGTGCCCGGTGCGCGGCCACTCGAACGTGCAAGGCGATCGGACGGTTGGGATCGAGGAACGGCCGACGCAGGCGTTTCTCGACAAACTCGGCGAAGTCTACGATTTCGAACCGCCGCGCGAGCACGGACTCGACGTCGTCAACACCATTCAGGCGATGCTCGACGGCAAGGTGAAGGTATTCATCGGCCTGGGCGGCAATTTCTCGATCGCGACGCCCGACACGCCGCGCACATGGGAAGCGATGCGTTCGTGCGACCTCACCGTGCACATCACGACCAAGCTGAACCGCAGCCATCTCGTCCATGGACGCGACGCGCTGATTCTGCCGACGCTCGGCCGCACCGAAATCGACTTGCAGAACGGCGTGGCGCAAGGCGTGAGTGTCGAGGATTCGATGAGCATGGTGCATATCTCATACGGCATGAACAAACCGGCGTCGGAGAATCTGCTGTCGGAAATTGCGATCGTCGCGCGTATGGCGCATGCGACGCTCGGCAGCGCGAAAGTGGATTGGCTCGCGCAGGCCGCGGACTACTCGCTGATTCGCGACGGCATCGCGCAGGTGATCGAAGGCTTCACCGACTACAACGAGCGCTTGAAGAATCCTGGCGGCTTCCACCTCGGCGTGGCGTCGCGCGAGCGGATCTGGAAAACGCCGAGCGGCAAGGCGCAGTTTCTGGTGCACGCAATCGATATGGAGACGCCGATCCACCAGGCGCGCAAGGAACACGGCGAGCGGCTGATGACGTTGATGACAACGCGCTCGCACGATCAGTACAACACGACGATTTACGGTCTCGACGACCGTTATCGCGGCGTGTACGGACAGCGTCGCGTGCTGTTCGCCAACAAGGACGATCTCGCGATGCTCGGTTTCACGGCGGGACAACGCGTGGATATCACGAGCGTGTGGGCCGACGGCATCGAGCGTCGCGCCGATGGCTTTCTGCTCGTGGAGTACGACATTCCGCGCGGCTGTCTCGGCGCTTATTATCCGGAGACGAATCCGCTCGTGCCGCTGTCGTCGGTCGCCGATGGCGCGGGAACGCCGACGTCGAAGTCGATTCCGGTTTTATTGAAGGCCTCCGAAGTCGAGGCGATCGTGGCTTGATCGTTAGACAGGCTTTTTTGCCAGTTCGCGCTGCGTCAGATAGAGACGCAGATCGAACTCGATCTGGTGGTAACCCGGTTGCATGAACTCGCACAGACGGTAAAAGGCCTTGTTGTGGTCGCTTTCCTTCAGATGAGCGAGTTCGTGCACCACGATCATTTTCAGAAATTCCGGCGCCGCCGCTTTGAACAGCGACGCGATGCGGATTTCTTTCTTCGCCTTCAGCTTGCCGCCTTGCACGCGGGAGATGCTCGTGTGCAAACCTAGTGCGTGACGCACGACGTCGAGTTTGCTGTCGTAGGTGACCTTGTCGATCTGGTCCGCGCTGCGCAGGTGTTCGCGTTTCAGGTCGGCGCAGTAGGCGTACAGCGCCCGGTCTGTTTGCACGTCGTGCGTGTTCGGATAGCGCGCGGCGAGGTACCGGCCGAGCTGGTCGTCGGCGATCAGCTTTTTGACTTTCTCTTGAAGCGTGGGCGAGTAGCCGGTCAGGTATTTCAGGTGGGACATAGTTCTGCTCGGCACTCGCTCAAACGCCGCGGCGATTGTCTTCGCAATCGTCCCAATACCGAAGCGGGTCCCGATGATCGGGGTACTCCTTGTCCAGCCAGTCGGACAGAATCTTCCACTGCGGATGGTTCGGGCCGCTGCGCGTGTCCCAGAACGAATCCTTCAGGACGCTATTGTTACGGCCGCGATCCCGCACGACGATCCGGCAATGGTCGTTCGATTCATGGAATTCGGCCTTCAGGTAGTAGCGCGGCAGAATCTGCAATGCGGCGCCCTCGACGATGCGACCCTGCGCACGAACGACGCCCGCGCATTCGATTCGCAAAACGCCGTCCACCGACTTGTCCGCGCGCCATCCAACCGGCAACCTGACAACGCATTCGCCTTTGCCCACTTTGATCCAGTCCATGCGCCAGACGCGGGCGAGCGCATCGCGCATGGCGGCCGCATCGGCATAGCCGGGCGGCAGTTCGAACTGGCCCGGCAGGACGACCAGTTCGTCCCCGCCCGGCGTCACGCTGGCGGGACTGTCGAACGGGTCGTTGTCGAAGGGATTCGAGGGCCGGCTGGCCTTGGTGTTGCTGGTGGTCGGCAAATCCCCGAAGAGGCTTTCGGCGGCACGGCGTGCGCGCTTTGATTTTTCGTTGGCCATTGATTTTCTCGGTTGGGGTTGGGTTGGCCTGGTGGGGAACACTCGTTTTGCAGATCGACGTGCAGATTGCATCAACCGAGCCGACGGCTCGAACCCCGGACGCGGAACCAGCGCCTCGGGTTCAAGCCATGCAGAAACCGCTATTGTAGTTTTTCCGGCGGATGATCGTCGACGGCCCGGAAGGCAGAGCGCTCAAACGCGCGGCAGGTCGTCAATGCATTTTTCGACGTGGGCGCCGGGGACATCGGTGTCAATCCCATCGTGGCCGTCGGTATGGGAGACAGGCACGATTTTGGGCCCCAGAAACCGTGTGCCGCCGAGTGTAAAAAGGGACCAGACAGCATCTCCCCGACGAATCGCGGCGACGACTTCGGGCACTTCGACAATCGCCGTGGGGGACAACCAGTCACGCGTCGACGGGTCGACGGGAGCCCAACGCACGTGGGTGATCCGGTCGCTCGTGGGGCTGATGCGAACGGCGTCTATGGCAAAGGTAGTCACATCGACCTCCATCATCCTGATAACTGGATTCCAGCATTATGCGCCGCTTAATCCGCCTGCGATCAGGTTGACGTGTCCGTGCCGTCTCCGGTCGTTATCGACGCTCTTCGCCAGGGTGGCCAGCGGCGTCGGCATCGACGTGCGGCAAGCTCCGCGCCAGCCGCGGAATCAGTTCCATGACCGGCAACCGCAGCGTTTGTGCCAGCTCGTCGATCTCGATCGACTGATCGCCGTCCCGACCCAGCAGCGTGACGACGCTTCCGGTCCGCGCCTGCGCAATTTCGGTGATATCGATCACGGTATGCTGGAAAGAGCGGCGCCCGAGAATACGCGCGGTCTGTCCGTGCACCAGCACGCGGCCCAGCGGCGGCACATGGTTCAGCCCGTCCCAGAACCCGATCGGCACCACGCCGATGCGCACAGCGCGTTCGAGCCGGATCGGTTCCGCGTAGCCGATCCCGAGCACAGATCCGGCCGGATGCTCCTGAACGTGGATGATGCGGCCGCGAACAGCCCGCAACAGCGGCCGCAGCGGCGCGCGCGCCATCCAGTCGGCGTCGAGCGCACCGTATAGAAACCGCCCGGGGTCGACCGCCTGGTACGCCAGATGCGGATGCGCCAGCATCACGCGCGAGCTCGCCAGCATCGTCGTCACGTTATCGAATCCCGCCGCGCGCGCGTCGGCCAGCGCGGCATCGAACACACCGGCCTGCCGGCGCGTCACGTCGTCGCTCTCCGGCGAACTCAGATGCGTGTAGACGCCTTTGAGCCGCACGGTCGATTGATTCCGCAGCGCCTCGAACGCGGCTTGCCATTGCGACGGCAGAAAGCCGAAGCGCCCGAAGCCCGGATCGATCTCGAGGAACGCATGGACGGCCACGCCTGCGTCGATAAACGCGCGCAGACTTTCGTGACTCTGGATCGTCACCGTCAGTCCCAGCGCGGCGACCTGCGCCGCATCCTCCGGCAAGGTCGCGGCAAACAGCAGGATCTCGCGATCGATGCCGGCGTTGCGAATCGCCACGCCCTCTTCCGGACTGCCGACGCAAAAGCCATCGACACCCGCTTGCGCCGCGAGGCGCGCTACCTTCGCGGCACCGAAACCGAAGCCGTCGCCCTTGCAAACGAAGTAGATTTTCGTGGCCTGTCCCACCAGCTCACGCGCGAGCGCCAGATTTGCCGCGATGGCGCCATAGTCGAGCTCGGCCCAACTGGGACGCAGCAAGCGCACGCGTTGCGTGTCGAGGTCTGGCTCGATATTTGAAGTGGACATAGAGAACGCCCTGTCGTGCGTCAGAGTTTGCCGATAGCCGCAGCATCGGCAACGGTCGATTGCAGGAACAGCGCCTCCTGCTTTGCGACGCGCTCCTGCGCGGGAAGCGTCTGGAGGCGTCCACGCATCTCGGCGGTGCGCTGCGCGTCGATGTCGCGCCCAGTGCCTTCGAGCACGACGCCGTAAACTTCACGCGCCATCTGCTCCGTGATGCGGTCGTCCAGCACGTCCTCGCGCACGGCTTGCGGCGAGCGCATCAACGGGTCGCCGTGGCCCGCGCCGCCCGCCGCGATATGGCAGAAGCGGTCGCCCTTGAGAAGCGCGGTCACGGTACTCGGCATGGTCGGCAGCAACGTGCTTCGACCGTCGCGGGTCAGCAGATTGAGCGACGGCGATCCACTCAACCCGCCATGCGAACCCGAAGGCCGATGCGCGCGACGGTCCGAGCGCAGCCCGAGCAACGCGTGGTCGCTGCGCAATTCATAAGCGCGGCGCATGGCGAGGCCGCCGCGATGCTGGCCTGCGCCTCCCGAGTCGGTGACGAAGCCATACTCGGTGATCTTGAGCGGCAGACGTGCCTCGATCAGTTCAACCGGCTGATTCGACAGATTGCCGAGCGGATTTGCAATGCCTTCGCAGCCGTCATTGCGACCGCCGCCCCAACTGCCGAGCACCCCGTCGGTGATCAACCAGTTGCCGCCGCGCGCGCCGCCCTCGCCATCCGGACTACGCCCGGAAATCGACACGACCGACGGGCCGCCCTCACCTAGCGCCGGAATCGTATCCGGCACGATCTGCGCGAACGCGCCTTGCAACACGTCGAACATTCGATAAGCAATGATCCCGCGCGCCGCGCAGGCAGCCGGCTCCACAGGATTCACAATCGAGCCGCTTTCCGCGTAGACCTGGACGGGCCGCGAAAAACCTTCGCAGTTCGGCACATCGACGCCGATCGCGCAGCGCACCGCCGCATACGCGACCGATTGCGTGGTCGCGAACGGACCGTTGATCGCGCCCTGCACCTGCGCATCGGTGCCGGTCCAGTCGATGCGGATGGTGTCGTCCGCCACCGTCACCTTGACGCGAAACGCGATCGGCACGGGCGTATCGCCTAGGCCGTCGATGAAATCCTCGTAACGGTATTCACCATTCGGCATCGTGCCGATGGCCTGGCGCGTCAGGCGCTCCGCGTAATCGTGCAGCGCCTCGACCAGCCGTCCGAAACCGTCCGCCCCGTATTTGTCGAGCAATTGCACCAGCCCGCGCTCACCGGCCTTGCACGAGGCCACCTGCGCGCGCAGGTCGCCGCGCAACTGGCCCGGCATGCGCGAATTCGTTTCCAGCAGCGTGACGAGCGCGTCGTTGACGGCGCCTGCATCGCACAGCTTCATCAACGGAATTCGCAAGCCTTCCTGATAGATTTCCGTCGCGCCGATCGCCATGCTGCCCGGCGCCATGCCGCCGATATCGGCATGGTGGACGATGGTCGCCACATAGCCTTCGATACGCGACTCGTAAAACACCGGCTGAATCAGATACACGTCCGGCAGATGCATGCCGCCCGACGTGTAGGGATCGTTCATGATGTAGATGTCGCCGGGCTTGCCGGCCGTGCCGAAACGGCGCACCACGTTGTCCATCGCGGCCGGAAACGCGCCGAGGTGAATCGGCAAGGTCAGGCCCTGCGCGATCACGCGGCCGGCGCGGTCGAACACCGCGGTGGAAAAGTCCATCGAATCGCGCACGATCGGCGAATACGCGGTGCGCAGCACGACGAGCGCCATTTCGTCGGCGATCGAGCCGAGCGCGTTCTTGACGATTTCAAGCGTGATGGCGTCGGTGCCCGCCGAAGCGGCCTGCTGGGTAGTCATACGGATTGCTCCAGAAACGTGATGACGATGTTTTCGTGGGCATCGACGCGCGCGCCGGCATTCGGCGGCACGACGCAGGTGGAGTCGTATTCCTCGACGATCAACGGCCCGCTCATCGGCGCGGCGCGCAGATCGGCGCGCGAGATCACCGGGGTGTCGATAAAGCCGTGAGTCTTGCCGAAATACGCCCGGCGCCGCACCGGCGCGCGCGCACCCGATGAACTCGCCCGGCTGCCGCCGGCGCGTTGCGCGTCGTAGGCGCGGTCCTTCTGCGAGCGCAGCGAACCGACCGCGCGCAGGTTGACGAGCTCGATCACCTCGTCCGCGGATGCATGGCCGTAGGTGCGTTCGTGTTCCGCATGAAACGCGGCAGCGATCGACGCAATATCGAGCGGCTGACCGGCTCGCCATTCGATCGGCACAGTCAGCTCGTAGGCCTGACCCGTGTAGCGCAAATCCAGCGCGCAGGTCACGGCAATATCGTCGAACGCGTTACCCTCGGCCGTCATATCCGCCGTGGCGCGCGCCACGAGGTCTTCGAGCGTGTTACCCAATTGCTCCGCGGCCGAATGATCCAGGCGGCAGAACATCGTTTGCATGAACTCGTGTTGTGTCGACGAGAACAGCAGCCCGAGCGCGCTGAACACACCCGGGCTCGGCGGCACGATGACCGTCTTCATGTCGAGCAATTCGGCGATCGCATGCACGATGACCGGCCCATTGCCGCCGAAAGCGAACAACGCAAATTCGCGTGGGTCGCGGCCGCGATATGTCGACACGGCTTTCACCGCGCGCGTCATCGTGGAGGCAGCGATCGAGAAAACGCCATAGGCGGCTTCGTAGAGATCCGTATGCGTGGGCTCGGCGATCTGCGTGCGCATAGCCTCGAGCGACTTCTGCTGGTTGATGCGCAACTCGCCGCCAGCAAGGAACGACGGATTCAGATAGCCGAGCGTCAGCACGGCGTCGGTGAGCGTGGGAGTCGTGCCGCCCGCGTCGTAACACACGGGTCCCGGCACCGAGCCCGCCGAATCCGGGCCGACCTTGACGAGGCCACCCGCGTCGATACGCACCAGACTCCCGCCGCCCGCGCCGATCTCCGAGACGTCGATGAACGGCAGCTTGACCGCGTGCCCGCCGCCCTTGACGAGCTTGCTGCTGACGTTGATGCCCGCACCGACCTCGTATTCGGTGGTGCGCGCCGGCTCACCCTTCTCGATGATGGCCGCCTTCGCCGTGGTGCCGCCCATGTCCACCGTGATGCAATCGGCGTAACCCGACGCGGCGGCCACCGCGGCGCCCGCGATCACACCCGCCGCCGGCCCGGACTCGATGATCGTGGCCGGCTTCTGCATCACCATCGCCGCGCTCATCACGCCGCCGTTCGAATGCATGATCTGCACCGGGCCAGTCATGCCGATGCCGCGCAGCTTGCCGATCAGCGAGTGCAGATAGCTCACCACCACCGGCCCGAGATACGCGTTGACGACGGTCGTGCTGGTGCGTTCGTATTCGCGGATCTCGGGCAGGATTTCGTGCGAGCAGGTCAGATAGACGGCGTCGCCCAACACGCCGCGCAGCAGATCGCGAATGCGGATCTCGTGTTCGGGATTCGCATACGCATGAATCAGACTGATCGCCACCGCTTCGATTTTCTCGCCGGCGATACGTCGCGCGATGTCCAGCACCTGCGCGTCGTCGAGCGGCGTGTCGATCGAACCGTCGGCGAGCAGCCGTTCGTCGACCTCGTAGCGATGCCGGCGTTTCGCGAGCGGCTCCGGCTTCTGATACGCGAGGTTGTAGAGCATCGGCACGCGCAGGCGGCCGATCTCGACCACATCGCGAAAACCGCGCGTGGTGATCAGCGCCGTGCGCGCGCCTTTGCCTTCGAGCACGGTATTCGTGGCGATGGTGGTTGCGTGAACCAGCTCGGTTATCTGGCGCGGTTGCGCGTCGAGCGAGGCGAGCAATGCCTGCAAGCCCGCGACGATCGCAATGCCATAGTCCTGGGGCGTGGACGAAACCTTCCTCGTATGAATCACGCCGTCATCGCCGATCACGACGATATCCGTGAAGGTCCCGCCGATATCGACACCGGCCCGGTAAAGTCTTTCAGTCATTACACACCTTGCTTGTTAGTCGATGCGGCGCAAACGCGTGGCCGGTTTGCGCCCGCCAATGCAGCGCTGCTAGAACTTGTGCACGAGTCCGACACTGACCACGGCCTGGTTCTGCCCCGAAGACGGCAACATGGTCTGAATCTGCGAAGCCAGCATGCCGTTCGACGTCGCCGGCAACGGCCCGCCCGTGGGCCGCGGAAAACCGCCGCCGGCCGCGCGCAGATAGATCACCTCGGTATAGACGGAGGTCCGTTTGGAGAGGAACTTGTCGACCAGCAGATTGACCTGATGCCAGTGCACCTGCGTGGGTCCGCCCGGACCGCCGGTGATGTTGTCGCTCGTGTACGTGTAAGCCATGCCGAAGAACAGCGTCGGATCGAGCGTGAAGCGCGCATTCGCTTCATAGTTGTTGAAGCGGTAGTTGATGCCGCTTGTCAGCGTCGTGCCCACGTTGTTGTAGATCGCGTTGCTGTACATCAGGCTCAGCTTGGCCGGCCCGATCACATACGACGCACCGATGCCCGCGATCTGCTCGCGTTTGGACGTGATCGGCGCATCGCAACAGGTGATCGCGCCGTTCGTATTCACGTTCGCCGTGGTGTTCACGCCCGGTTGGTCATAGAGCGAATACGCCGCCGCAATCGAAAAAGCGCCCTGCGAATAGATGCCGCCTACCGACCACATGCGGTTGTTCGCGAAGGCGCCGGGCGCGTTGCTGAACGCGTACATCGCCGTGCCGGTGAAGCCCTTGAGATTCGGCGAGACGTATTTGATCGAGTTGTTGACGCGCAGAAAGTCGTCGGTGTTGTCGTTGTCGTACGGATGCGAAAACATCACGCCGCCCCACGCACCGTTGGACGTCATCGTCTGCAAGGTGCCGACAATCGCGTCGTACTGGCGGCCGAACGTCAGCGTGCCGTAATCCGGATTCGAAAAACCGACGAACGCCTGGCGCCCGAACATGCGGTTGTTCTGACCGAGCGCGCCGTTGGTCGGGTTAAAGCCGTTCTCCAGCGTGAAGATCGCCTTGGTGTTGCCGCCGAGGTCTTCTGCGCCTCGCAGCCCCCAGCGGCTGCCGTACTCGCCGTTGCCGGTCAACTGCACCGCGCTGTGGCCGCCCTGGTTCGACGAGTAAGTGATGGCCTCGTTGATGATCCCGTACAGCGTGACCGAACTCTGCGCATGAACGAAACCGCTCCCGCCCAGCAGAGCCGCCATGATGAATAACTTTTCCTTCACCGCTCTTCTCCAAACAAGGAATCGCGACACCCCGGTCGGCTAGCGATCGATTGATGATAGCAAATGAATCGATTCACCAAAGGTTTAAAAAAATATTCCAAAGGTGGGCCGGCTCACTGCTTGACCCGGATTTTCTTCTCTACTGCTCGGACCGCCTCTCCTGTGTCGACCAGAGTTAGTGCTTTTAGCACTTACTCTGGTGCCACCCTATGGGATGCCGGCGGATGCCTTTCGGGATAGCCGCCAGCAACTCCGTCGTGTAGCGCTCGCGTGGTTCGAACAGCACCTGATCCACGGCTCCCGCCTCCACGACGCGACCTTCCCGCATCACCACCACGCGCTGGCACAGTTCGCCGACCAGCGCCAGATCGTGACTGATCACTACCAGCGAAACACCCGCGCTCTGGTGAAGATCGCGCAGCAGCCGGATGATCTCCGCCTGGATCGATACGTCGAGCGCGGAAGTCGGTTCATCGGCGACAACCAGTTCCGGGCGGCGCGCGAGCGCCCGCGCGATGCCCACGCGTTGGCGCTGACCGCCCGACAGCTGATGCGGATAGCGCGCCAGCACGAATGTCGGCAGCCGCACCATGTCGAGCAATTGACGCACCGGCACGCCGTCGTTGCCGATCGCTTCGGCCAGCGTCGTGGCGATCGTCTTGCGCGGGTTCAGCGAATTCGTCGTGCTCTGGAACACCATCTGCACACGCTGACGAAACGTCGCGTTCTGCGCGCGCGTCATCGTGTTCAACGCGTCGCCTCTGAAACAGATCGAGCCGGTGGTCGGCGCGGTGAGGCCGACCATCATGCGCGCGACAGTCGATTTACCGCTGCCGCTTTCGCCGACGATAGCGAGCGCGTCGCCCTTCGTCACCTCGAGCGTCACGCCCGACACGGCATGAAAGCGGCGCCGGTTGAACATGCGTTCGAGCGGGGAACGCGCCAGCGCATAAGATTTGCCGACCTCCTGCAGCGCGAAGATCGGCTGCGCGGCCAGGGCGGAGTTCGGCACGTTAACGGACATTGCGCGGCTCCTCAGGTTGATGTCGGCCCGCAGCACGCGTAGCCGGCAAACGCGGAATGCTCGCGATCAGATGCCGCGTGTAGTCGTGCGCAGGCCGCAGAAAGATATCCTCCACCGGGCCGGCTTCGACCACGTATCCCTGTTTCAGCACGACGGCGCGCGAACACAGTTCCGCCATCAGGTCGAGGTTGTGCGTGATGAACACGAGGCCGAGATCCATCTCGTCCACCAGCGTTCGCAGCAGCTCGACGATCTGCGCCTGCACGGTCACGTCGAGCGCGGTGGTGGGCTCGTCCGCGAGCAGCAGCGCCGGCTCGCAGACAATCGCGGCGGCAATCATCGCGCGTTGCTTCATGCCGCCGCTCAGTTCGTGCGGATACGCGCGCTCCGTGGCGCGCGGGTCTTTGAAACCGACGCGTGCGAGCACGGCATGCACTTCGTCGCGTATCGCTCGGCCGCGCAGCGGACGGTGGGCGCGGATCACGTCCGCGAGTTGCGCGCCGATCGTGAAAGCGGGGTTGAGCGCCGTGGCCGGATCCTGAAAGATCATGGAGATGCGCCGTCCGCGCAATGCCCGCATGCGCGCCTCCGACGCATGGCTCAAGTCTTCGCCGTCGAACACGATACGGCCGCCGCTGATGCGCCCCGCGTTGCCAAGCAAGCCGAGCACCGCCAGCGACGCGACACTCTTGCCCGAACCCGATTCGCCGACGAGACCGACCGCCTCGCCGCGTCCCACCTGCAAATCGAGCCCGTGCAAAACTTCGGTTTGCGTCTTGCCCGAACCGAAGGCGACGCGCAGGTTTTCAATCGACAGCAGCTCTTCACTCATAGCGTTCATAGCGACGCCCCCGGTACATTGGCCGCCTGCGCATTGCGCCGCCGCGGGTCGAGAATCGTGCGCATCGAGTCGCCGAACAGATTGAAGGCGAGCACGCTGACGAACACCGCCGCGCCCGGGAACACAGATACCCACCAGTTGTCGGTGAAGATGAGTGCGCGCGCGTCGGAGAGCATCGCACCCCAACTCGGTGTAGGCGGTTGCACGCCGAGGCCGATGAAACTGAGCGACGCTTCCACGATGATCGTCACGCCGAGCAGCAGCGTCGCCTGGATCAGTACCGGCGAAATGATGTTGGGCAGAACGTCGGAGAACATGATGCGCGCCCCGCTCGCGCCTTGCAGAACCCGTGCGGCGACATATTCCGCTTGCGACTCGGCCTTCGCGAGACTATGGGTGAGCCGCGCAAGACCCGGCGCGTACAGCACGCCGATCAGCAGCACCAGTTTGGTTTCGTTCGAAATGGCAAGCATGCCGACATGTAACGTGTCGGTGCCAGTAATGCCGACGAGCGCGATCGCCCAGATCAACAGCGGAATCGACGCGAGCACCTCCATCGCTTTCATCAGTGTTTCGTCGAGCCACGAGCCGGCCTTGTAGCCCGCCACGAGGCCGATGCCCGTGCCGAGCACGAGGCCGATCGCAACCGCGCAGAGTCCAATGGACAGCGACGCGCGAGCGCCCCAGATGGTGCGGCTCAGAATATCGCGGCCCACCTGATCGGTACCGAGCCAGAAAGCCGCGCCAGGCGCTTCCAGTCGATGTTCGATATAGAGCTGCAGTGGATCTTTCAAGGGCAGCCACGGCGCGCACACTGCGATCGCGGCGAGCAGTACGATCGTCACGAGACCGATCGCACCGGCCGGTTCGCGCATCAGCGCGCGCAGCAAACGGCCGGCCGATGCGAGCCATGTGCCGAGCGCATGCGGCTTGCGGTGCACGTTGGGTAGAGATGAATCAGCCATCATGTTCTATTCGCCTTCGGGTCGAGATAACCGTGCAGTACGTCGGCGCAGGTGTTCGATGCGATGAAGATCGTCGTGATCACGAGCACGATGGCCTGCACCGTCGGATAGTCGCGCTGGAAGATCGCCGTGAGCAACGCGCGCGAGACGCCCGGCAAATTGAAAATCTGCTCCACGATCAACGCCCAGCCGAACATGTAGCCGTAACTCATCGCGGCCGTGCTCACTAGTGACGGCAACGCGTTCTTCAACGCATACAGGCGGATACGCGACGGCGGCAAACCGAGCGCTCTGGCGGTTCGCACATAATCCTGCGAAAGCGCGTCGACCATGTTCGCCCGCACCAGACGGCTCAACACCGAGATGTAGTACACGGACATCGTCAGTACGGGCAGCACTAGCGCGAGCAAATGCGACGCCATGCCGTCCGACCAGGGCGTGAGCCCGCCCACCGGAAACCACCCGGTCTTCAAAGCGACATAGCGGATCAACAACAACCCCAGCCAGAACGACGGCACGGATAAGCCGACGATCGCCACGGCTCGCAGCAAATGGTCCGTGCCGCTGTTCTCCTTCAATGCAGCGACGGTGCCGAGCACGATCGACACGACGATCGTAAACACGAACGACAGCGTGACGAGTTCGACGGTATTCGGCAACGTATCGGCGATTTGCGGGCCGATCGGGTTGCCGGTCGCGTACGACTTGCCGAAGTCGAGCGCAAGCGCACCGTTCAGCCACCTGCCGTATTGCGCGGCGACAGGCCGGTCCAGTCCGTATTGATGATTGAACGCGGCAATCTGTTCGACGCTGGCGTCGCTGCCCAACGTCAGACGCGCGGGCGACACGGGTGTCGCGCGGCACATCGCGAACAGCAGCGCGCTCACCACCAGCAGCACCAGCACAGACGAAAACAGCCTCGAAACGGCTTTCATATCGACCTCATGCCTTCGCGAGATAAACGTTGTCGAGCTTCAGCGAGAAACCGGTGTTCACCTGAAAATCCTTGACGTTGCTGCGCCACAGATTCTGCACTTCCAACGCGCCGATCCAGACGGCCGGACAGTCGCGCGCCAGCACCTGCTGGATTTTCGCGAGGATCGGCTTGAGCGCGGCCGGATCGTCGACCAGATAGCTGTCGTCGATCAGCTTGAGCAACTCGGCGCTCTCGTAGCCGCTCGCTTTCCAGAGACTTTCGCCGGGTCTGAACAGCGCGTTGAGCAGATACGTCGGCTCCGGTGGCGCGATGAAACCGGTCAACGCCGCCGCGTGGTTGCCGACCAGCACCTGCGAGATCATCTGGCCGAAATCGAGCGGACGCAGATTGACGCGCACGCCCAGCGACGCCAGTTGCGCCTGAATGAAAAGCGCCGTCGACGATGTATCGATCAGATACGCAGGCTGCACATACAGCAGATCGAACGATGCGCCACTCGCGTACTTCGAGCTTTTCAATGCCGCTCGCGCCTGGTCCAGATTGAAAGCCAGGCTTGCAGCCGAGCCCGCGTCGTACCACGAGGACTCCGGCGCAAACGGCATGCTGCTCGCTTTGACCGCGCCGTAGCACAGATCGCGGCAGACCTTGACCCGGTCCAGCACGAGCGATACCGCACGGCGAAACGCCGGATCGTCGAACGGCGCCTTGCGGTTGTTCAGACACGTCATCAGCGGGCTGGTCGGCGAGGGACGGCTGTCGCCCGCGAGGCCCGCCGAGGTGCGGATCTGCGCGAACGTCTGGGCCGGCGGCGCACTGATGATCTGCGTCTGGTCGGACATCAGCGAGGCAAGCCGCGACGACTCTTCCGGGATGATGCGGAACACCACCTTGTCCCAATGCGGCTCGCCCTTGCCCCAATAAGCCGGATTGCGCTTCAGTTCGACAAAGTCGTTCGCCTTCGACTGCACGAAAATGGCCGGCCCCGTGCCGACACCAATCGGCGTCTGCTTGAAGTAGTCGGCCGGGTGCTGCTCGCGGCTGCCTACTGGAAAAATACCCATGTACTTCGACATGTAGTCGAGCAACGGCCGGTAAGGGCGCTTGAGGCGGATCACGGTGGTATTCGCGTCCGGTGCGCTTACCGATTCGATCACGGTCCAGAACGGCCGGCGGAACGCCTTGTTCGCGGGATTCAGCACGTAGTCGAAGCTGTATTTCACATCGGCGGAGGTGAACGGCTGACCGTTCTGAAAACTCACGCCGCGCTGCAGATCGAACGTGTACGTGAGTTTGTCCGGCGAAATCGTCCATGTGCGCGCCAGTTGCGGCACCCGTTGACCGCGCGCGTCGATGCCGACCAGATTCTCGAAGATCAACTGATTGATCGCCATCACGTCGTGATTTGGCTGGTTGATCGGATCGAGCGTCTGCGGATTGCTCGGAATGGCGACCGACAGGATCCCTGCCTCGGCCGCGAAGACACGGCCTCCGAATGCGAACGGCAGGGAAAGCCCCGCGATGCCCGCGGCGCCCGCACGGAGCAATTGTCGTCGCCTGCTGCTGAAAGTCATGAAATCCTCTGCTTTTTCAATGCCGGCCGATTCGCCACAGTCTCGTGAATCGATTCACAGACAATAGTGAGGTTGGCGCGGCGAGTCAACTTCTTAAAAATATCGGAAACCCTGGCTGGTGGATTCAGAACGCTCTGCGGCGGGTCTAGGCAAGCAGCAACGAGGCATCGGCGAGCGACAGCACCGTCGTGCGCGAATCGAATGCCGTGGAAAAAAGATGATCGTGCACGACCTGATCCGGGTCGTAACAGCAATCCTTGACGGTGTATAAGCGGAAGTCCGCGTCGCTCGCATAGGCGACCGACGAAAGCACGACACCCGTCGACGCGATGCCGACCATGATCAGCGTGTCGATACCCTGTGCGGAAAGCCGCGCCTGCAGGTCGGTACCGAAAAACACGCTTACACGGTGCCCGACGATGAGCGGTTCGCTGGCTCGCTGGCCGAGCTCTGGCGCGATTTTGTCGCCGATGAACAGGCCGAGCTGCTTGAGCCCTTGCCCGTTCTTGTTCAACGGGCTGACTTCCGGATAACCCGGGCTGAACTGGATCTTGGCGAAATAGACGCTGACGCCTTTGGCCCGCGCGGCATCGCACAGCTTGCGCGTGTTCGCGAGCAGCGTAGGCGCGACCGACGGAAAGAGCCCCAGGATGTCGGTCTGATAATGCATAACAACAAGCGCCGTTTGCGCCGGCACGAGCGCCGGAAGCGGCGCACCCACGCTCTGCGCGGACGCGGCGCTGATTCCGCCATCTCCGCAGCCATCGAGACCGAGTCCCGTCGCCACCGCGCCGGCCAGCGCGCCCGCCGTTTTCATGAACCGCCGACGGCCCGCGCGGCCACCTTCCTCGCTGTCGCCCTGCCCCGACCGTAACGCGTTTTTCCTGTCGCTCATGTTTCGTCCTGAAGTTTTGGTGAATCGATTCATTTAGCGCATATCCGCAATGTCGACGGCGAAAAATCCGCTGTCAAGCAACTTTGCGATCGTATAAACCCTGGGAATCGAGCCGGGTTAGCGCTTTTTGCGGCGTGTCGGGCTGCGCGGCGCGCCGCACGACTCGCGCACGATCATCCGCATGGGATGTTTGGAGCGGCGGATGCCGGACGGCGCGCTGCCGTCGATCAGTTGCAACATCATGTCCGCTGCTTCCCGGCCGACGTCGCGCGGGTTCTGCGTCACGACGGTCAAGGCCGGCGACGCGATGCCGGAATACTCGTGCTCGCCGATGGAAATCACCGACAGGTCGGCCGGAATAGACAGCCCGGTTTCCCGCACGACTTCGAGCACGATGGCCACGTCGTTCAGCGTGGCGATGATCGCGGAAGGCGGCTGCGCAGCGCTCAGCAGCGCCCGGCAGACGTCCTTGTTGAAGGCGCTGGTACGCAGCACGAGCGCCGGATCGAGCGCGATGCCGGCGGCCTCGCAAGCGGCCTGATAGCCACGCACCATCTCGCGTCCCACCCACGTGTTTTCGTGGCCGGCCACAAGCGCAATCGCACGATGCCCGAGCGACGCGAGATAGCGCACAGCCTGACGGCAGCCGTCGGCGTGATCGGTCAGCACCGAATTGAATTCACCTTGGGCATCGCGCTCCCATAGCACGACCGGCATATTCAGGGTATGCAAGAAGTTGAAATAGGAAGGCGTTTCGTCGTCGGAAATCGCGCCGATGAATCCGTCGATGCGGCGCTGCTTCAGGCTCGACAGAATGGCCCGTTCGCGCTCGAGATCGTAGTGTGAATTGGCGATCAGAATCTCGAAACCTCGTGCCCGCAGGCGCTCTTCGGCGGCGCTCACCATCTGGGCGGCGGTGTGCTGCGTGATGTCGGAAATCAGGCAGCCAATCGCGCTCGAACTGCCTTTGCGCATGCTGCGCGCCACCACGTTCGGCACGAAATTCAACTCGGCCACCGCGGCGCGCACCGCCTCCTGAATGGCCGGCGCCACATTCTCGCGGCCGTTCAACACACGCGACACCGAGCCGACCGACACCTTCGCGAGACGCGCGACGTCCTGCACGGTGGGCGAGCCTTGCGGAGACTTGCGGCTGCGCAACGCGGGCTTGACGGGTTTGCTGGCTCTCTCTTTGGGCATGACGGAAGGCGAAAAGGTCGTCGATCGATTCTCAATGAATCGATGCATCGGGGCGATTATAGTGCGTCCCGGCTTCGGCCAATGTCGGCGCGGCTTTGAGGTGTGAGTCGGTCGCCGCCTGAGCACAAGGGAAACGACATTCAGGCTATGCGAAAAACAGATACGCGTGCGATCAATAGCGTCAACGCAAGCCATCCAGTGTCATTCTCATCGGCCCGCTCACGCCCCGCCTTCAACTCCCGCATGCATGAATGAGGAACTGCTGGAACGCAACCGCGGGCGTATCCAGCGTTGCGCCTTTGCGCCACAACATGCCCGCGTCCATCTGCGGAATCGCGTTGAGAATGGGCCGCGCATCGATCCGCTTGCCCTCCAGCGACCACGGCCGAAACACCATGTCAGACAGAATCGTGACGCCAAAACCATGCGCGACCAGACCGCGCAGCGCTTCCATTGAACTGGTTCGAAAGGCGATATTCGGTTCGACGTTGTTCTGCTTCCAGTAGCGCAGTGTCGACTGCTCGCCTTCGTCCACCGTAATCAGAATATATGGATAACTCGCGATATCCGCGAGCGAAGGCGCATTGAGCTGCGCGAGAGGATGAGTCGGCGCGGTCCACAACTGCCGGCGCGAGCGAATCAGCACATGGTGCCGGAAACGCCTGATATTTTCGACATTGGAAAGCAGAACGATACCGAGATCGACGTCGCCGGCTAACACGGCCTGTTCAATCGACTCGCGATCCAGATCGTGCAGATCGATCTCGATGTCGGGATAGGTCGCGCGAAAACGCGCCAGCAACTCGGGCAGAAAATAGCCCAGCACCGTATACGACGCCGCAATGCGCACGGTCCCTTTCAGATCGTGCGAGCGGAACGGCGCCTTGTAGACCGCGTCGCGCACCGAATCGAGTATGTGTCTCGCGTGGTTCAGAAAATCGTGCCCGTCCGGCGTCAACGTGACGCCTTGAGGCAGGCGCTCGAAGAGCCGCGTACCCAGGGTTTCCTCCAATGCGAGCACCGCATTGGTAATCGCCGATTGCGACACATGCTCGGCCGTCGCCGCCATCGAAAACTGCCCGCTCTGGGCTGCCGCCACGAAGTAGCGCATCTGCCGCAAGGTAACGTCTTTTGACATGTGTTTTTCGAATAGCAGGATTCGGTATTCGTGATTTTACGTTGGAAATTCCGCTTCCTATACTCCGCCTCTAATAAAAGCCGCCGGAGACTTCCCCATGAACGCCCCGCTAACGCCTCCACTACGTGACGCGCTTGCCTCCGTATCGCTCGACGACAAATACACGCTAGAAAAGGGCCGCGTCTATATGAGCGGCACGCAGGCGCTGGTGCGCTTGCCGATGCTGCAGAAGGCGCGCGACCGCCGCGCCGGCCTCAATACCGCGGGCTACGTGTCCGGCTATCGCGGCTCGCCGCTCGGCGCTCTCGATCAGGGTCTCTGGAAAGCGAAGCAGCATCTGAAAGAACACGACGTCGTGTTTCAACCAGGGGTTAACGAGGATCTCGCCGCGACTGCCGTGTGGGGCACACAGCAGCTCAATCTCTGGCCGGGCGCCAAGGTCGACGGTGTATTCGGCATGTGGTACGGCAAGGGCCCTGGGGTCGATCGCACCGGCGACGTCTTCAAGCACGCGAATGCGGCCGGCACCGATCCGAACGGCGGCGTGCTGGTGCTGGCGGGCGACGACCATGCGGCGAAGTCGTCGTCGGTCGCGCATCAGTCGGAGCATATGTTCGTGGCAAGCGGCATTCCGGTGCTGTATCCGGCAAGCGTGCAGGAGTATCTCGACTACGGTCTGCACGGCTGGGCCATGAGCCGCTACGCGGGTCTGTGGGTCGCGATGAAATGCGTCACGGACGTGGTCGAATCGAGCGCGTCGATCGACATCGATCCGGACCGTTTGCAGATCGTCCTACCGGAAGACTTCGACATGCCCGCAGGCGGCCTCAACATCCGCTGGCCCGACCCGCCGCTCGCGCAGGAAGCGCGTCTGCTGAACTACAAGTGGTACGCGGCGCTCGCCTATGTTCGCGCTAACAAGCTCAACCGCGTGGTGATCGACAGCCCCAACCCACGCCTTGGCATCATGACCGCGGGCAAGGCGTATCTCGACGTGCGTCAAGCGCTCGCCGACCTCTCTCTCGACGACGAAACCTGCGCCCGCATCGGCATACGCGTGCTGAAAGTAGGTTGTGTATGGCCGCTCGATGCGCAGAACGCGCGCGACTTCGCAACCGGACTCGACGAGATTCTGGTGGTGGAAGAAAAACGCCAGATTCTCGAATATGCACTCAAAGAGGAACTATATAACTGGCGCGACGACGTACGGCCCAAGGTGTTCGGCAAGTTCGATCAGCGCGACGACGAAGGTGGCGAATGGTCCGTGCCGCGCGGGCAGACGCTGCTGCCCGCGCACTACGAGCTGTCGCCTGCATTGATCGCGAAAGCGATCGCCCGGCGCCTTGCTAAAGCCGACCTGCCCGCCGATTTGCGGGCGCGGATCGAAGCACGCGTGGCCGTGATCGAGGCCAAGGAACGCGAGGCGGCCACGCCGCGTTCCGTGACGGAGCGGCAACCGTGGTTCTGTTCGGGCTGCCCGCACAATACATCCACACGTGTGCCGGAAGGCTCGCGCGCACTGGCCGGCATTGGCTGCCACTACATGTCGATGTGGATGGACCGCAAGACGGAGACCTTCAGTCAGATGGGCGGCGAAGGCGTCGCGTGGACCGGCCAGATGCATTTCACGAATGAGCGTCACGTGTTCGTCAATCTGGGCGACGGCACCTATTTTCATTCGGGGCTGCTCGCGATCCGCGCGTCGATTGCGGCTGGCGCGAACGTCACCTACAAGGTGCTCTACAACGACGCGGTCGCGATGACCGGTGGCCAACCGGTGGACGGCGTGCTCACCGTCCCGCAGATCGCGTTTCAGGTCGTTGCGGAAGGCGCGAAGCACGTGCTGATCGTGACCGACGAACCGGAGAAATACGACGCGAACATTCGCCTTCCGGAAGGCGTGAAGGTGTATCACCGCGACGAGCTCGACCGCTTGCAGCGCGAGCTGCGCGAGATGGCGGGTACCTCCATTCTGATCTACGACCAGACCTGTGCAACCGAAAAACGCCGGCGCCGCAAACGCGGCACGTATCCCGATCCGGCGAAGCGCGCCTTTATCAACGATGCGGTATGCGAAGGTTGCGGCGACTGCTCGGTGCAGTCGAACTGTCTGTCGGTCGAGCCGCTGCAAACGCCGCTCGGCACCAAGCGCAAGATCAACCAGTCGTCGTGCAATAAGGATTTTTCGTGCGTGAACGGCTTCTGCCCGAGTTTCGTCACGGCGGAAGGCGCGCAGGTGAAAAAGCCCGCTAAACCCGCATCCGCCGCCGCGTTGCCCGATTTCGCGGCGCTCCCTCGGCCCGTGATTGCCTCACTCGCGAAGCCGTACGGCGTGCTGGTGACAGGCGTAGGCGGAACCGGCGTCGTGACGATCGGCGGCTTGCTGGGCATGGCGGCTCACCTTGAAAACAAAGGCGTCACCGTGCTCGATATGGCCGGGCTCGCACAGAAAGGCGGCGCCGTGCTCAGTCATGTGCAGATCGCCGCGTCACCCGACCAATTGCACGCCACGCGGATTGCAGCCGGTGAAGCGCGCCTGATTCTCGGCTGCGATGCGATCGTCTCCGCTTCCGCTGAAGTGCTGGCACGCACGCAACGCGGCATCACGAAAGCGGCGGTCAACAGCGGCGCCACGCCGACCGCGCAGTTCGTGCGGGATCCCCAATGGAGTTTTCCGGCCGATCAGACGCAACAGGATCTGCGCGCGAGCATCGGCGACGACTGCGATTTCATCGACGCCAATCGTCTCGCGCTCGCATTGTTGGGCGATACGCTCTATGCCAATCCCCTGCTTCTCGGCTTTGTCTGGCAACGCGGCTGGCTGCCGCTCGGCTACGACAGTCTCGATCGCGCGATCGAACTGAATGGCGTGGCCGTCGAAAAGAATCGGCTGGCGTTCGAATGGGGCCGCTATGTCGCACAGCACGGCGAAGCCGCCGCGGATGCTTTTACGCCGCAGTCCGCGAGACAGCAGGCCGTTGTCGTGCAGATGCCGGAATCGCTGGACCGGCTGATCGAGCGCAACGTCGAGCGGTTGAGTGTCTACCAGAACCCTCGCTATGCGGCTCGCTATGTCGAAGCGGTCGAACGGCTGCGCGCGAAGGAAACGGCGCTCATGGGCGGAGCAAAACCGCGCCTCACGCCGGTGGTCGCGCGCAATCTGGCGAAACTGATGACCTATAAGGACGAGTACGAAGTGGCTCGTCTCTACGCGGAACCGGCTTATATGGACAAGCTGCGGGCTCAGTTCGAGGGCGAGCCGGGTCGCGATTACAAGCTCGCGTTTCATCTCGCGCCGCCCTTGCTCGCCAGACGCGACGAGCACGGCCACCTGAAGAAGCGGCGATTCGGACAATGGACGCTCACGCTGTTCCGCGTGCTCGAAAAATTCAGGTTCCTGCGCGGCACGACGTTCGATGTATTCGGCAAGACGGAAGAACGGCGCAATGAACGTGAACTGATCGCGCAGTACTTCGCGCTGATCGACGAATTCTGCGCAACGCTCGACACCGCCCGATTCGATACAGCAATGAAGCTCGCCAATCTGCCCGACGAGATTCGCGGCTTCGGTCACGTCAAGGAGCGCAACGTGCTCGCCGCGGCAGCGAAGCGCGAACGCTGGCTTGCCGAATACCGGGCCGATGCAGGCACACCGCCTGTTTCGTCTTCCCGACTTTTCGAACAGGCGCTATGAAAACGACAATGCTTGACGGTAAGTCGGAACGGTACGCGCACTGGCTGAGGGGAGTGCCCCGCCTTTTGCCGCTTGATGAGGCCGTCGCGCAGACGTCTGTGGGCTGGATCGGGTAGACGAGGTGACGCGATGGAATCCGGCTGAGGCAGAAAAACCCACACCGCGAAGATGGGCGGTCAAACCGCAAAACAGACGAATCCCTTACTGGGACAGGTGGTGCCGGGGACCGGACTTGAACCGGCAAGCCGTTAGGCGGCGGATTTTAAGTCCGCTATGTTTACCAATTTCATCACCCCGGCGGGGGTCGAAACGCGTGTGGACGCGAATTCTACCATTGCCCGCCGGGCGTACCAAACCGCCCCGCCGACGCTCCGCCCGCCTCCAGTTCCCCAAGCCGTATCCGCAAATACCGGCGTCATCCTCAAGTCACAAACCTTCCCGATAATCCGCTCACGAAAACGTTTACACCCGAGCGGAAACCATGATCCCGACGATCAAAGATGTCGCTGCCCACGCCGGCTTCTCCATCGCCACCGTGTCGCGCGCGATCAACGCGCCGCATACCGTCAACCCGGTCACGCTCGACAAGGTGCGTCAGTCCATCGACGCCCTGAACTTCCGCCCCAGCCCGCTCGGCCGCCAATTGCGCGGCGAACGCACGCGCCTGATCGGCGTGATCCTGCCGACGCTCGCCAATCCCGTGTTCGCCGAGTGCCTGCAAGGCATCGACGAACTCGCCTCGGCGCAAGGCTACCGGCTCATGCTGATGACCACGCAGTACGACGCCGACCGCGAACGCCACGCCATCGAAACGCTGCGCGAACACCGCGTCGAAGGCCTGATCCTGACTGTCGCCGATGCCGACACGCACCCGCTGCTCGACGAACTCGACCGCGCGGGACTGCTCTATGTGCTGATGCATAACGACACGGTGCGTCGCCCGTCGGTCTCGGTGGACAATCGTCTGGCCGCCTACGACGGCGTGCGCATGCTGATCGCGCACGGCCATCGCCGCATCCTCATGCTCGCGGGCACGCTGGCCGCTTCCGATCGCGCCCGTCAGCGGCATCTGGGCTATTCGCAGGCAATGCAGCAGGCCGGCCTCACGCCGGCGCCGGCGCTCGAAGTCGATTTCAACGCCGAAGAACTGTCGCCCTCGGTGCTCGCTCATCTGACGAGCGGCCCGAACCGCCCGAGCGCCCTCTTCTGCAGTAACGATCTGCTGGCGATGGTGGTCATGCGCGGCCTGCGCCGCGCGCGTCTGCAGATTCCCCACGACATGTCGATTCTCGGCTTCGACGGCCTTGCAATGGGCGAGTTGCTGTCGCCCGCGCTCGCCAGCATCTGCGCGCCGAATCGCGAAATCGGCTGCGCGGCCTGGCAGCGTTTGCTGGCGCGCGTCACTGGCAGGTACGAAGCGTCGAGCGAAACCTCGCTCAAGCTGACCTTGCCGCACAGCTTGCGCCAGGGCGCCACGATCGCGGCGATTTCGAGCCGCGACGACGCAACGCCTACGCGTACATCAATGCCCGCCGAGCGGCCGTTCGCCTGAAGCGCCGCGCAAGCGCGCGTTGACCAACTTAAGCGCGACATGCACCGACACATGCCGACATGAAAACGTTTACCCCGCTGCCCCGCAAGACGACTTTGAGTCACCCACCCCAAAACCCGAACCACCCGCTCGCTTCTTCCTGGAGACCCGCAGTGATCCGCTCTTCCAAACATTTCGCTTCGCCAATCCAACCGCTACGGCCGCTCTGGCGCCGCCTCGCTCGCACCACGGCCGCCGCGCTGTCGGCCGGCATGGTGGTCGCCGCCGCGCTCGCCGCGATCGCACCGCAAGCCGCGCACGCCGATGAATCCGCGATCTGCTACAACTGCCCGCCCGAATGGGCCGACTGGGCGAGCCAGATCAAGGCGATCCAGCAAAAGACCGGCATTCGCGTGCCGTTCGACAACAAGAACTCCGGCCAGTCGATCGCGCAACTGATGGCCGAGCAGAAAAGCCCGGTGGCCGACGTCGTGTATCTCGGCGTCTCGTCCGCTTTCCAGGCGAAGGACAAGGGCGTGATCCAGCCGTACAAGCCCGCGCATTGGGACGACATTCCCGCCAACCTGAAAGATCCGCAAGGGTACTGGTTCTCGATCCACTCGGGCACGCTGGGCTTTTTCGTCAACAAGGACGCACTCGAAGGCAAGCCCGTGCCGCGCTCGTGGGCCGACCTGCTCAAGCCTGAGTACAAAGGCATGATCGGCTACCTCGATCCGTCGAGCGCGTTTGTCGGCTATGCGGGCGCGGTCGCGGTGAACCAGGCGCTCGGCGGCACGCTCGATAACTTCGAGCCGGGCCTCGACTGGTTTCGCAAGCTGAAAGCCAACGCGCCGATCGTGCCGAAGCAGACCGCCTATGCACGCGTAATGTCCGGTGAAATCCCCATCCTGCTCGACTACGATTTCGACGCCTACCGCGCGAAGTACAAGGATCACGCGAACGTTGAATTCGTGATTCCGAAGGAAGGCACGATCTCGGTGCCGTACGTGATGAGTCTCGTGAAGGGCGCGCCGCATGAGGCGAACGGCAAGAAGGTACTCGACTTCGTGCTCTCGGACGAAGGCCAGAAACTGTGGGCCGACGCCTACCTGCGTCCGGTGCGCGCGAATGCGATGAGCCCGGAAACCGCCGCCAAATTCCTGCCGGCCAGCGACTATGCGCGCGCCAAGCCGGTGGACTTCGGCAAGATGGCCGAGAAGCAGTCGAGCTTCGGCGAGCGTTATCTGCAGGTGATGCATTGAACGACATCACGTTCCCGCTGCGCTGGCGCATCGCGTTGATCGCGCCGGCGCTGGCAGTGTTCATCGCCTTCTGGCTGCTGCCGATGGGCGCGCTCGCGCAGTTGAGCGGCGATGGCCACGCGTTCGCCACCTATCGCGCGATGCTGACGAATCCGCGCTACATGTCGAGCCTCGGCGCGACCGTGCTGCTGTCCGCGGCGGTCACGGCAGCGACGCTGGTGCTCTCGGTGATCGCGGGTCTGCTGCTGGCGCGGCGCGAGTTTCCTTTGAAACGCACGCTGCTTGCCTTGCTCACGTTTCCGCTGGCGTTTCCCGGCGTGGTGGTCGGCTTCATGGTCATCATGCTGGCGGGACGCCAGGGGCTGATCGGCGCGCTCTCGCTGAAACTCACGGGCGACCGCTGGGTCTTCGCCTACTCGATGAGCGGGCTCTTTCTCGGCTACCTGTACTTCTCGATTCCGCGCGTGATCGTCACCGTGATGGCTTCGGCGACCAAGCTCGATGCATCGCTTGAAGAAGCCGCGCGTTCGCTCGGCGCGTCGCCATGGCGCATCACGCGCGACATCGTGTTGCCCGCGCTTTCGCCTGGGCTGATCGCGGCGGGCGCGGTGTGCTTCGCTACCGCGATGGGCGCGTTCGGCACAGCGTTCACGCTCGCCACCGACATCGACGTGCTGCCGATGACCATCTACACCGAGTTCACCCTCAACGCGAACATGGTGACGGCCGCAGGCCTCTCGATCGTGCTCGGCATCGTGACGTGGGCCGTGCTGGCCCTGGCGCGCAGCGTAAGCGGCTCGGCCGTGGCGGCAAGCGCATGAACGGCGTTTCAAAACCTGCGGCTTCCAAAGCGGAGGATAGGACTTCAATGAACTCCATCACTACCTCTCTACAACCACCCGCCAAACCGCGTTCACGCGTGCGCTGGCCGGACACAAGAACGTGGCTCGCAACCGGCCAATGGCTCGTCACGCTGCTGCTGTGCGCGTTCCTGATCGTGCCGGTCGTCATGTCGATCCTGGCGGGCCTCACGGTCAACTACTTCAAGGGAGTGTCGAGCGGACTCACGCTGCGCTGGCTGGGCGAAGTGTGGACGCAGTATCACAGCTCGGTGTTTCTCTCGCTCGAAGTGGCGGCGGCAACCTTGCTCATCACGCTCTTGACCGGTGTGCCCGCAGGTTATGTGCTTGCGCGCAGCAAGACACGGCTCTCGCGCATCATCGAAGAGTTTCTGGTGCTGCCGATCGCGCTGCCCGGTCTCGCGTCCGCGCTCGCGCTGCTGGTGGTGTACGGCGGCTTCACGATGTTCCGCATGAGCGTGGCGTTCATCGTGGTAGGTCATGTGGTGTTCACGCTGCCCTTCATGGTGCGCGCGGTCGCGGCCGTGTGCGCGAGCAGCGATCTGCGCACGCTCGAGGAAGGCGCCGCGAGTCTCGGCGCGAACTTCCTGCAGCGCTTCGTGACGATCGTGCTGCCCAATGCGCGCCCCGGCATCGTGGCCGGTGCGCTGGCGGTGCTGACGCTTTCGATCGGCGAATTCAACCTCACCTGGATGCTGCACACGCCCGATACCAAGACGCTGCCGGTCGGTCTCGCGGACACTTACGCGTCGTTGCGCATCGAGATCGGCAGCGCCTACACCATTCTGTTTTTCATCATGACGATGCCTCTGCTCGTCGCGATGCAATGGCTCGGCGTCGATGCGACCGGCCAGCGCAACGCGGCGAAAAAACGCGTCGCGCGCTCTTCTTCAAAGGCCATCCAGCCATGAAACTCGCCTCCGTTCCCATCACGCTCACGCAATGCGCGAAAACGTTTCGCGGCACACGCGTGCTCGAACCGCTCGACCTGCATATCGACGCCGGCGAAACATTGGTGCTGCTCGGGCCGTCCGGCTGCGGCAAGACCACGACGCTGCGCATGATCGCGGGTCTGGAAACGCCGGATGCCGGCGGCCGCATTGCCTTCGGCGACGACGACGTCACCGCGCTGCCGATCGAAAAGCGCCAGGTCGGCATGGTGTTCCAGAGCTACGCGCTGTTTCCGAATCTGACGGTACGCGGCAACATCAGCTACGGTTTGAAAATCAAGCGCGTGCCGGCCGAAACGGCGCGGCAACGCGTCGACGAACTGCTCGGCATGATGCGTCTCACCGCCCACGCCGATAAGCCTATCGATCAGCTTTCCGGCGGTCAGCGTCAGCGGGTGGCGCTCGCTCGCGCCCTCGCCGTGCAGCCGCGCGTGCTGTTGCTCGACGAACCGTTGACCGCCCTCGATGCCCGTCTGCGCGACACCTTGCGCAGCGAGATGAACACGCTGCTGCGCGAGTTGGGCATCACGACGGTTTACGTCACGCACGATCAGGCCGAAGCGATGGAACTGGGCGACCGCATCGTCGTGATGAGCGCGGGGCGTATCGAACAGATCGGCTCGCCGCGCGAGATCTATTACCGGCCCGCCAATCGCACGGTCGCGCAGTTCGTCGGCACGATCAACCGGCTTGCGGGCGAGCGGCGCGACGGCATGCTGAGTACCACGGGCGGTGCCGTGCCGCTGCCCGCGGGCTCCGCGCACGCGAACTCGGCGCACGAAATTTTCTTCCGCCCGGAAGACGCTTATCTGGCCGATCCCGCTCACGCGCAATTGCGTGGACATATCGAAAGCACCGCGTTTCTCGGCGAGCGCACGCGTCTGACGGTCGGCGGCGCCGCGCCGGACGCGTTGCTGATCGACGTAGCCGGCCGTGTGGAATTGGCGCGCGGCACGCCGGTCGGCATTTCCATCGCGCAGGACGCGCTGATTGCGCTATCGTAATGAAGCCGCGCTGTTTTTATGGCGCGCTATAACAAGGACATCCCCATGCTGCTGGCCCAAATTAGCGACCTGCATATCAAACGACCCGGCGCGCTCGCTTATCGTCGCGTCGACACCGGCGCCTATCTCGCACGCTGCGTCGCCGCCCTCAATGCGCTGGAGCCGCGTCCCGACGCGGTGATCATGACCGGCGACCTCGTCGATCAGGGTGATCCGGAACAGTACGAACACCTCAAGACACTGCTCGCGCCGCTAGAGATGCCCTACTTCATGCTGGTCGGCAATCACGACGAACGTACTGCGTTGCGCGCCGCGTTTCCCGATCGCAAGGAATTGCAAAGCGGTGGCGAGTTCGTGCAATACGCCGTCGATGTCGGACCGCTGCGGATCATCGCACTCGATTCGATGGTGCCGGGACAAAGCGCCGGCGATCTGTGCGATGCGCGGCTCGCGTGGCTCGCCACGCAGCTCGATGCGGCCCAGGGCAAACCGACGGTGGTCGCGTTGCATCATCCGCCGTTCGTGTGCGGCATCGGGCATATGGACGAACTGCGGCTCGATCCCGCCGCCGCCGACAAACTCGCCGCGCTGATCGCGCGTTATCCGAATGTGGAGCGGGTGATCTGCGGGCATGTGCACCGACCCATGTTCGTGCGTTTCGGCGGCACGATCGCCTCCGCGGTGCCGGCGCCCGCGCATCAGGTCGCGCTCGATCTGCGCGACGATGCGCCGTCCGCGTTCATGATGGAACCGCCCGCGTATGCGCTGCATCACTACGATCCGGCGACCGGCATCGTCACGCATCACGCGTATGTCGAGAGAGCCGATGGCCCGTATCCGTTTTACGAGCCCGAAGGTGATCTGATCGATTGACGCCTGCGTGTCAGGCGTCGATGAAAGTCTCGCGAACGCGCCGGGAAAGCCTGAAATACGGAATCCCGAGCGCGGCCGCCACGACAGCCTGAATGAAGCCGTCGAATGGAATGTCGATGTCGATGCCGATCGCGTGCGTCATGTAATCGCCGAGCAGATACGCGCCGGTGCGCATTGCGACAATCGCCAGCAGCCAGGCCTGAACGTGCGCGGTAAAACGCGGCGACTTGCGCCATGCAAGCAGCGCCAGCCAACCCATGCCCACGACGATGAACAGGCCCGTGAGCACGTCGCAGCCCACCATCACGATCACGGTGCGATACCAGCCGTGCGTCTCGGGCCGCGCGAACACGGCCAGCAGTTCCCATTCGAGCATGAGTTTTAGCGGATCGCGCATCGCGATCGCGGTATGGAGCGCCCACGCCGCAAGGCAAATCAGCGCGACGAGCAGCGAACCGCCTATGCGTCGAGGTTCATGTTTCGTAATCGGTGTCATGGAGTCGTTCTGATAATCGTCGGTCGGATAAGGCGCGCCGATTCTACGAACGAAAGCCGAACAACCATCTCATTTTGTTGGCAAGGCGTTGTGAGGCCAGTACTGCCAACGTGCTGCTCCGCCTCGTAGCCGTCAGCACGATCCGCCGTGCTCCGGTATGATCGGCACGCTTGAGGACCGCGCATGGGCCGGTCCGTCGACTGCACCCTCTCATGTCCACTTCCAACGCGTCCACTCCCGCTTCCTCCGACCGGTCGTTGCGCGGCCTGCTGTTTCTGCTCGCCACCATCGCCGGTGTCTCGGTTGCGAACATCTATTACAACCAGCCGCTGCTCGACGACTTCCGCCAATCGTTTCCGCACAGTGCGTCGTGGGTCGGCGCGGTGCCGGCCGTCACGCAACTCGGCTACGCGGCCGGCATGCTGCTGCTTGCGCCGCTCGGCGACCGTTTCGACCGGCGTCGTCTGATCCTGTTGCAGATCGCCGCCATCTGCGTCGCGCTGGTCGTGGCGGCTGCGGCGCCGACGCTGACCGTGCTGATCGTCGCGAGCCTGGCGATCGGCGTGCTCGCCACCATCGCGCAGCAAGCGGTGCCGTTCGCGGCGGAAATCGCGCCGCCGTCCGAACGCGGCCACGCGGTCGGCACGGTGATGAGCGGTTTGCTGCTGGGGATTCTGCTGGCGCGAACGGCGTCGGGCCTGATCGCCGAATATTTCGGCTGGCGCGCGGTCTTCGGCGCGTCCGTGGTCGCGCTGCTGGTGCTGGCGGCCGTCATCATGACGCGGCTGCCGAAAAGCCAGCCGACGTCGACGCTAACCTACGGCAAGCTGCTGGTGTCGATGTGGCATCTGATCGTCGAGCATCGTGAGCTGCGCGAAGCATCGCTCACCGGCGCGGCTCTGTTCGCGGCATTCAGTATCTTCTGGTCGGTGCTGGCCTTGTTGCTGGCCGGCGCGCCGTTTCATCTCGGGCCGCAGGCAGCCGGGCTATTCGGTATCGTCGGCGCGGCAGGCGCGATGGCCGCGCCGCTCGCCGGCAAGTTTTCCGATCGCCGCGGACCGCGCGCGATCATCACCCTGTCGATCGTGCTGGTGGCGATTTCGTTCGTCGTATTCGGCGTATCGGCGAAGAGCATCGCGGGACTCGTGGTCGGCGTGATCATCCTGGATATCGGCGTGCAGGCCGCGCAGATTTCCAATCAGTCGCGCATCTACGCACTCAAGCCGGACGCGCGCAGCCGCGTGAATACGGTGTACATGGTTGCGTATTTCATCGGCGGAGCACTCGGCTCCGGTGTCGGCGCTGTGGTGTGGCCGGCGTTCGGATGGATTGGTGTGAGCGTGGCCGGGATCGTGTTCGCGGGGCTGGCGGCGTGGAATCATCTGGCGCTTCCCGCACGCGCGGAGAACTAGCCCACGCTATTTGCACGGCGCGGAGCGCTTACTTGCTGCTTCGCGCGTACGCGTATTCGTGCAGCGCGTCGATCACGCGGTCGAATTCGAACGACTTGTCGTAAAAGTGCCGCACGCCATATTGCTCGCAGCGCTCCCGGTAAGCGGGCAACGCGTGATTCGTCAGCACCGCGGCGAACACCCTGTCGATCAATCCTTCGCGCTGCAAGTAGGCGAGCACCGGCACGCCCGAGCCCTGCTTCAACTGCAGGTCGACGATCACCGCGTCGAAGGACTCGTCGCTCAGCAGTGCAATAGCCTCATCAGCGGAATCCGCGTATGCGGCGACCTTGAGCAAGCCGGACGCGTCGATCGTTTCCACGAGGCTTCTGCGAATCAGCGGCGAATCCTCGATCAGCAGCACGCGCAACGGCGCGTGGCGGGCTGGGTCGGCAACAGGGCTCGATTCGCTGTTCATCGGAATATCTCGATCGTCCATTATTCGATCAAGCCGTTCTTGATCGCGTAATAAGTCAGATCGGCATTGTTCGCCAACCGCATTTTCTCCAGCACGCGAGCCCGGTAAGTGCTCACGGTCTTCACGGAAAGATGCAATTCCTCCGCGATGTCAGTGGGAATCTGCCCCGCCGCGAGCTTGCAGAAAATCTGGAACTCGCGCTCGGAGAGCGCTTCGTGCGGACGCCCTGCCGCAGGTTTGTCGAGGTTGTCGGCGAGCGTGTCGGCGACCGCCTCGGAGAGGTAACGATGCCCGCGCGCCACCGCGCGAATCGCCCGCACGATTTCCTCCGGCTCGCAGTCCTTGTTCAGATAACCGTTCGCGCCGGCGCGCAGCAGATTGATTGCGTACTGGCTCTCCGGGTAGCCCGACAGAATCAGCACGCCCTGCTCAGGGCGCACCTGCTTGATCACGCGCAAGGTGTCGATGCCGTTCTTGTCCGGCATCGCGATGTCGAGCAGCACCACGTCGAAGGCCTGTTCGCGCACGAGACTGATGGTCTGGTCGCCGGTGGCCGCTTCGGCCGCGACGCACATATCCGGCTCGTCGGCGACGAACTGTTTGAAGCCACCTCGGACGATCGCATGGTCGTCAGCTATCAGCACTCGAATCATCGGTTTGGTGTCCGTGCAATGAAACAATGGAATCGCTCCAAAGCAGACATTGTAATGATCTCCGGCATGGCTTCTGCCCGATTGGGAAAACCGGGCGGCGCATGCCGGGGCGGGACACCTTGCGGCCAGCCCGCGCCCTCAGCGCCGTCCCCCACGCTGCCCGAACCGGCTGAGCGGGGCGAGATGTACAGCGCTGCCGCTTGCCGTCGCGCCAGGTTTCTTTAATGCGCTGTTCGCTTCCGCGTTGTACGTTTTTCGCGCCGCCGCACGCGGCTGCGCGCTGTTGTTTACTCGCGGCCTTCGAGCAGATCCGCCATGTCGTCGGCATGCTCTTCTTCGACAGCGAGAATTTCTTCGAACATACGACGCGTCGTCACGTCCTTATCGCCCAGATAACGAATGATCTCGCGGTACGTATCGATCGCAATACGCTCGGCGATCAGGTTCTCCTTGATCATGTCCGTGAGGTTCGCGCCTTCCTTGTATTCCGAATGCGAGCGCGTCTTCAGACCGTCCGGCGCGAAATCCGGCTCGCCGCCCAATTGCACGATCCGTTCGGCGATGCTGTCGGCGTGTTGCTGTTCCTCGGCAGCATGCGCGGCGAACTCTGCGGCCACAGCTTCGGAGTTAATGCCTTTCGCCATGAAATGATGCCGCTTATAACGCAGCACGCAGACGATTTCCGTGGCCAGTGCATCGTTACACAGCTTCAGCACCGTCTCGCGATCCGCGCCGTAGGATTGCGTGACCGGACCATCCGACATGTGCTTGCGCGCGTCTTCGCGAATCTTTTTCAGATCCATCACGAACGGATCGCTGGATTGAGTCGGTGCACCCTGAGCAGTTAATGACTTCGACATTGAATTTCTCCTTTATCCGGTATGAGGGGGAAGTGCGCATCACGCACGAATCGCGCCTGATGCGCCGGCACAAGCAACGTTGGCCGCGAATGACCACCCGTCTACGTTCGGAAGACGCCGAGCAGCAGCGTGACCACGAATACGACGAGGAAAATGTAGAACAGGATCTTGGCAATTTCGGCCGCGCCCGCTGCAATGCCGGTAAAACCGAACACGGCGGCGATGATCGCAATCACGAAAAAGACGATGGCATAGTGAAGCATGACGACTCTCCTTCTTGTTGTATCTGCATGGCATGGGCACACGACACTGATTGGCGGACCGTTCTCGCACGTTGAAAAGCGGCTCGCTACTTCCTCATCGAGCAGCGCTAATCGACGATCTTTTTCGTCACCACGAAGCTCAGCACGAGGAACACCACACACAGAATCACGAACACGACGAACAGGAACTTGGCGATCGCCGCCGCGCCCGCCGCGACACCGGTAAAGCCGAGAAGACCGGCGATCACCGCGATGACGGCGAAGAACAACGCCCATTTCAGCATGATGGCTTCCTCCCGAAACAATGATTGAACGATCAGGTCCATCCTATCGATCAGCCACGCGCGGCGCATTCCGACGCACGCCGGTTTTCGTGTGAGAATCCGCTTACATTGGATTACGGCGGCGTTACGGCGCGCACGATCGCCTCGCCAGGCCGACGTGCGGCGCCGCAACTGCCGCGCGATGGCGGCACCATCGCCGGATGCGGCGGACGTTACACTGATGCCCCATCAGAGGAGCCGAATGTGCCAAATGTGCAGAACGTGCCGGACACGGGTGACGCGGGTCGCACCACGGCTGGGGCCGCCGCCCGGCTGAGCGACTGGATGCGCAGCCGCAGTTGGGCAATCGCCATGACGGTAGCGATCGTCATTACCGTGGGCGGCCTCGTGATACTCGAGACCGCGCGCCAGCGCATTGCCGCCGAATACGAAACCGCGCTCGAAGCGCGCGACGTCACCGTGCAACTGAGCACGCTGGCGAGCCAGCTATCGCGCCTGAGCGCCCAGCAAAGCGACTTTCTTCTGACGAAGCAGGACGCCGCCGCGCATGAATTCTGCGCGACCGCGGTGCGCATCCGCCAGAGCGAACAGCAATTGAACCGCTTCTACCGTGGCGGCAAAGCGGACAGCGCCGAGCTCGCCAGCTTCACGCAGATTCTTGCCCTGATCGATGCGAGGATCGGCGCGGGCACGTCCGCGCTGCAACGCGTAGCGCCGCATCCGCTCGACTTATCCGCTTGCGGCGGCGCGGGCGAGGCCAATCCCGCCGACGCATCGCTGGTGGACAGCACGCTCTCGCTGCTGCGCGACAACGAGGAACGCCGCGCGCAACACGCGCTCGCCGCGAGCCGCGGCGATCAGCGCATCTCCACGCTGTGCGCAGCGGGTCTCTCGGCGCTGAACATCGTGCTGTTCATTCTGCTGTTTCGCAATCTCGGCATTCAGATCGATCGTCAGGCACGTGTGCAGCGTCAATTGATCACACAACAGGAAAGTCTCGACCAGCTCGTCAACGAACGCACCCGGCAACTCGAGGCGCTCGGCTGGCACTTGCAGGCGGTCAGCGAAAACGAGAAGACCCAGCTCGCGCGCGAATTGCATGACGAACTCGGCGCGATTCTGACGGCGAGCAAAATGGATGTGGCGTGGGCCAACCGCAAGCTGAAGGACAGCGAGCCGGCCATCGCCGAGAAACTCAAACGGGCGCTCGCCAATCTCGACCAGGGCATCGCGCTGAAGCGCCGCATCATCGAAGATATGCGGCCTACGGTGCTGGCCAACTTCGGGCTCGTCACCGCCTTGCGCACGCTCGCCGACGAAGCCGCGCAGCGCAACAACTGGACGCTCGACCTGCACCTGCCCGCCGACGATATCAAGCTCGACGAGCAAACGGAGATCGCGCTGTTCCGTGTCGCGCAGGAGTCGCTTACCAACGCGGCCAAGTACGCGCGAGCCTCGAAGGTATCGATTGCCTTGCAGATCGGCGACGGCCAAGTGGCGCTGCATATCGCCGATAACGGCGTCGGCATCATGCCGGCCGATCTGAACCGCACGCACACCCACGGCCTCCTGGGCATGCGCCAGCGCGTCGCCGCGCATGGCGGGCGCTTCGATATCCGGCGCGGCGTGCCGAACGGCACCGACATCCACGTGCAAATGCCGAGCGCGAGCACCGCGACGCCGTCGGTCGATCTGCCGCCGGCGACGCCTTCGCGAAGCTCCGTATAACAACGTCTCGCGCAACGTTGCGGCGACTTGTAGGAGTGCGCCGACGCAAACACCGGAGTACGCCTACAAGAAAATCGCAGCCCAGCCGACAGCGCCGCCCCCGCCCTTTTTTTACCATGCAATCAGACCGGATCGACTGGCGTAAGCCCCGGTCGGACGGCAGCTAGCTCGGCTGGCGCGTGCCGTAAAGATGGGCACGTCAACCAATGCATTCTCGACAAGGAGAACTTTCATGAATCGACTGATCGCTTTGCTTCTCATTGCAGGGACAGCTGCGCTCGCCGGTTGCAACACGATGGCGGGGGCCGGGCAGGATATTTCGAAGGGTGGCAACGCCATCACGAACTCGGCCGAAAAGGCCAAATAAGCAGCGCATAACGAAGCAGACGCCGGGCGCTTGATAGCGTCTGGCATGAAGGACAGGGATAGCCCGCCGCGGGACACCGTGGCGGGTTTTTTTATGCGGCCGTTTTTGTTCGTCTTCGCGGGCCGTGGTCGAGGCCGCGGGTGTTGCCAAGCCTTGTAGAAGCCGCGGGTGTTGCGGGTGTTGCGGGTGTCGGCCATCACCCGGTCAAGGCCGCAAACAAAGCGGCGATCCACTCACGTGGATCGCCGCTCCGTCCTCCCCAGGACTTACCACTTATTGCATGCGCTCAGCCGGCGCTTTGGTCAGCGCTTATTGACCGTTGAGCGTGTTCGTCAACTCGACGCTCGGTGTTTGCGTATTGCCGTTCTGCGCAACCAGCAAATGGATCTGACCCGGCACGAGCTGGCTCAGCGCGCCCGCGATCGGCACCGACGTTACCAGCCAGTCGGCATTGTTCGACAGCGTGAAGGCCGGCGACTGGAAGATCGGCGTCTTGCTGCCGGCCGTGGTCGCGATCAGCACGTAGGTGCCGCCCGACACATAGATCGAATCCTGACCGCTCGCCGGCACTGCATTCTTGAAGGCCACGCCGGCCATCGTCGGCGAGACGTTGGTGATGTTGGTCGAGGTGGACTGGACCAGATACAGGTCGAGGTTGGTCGCGTTCGCCGACGCGTTGAAGCCGCGCAGACGCGCGCTATTCGAGAGCAGACCCTTGTCGAACGGATCGTCGATCAGGCCGATGTCCGGCGCGGTCAGACCCGGCAAGGCGAGCACGGTGTATTCGTGGCCCTTCGCGACATCCGGGAAGCTGCCGCTCGCGAGCGCGGTCGTCGTGCCGGTCGCGGAGTAGGCGACCGTGGTCGCGCCCGTGTTGATATTGGTGAGGTTCGTCACACCCTTATAGCTGATGTTGGTCTGCCCCGAGGGCGCGCTGCCGTTCACGAGAAAGTCGACGGCCGGGCCGCTGGGAATGGCGTGGATGAAATGGATCTCCGGATTGGTCAGCCCGAGTTCCTTACCGACGTCGTCAGAGCCGCCACCGCATGCGCTCAGAACGGATGCAACGGCAGCCATCGCCACCATGGTTCGGATCAGTTTCATTATGTTCACCTATATCGATTCGTCGGGCTTACGCCCCATTGATTTTGTGGACGTCCGCTTCGCACAACACGCCGTCTGACACTTGTTCGTTGGTCATACGAACGGTTCAGGCCAGCTCTGCGAAACGGAATGCCCCCTCCTATCCCTGCTGCCATCGCACGGTTCGTGTCGATGGACGCTCGCTTCGAGCAATGCGCGTGCCGCGCGCTTCGATATGGATTGTGGCGGCTGAAGAATGTCTTACGGAGCAACGAGTTGCGAGGATTAGAATTTTTCCTCGGAGGGATGGCACACCGCGCGGTGTATTGTTCGTGCGCGCCCAATACTTACACGGTCCTCCGCATGTCTTACCACCACTTACTCGCCGAACTCGACCTCGGCTTCACTCGCCTGCGCAATCGCGTGGTGATGGGTTCGATGCACACCGGCATGGAGGACCGCTTCTGGAATTACCCGAAGCTCGCCGCGTATTTCCGCGAGCGCGCGAAGGGCGGCGTCGGCCTGATCGTCACGGGCGGCATCTCGCCGAATCGCGAGGGTTGGCTGTTGCCGTTCGGCGGCACGCTCAATTCCGTGCTCGATCTGCGCAATCATCGGAAGTTGACCGAGGCCGTGCACGCCGAAGGCGGCAAGATCGCGCTGCAGATCCTCCATGCGGGCCGTTACGGCTATCAGCCGTTCGTGGTCTCCGCGTCGGCGATCAAATCGCCGATCTCGAAGTTCAAGCCGCGCGCGCTGAGCATCGCCGGCATTGCGAAGACCGTGCGCGACTATGCACGCTGCGCGCGCCTCGCTCAACGCGCGGGCTATGACGGCATCGAGATCATGGGCAGCGAGGGCTATCTGCTCAACCAGTTCCTGTGCCCGCGCACCAATCACCGCACCGACGCCTACGGCGGCAGCATCGAAAACCGCATGCGGCTCGCGCGCGAGATCGTCGAGCGGGTGCGCGCGGTGTGCGGCGAACGCTTTATCGTCGTGTACCGGATCTCGCTGATCGATCTGGTGGAAGGCGGCAATACGTGGGACGAAACCGTGCAGGTCGCCCAGGCGCTCGAAGCGGCCGGCGTGACGATGTTCAATACCGGCATCGGGTGGCACGAAGCGCGGGTGCCGACCATCGTGACCTCGGTGCCGCGCGCGGCCTTCGCCGAACTGAGCGCGCGATTGAAGGCGGCCGTCAAGGTGCCGGTGATCGTGTCGAACCGCATCAATACGCCCGAACTCGCCGAAGCGCTGCTCGCGCAAGGCGCCGGCGACCTGGTTTCCATGGCGCGGCCGCTACTGGCCGATCCCGAGTTCGTCGTGAAGACCGCCGAGGGACGCGCGCATGAAATCAATACCTGTATCGCCTGCAATCAGGCCTGTCTCGATCACACGTTCAAGAACCAGCGCGCCACCTGCCTCGTCAATCCGCGCGCGGGGCGCGAAACCGAACTGATCTACCGGCCGGTCGCCGGCGCGCAGGCCGCGCGTTCGATCGCGGTGGTCGGCGCGGGTCCGGCGGGATTGTCGGCGGCGACCGTGGCCGCCGCGCGTGGGCATCGCGTGACGCTGTTCGATGCAAGCGCAACGATCGGCGGCCAGTTCAATCTGGCGATGCGCGTGCCGGGCAAGGAAGAGTTCAGCGAGACGATCCGCTATTTTCAGAGCCAGTTGCAGCGCCATCGCGTCGACGTGCGGCTCGAGACGCGCGTCGATCCCGCGCTGCTCGCCGCCGGCGCTTACGACGACGTGATCGTCGCCACCGGCATCGTGCCGCGGCGGCCGGCGATTGCCGGCATCGACGGGCCGAACGTGCTGTCTTATGTCGATGTGCTGCGCGGTGCGCCGGTCGGTCAGCGCGTCGCCGTAATCGGCGCGGGCGGCATTGGCTTCGACGTCAGCGAGTTTCTGCTGCATCGCACGGGCGAGCCACTGCCCGTGCCGCGCGATGCGTGGCTCGACGAATGGGGTGTCGATCTGGCCGTGCGGGAACGCGGCGGGCTGAAGCCGCCCGCGCCGGCGCAGCCGCCGCGGCAGATCTGGCTGTTGCAGCGCAAGGCCGGCAAGCTCGGCATGGGACTCGGCAAGACCTCCGGCTGGGTGCATCGCGCGACGCTCGCGAGAAACGGCGTGAAGATGCTCGACGGCGTGTCGTATCGGGAGATCAGTGCGCGCGGCTTAAAGATCGCGCGTGAAGGCGTCGAAGAGTGGCTGGAGGTGGACACGATCGTCGTGTGCGCGGGGCAGGAATCGCTGCGCGATCTGCTTCCGCAGACAGCGGCGGACGCGAAGACGGACCACGCCGACGGCCCGCGCTATCACGTGATCGGCGGTGCGAAGGTGGCAACCGAACTGGATGCGAAACGCGCGATTCGCGAAGGCGCGGAAGTGGCGGCGGCGCTGTGAAGCAAGCGGGTCGTCGCCCGCTTCAGGCCAAACTCAGGCGAGTCCCTTCTTGCGGTAATCGAACCAGAAAGACAGCCCCACGCTCGCCAGAATCACGATCGTCGCGACCACCGTGGAATGAGTGACCGGCTCGCCGAGCAGCAGCGCGCCGAGCGCGACGGCCACCACCGGATTCACATACATGCAACTGCTGGCGATGATCGGACTGGTGTGCCGGATCAGAAAACCGTACGCCACATAAGCGGCCATCGTCCCGATCAGCATCAGGTAGATGAACGCCAGCACCGGCAGGAAATGCACTTCGAGCATCCGCTCGCCCGAGACCCACGCGACCAGCGTCGACATCGCGCCGCCCAGGCCGATTTGCAGCGACGTCGAGAGAAACAGGTCCGAGGGCAGCTTCAGACGCCCGGCCAGATGCGCGCCGCCGGCCCAAAAAAGCGCGCCGCACAGAATCGCGAGGCTCCCGCCTGCCGAGCCGGGCGCGCTGTCGCCATGGCTGAGAATCGCAATGCCGACCAGACCGAGCCCGACCGCGAACCACTCGCCGCGGCCGATCTTGCGCCCCGCCACCGCCGCGATCACCGTCGCGAACAGCGGCACGGTCGCGACCATGACCGCGGCGGTGCCCGTGCCGACGGTGCGCATCCCATAGGCGAGCATGCCGCTCGACAAACCGACCAGCATGGTGCCGACGAGCCCGGCGTTGCGGATTTCGGCGGCGCTCGGCCAGACCGGATTGCGACGCGCGGCAAAGATGAACAGCCCTACGCCGGCGAACAGGTTGCGCATCCCGGAGAGCAGCAGCGGCGGAAACGAACCGAGCGCGACGTGCACGGCGAGATACGTCGAACCCCACACGAGATAGACGACGGCGAGCGCGAGCGCGATCTGCCCGTTGCGCGATTGCGGCAGACGGATCGGGAAACCACGCGAAAAACGATTCAGGAATTGCAGCGACATGCGTTCAACCCGTCCAAGCCGCTCGAGGTGCTGCGCCCCCGCTGAAGACCCTTAGGCGGGATGGCGGACACCGCACGGGCGATGCGGTCTGACGGGCGAGGCTGGCGGACATGTCGGTGGAACGGAAGGACGATAGATGGCCAATGGGGCCACAACGCCGCGGCGATCGGGACTGATCGAGCCACGGCGAACACGCGCCAAACGTTTGGCGCGCATCGCATTATGCAGTAAGCGCCCACCGCGTCGCTTGAAAGAATCGTAACTTGTTGGCGTACTTGCAACAGAAAGCCGGGGACATGCCCCGGCTTTCTGTCGTGCGGGCCCGGCGCGCTCGCGCTATGCGGGCCGCATAGTCAGGACGGCTCAGTTGGCCATCGCGCCCGATGCTTCGTGCTTCATGCCCATCGCGTCGCCCTTTTTCATCTTGTCATGCTTCATCGTGTCCTTCTTCATGCCGCCCTTCGACATGCTGTCCTTGGACATGGCATCTTTCGACATGGTGTCCTTCGACATCGAATCGTTGGACATGGCGCCGCTTGCCTGGGCGAACGCGGCACCGCCGCTGGTCAGGAGAGCGATGGTCAGTGCTGCAAGTGCGAACTTTTTCATGGGATGACTCCTTGGTTATGGATGAATCAAAACCGGCCAGAGCGCCAGCCGGCGTATTTCCGAAGCTTCTGCCGTCCGAGGTCGCGCCGCCGTTCCAGCGGCGCCGACCCCCGCGCGTCAGGAGCCTCCGAACCAGTTGTAGCCCTGGTCGACCCAATAGCCGCCGGGATACGTGTTGGTGACGAACATCTCGACGATGTGCTTCGGATTCTTGTAGCCGAGCTTGGTCGGCATGCGCAGCTTCATCGGAAAGCCGTATTTCGCGGGCAGGCGCTCGCCGTCGTACGAGAACGTGAGCAGCGTTTGCGGATGCAGCGCGGTCGGCATGTCGATGCTTTCGTAGTAGTCGTCGGCGCATTTGAAGCCGACGTACTTCGCGCTCGTGTCCGCGCCGATGCGCCGCAGAAAGTCGCCAAACGGCGTGCCGCCCCAGCGGCCGATCGCGCTCCACCCTTCCACGCAGATATGCCGTGTGATCTGCTCGGCGTGCGGCAGCGCGTACAGTTCGGGCAACGTCCAGACGCGCTGGCCGGTCACGAGTCCGCTGATCTGCAGCTTGTAGTCGGCGCCGTTCACTTCGGGTACGTCGTCGATGCCGTAGAACGCGTTGAACGGGAACGGCCGCGTGAGCTGCGCTTCGGTGTAGGTCGGCGCAAGTTGCTTCGGATCGAACAACGCCGCTTGCGCGCGGTCGTTCAGGCGCGAGACGGCAGTGAGGAATTTGTTGACCGAGTCGTCATCGGTGAGCGAGCAGCCGGTCAGCATCGACAGGCCGCCCAGCGTCAGAAGGCGTTTGCCGAACAGACGCCGCGACGGCATCGCGAGTTCGCGGCGCGCGTCGATCAGGATCGATTCGCTGTCGAGCTTCTGGCCGGCAGAACGAGTGGAGTTTCGAGCGGGTTGGTTCATGATTCGGTATCCGTAATGTTCGCTTTAGCGGATGAACGGCTCAGCGGCCGCGCAACATGGCGAGCAGCGAGCGCGGCACGAGCGCCACCATCACCAGATGCACGGCGATGAACGCGGCCATCAGCGACATCGCGCAGAAGTGGACGATGCGCGCGTTGTCGTAGCCGCCCATCAGTTCGCGCAGCAGCGGAAACTGCACCGACTTCCAGATCGCGAGACCCGAGAGCACCAGCACGATCAGATCGCAGACCACGAACAGGTAGGCGAATTTCTGCACCGCGTTATAGACGCGCAAGTCGGCGTGCGAGAGCTTGCCGGTCAACGCGGCGACGAAATCGTGCAGCACGGCGCGCGGCGACACCGGCAGGAACTTGCGCACGAAGCGCCCGCTCGCGAGGTTCAACGCGAGATACAGCAGACCGTTGAAGACCAGCAGCCACATCGCCGCGAAATGCCATTGCAGCGCGCCGCCGAGCCAGCCGCCGAGCGTGATGGCGGGCGGAAAATGGAACGCCGGGAAGATCGGCGAAGCGTCGTAAATGCGCCAGCCCGACAGCATCATCAGGATGGCCGCGAGCGCGTTGAGCCAATGCGTGAGACGCACCCACAGCGGATGAATCGCACCGCTGTTTTTCGGCTGGGCCGACGGCACGCTGTCGCGAAGTGCATGATGGGTTGCCATGAAACTCTCCTGTGAGCGCGGACGCGGCGATCAATGGCACGCGGCCAGTTCGGCCACCTGCAGTACATCGCCGGTGGCCGCGTTTTCGACGAAGGCGACCACGCCGAAGCGGTCGGCGGGCGCGTTGAGGTTGGCATCTGCGACGGCGTCCTGGATGCGGATATCGCGGCGAATCTGTGCGTCGCCCGCGACGAGCGGCACCGGGCCGATCCATTGCCGCACGACGCGTTCGTGATGCAAGGTGACGCCGCTGTTTTCGCCGGCGCCGACTTGCGAGCTCAGGGAGTTTTCATAGACAGCGACGTAGGCGTCGAGTTGGCCGGCCGTGTCCGCCAACTTGCTCGTGAATTGCGCCGTGACGTCGAACGCACCCGACGCCTGCTGCGCTTTGAGTTCTAGTGCGACGTTCGCCTGCGCCGGCTCGGCGACGACCTTGCCGATGCGGCTCTCGAAACTGTCGCGTTGCGACCAGCTACGCAGCTCGCGTCCCGAGACGAAGATTTCCGGCGTGTAGATGGTGTGCCCGCCGGCAAGATCGGTGAGCGCCTGCTGACGTTCGGTGAAACGATGTTGCGAGAAGCGGTCGGTCCAGCCGAGACTGTTCCAATAATCCACGTGCAGCGCCAACGGCACGATGCTTTGCGTCGCGCCGCTGTTCTTCCATTGGCTCAGCCAGTTGTCGGCGGGCGGGCAGCTATTGCAGCCTTCACTGCTGTACAGCTCGACCAGCGCCACGCGATGCGCCGGGCTATGCGCGCTGCAGATGGCGCCGGCCGCGTCCGCGAGACCGCTGGTCACAAGCGTGGTCAGCGCGACAGCGAGCGCGATGCTTCGAGTGAAGCGCCGATCGTCTCGGCGGGGTCCGGCGGTTTGCATGGCGTGCTCCAATCAGGATCTGCACGTTTGTCGAACCGCACGCCCGGTTATGACAGCCCGTTCCAACTTTTTTCCTGAAGCGCGAAGACGCCGGGCGATGCACGACTCGCGTGCTAACATTAGCCTTTCTATTGCGCGCGTTCAGTCAGATGAATGGCGGCGTCCTCTTCACTCTCTTTCGTTACCCGCCGGCTACCTCGATGCGCTTTCCGACTTCCCGTGCCTTCTTCCGCTTGCGCCCCCGTCGCGCAACCGGCTGCGCGCGCGCGGAACTCATGCCGCGTCGCGCCGGCGAGCCGTCCCGAACGCTCCCGCTCCACGCCGCCCGGCGCCCGATCTAACGCTGCTCGCTCCATTGCCTGAGCCGCGTTGCCGGGCTCCGGGCCGATCTCATCCGCACGCTGTTTCCTCAAATGTAGATCGAATTGGAGTACCCGTCGTGAAAAAGACGAAAACCTGTTATCTCACCGAACTCGACGTCGCCCGTCTCGAGAAACACGCTGCCAGAGCCGGCGCGCAAGCGCATTTGCAAGACATGCTCGACGACGTGCTGGAACGCGCCGTGATCGTCGATTCGCGCGAGATTCCGGCCAACGTCGTCACGATGAACTCACAAGCCACGCTGGTCGACGAAACTAGCGGCGAGGAGATGACCTGGACCGTCGTCTATCCGCCCAATGCGGACTTCGCGCACGGCCGCCTGAATGTGTTCTCGCCCGCCGGCATCGCCTTGCTCGGCGCCAAACGCGGCGAGCGCATCCGCTTCACGCCGCCGAGCGGCACGGAGAAAGTGCTGAAGCTGGAAAAGATCCTGTTTCAGCCCGAAGCCGCCGACGATTTCACGTTGTAAGCAACGCCCCGCACGTCACGCGTAATTTTTTCGGCATCATCTCCGGCTGCCCCGTCGATCCACAGAAGCGCGTAGCGGCCTGCTGCTATTTCCGTCATTCGAATTTTCTAGATGGGTTGCCAAGCAGCGGGCGGCCGGTGTATCGTGTGCGCTGCTAACGCGGGGGTCCTGCGTCGCACGGAGGTCGGAGGTCCGTGCTGCGTGGGTGAGAAATACCCTTTGAACCTGATCTGGATAATGCCAGCGCAGGGAAGCGTACGGATTTCGCACCCAAGCCTTATCGCCTCATCTCTCGCGAATTCCGACTACTTCCGTCTCGTCTCCTGCTTAGCCGCCCCATATAGCTTTGCATAGGAGATACAGATGAACGCCAATCCGAAGTTCCTTTCCGCCGACGCTCACGTCGACGAAGCCGCTGTCGCGCCGCTGCCGAATTCCCGCAAGGTCTACGTGACCGGCTCGCGTGCCGACATCCGCGTGCCGATGCGCGAAATCTCGCAGGCCGATACGCCCGACAGCTTCGGTGGCGAAAAAAATCCGCCGGTCTATGTCTACGACACGTCGGGCCCTTACTCCGATCCGGAAGCGAAGATCGACATCCGCGCCGGTTTGCCCGCACTGCGCCAGGCCTGGATCGAAGAGCGCGGCGACACCGAAGCGCTGACGGGTCTGTCGAGCGACTTCAGCCGCGAGCGCGCAGCCGACACGGCCACCGCCGATCTGCGCTTCAAGGGCCTGCATCGCACGCCGCGCCGCGCGATCGCCGGCAAGAACGTCTCGCAGATGCACTACGCGCGGAAAGGCATCATCACGCCGGAAATGGAATACATCGCGATTCGCGAGAACCAGCGCCGTGCCGAGTATCTGGAAAGCCTCAAAACGAGCGGCCCGAACGGCGAAAAGCTCGCGGCGATGATGGGCCGCCAGCACCCGGGCCAGGCATTCGGCGCGAGCGCGTTCGGCCCGAACGGCCTCACGGCGATCACCCCGGAATTCGTGCGCGAAGAAGTGGCGCGCGGCCGCGCGATCATCCCGAACAACATCAATCACCCGGAAAGCGAACCGATGATCATCGGCCGCAACTTCCTCGTGAAGGTGAATGCGAACATCGGGAACTCGGCGGTGACGTCCTCCATCGGCGAGGAAGTCGACAAGATGACGTGGGCGATCCGCTGGGGCGGCGATACGGTGATGGATCTGTCGACCGGCAAGCATATCCACGAAACGCGCGAGTGGATCATCCGCAATTCGCCGGTGCCGATCGGCACGGTGCCGATTTACCAGGCGCTGGAAAAGGTCAACGGCAAGGCCGAAGACCTGACGTGGGAAATCTTCCGCGACACGCTGATCGAACAGGCCGAGCAAGGCGTCGATTACTTCACGATTCACGCGGGCGTGCGTCTGCAATACGTGCCGCTCACGGCCAAGCGCATGACGGGCATCGTCTCGCGCGGCGGCTCGATCATGGCGAAGTGGTGCCTCGCGCATCACAAGGAAAGCTTCCTGTACGAGCATTTCGAAGACATCTGCGAAATCATGAAGGCGTATGACGTGGCCTTCTCGCTCGGCGACGGCCTGCGTCCCGGCTCGATCTACGACGCCAACGACGAAGCGCAGCTCGGCGAACTGAAAACGCTCGGCGAACTCACGCAGATCGCGTGGAAGCACGACGTGCAGACCATGATCGAAGGCCCCGGCCACGTGCCGATGCAGTTGATCAAGGAGAACATGGACCTGCAACTGGAATGGTGTGACGAAGCGCCGTTCTACACGCTGGGACCGTTGACGACCGACATCGCTCCGGGCTACGACCACATCACGTCGGGCATTGGCGCGGCGATGATCGGCTGGTTCGGCACGGCCATGCTCTGCTACGTCACGCCGAAGGAACACCTCGGGCTGCCGAACAAGGACGACGTCAAGACCGGCATCATCACGTACAAGCTGGCCGCGCACGCCGCCGATCTGGCGAAGGGCCATCCGGGCGCGCAGGTGCGTGACAACGCGCTCTCCAAGGCGCGCTTCGAATTCCGTTGGGAAGACCAGTTCAACCTCGGTCTCGATCCGGACAAGGCGCGCGAATTCCACGACGAAACGCTGCCCAAGGATTCGGCAAAGGTCGCGCATTTCTGCTCGATGTGCGGCCCGCACTTCTGCTCGATGAAGATCACGCAGGACGTGCGCGAGTTCGCCGCGCAACAAGGCGTCACCGACGACGAAGCATTGAAGAAAGGCATGGAAGTGAAGTCGATCGAGTTCATGAAGAAAGGCGCTGAGATTTATCAGCGGCAGTAAGGTTCGACTCGCGGATCGGGCGTCGTCATTACGCCACCCGATCCGCCAAGCCTCTCCTTGCAGCAACGAAGCCCGCCACTGGCGGGCTTTTGCGTTTGCGCGACCCGGGCACGCCGCGTGCTAGATGAAGAACAACATTTGATTACGAAACCGTCGGTTCGCTGACAAGCGCACACATCTGGATACAGGATGCGGCGATACCATCAAATGCAGGGGCGGTGCTTACTGCCGACCATAACTACTGGAGTCGACATCATGAAATCGATACGTCAAATCGGTACGTTTGCGGCCATCGCGGCCATCCTGGTGAGCCTTTCCGCATGTGAGGGCATGAGCCGTCAGGGGCGCGACACGGCAATCGGCGCGGGTCTGGGCGGCGCGGCGGGCGCGGCGATCGGCGGCAATGCGCTGTCGACGCTCGGCGGCGCGGCGGCGGGCGGCGTCATTGGTCATGAGGTGGGCAAGTAATCGACAAATGAAGCGTACGGCAACAGGTCGCGACACCGGCTGCAACGAGGCGAAATAAGCCGTTACGGTTTTGCAATCCTGTTGGCCCAGAGGCGGCGTAAGCTCATGACGTGACGCCCTGATTGCGGCGTTCGATTCAACCAGGAGCGCGTCATGAAGTCCCGCCTCATCAACACGGCGTGTGCGATCGGTCAGCGGTTGCCGCTGCGCTTTTCCCAGTCTTTTCCACGTCTCTCGCAAGCAGGCATCGCGCTCGGCGGCGCGGTCTGTTTGCTCACGCTCTCCGGCTGCTATTACCCGTACGGTTACTATCCGGCGGGCTATTCGCCGTATTACGCGACGGCGGTCCCCGCAGCGGGAACGCAACAGGCAGTCCCGGTCGGGCAAGACGACTACTCAGCGGCTCAACAGCAACCACAGCAGTCGCAACAAGCGCAGACAGGTCAGGCAACCTCGCCGCCGACATACGCGGTCGCCGCCCCGCCCGTGTATGTCGCACCCGCGCCCGTTTACTATCCGCCACCGGTCTACCCGGCCTACTACGGCTATCCGGGTTGGTATGGACCGTCGGTGTCGATCGGCGTCGGATTCGGTGGTTATTGGGGTGGCCACGGCGGCGGATGGGGCGGCCATGGCCATTGGCACTAACGCCACCTACGCCGTTCAACCTCCTGATCTTCACACGATGCGCTTGCACAGCAGAGTCCCGCGGTGCCGTGCGGTGCCCGCGCGACATCGCGCGCTGCGTGCCGCGTCAACGGCCCGCGCAAGCCGCGCTCCCGGCGCCGATCCGCTTCGCCCGTAGTTTCCCTTCTTGACGCGGCCCGGCTGGGTTCTATGCTTGGTAAGCCACATGCAGTATCCGTTTAAAAAAGCGCTCCCGGCCGCTCCCGCGTGCTGGCGACACTCATCCGTCATGCCATAGCGACGCGCTCCGGAGTGCGTGGTGCCGCGTCGAGTCCGAACAACAATGAAGGAGACGTGATGTTTCACCAACTACTCACTCCTGTCGGCAATTCGCTATTGCCATCGTTCCTCGTCGCGGCGTTGCCGATCGTCGTCGTGCTGCTTCTGCTCGGCTGGGCACGCCGGCCGGCGTGGCAGGCATCGCTCGCAGGGTTGATCGTCGGTTTGATCGTGGCGATCTTTGTCTGGCAATTTCCGGTGGGCCTCGCGGTCGACTCGGTGGTCGCCGGCGCCGTGTTCGCCTGCTGGCCGGTCATGTGGATCGTGTTCGCGGCGATCCTGCTTTACAACATCTCGCAACGTTCGGGCCGCTTCGCGGCCTTTCGCATGTGGATGATCGACAACCTGCCGAACGACCGGCGCGTGGTGCTAGTGGTGATCGGGTTTTCGTTCGGCGCGCTGCTCGAAGGGATTTCGGGCTTCGGCACGCCGGTCGCCATCACCAGTTCGCTGCTGATTCTGCTCGGCTTTCCCACGCTCGAAGCGCTCACCTTCACGTTGATCTTCAATACCGCGCCGGTCGCCTTCGGCGCGCTCGGCGTGCCGATCACCGTGCTCGGCGCGGTCACGCATTTGCCGGCCGATTCGCTCGCCAAGATGGTCGGACGGCAGTTGCCTTTCTTCGCGTTCCTGCTGCCCTTCTATGTGATCGGCGTCTATGCGGGCTTTCGCAACATGCTGCGGGTGTGGCCGGTGCTGCTGGTGTCGGGCGCGAGCTTCGCGCTGACGCAGTTCGTCGCGTCGAACTATGTGAACTACAGCCTGACCGACGTGTTGTCGTCGATGGTCTCGCTCATTGTGACGATCGCCTTCCTGCGCGTCTGGAAGCCCGCGGCGGATCCGAAGTTCGCGGTCAACATCGACCGCGTGGGTGAAGTGCGCGGCAAGATCGGCGGCGGCCAGGGCTGGTATCCGTGGATCATCGTGTCGGTGGTGGTGATCGTCTGGACCGTGGCGAAGATCTTCCTGATCGGCGACGTCAAGGTGCCGTGGCCGGGGCTCGACAAGGCCGTCTTCATCACCCTGTACAACACGCCGTACGGCGCGGTATGGGACTTCCAGCCGCTCGCCACCGGCACCGCCATCCTGGTCGCCGCGCTCATTACGGCGGCCGTGGTCAAACTGAGCCCGCGCGAGTTCGGCGCGGCCATCGCCGATACGTGGGTGCAGACGCGTATCGCCATCCTGACGGTGGCGACCATCGTCGGGCTCGCGTATCTGATGAACTATTCCGGGCTCACGTATACGCTCGGCCTCGGCGTGTCGTCGGTCGGACCGTTCTTTCCGCTGGTGTCGGCGTTCCTCGGCTGGGTCGCGGTGTTCCTGTCCGGCAGCGACACTTCGGGTAACGCGCTGTTCGGCAACCTGCAGGTGGTGGCGGCCAATCAACTGAATCTCAACCCGATTCTGATGGCGGCCACGAACTCGTCGGGCGGCGTGATGGGCAAGATGATTTCGCCGCAAAACATTTCGACCGGGGTGGCGACCACCGACCTCAAAGGCAAGGAAGGCGTAGTGTTCGCCAAAACCTTCAAGCATTCGATTCTGTTGACGGTGCTGCTCGGCGTGCTGGTGTGGCTGCAGCAGAATTTCTTGCAGTGGATGATTCCGCATTGAGGCGGGTCCGGTTGTGCGGGCTGCGCGGCCCGCACAACCCGTTTGATCGACTCACGCGATGCGCTCCGAGTGGCGGGCAGAGGCCGCGTGGACGCCGGCGTGCGTCGCTTTGGCCGGAACAGGCTCGAGCGAGTTCGCCGGCTCTCCGCGACTGGTGCGCTGCGGCAAAAAAATTCACGTTGCGGACGTGAGCTTTATCATCCGCCTCCGCATCTCCGCCCCGCTTCGCCATCCTGATCGCAATATTTCTCACATCAGCGTGAGAATTGCTCGTTTTGCGCGGGCCGCCGCTGCGCTTACGATCACCGATTGTCAAACGCCTCCGTCTCCCGGATCTTGCCGTTTCATTCCAGCCTGAAACGTTTCGCACGACTGCGCTGCTACGATGCACAGGCGTCGCGACTCAACCGCGCGCGGCGCCATCTCGATGAATGCTAAAAACCTGCTCCAGTTGCTGATCCTCGCCGCCCTGTGGGGCGCCTCCTTCCTGTTCATCCGGGTCGGCGTCACCGACTTCGGCGTCGCGCCTCTGATGGCGCTGCGCGTCGGCATCGGCGCAGCCTTTCTCGCGATCGTGCTGATCGCGAGACGTCCGCTGCGCCAGTCCGCGACGATCCTGCGTACGCGGGCCTTCCCGCTGCTAGTGGTCGGCATCCTGAATTCGGCGGCGCCCTTCTGCCTGTTCGCCTATGCCGAGTTGACGCTGTCGGCGGGCGTCACGTCCGTGATCAATGCGAGCACGCCGCTGTGGGGCGCGCTGGTCGGCTTTCTGTGGCTTCGCGACAGATTGAGCGCGCTGCGCACGCTCGGTCTGGTGATCGGCTTTCTCGGCGTGCTGATGCTGGTATGGGATCAGATCGCCGCGCCCAACGGCACGCCAGCCACGCCGCTCACCACGGCGCTCGCGGCGGGCGCCGCGCTCGGCGCCACCTTGCTGTACGGCGTCGCGGCCAACTACACCAAGCGCCATCTGACCGGCGTCGACGCCCTCACCGTCGCCACCGGCACGATGACCGGTGCCACCATCGTGCTGCTGCCGCTCGCCGTGATCTACTGGCCGGCCGCGCCGATCTCGCTGCACGCATGGGGCGCGGTGATCGCGCTCGGCGTCGCCTGTACCGGCGTCGCGTATATGCTGTTCTTCCATCTGATCGCGGTGGCCGGACCGGCGCGTGCGATTACGGTGACCTTCGTCATTCCGATCTTCGGCATTCTGTGGGGCGCGCTGTTTCTCGGCGAAGGTGTCTCGCCCGGCATGCTGGAAGGCTGCGGCGTGATCCTGGTCGGCACCGCGCTCGCCACCGGCGTGATCAAACGGCTGCCGTGGCTCGGCACGCGCCGCGCCGATACCTGATACTCGCGTCATTTCGCGCGACGCTTGCCCGGCGTCGCCGACTGTCATCTCTCCCGCCGCCCCGACGGCCGCAACGAATCCCGAACACTAAAAAAATAGCCCGCACTCCATATCGGAGTGCGGGCGAAACCGTCGCCCTACGAGGATAGGCGACGGGGCCACCGAGGCCGCGCGCTACGTGCGCAGGCCGTCATCGGGCAAAGCACCGGTTCGTCGGCCGATGCTGGAATGGTCTGGGATGGCTGGGGATCATCGATCGAGAATCGCTGCCAACTCATGCCGGGTCATGCAATCCGGCCCCATGAGCCTATAAAAGCAGCTTGTGTGCCAGTTTTTCTGTATTGTTAAAAACTAGCGGCAAACTTTTGATTTCTATTGTTTTTTCTGCCGCCGGACGTTGCGGAGGAAGGTATTCAGGAAGGCATCGAAAGTTACGTCACCGGGGTAACGTCACGTTACATGAGGCCGCACAAGGCGGCCTCGTTGACGGGTCGGGTCAAAGCGTCGGCCACTTCGTGCGCTGAACCGCGCCATGCCCAACCCGCAGGCCGGTTGGCCGCCGCGATTCACGCGGGCTCAAGGCTGCGCCGCATACCAGCGCCAGGACGAGCAAGCTTGCCGCCCACATCCAGTAAGGAATCACGTCGAACATGGCCATCTCCCGTTGAACGCCGGCTCGGACCGGTATTCGGAGAACCAAGCAAAAGACGTGCGCACGCGCCGGACGATCGCGTGTCGGCCAGGTATTGCCGGAATCTCCAGACATAAAAAAACCCGCCCGGAGTCTTTCCCGGGCGGGTTTCAGATAGCGTTGCCGCCTGCGGCGGCCCTGCTCAGTGCAACTGGTCGGCCATCAGACTCATGATCTGCTTGGCCTGCGGGCTCTGGTCAATCGTGCCCTTGTCGTCGACCACGGCCACGCGCGTCTGGTTAGGCGTCACCGCGCGCACGTTCACCAGATACTGCTTGGCAACCTTTTCCTTCTTGCCGTGGAAAACCTGGCTCCAGAAGCCCTGTTCCGCCGACGTCATGTCCTTCGGATCGACATAGCGCACGAAGTACAGGCCTCGGGTCAGGTCGCGGTCGTCGACGGTGAAGTTGCTGCGGTCGAGCGCGAGGCCCACGCGCAACCATGCGCGGTCGTACGGCTCGCCGAGCGTGAGTTCCGTCGACGAAAGCTGGGCTTCGGCGCCGTTGGCGTCAGCATCCGGCAAAGGTTGCTGGGCGGACAGCGAGACGTTTTGCGCCGCCGTGGCCGCAGCCGCCGATTTGGCGCCCGCGGTGGCCGCGTTCGGCGCCGTTTGCGCGCCGGCCGACAGATCGGCGTTTTGCGCATCAGCCGGTTTCGAGCGCGAATCGGCCAGCGCCAGCGCCGCCATCAGGCGCTTCAGATATTCCTGCTCGAGGCCCGGATCGTTCGGCTTCGCCACCCACGTGCTCGAGTCGTTGTTCGTGCCGGTCAGCGCCTCGCGCATGCCCTTCTGGCTGACGAACACATATGTGCCGCCGTTCGGTGCCGCTTCCAGACGCGTGCGGTACTTGTTGCGCTCCGAGGTCACGTAGCTGTTGCCCATGGCCTTGGACAGCGTATTGCGGATCAGGCCTTCGTTGATCTGCGCGTGCGTTTCGTTCCAGTCGGTTTCCATCACGCCCTTGTCGCGCTGATCGACCACCAGCAGGAAGCCCTGTTCCTGCCAGAAGCGGCGAATCTGCGGCCATGCCTGCTGGGGCGCCTTGTTGTCGATGACGAGCCAGCTTTCCGTGCCGTCGCGCTGGATATGCATACCGTTGACCGCCGGCGCCACCACCACGGAATTGGCCGACGGCGCTTGCGCCTGAACCTGCTTGAGCGTGGACAACGAGGTTTCGCCGCCCTGCGGGGGCAACGAACGCTGATCGGCCGTCTCATCGATCATGTTCGGCGGTACGGCAAGTGACACCTGCTTCGATTTCGAGTCGCTCTTGTAGTCGACTTTGGTCGGCGACGACGTGCCGCAGCCGGCGACCAGACCGCCTGCCATCAGCATTACTGCAAACCGCTTGGTAAGACGAAGATCAGTCATGTTCGGGGAATCCTTCCGCTACGCCACGGCAAGTTTCCGTGGATCAACCCAACATTTTACCGATCCCGGCGAGTCATGTGCAAAAACCCGGGTTTGTCCGTGAATTGAGCAGCGCGAGACGCGTGCAAACGACGCGGAATCGACACGCGGGAAGGACACCGAAGCGTCCACTTCCGTGAGCCTTTCCGTGAGCCGCAAGCGGCTCGTTTTCGCGCCTGAAAGCGACCTGACGCACGGCATATTTAACGTTTGCCCACATTTCCCAACGCAGTGTCAGATGCGCCCTACGCCATCGTCAGATCATTGATTCGACAGCACTTTCCGAGCTCCGCTCACGGCCAATTTCGATATATCGAATTAGCCGGATATGGCTTCCAGTAACGGTTCAAAAACCCGAGTGATATCTTGAAATCGACATCACCAGAAGCCTTTGAGTACTTCAGCCACGGGACCGACTGTCATGCCATTGCCTACTCTTACGCCGACTCTCGCAGCCTCGGCGATTGCTTTTGCCGCTTTGTCCGCGAGCCTCGATGCGCGCGCCGAATTGGGGGGCGTCATGCCGTCTAAAGCGGAGGCGAGCGCCAGCGCGCCGCGCGCCATATTGAACGGGGCGCTGCGCATGCGCACGCTCATCGACGCGGGCAACACCACCATCGCCGAGTACGCAACGAGCACCGGCCAGATCATCGCCTACGCGTGGCAAGGCCCGACCATGCCGGACTTGCCCGCGCTGCTCGGCAAGTACGCCGACTCGTATCGCACCGGCGCAGCCGCGGCGACAGCGGACGGCAATCTGCATGTCTCACGGGTGGCGCGGCCGGACGTGATCGTGGAATCCGGCGGCCCGATGCGCGGCTACGCGGGCCGCGCATGGCTGCCGACGGCGCTCCCGCCCGGCGTGACAGCCGACGATTTCCAGTGATGCGCCCCCGCGCAAACACCCTGCATCAGAACTACGTCCCCACGAACATGGGCCACGCCATGAAATCCACCCTTTCCTTTTATGCCCTGCTGCTGGTCTGCGTCGCCTTGGCGGGATGCGGCGGCGGTGGTGGCGGCGCACCGGCCGCCACGTCCCAGGCCGGCTCGGCCGCACCGGGCAGCAGCCCAAACGCCGCCAGCGCGCCGGCAGCCGCCGCGCCGCCTGAGGCCTCGGGCGCGAGTCCACGCGCCTCGGTGCCGCGGTCAAATACGCCCAACGTCCAGCCGATCGCCGTCAGCGCCGCGCCGGGGCTGACGCGCAACATGCTGACGACGAGCGTCACCGTCTGCCAGCCCGGCACCAGCCATTGCGCAACGATCGACAATATCCAGGTCGACACCGGCTCGCACGGACTCAGGATTCTCGCGTCCGCATTGCCGGCAGACCTGCCGCTCGCGGCGATCGCGTCGGGCAGCGGGATTGCGGGCGAATGCGCGGTGTTCGGCGGCGGCTATACGTGGGGCGCGGTGCGCAGCGCGGACGTCCGCATGGCGGGCCAGTTGGCCGCCTCGATCCCGATCCAGACGATCGCCGATCCCGCGCTCTCCACCGTGCCCGCCGACTGCACAGGATCCGGCCGCGCCATGCAGACGGTGGCCGGTCTGCGCTCGAACGGCATTCTCGGCGTGGGCCTGTTCGCGGCCGACTGCGGCAGCGGCTGCGTCAGCGCCGCGCTGCCGCGCTGGTACTACAGTTGCGACGCCAGCGGCGCCTGCCTCGCCAGCACGCAAGCCCTCGCGCAGCAGGTGACCAATCCGGTCAGCCGCTTTGCACTCGACAACAACGGCGTGGTGATCGACCTGCCGGCCATCGCCGATGCCGGCGCGGCCAGCGTATCCGGTTCGATGATCTTCGGCATCGGCACCCAGGCCAACAACACGCTGAACGGCGCCAGCGTCCTCAAGGCGAATCCTGTGACGGGCTACGTCGTCACCACGAGCGGCGGGCAGACTTATTCGCAGAGCTATGTCGACAGCGGCTCGAATGGGCTGTTCTTCCGCACGAGCCAGTTCCCGCAGTGCGGCCTCTGGTACTGCCCGGCTTCGACTCAAGCCGCGAACGCCGCGATCACCGGTACGGATGGCGCGTCGAACACGGTGTCGTTTGCGATCGGCAATTCGAGCGCGCTGTTCGCGTCGTCGAACAACGCGTTCAACAATCTGGCCGGCGTGGCCAGCAGCGGCTTCGGCTGGGGCTTGCCGTTCTTCTTCGGACGACGCGTCTATACCGCCATCGCGTCGCGCGAGACGTCCGCGGGCCCGGGGCCGTACTACGCGTTCTGAACCGACGGCTTCTTTCGACGCTGAAATTTCGCAAACTCATCTGGCGAGCAGTTTTGGGACCCATCGGCTGAGATAATTCCACGCTCCGGCTAACTCCGTTTCAATTAGTTAGTCATGCAAATTCTGGACTTGTCGGCAGATGGAAGAATCCACTTTTTCGCTCGATCATTTCGAGCAGCTCGTCTACACGCGGCAGCATGTAAAAGCCGCGATCCAGTTCATTGCCGCGCTGGCGCTCCTGCAACAGAAGCGCGGCGAACTGGACGGCAGCTTTCGCGCCTCGGGCATGGCCGATCTGCCACCCGACGAGCAACGCAAGCGCTTCTGCACACGCCTCGCGAGCGCGGCTTCGACCCTGTTCGCGGACCCGACATTCCAGTTGCCGCCCGAGTGTTTCAGATTGCTCCTGACACTGCATGAATGGATTGGACTGGTGTTTGCCTGCACGCCGTTCGGCAATGCGGACCACGTAAGCCGTCACCTGAATCCGCGTGGTCCGGACAACACGCAGTTTCTGCCCGGTGACAGCTTCATCGAAAAACTCTGCGTACTCTATTCGACCGAGTCCGAACTGGAACTCGACTTCGCCGCACTGTGGGCCTATGACAAATCGCTCGCCGCCTGTCTTGCACTTGTTTTGCTGGCGCCGGTCTTCAAGGGCTCGGCGAGCGCGCACCTCAAGCGCGAAGCGCTAATGGAATGGCTGCCCGGCAAACTGCAGCAGATCGACGACCTCGACGAGCTGCCCACCGCCCTGCTGCATAACGCCTATATGTTCTGCAGCTACGCGGACACGCCGCGGCGGCACGAGATCAAGCGGGACATCAATGCGCTGGTCCGCCGCAAGCTGGACCAGTTGGGACTGACCGATATTCCCGCGGCAAGACCGGCGCGCGCGAAAAGCCGCAAGCAAAGTGGCAAAAAACCGCTCATGGTGGTCGTGCTCGAATGGTTCAGCGGCGCCCACTCTATCTACCGCACGCACTCGCTCACGCTCGAAGCCGCGCGCGAGCATTTCGAAGTGGTGGCGTTCGGCTTCGGCTACGCCGTCGACGATATCGGGCGCGCGGTGTTCGACCGTTTCATCGAACTGGAAGAGCCGGAATATATCGGGGAATGTCTTGAAACGATTCGCGATTTCGCCGAGGCGGAACAGCCCGACGTGCTCTATATGCCGAGCGTCGGCATGTTCGCGCTCACGGTGTTCATGTCGAACCTGCGCATCGCGCCGCTGCAAATCGCCGGACTCGGCCACCCGGCCACCACGCACTCGGACAAGATCGATTGCGTCAGCGTGGAGGAAGACTACGTCGGCGACGCCGCCTGTTTCAGCGAGCGTCTGATGAAGCTGCCGAAAGACGGTCAACCGTACCGGCCGTCGGTGGCGCTGCCGGACATCGTCGCCGAGATTCCGCCGTCACGCGAGACGCTGGAGATCGTCATCACGGCCAGCGCCATGAAGCTCAATCCCGGCTTTCTCGAAGCGTGCCGTGAAATCGGCGAGCGTGCGGAGGCGCCGGTCCAGTTTCACTTCATGAGCGGCGTGCCCTTCGGTTTGCCGCTCGAACGCATGCGCGATGTGATCCGCCAGACGCTGCCGCGCGCCTTCGTCCATGGCTTTCACGAATATGCGGGCTATCTGGCGCGCGTCAATCGTTCCGATCTGTTTCTCAGCCCGTTTCCGTTCGGCAATACCAACGGTATCGTCGACGCGCTTACGCTGGGTTTGCCCGGCATCTGCAAGCGCGGGCCGGAAGTGTTCGAGCGGATCGACGGCGCGCTGTTCGAGCGCGTGGGCATGCCGTCGTGGACCACGGCGGAGAGCGTCGAGGATTACATCGCCGCGGCCGTGCGAATGATCGACGCCCACGACGAGCGCACGGCCTTGCGGCAGCGTCTGATCGATACGCGGGCAGTGGAGCGTTGCTTTGAAGGGCGTCCGCAGGCGTTCGCTGAATGCGTGCTGGCGCGGGTGCGGGCGAAGCAACGCAAGCGAGACGAGGCGATGGCTTGAGTTTCAGCGCCGCGCGCTGTGCTATTCGGTCGCGCTGGTGGCCGGTGTCACCAGATTGGCCGGCGCGAGCCAGGCGAATAAGGATGGCTTGAATTCCGGCGCGCGCTCTGTGCTACTCGGTCGCGCTGGCAGCCGGTGTCACCAGATTGGCCGGCGCGAGCCAGTTGAATACATTCAACGTCGGGCCGTTGAACGTGCACTCCGCAGCCGCAGGCGTGACGGTCTTCCGCGTCCTGGCAGATTTGAACCAGAACGCTTTGGTTGCCGACGCGTCTGATGCGCTTGACGCCCCTGCCGCACCCGCAGCCACCGCCGAAGCCGCAAGCGGCGCACTCGCCTCCGCGGGCGCGGACGCCGGGGCCGCCACATGTTCGATCGATCCCTCGACCACCACGCGCGAGCCGTGGATGCCGGTGGCGGCATGAGTGATCTTGAGCGTATCGGGCGACGTTTCCGCCAGCTTGCTTCGCATCAACTGTTCGCACGCGTCCGTATTCTTGTAGACGGCCGTGCAGCCCGCCAGCAGCGCAGCAGCGGTCGTGACGCAAACGAGAGGGAGAATCCGAATCTTCATTGATGTTCCGTTTTTCAAGCCGTCGGCAATTGTAGCTTACGGCCTGCTTGACCGGCAGCGGCATCGCGCGCCGACTGGGCGCATCGATCCTGCGCTATGGCAACGCGCTGTTGCGGCTGATCCTTGTGATCATCGGCGTCTCTGTGGTCACGCAGAACGACACGCTGCGGATCGTGGTCGGACTCTGCTCGTGCCCGTATTCAGGCCACACGCGGCCCCATCGCCCGAAAGCGGCTCGATTGAACAGAACAGTCCGTGCAGGGATGCGCTGCTGTCCAGTGCGCGATGCGGCACGACCGTCGTCCGCGCGTCCGCTCAATTCGACGGCATTGGCGGTTGCACGTAGGTGCGCACACCGGCGAGCGGCGAACCGTAACCGCCAGAATTGGTGTGATTCGGCAAGCCGTTGACCAGTTGCGCGCGCGGGTCGGTCGGATTCAGGTTCATTTCCCCTGCTTGCTGGTTGCCGTGCGTCGGATATTCGCTGCCTCGCGCCGCGTTCGGCATCAAGCGCGTGCTGTTTTGCGGCGCGTTCATGTCGTCTTGCGGGCTCAAACCCTGCGCGCTCGCCTGCGCGGCGATCGCGCATGCGGCCGCGCACAGCAAAACCCGCCCTACTTGCGACATCGTCGATGTTCGTTTCATACCTGCCTCCGGCAAAATGAAGTGAAAGGATCAAGTCGCGCCCGGCACACAACAAGCCCACACGCGACGGCCAACGCTGACCACACCATTTATACGCGCCACGCCGCGCTTCGGATTCGGCGACCTTCAGGACGTGGCGCGGTCAATAGGGAAACCTGCGGGCACGACCTTTTATTCCGGTGCGGCGAGCGCCACACGAAACCCGGCCAGCGCCTATCCTTATGCCGATTACCGATTTCCTTCCCGCGCGATCGCGCCCGATAATGGACGTCATGAACTCACAACCCAATCTTCAGGCTCGCACGCTGCGCGCCGCGCTTGCGACGCTCACCGCAACGCTGCTGCTGGCGGCCTGCGCCGGCCCATCGGCCTCGACTTCCGCTTCGACTTCCGCGTCCGCATCGTCCAGTCCGGCGCTGCTCGATGCCGCGATTTCCGGACCGCAACGCGGCGACAAGGCCCGCGCCCGCGACATCTACCGCCATCCGAAAGAAACGCTGCAATTCTTCGAAATCGCGCCGTCGCAAAGCGTGCTGGAGATCGAACCGGGCGGCGGCTGGTACACGGATATCCTCGCGCCGTATCTGCGCGACCACGGCAAGCTCTATGAGGCGCAGTACGACGGCCCGCAGAGTGCGCCATCGGCGGAGGCACAGTCCAATCGGGCCGCGTTCGCCCGCAAGCTGGCGGCCACGCCCGCCGTCTACGGCCATGTCGTGGTCGGCACGTTGCACGCCGGCCAGTTCAGCGGTTTTCCGGCCGATGCCAGCGTCGACGAAGTCCTGACCTTCCGCAACATCCATAACTGGATCAAGGACGGCCAGATCGATGCCAACCTGCGCGCGTTCTACGCGGTGCTCAAGCCAGGCGGTGTGCTCGGTGTCGAGGAACACCGCGCGGCGCCGGGCACCTCGCTGCAACAGACGATCGACACCGGCTACGTGACGGAAGACTACGTCATCGAACACGCGCGCGCGGCGGGCTTCGAACTGGCCGGCAAGAGCGAAGTGAACGCTAACCCGCGCGACACCAAAAATTACCCGAACGGCGTCTGGTCACTGCCGCCGACCTTCGAAGGCGGCGATGTCGACCGGGCGAAATATGCGGCGATCGGCGAATCGGACCGCATGACCTTGCGCTTCGTGAAACCCGCCCATTGACCTCCGCCACTCTTGAGCCGCAAGGGGACGGCGCTTGACGCCGTCCCGATAATATGGTCCTATTGCCCACTATGTACCGCGCCCAGACCATCCTATCGCTACTACTAGCCCCCTCTACCGGGCTAGGTCTGCTGCTGCGCGCTTCCATCTGATACACCCGAAGCACCGCAAAATTCCCCAGTAACTGACCCAGCCCCGGTTTTCGACCGGCGCCTCGTCATGTCTTTTCGTCGTCCGGTCGACTCCCAGCTACCTGGTCTCACCCACGGATGATGAAAATGTTGAAGAACCCCGCTACCAAGTATCGCTCGTTCAATCCCGTCACCTTGACGGATCGCCAGTGGCCGTCGCGCACCATCACGCACCCGCCGATCTGGATGAGCACCGACCTGCGCGACGGCAATCAATCGCTGTTCGAGCCGATGGACGCGCAGCGCAAGATGCGCATGTTCAAGACGCTGGTGCAGATCGGCTTCAAGGAAATCGAAGTCGCGTTTCCGTCCGCTTCGCAGACCGACTTCAATTTCGTGCGTGAACTGATCGAAGGCGGCCACATCCCCGACGACGTCACCATCGAAGTCTTGACGCAAGCGCGCGACGACCTGATCGAGCGCACCTTCGAATCCTTGCGTGGCGTGCCGCGCGCCATCGTCCACCTGTACAACGCGACCGCGCCGGAATTCCGCAAGATCGTCTTCAATCTGGAAAAGAGCGGCGTGAAGGAACTGGCGCAAAACGCAGCGCGCACGATGAAGCGCATCGCCGCCACCATGCCGGAAACGCAGTTCACGTTCCAGTACAGCCCGGAAGTATTCAGCGGCACCGAAATCGAATTCGCCAAAGAAGTCTGCGACGCCGTGTTCGACGTCTGGCAACCGACGCCGGACCATAAAGCCATCGTCAACTTGCCGGCCACCGTCGAAATGTCCACGCCGAACATCTACGCGGACCAGATCGAGTGGATGCACCGCAATCTCGCGCGCCGCGATTCGCTGATCATCTCCGTGCATCCGCATAACGATCGCGGCACCGCCGTGGCCGCGGCTGAACTCGCCGTGATGGCCGGCGCGGATCGTATCGAAGGCTGTTTGTTCGGCAACGGCGAGCGCACCGGCAACGTGGACCTCGTCACGCTCGCGTTGAACCTGTACACGCAGGGCGTCGATCCGGGCCTCGACTTCTCGAACATCAACGAAGTCGCGCGTACCGCTGAAGAATGCACGCAATTGCCGATCCATCCGCGTCATCCGTATGTCGGCGATCTGGTGTTCACGGCCTTCTCGGGCTCGCATCAGGACGCGATCAAGAAGGGTTTCGCGGTACAGAAACCGGACGCGGTATGGGAAGTGCCCTACATGCCAATCGATCCGGCCGATCTCGGCCGCACCTACGATTCGGTGATTCGCGTGAACAGCCAGTCGGGAAAGGGCGGCATCGCGTATCTGCTCGAACAGGGCTACGGCGTCGTGTTGCCGCGCCGCTTGCAAGTGGACTTCAGCTCGGCCGTGCAGCGCTTCACCGACGACAGCGGCCAGGAAGTCACGTCCGCGCAAATCTGGGAACTGTTCCAGCAGGAATACGTGCAGACCACGGCGCCGATTCATTACGTGGGCCACAGCCTGTCCGAGCGCGAAGGACGCGAGCGCATCAAACTGACGGTCGACATCCACGGCACGCGGCGCGTGTTGACCGGCGAAGGCAATGGCCCGCTCGACGCGTTGATGCACGCGATCGGCATGCCGGTGCGGATTCAGCATTATGAAGAACGCGCGTTGACGCAGGGTGCGGATGCCCGCGCGGTGGCGGTCGCTGAAATGGCCGGCGCCGATGTGACTGGCAGCGCGTTCGGCGTCGGCATCGACGCCAATCTGGTGACGGCGTCGATTCGCGCGGTGATCAGCGGTGTGAATCGTGCTTATGCTCGTGTCAATGCGCAAGCGCAGGAGAACTTCTTCGAAGCCGCGATGAACGATGCCACGGAGAGCGTGGGCGTTTAAGGTTCTCCGAAGCCAGTAGAAGGTTTGTAGCGGTTATGTGCGAAGGGGGCGTTCTGACAACGCCCCCTTTTTTTATCCCGCCGCACGACCGCATTGCCCCCCGACTGCCTTTCAGGCCCGCGTCATTGAGTCCATTCATCCGGCAAACTATGCGTCAGCGTCGAAACGAAACGCTCGGTTTCCGGCGCACGCGGCTGCATGAAGATCTCGCGCGACGGCCCGGCCTCCACCACCACGCCGTTATTCAGAAACACGACATCACGCGCGATCGTCGCGGCGAGCCGCAAGTCGTGCGTGGCCATCAGCATGGTCATGCCTTCAACGGCGAGTTGCTTGAGCACCTCCACCACTTCCGCGGCGAGACCGGGGTCGAGCGCCGAGGTCGGCTCGTCGCACAACAGCACTTCCGGCGACGGCGCCAACGCCCGCGCAATCGCCACACGCTGTTGCTGGCCGCCGGACAGCGTCGAGGGCCATGCATCCGCTTTGTGCGCGATGCCGACCTTCTCCAGCAATCCGTCGGCGCGAACCCGCGCCTTGTCCTTGTCCCACTTCTGCACGGTCAGCAAGCCTTCCATCACGTTCTGCCGGACCGTCAAATGCGGGAACAGCTGGAAATTCTGAAACACCATGCCGGTGCGGCGGCGAATCGTCAGCACCGCTTCGCGCGAAGGCCGGTGGTCGCGGCTGAACTCCAGCCGCTGATCGCCGAGTTCGAGCGAACCGGACTCGGGAATCTCGAGCAGATTCACACAACGCAACAGCGTGCTCTTGCCGCTGCCCGACGGACCGATCAGCGCGGTGACATTACCCGGGGCGAGTTGCAGATCGACCGAGTTGAGCACCCGCAGGCCGCCGAAATACTTGTCGATTTTTTCCAGTCGGATCATCAGTTGCCTGCCTGGAAAAGTGCGTGGCGCCCGAACTTGCGCTCGAGCCTGACTTGCGCCGACGACAACACCGAACTGAACACCAGATAAACCAGCGCCGCTTCAGTGTAAAGAATCAGCGGCTCGTAAGTCACCGACGCAATCCGCTGCGCCGCCTGAAACACCTCGGGCACGGTCAGCACCGCGGCGAGCGAGGTGTCCTTCACCAGCGCGATAAACGAATTGGACAATGGCGGCAACGCGACGCGCGCGGCTTGCGGCAGGATCGCGCGACGCAGGGCCTGCTCGCGCGTCATCCCCATCGAATATGCCGCTTCCCACTGCCCCTTCGGGATCGACTCGATCACGCCGCGTATCACTTCGGAGTTATACGCGCCGACGTTCAGCGAAAAGCCAATGATCGCCGCCGTCAACGGATCGAGCACGATGCCCACGTTCGGCAAGCCGTAGAAAATCACGAACAGTTGCACGAGCAACGGCGAACCGCGAAACAGCCACACGTAGAAGCGCACGACCGCCACGGCCCACTTAGGTCCGAACAACCGGACCAGCGCGACGAGAAACGCCAGCGCGAGCCCGATCGCGAACGATATCAGCGTAAGCGGCACGGTGAAGACGAGCCCCGCATACAGCAGGGGCCACAGCGACTGCGCCATCAGATGCAACCATGCCGGCATGATTCAGACTCGCGAAGGCGTTTACTGGGAGACGTCTTTGCCGAAATACTTCTGCGAGATTTTCAGGTACGTGCCGTCTTTCTTGATGTCGGCGAGCGCCTTGTTGATCGCGGCCTGCAATTCGGGGCTGCCCTTCCTGATCAGCACCGCGGATTTGTCGCTGCTATCGGGCGAGGTATCGAGCGCGGCGATCTTCACCTTCGCGTCCGGCTTGTGCTTCTTAAAGTCGAGAAACGACAGCGAGTCGTTGACGGTGGCATCGACTCGACCCGAAGTCAGCAGATCGATCGACTCATTGAAACCCTGCACCGGGATCACTTCAGCGCCGTGCGCCGCCGCGATCTTGCCGAAGTTGCTGGTCAGCGTATTGGCCGACTTCTTGCCCTTCAGGTCGTCGAAGTTCTTGATCGTGGTGTTGTTCGACGCCACGATCAGCGCCGCGTGCGACGTGATGTACGGGTCGGAGAAATCGTATTTGGCCTTGCGCGCATCGGTCACGGCCACTTCGTTGATCACCGCGTCGTAACGGTTCACATCGAGGCCGGCGATCAGACCGTCCCATTTGCCTTCGACGAATTGCGGCTTGACGCCAAGACGCTTCGCGATCTCGGTGCCGATCTCCACGTCGAAACCGGTCAGCTTGCCCGATTCGTCGTGGTACGTGAACGGCGCGTAGGTGCCTTCAGTGCCGATCTTGAACACGCCGGCGGATTTGATCTGCGCGAGTTCGTCGGCGGCGAACGCGGAATTCACGGCCACGGCCTGGAACAACGCGATCAGCAGAATGGAACGAATCGATTTCATCAGGCGGCTCCGTCAAATGTGCCACGCGAGTGGCTGAGTCTTGTGTTGGACAGTCCCCGCCGGCGTTTGCGCCGGGCAGAGTGGGCGGACTGTAGCAAACGGCCTGCGTTTTTACAAAGGATCAGGTTTTCGATCGATATGCGCTTGCGTGCTAAGTGAACAGCGGTGGCCTCTGGTATGACGTGGGTTTCAACTCTACAACAGATACGGCGGATGCGGCATGCATCGCAACATGGAACCTGTCTTGCGCGCCATCGGGGAAAACGCGAGAGGTCTCGCCGCGGCGAACGCGCGGCAAGAAAAAAAACGGGCGGCGCCGTGTTTGAAAACGGCGCCGCCCGTCGGTTTGCGAAAGGCTTACCGCTCCACCGGATGCGGTTCCTTGCGCTTGTTGGCGACGCGGATCGCGTCGAAGTAGGCGCCGTTGGGCGGACGTTTCAGGTAACGGCCGGCGCCGCGCACCGCCCGCAACTCGCCGTCGGTCCAGGCGAGTGCGCCGCGGGTCAGCGTGTGCATCGCCACGCCTTGCACCGTCATGCCTTCGAACACGTTGAAGTCGACCTTCTGATGATGCGTCTTCACCGAAATCGTTTTGCTCGCGTTCGGGTCCCACACCACGAGGTCGGCATCCGCGCCGACCCGCACCGCGCCCTTGCGCGGGTACAGGTTGAAGATCTGCGCGGCATTGGTCGACGTAATGCGCACGAACTCGTTTGGCGTGAGACGCCCGGAGTTCACGCCGTGATGCCAGAGCACCGCCATGCGGTCTTCCACGCCGCCGCAGCCATTCGGGATCTTCGTGAAGTCGTCGCGTCCCATGGCTTTCTGCGACGCGCAGAACACGCAGTGATCGGTTGCCGTGGTGTGCAACTGGCCGGCTTGCAAGCCGCGCCACAATGCCTCGCGATGCTCGGCCGAGCGGAACGGCGGGCTCATCACGTGGGCGGCCGCGCGGGTCCAGTCGGGATCGCGATACACCGCTTCGTCGATCACCAGATGGCCCGGCAACACTTCGCCGAACACGCGCAGACCTTCGCTGCGCGCGCGGGCGATCGCGTCGACGGCGTCTTTCGAGGATACGTGCACGATATACACCGGCACGCCCAGCACCTGCGCGATCCGGATCGCGCGATTGGCCGCCTCGCCCTCCACTTCGGGCGGCCGCGACAACGGGTGCGCCTCCGGACCGGTAAAGCCTTTCGCCAGCAACTGCCGCTGCAATTGAAACACCAGCTCGCCGTTTTCCGCATGCACGGTGGGCAGCGCGCCGAGTTCGAGCGAACGCGAGAAACTGTTCACCAGCACTTCGTCGTCGGCCATGATGGCGTTCTTGTAGGCCATGAAGTGCTTGAAGCTCGACACGCCGTGCTCGTGCACCAACGTGCCCATGTCGCGATAGACCGTGTCGTCCCACCACGTCACCGCGACGTGAAAGCCGTAGTCCGACGACGCCTTCTCTGCCCAGCCGCGCCATTCCTTGAAGGCATCCATCAGCGGCTGTTTCGGGCTCGGAATCACGAAATCGATGATGCTCGTGGTGCCGCCCGACAATCCCGCCGCCGTGCCCGTGTAGAAATCGTCGCTCGCCGTGGTGCCCATGAACGGCAGTTCCATATGCGTGTGCGGATCGATGCCGCCGGGCATCACGTACTGCCCGCCCGCATCGACGATCGTGGCGCCGGCGGGCGCCTCCAGGTCCGCTCCGATCTGCAGGATCGTGCCGCCGTCCTGCGGGTCCGCACACAACACGTCCGCACGATACGTGTTCTCCGCGTCGATAATCGTGCCGCCGCGAATCAGGGTCGTCATGTTGCCGCCTCCTTATGAACTGCTGGTTTCGGTGCTGCGTAATTCGTTAGTGCTCATGTGCCTGGTTTATGCGCTCGCCACGCGCGCGCTCGGTCCTTTGCTGAGCTTCATCCACGCGCTGTATACGATCGACGCCAACGCGAGCCCGACAAACCACGCATACGTGTAGAGCGTATTGAAGATCGCCGGCACGTTCGGGAACGAGGCCGGAAACGCGGTGTGCAAGAAGCCCGGCAGATTCGGCAGCACGCCGATCACGAGCGCGACCACCGCGCCGATATTCCAGCCGCCGGTGTAGCTGTATTCGCCGTGTTCGTCGAACAGTTCACGCGTGTCGAGCCGTGTACCGCGGATCAGGAAATAGTCGACCATCAGAATGCCCGCCACCGGACCGAGCAGCGCCGAGTAGCCGACCAGCCACGTGAAGATATAACCCTGCGTGGTGGCGAGAATCTTCCAAGGCATCATCACGATCGCGATGGTCGCGGTGATCATGCCGCCCACGCGATACGAAATGCCCTTGGGCCACAGGCTCGAAAAATCGTAAGCGGGGCCGACGAGATTCGCCGCGAGATTGCAGCACATGGTGTCGAGCGTCAGGATAATCAGCGCTACGCCCACGCCGATGCCGGTCATACGGCTCGTCAGATCGATCGGATCCCAGATCGCCTTGCCGTAGATCACCACCGTCGCCGACGTAACGACCACCGAGATCACCGAGAGTAAGGCCATCGGCACCGGCAAGCCGACCGACTGGCCGATGATCTGATCGCGCTGCGTTCTGGCAAAGCGCGTGAAGTCGGGGATATTCAGCGCGAGCGTCGCCCAGAAGCCGACCATGGCCGTGAGGCCCGGCCAGAACGTGGCCCAGAACAGGCCTTCTTTCTTGCCCCCGGGCACGAATTGCGACGGCGCCGACAACATCGAACCCAGACCGCCCGCTTTCGAAGTCGCCCACCACACCAACGCAATGCACATCACGATCTTGATCGGCGCGGACCAGCTTTCGAGCCAGCGGATCGAATCGGTGCCGTGCACGATGAAGTAGATTTGAAGCGCCCAGAACACGAGGAAACACGCGAGCTGCGCGAGCGAGATGTCGAGAAACGGCAAAGCCGCGCCGTGCAGCGCGTTGCCGGTGAGAATGTTGAGCAGCGTATAGATCGCGCTGCCGCCAAGCCACGTCTGAATCCCATACCAGCCGCACGCGACAATGGCGCGCAACATCGCCGGCAACTTGGCGCCCTGCGTGCCGAACGAGGAGCGCACCAGCACCGCGTACGGAATGCCGTGCTTCGCGCCCGCATGGCCGATCAGGAGCATCGGCACCAGCACGATCAGGTTGCCGAGCAGCACGGTCGCCACCGCTTGCCACGGCGACATGCCCTCTTCCGTCAAACCGGCGGCGAGCATGTACGACGCGATGTTCATCACCATACCCACCCACAGCGCGGCGAAGTGATACCACTTCCACGTGCGCTGCGCGACGCCGGTCGGCGCAAGATCGTCGTTGTAAAGACTGCTGCCCTGCACGCCGGCCGCGAAGTGCGGGTCGGCGGGTTGCGCTGTCTGCTTCATCTAGAGCTCTCCACTCGATCGTTGAGGCCCGCGCGGCTTCTATCGGCGCGTCGGGCCTTTTGGGGAATGACAGGTTCAGTACTAGCGCTGCGTTTGCTTCAGTTTGCTTCCACCACGTCCTGTTTCAGGCGGCATTTGCCGCGTGCGCGTGCTCGGCGGTTTCAGCCGGATCCGCCGATGCGCTCACCCCTGCGTCAACGCGCGCCGGATTGTTCGGATGCGTGGTCCAGTTCGCGTATTCGCCGTTGTCGACGCGCTCCATCGAAATGCACTGCTCGACCGGACACACGTGCATGCACAGATTGCAGCCGACACATTCGGAGTCCATCACTTCAAAATGCCGGACGCCATCTTTTTCTTTCATGATGGCCTGGTGAGCCGTGTCTTCGCAGGCAATATGGCACAGGCCGCACTGGATGCACTTGTCCTGGTCGATGCGCGCCTTGATATCGTATTTGAGGTTCAGGTACTTCCAGTCAGTGACGTTCTGGACGGCGCGGCCGCGAATATCGTCGAGTGTCGCGTAGCCTTTTTCGTCCATCCAGTTGGAGAGGCCGTCGGTCAGGTCGGAAACGATACGGAATCCGTAGTGCATCGCCGCCGTGCAGACCTGCACGCTGCCCGCGCCGAGCACCATGAATTCCGCCGCGTCGCGCCATGTCGAAATCCCGCCGATGCCGGAGATCGGCAGATTCGGCGTTTCCACATCGCGCGCGATTTCCGCGACCATGTTCAGCGCGATCGGCTTCACGGCCGGGCCGCAATAGCCGCCGTGCGTGCCCTTGCCATCGACCATCGGCAACGGCGACATCGCGTCGAGATCGACGGCGACGATCGAGTTGATCGTGTTGATCAGCGACACGCCGTCCGCGCCGCCCTTATAGGCCGCGCGCGAACCTGTTCGAATGTCGCTGATGTTCGGTGTGAGTTTGACGAGGCACGGCAGCCTGGTGCCTTCCTTGACCCAGCGCGTGACCATCTCGACATACTCGGGCACCTGGCCGACGGCCGCGCCCATGCCGCGCTCGCTCATGCCGTGCGGGCAGCCGAAATTCAGTTCGACCGCATCCGCGCCGGTGTCTTCGACGAGCGGCAGAATCCACTTCCAGTCGCGTTCGTTGCACGGCACCATCAGCGAGACGATCATCGCGCGGTCCGGCCAGTCGCGTTTGACTTGCGTGATCTCCTTCAGGTTGACGTCGAGCGGGCGGTCCGTGATCAGTTCGATGTTGTTCAGGCCGGCCATGCGCTGGCCGTTCCATTGCACTGCGCCGTAGCGCGAGCTGACATTCACCACGTGCGGGTCGAGGCCGAGCGTTTTCCACACCACGCCGCCCCAGCCCGCCTCGAAGGCGCGGTTCACGTTATAGGCTTTGTCGGTCGGCGGCGCGGAGGCGAGCCAGAAAGGATTCGGCGAAGTGATGCCGGCAATCGTACAGCGCAGATCGGCCATGTTCGGCTCCTTGGGGACTGCTGTTTTTTGTCTGGTATGACGCTTCGTTGGGCTTGGCTCGATTCGCTTCAGGCGGCTTTCGCCGCTGTCCGAGCGAACTGAGCGTCGATCGCGGCAGCGGCGATCTTGCCGTCCTGCACCGCCTGCACCGTGAGGTCGATGCCGCCGGTGGCCGCGCAATCGCCGCCGGCCCACACGTTCGCCAGCGACGTCTGGCCATTCGCATCGACCGCGATGCGGCTGCCGTCCAACGTCAGCAACTCACGCTCGATGCCGACCGCCACCAGCGTTTGACCGATCGCCTTGAGCACCATGTCGGCCTCGACCACGAAGCGCTCCTCTCCACCATCTTTCGACGTGCGCGCGAATTCGACACCTGTCACCACGCCGCCGTCGCCGATCAGACGCATCGGCGTGGCGTGCGTGACGAGCGTGACGCCGCTGGTCTGCGCGAAGTCGCGTTCGGCCCAGGTCGCGCTCATCGCTTCGACGCCGCGCCGGTACACCATCGTCACCGACGTCGCGCCGAGCTTGCGGCTTTGCACAGCAGCGTCCACCGCCGTATTGCCACCGCCGATCACGACCACGCGGCGGCCCACCGGCACCGTGCCGAGATCGCTCGCGCTGCGCACCTGCTCGATGAAGTCCACCGCGTTCATCACGCCGCCGAGGTCTTCGCCGTCCATCGCGAGCGCCCGTACGCCGGTGAGGCCGATGGCGAGGAACACCGCGTCGTGTTGCTTGCGCAGCGTGTCGAGGTCGACATCGCGTCCGAGCGCGACGCCGTGTTTGATCTCGATGCCGCCGACCGAGCACAGCCACTCCACTTCACGCTGCGCAAAGTCGTCGACGGTTTTATAGGCGGCGATACCGTATTCGTTCAGACCGCCGGCTTTTTCGTGAGCGTCGTAAATCGTCACGTTGTGGCCGGCCAGCGCGAGCCGATGCGCGCAGGCAAGTCCCGCCGGACCCGCGCCGACCACCGCGACGTGCCGTCCGGTTTCAGCCGCGCGCTTGAAGAGCACCTCGCCGCGCGCCATCGCCCAATCCGTGGCGTGACGTTGCAGCGCGCCGATCGCCACCGGCTTCGCATCCTGATGGTTCCGCACGCAAGCGCCTTCGCACAGAATCTCCGTCGGGCAGACGCGCGAGCACATGCCGCCCAGCGGGTTGGCCGACAGAATATCCACGGCCGCACCCTTCAGATTGCCGTTGCTGATCTTGCGGATGAAGCTGGGAATGTCGATTTGCGTCGGGCAGGCGTTCACGCACGGCGCGTCGTAACAGTAGTGGCAGCGGCTCGCTGCCGCGGCGGCAGCGCTTGCGTCGAGCAGCGGCGCGATGTCGGAGAACTCGCACGAGAGCTGCTCGGGCGATAGCCGCTGAGCGGCAATATCGCCGGTTTGCTTGATGGCCATACTCGTTCCTTCTTCGATGTGAGGACGTAGCCGCTCCTGCCGGCCACGCTTCGAGCGGAGCCGGGACGGCATGTTTTATGGGAACTACGGTAAAGCGGGTCAAACGGGTTGATCAGGACCGCAACCGCTAAAGCGTTATGAAACCGGCTCGCACGCACGCTCCAGCATGGCGTGCAGCAACACATTGGCGCCCGCCTCAATCCATTCGAAGGTGGCGTCCTCGATTTCGTTGTGACTGATCCCGTCCACGCACGGCACGAACACCATCGAAGTCGGCGCGACTTGCGACAGATAGCAGGCATCGTGTCCCGCACCGGACACCATGTTGCGATGCGGATAACCGAAGCGTTCCGCCGCCGCGCGCACGGACTTCACGCAGGCTTCGTCGAAGGCGACCGGCGCGTAATAAAAGATCTGCTCGAGTTCGGTTTCGAGGCCGATACCGTTCGCGATGTCGGCCACGCCCTTGCGCAAGGCGGCATCCATTTTCGCGAGCACGGCATCGTCCGGATGACGGAAATCGACGGTGAAAAACACGCGGCCCGGGATCACGTTGCGCGAGTTCGGATAGACCTGCATCATGCCGACCGTCGCGCAGCCGAACGGCGCGTTGTCCAGACCGATACGATTGACCAGATCGACTACGCGTGCGGCGCCGAGCAACGCGTCGCGACGGCGCGGCATCGGCGTCGGACCCGCGTGCGCCTCCTGTCCCGTCAGCGTGATTTCGTACCAGCGCTGACCTTGCGCGTCGGTCACGACGCCAATGGTTTTCTGCTCGGCTTCGAGAATCGGGCCCTGTTCGATATGCAGTTCGAACGCCGCGTGCAGCGGTCGCCCGCCGCATGGAATATCGCCCGCATAGCCAATGCGTTCGAGTTCCTCGCCGATGGTCTTGCCGTCCACATCCTTGCGCGACAGACCGTAGTCGAGCGTGAACACGCCGGCGAACACGCCCGAAGCCACCATCGCGGGCGCGAAGCGCGAGCCTTCCTCGTTGGTCCAGATCACCACTTCGACCGGGTGTTCCGTCTCGATGCCGTGATCGTTCAGACTCCGAATCACTTCGAGACCGCCCAGCACGCCGTAGATGCCGTCGAAGCGGCCGCCGGTCGGCTGCGAGTCGGCGTGCGAACCGGTCATGACCGGCAACGCAGTGGGATTGCGCCCGGCGCGGCGCATGAATACATTGCCCATCTGGTCCACACTGACCGTGCAGCCGGCTTCCTTCGCCCAACTGACGATCAGATCGCGTCCTTCCTTATCGAGGTCGGTGAGCGCGAGGCGGCAGACGCCGCCTTTAGGCGTTGCGCCAATCTTCGCCATTGTCATCAGGCTGTCCCACAGCCGCTTGCCGTCGACCTTGATCGACGTGGTGGGTTCAGCATGCTTCAGCGCTTCGGATACCGCATTCATTCGTCTCGCTCCTTTCGGTGAACCGACATGAAACTGGTGCATCGGCGGCGGGTTTTGGGGCGTGCCCGCACGGGGGCGGTGCAGATTCGATGCCATCGATCACCTCTCGCATAGAGGGCAAACCCTGGGGCATCGGCCGCCCTTCTAATCCTGTCCAGTTGGACAGGTTGTAGCCGATTAAACTCGCCAAATCAACACCTTTCGTGCGGTGAGAAACATAGCGAGAAGCGTGCCATTGCACCGCAGCACGCGTTCAACGCGTGAGATGAATGCGCGTGTGGGCAGCGCGCCAAACGACTAGAATGAAGCGCGACGCGGCACCCATGCCGCCGAAGGCGAACATGAGAGACGACGACGTGGCGGCTGACATCACGGAAAACGAGGAAACACGCGCACCTTTGCGGCGGCGCAAGGCGCACATTCGCGAGTCGAATGAAGCGCATCTTCTGGCGTGCGCCGAGGCGGTTTTCGCCGAGCGCGGACTCGACGGCACGAGCACCGCGATGATCGCGGAACGTGCAGGCTTACCAAAAGCCAACGTGCATTACTACTTCCCGACAAAGCTCGCGCTGTATCGACGCGTGCTGGAAGACCTGTTCGAAGACTGGCATCGCGCGGCGGATACGTTCGAGTGCAGCGACGACCCCGTCGAAGCGATCGGCGGGTACGTGCGCGCGAAAATGGAATTGTCGCGGCGCCGGCCGCTCGGTTCGAAGGTGTGGGCGAGCGAGATCATTCACGGCGCGGAGCATATGGAGGACATTCTCACGGAGCGAGTGAAGCCGTGGCTCGATAGTCGTGTGAAGGTGATCGACGATTGGATCGCGCGCGGTTTGCTCGCGCCGGTGAATGCGCAGACGCTGATGTATATGATCTGGGCGACGACGCAGCACTATGCCGACTTTGATGCGCAGATTCGCGCGCTTAAAGGCAAGCGCGCGTTGACGCAGAAGGCGTTCGACGCGACGACGGAGGAAGTGGTGCAGTTGGTGATTCGGGCTTGCGGGGCGGTGTCGCCCGCACAGCATGAGGATGGCGTCGACCCTGCGAGATAGAGGTAACTGAAAAGGCCCGCTGTGGATGATGAACAGCGGAGCCTTATAAGACCCGGCGCCTCAATACGTCTCCAGATGCAGCCTCCCCTCCTTCTTCAACTTCACCCACAGCGCTTCCCAATCCAGCTGATGCCGCTCGCCAATCTCCTTGAGCGCTTGCAGCACGCCATCCTCCATCCCCTTCAACCCGCACACGTAAATATGCGTGTTGTCGTCCTTGAGCATTTGCGCCACATCCACGGCGCGCTCGCGCATGGCGTCCTGAACATAGCGCTTCGGTTGGCCCGGCGTACGCGAAAACGCCAGATTCGTATCGATGAAATCCCTCGGCAGATTCGTAAGCGGCCCGAAGTACGGCAACTCTTCCTTGGTCCGCGCGCCGAAGAACAACATCAACTTGCCCGTAGCACCCTTCAGCCGACGCCGGCGGCGATACTCGGTCATCGCGCGCATCGGCGCTGAGCCGGTGCCGGTGCAGATCATCAGCAGATGCGAGTTCGGATGGTTCGGCATCAGGAACGTGCCGCCGAATGGGCCGATCACCTTGACCACATCGCCCTTCTTCAGATCGCACAGGTAGTTCGAACACACGCCGTCCAACGAGTCGCCGTGTTGCTGCGAAACACGTTTGACCGTCAGCGAGACGTTGTTGTAACCGGGCCGCTCGCCATCCCGCGGGCTCGCAATCGAATACTGGCGCGCGTGATGCGCACGGCCGTCGGCGGTCGCGCCGGGCGGCACAATGCCGATCGACTGGCCTTCCAGCACCGGAAACGGCATCGACCCAAAATCCAGCACGATATGATGAATGTCGCTATCGGTCGATCCGTCCGTCAGCCGGTAGTTGCCGACCACCGTCGCGCTAGTCGGCTCCTTGTGCGTGTAGAGATTCACGTAGGGCTTCGCTGCGGACCACGGCGGCACGACCGAGCCGCGCACGGTATCCACTTCGATGCCGCTCGCCTCGGCCGACGCACCGCCCGACGCGCCCGCGCCCGGCGACTCGTCCGCGGCGGGCACGGCCATCGTGTTCTGTTCCGGCAGGACGTCCCATGTGAACTGCTCTTCGATCGGATACGCGTCGGCCTTCAGCACAGTCCGCCAGTTATCGATCGCGCCGGTCGGACACGGCGGCACGCACGCCATGCAGCCGTTGCAGATCTCCGCCTTGACCACGTAGTTGTTGTCGTCGTGCGTGATCGCATCGACCGGGCAAGTCTCTTCGCACGTATTGCAGCGAATGCAGATTTCCGGATCGATCAGATGCTGCCTGAGAACTTCGATCGATACTGGGCCGTTCATGACTTCCTCCACCTTGAGATGCGGCGCAAGCGTGCATGGCGCCGTTCGGCGCCCGCGCGCTCAGTTAAAGCGCACGTATTCGAAATCGACCGGCTGACGGTTCACGCCCATTGCGGGCGGCGCGATCCAGTTCGCGAACTTGCCGGGCTCCGTTACGCGTCCCATCAAAGAAGCGACGTAAGCGCGGTCTTCCGGCGTCGCGAGCCATTTCGCCTCATTGGCGGCCCATTCGGTTTCGCTGACCACACGGCCATCGGGCGACACGCGCGTACCCGCGAACGTGCCGATCTGCCGATTGAACGCTTTATGCGGCACCGTCATGCGGAAATCGATGCCGGCCTTTTCGAGCACCTTGTTCCAGCGCCCCACGCCTGCCACCGAATCCTTGATGTAGTCGTCGCGCAGCACTTCGTTCATCGCGTTGAGCATCGGCACTTCACGCTCGACCAGCTTGCCGTCCTGCACGTCGAGCAGCTTGTAGCTCTGACCGTTCAACTGATGATCGTCGTCGCGCTTGTTTTCTTCGTAGCGGCCTTTGAGGCCCGAGCTATAGAACGTGGCCGCGTTGGAAGAATGATCCGCGCCGAACAGGTCGATCGTGACCGAGTAATGGAAGTTCAGATAGCGCTGAATGGTCGGCAGATCGATCACGCCGGCCGCGCGAAGCTTCGAGACGTCGTCGGTGCCGAGTTCGTTCATCACCTGAGCTGTGCGCTGGATCACGCGAGATACACCCGACTCGCCGACGAACATGTGATGCGCTTCTTCAGTCAGCATGAACCTGGTGGTGCGCGCGAGCGGATCGAAGCCCGACTCGGCAAGCGCTGATAATTGGAACTTGCCGTCGCGATCGGTGAAGTACGTGAACATGAAAAACGCGAGCCAGTCCGGCGTTTTTTCATTGAACGCGCCAAGAATGCGGGGGTTGTCGTCGTCGCCTGAACGGCGGCCAAGCAATGCTTCGGCTTCCTCACGGCCATCGCGGCCGAAGTAACGATGCAGCAGATACACCATCGCCCACAAGTGGCGACCCTCTTCCACGTTCACCTGGAACAGGTTGCGCAAGTCGTACATGGAGGGCGCCGTCAAACCAAGGTGACGCTGCTGTTCGACCGACGCCGGCTCGGTATCGCCCTGCGTCACGATGATACGGCGCAGATTCGCGCGATGTTCGCCGGGCACGTCCTGCCAGGCCGCTTCGCCCTTGTGTTCGCCGAAATGAATCTTGCGGTCCTGCTCGCCGGGCGTGAGGAAAATGCCCCAGCGGTAGTCCGGCATCTTCACGTGATCGAAATGCGCCCAGCCGCCCGCGTCGACGCTCACCGCGGTACGCAGATACACATCGTAGCCATGCGAGCCTTCCGGGCCCATATCGCCCCACCACGCCAGAAAATTCGGCTGCCATTGTTCGAGCGCGCGCTGCAGCGCGCGGTCGTCCGCGAGGTTGACGTTGTTCGGAATCTTTTCGCTGTAGTTGATCGTTGACATGGTCGGTTCCTGGTTCGGAAACTGCAGTGACGATGAATGGCGCGTATCGGGCAAACGGTGGCCTGTTTCGCGCTCATTGAGCGGATGGCGTTCAGACGCCGATCACGCGCGCATCAAATGCGTATCAAACACGCGAGACGTCGAATTGCGCCTTGCTGCCCTTGCCGTACACCTTGAGCGCGCCCTTCTCGCCCACTGCGTTCGGCCGGTTGAAAATCCAGTTCTGCCACGCGGTGAGACGGCCGAAAATGCGCGTCTCCATTGTTTCCGGACCGTTGAAGCGCAGATTCGCTTCGAGCCCTGTCAGTGCATCCGGCGACATCGCGGCGCGTTCTTCGAGCGCGATGCGGATTTCGTCGGCCCAGTCGATGTCGTCGGGCGATGCGGTGACGATACCGAGGCGCTCGGCTTCGACCGGCTTGACCGGCTGCCCGATCAGGGAGCGCACGGCGTCGAGCGGCTCGGCTTCTTCATAGAAACGCCGGCCGAGACGCGACTGATGCGTGACCATCGGATAGAGGCCGAAATTGACTTCGGACAGCGTAATGGCCGGCTCCTCCTCTTCATTGCTGGGCAGCGCCGCCATATACGTGCGGTCGGCGGCGAACGCGAGTTCCGCGAAAGTGCCGGCGAAGCACGAGCCCGGCTCGATCAGCGCGAACACCGAACGCGATGAGACGTCGATGCGCGCCAGCGTGCGGCGCAACAGGCCGATAGTCTCGCGCACGAACCAGTGGTCTTTGTGTTGCATGAGCGAGGCGTCCGCGGCGAGCAGATTGCGGGCGTCGCCTTCGGTCTTGAAGACCCACGTGCCGACCGCCAGTTCGTTGGTGCGCATGCACAGAATCGCGTCATCGAGTTCGCGGGCGAATTGCAACGGCCACCAGTTCACGCCGGCTGCGACGATCGCATCGATATTCGTGGGCGGTTCGCTTTGCGGCGCCTTGGCGGTGAACGTCGCGATACGTCTTGCACGATCGATCGTGACGTCGAGCGTCTTATAAGTGAGGCCGTCTTCGCGATCCGTGCGTTCTATACGGGTGAGCACAACGCCTTGTGCGTCAGCGGGACGATCGCTTTGCTCGGCGAGTTCGAGCGCGCGTGCCTGGATCGCCTGGTCGAACTGGTTCGGCTTCACGACTTCATCCACGAGACGCCATGCTTTCGCGCGCTCGCCGCGTACGCCCTCGACCACCGTGCAGAAGATATCGGCGCGATCGTGCCGCACCTTGCGTTTGTCGGTAACGCGCGTCAGGCCGCCGGTGCCCGGCAGCACGCCGAGCAGCGGCACTTCCGGCAGCGACACCGACGACGAACGGTCGTCCACCAGATAGATTTCGTCACAGGCCAGAGCGAGTTCATAACCGCCGCCGGCGCACGCACCGTTCACGGCAGCCAGAAACTTGAGTCCTGAATGACGCGACGAATCTTCCAGACCGTTGCGCGTTTCGTTGGTGAACTTGCAGAAGTTGACCTTCCACGCATGCGTCGAAAGACCGAGCATGAAAATGTTGGCGCCCGAGCAGAACACGCGGTCTTTCAGGCTCGTCAGCACCACGGTTTTCACTTCGGGATGCTCGAAGCGGATGCGCTGTATTGCGTCGTGCAGTTCGATATCGACGCCGAGGTCGTACGAATTCAGCTTCAGCTTGTAGCCGTCACGAATGCCGCCGTCCTCGGCGATATCGATGCCGAGCGTCGCGACCGGACCGTTGAAGCTCAGCTTCCAGTGCTTGTATTGGGCGGGATCGGTGCGGTAGTCAACCGGGGCGACGGCGGTTTCTGCTGTGGACATGGGGCGTCTCCTGACTGGACGATGCAAAACTTGTTTTTTGAACAATAGTGCATCGCCAAACCCATGTAAAGCACTTTAGTGCATGTTTGCTAGTAAACCCTGACGTCAGAGTGCACGTCAGCCGGGACGTGCTTCGTCGGGCGCCTCCGCTGCGAGTCTCGCGGCGAGGCGGTCGCGCAGTTGCAGGTACGCGTCGGCCAAGGTTTTTTCGCTGGTGTCGAAGGTCATGTCGGCGCGGGCGTACAGGTCGCTGCGCCCCGCCAGGATGCGCTTCAGGTCGTCCATCGCCTCCTTGTTGCCCGACATCGGCCGCAGGTCGCCCTGCGCGACGACGCGGCGCATGTGCTCCTCCGGCGCGGCCTGCAGCCACACCGTATAGCAATGCGACAGCAGCGTATTGAAGGTGCCCGACTCCGACACCAGCCCGCCCGGCGACGCGATCACTGCGCGCTCGTGCTCCTGAATCACGGCCTCCAGCGCGCGGTGTTCGTAACGCCGGTAAGCAGCCGCCCCGTAAAGCGAATGAATCTCCGAGGGCGGGCAGCCGGCCAGTTGCTCGATCACGCGCGTGAGTTCGACGAACGGCACTTTCCGCTCCTGCGCGAGCATCCGTCCGAGGGTCGATTTGCCGGCGCCGCGCAGGCCGATCAACGCAATCCGGTCCTTGCGATGCGGGTCGCGCGGCGCTTGCGCGAACATCTCGGCGAGCGCCACGCGGGCGCGTTGCAAGGCCGCCTGATCGCGTCCCTGCAGCAGCTCGCGGATCAGCAGCCATTCGGCGGAGGCCGTGGTTTCGTCGCCGATCACCTCGGCCAGCGAACAGTTCAAGGTGCCCGCGATCTGCCGCAGCACCAGCACCGACGCATTGCCCACCCCCGACTCCAGATTCGCCAGATGCCGCTCCGACAGGCCGGTTTCCGTGGCTAGCGTCTTGCGCGTCATGCCGCGGCGCGCGCGCAGTAGACGCACGCGTTCGCCCATCGCCGTGAGAAACGGATCGCGCTCGGCGCCGCGCTCCGGCACCCGTTCGGCGCGGCCCGCGTCCTCGTCGACTGAGTCGGCCAGCGGTGCGGAAGAGTAATTTTGGTTCATGTTTTGCTGCCCCTTAACCACGATACATGTACTATAGTGCTTGACAGGCACCAGGTGAACGGTTAATTTTCGCCAAATATTGATCCAATAACAAACGCTGTCGAGAATTTTCGGCGGCGTCACGGAGATGGCGCAACGGCTCGCATGCATTAACGTGCGTGTGCGGTCGAAGGCGCCGATCTGGAGGCTCGCATGTCCCCACATGAATTCCAGCGCCTGATCGCGGGCGTCACGGAGCAACTCGACGGCCGGCCGCTCGACGGCAAGCTGGCGGAATGGCTGAACGACACCTATCCCGCCGGCGGCAACGCGTTCCACGAGCTTGCAAAGGCGTGCCGAACCGGCGTCGCCGAAGGCTGGCTGTGCAACCGCGAAGGCGGTGGGATTCGCTACGGCCGCATCTTCAAGGCGCTGCCCGAAACCCATGGCTTTTCCGTCGATGTCGTCGATATGAAGGATATTGCCGGTCCGCATCATGTTCATCCGAACGGCGAGATCGATCTGATCATGCCGCTCACCGAAGGCGCCACCTTCGACGGCCACCCGGCCGGCTGGTGCGTGTACGGGCCCGGCTCCGCGCATCGGCCGACGGTGGCGAACGGCGAGGCGCTGGTGCTGTATCTCCTGCCGCAAGGCGCCATCGAATTCACTCCCGCCTGAGCACCGCCATGACCGAACTCCTGAAGAACCATGTAGCCGGCCAATGGATCGCCGGCGGCGGCGCGGGCGTCACGCTCACCGATCCTGTGACAGGCGTTGCGCTCGTGCGTGTATCGAGCGAAGGTCTCGATCTCGCACACGCGTTCGACTTTGCGCGCGATACCGGCGGCGCCGCGTTGCGCGCCTTGACCTACGCCCAGCGCGCCGCCCGCCTCGCCGATATGGTCAAGCTGCTGCAAGCGAAACGCGACGACTACTACGCGATCGCCACCGCGAACTCCGGCACCACGCGCAACGACTCGGCCGTCGATATCGACGGCGGCATTTTCACGCTCTCGTATTACGCAAAACTCGGTACGTCGCTCGGCGAGGTGCATGCACTGCGTGACGGCGACAGCATCTCGCTGAGCAAGGATCAATCGTTCAGCGTGCAGCACGTGCTCACGCCGACACGCGGCGTCGCGCTTTTTATCAACGCGTTCAATTTTCCATCGTGGGGCTTGTGGGAAAAAGCCGGGCCGGCGTTGCTGTCTGGCGTGCCCGTCATCGTCAAGCCGGCTACGGCAACCGCCTGGCTCACCCAACGCATGGTCGCCGATGTGGTCGATGCGGGCATTCTGCCGCCCGGCGCGCTCTCGGTGATTTGCGGCAGTTCGGCGGGCCTGCTCGATCAGATTCAGTCTTTCGACGTCGTGTCGTTCACGGGCTCAGCGCAAACCGCCGCCACGTTGCGCGCGCATCCGGCCTTCGTGCAGCGCGGCGCGCGTCTGAACGTCGAAGCCGACAGCCTCAATAGCGCGATTCTGTGCGCCGACGCCACGCCCGGCACACCCGCCTTCGATCTCTTCATCAAGGAAGTGGTGCGGGAAATGACCGTGAAATCCGGGCAAAAATGCACGGCGATCCGACGCGCGTTCGTCCCCGAGGCCGCGCTTGAAGCCGTGCTCGAAGCGCTCAACGCGAAGCTCGCGAAAATCACCGTCGGCGATCCGCGCAACGACGCCGTGCGTATGGGTTCGCTCGTGAGCCGCGAGCAATACGAGAACGTGCTGGCCGGCATCGCGGCGCTGCGCGAAGAAGCGGTGCTCGCCTTCGACGGCTCCGCTGTGCCGCTCATCGACGCAGACTCAAATATCGCGGCTTGCATTGCGCCGCATCTGTTCGTGGTCAACGATCCGGATAACGCGACGCTGCTGCACGACGTCGAAGTGTTCGGACCGGTGGCGAGCGTGGCGCCCTATCGCGTCGCCACTGACGCAGCTACGTTGCCCGAAGCGCACGCGGTCGCTCTCGCGCGGCGCGGCGAGGGATCGCTCGTCGCCTCGATCTATTCGAACGACGAAGCACATCTCGGGCGCCTTGCGCTCGAACTCGCGGATTCGCACGGCCGCGTACATGCCATTTCGCCTTCGGTGCAGCAGAGTCAAACGGGTCACGGCAACGTGATGCCGATGTCGCTGCACGGCGGCCCGGGCCGCGCGGGCGGTGGAGAGGAACTGGGCGGTTTGCGCGCGCTGGGTTTCTATCACCGGCGTTCGGCCATTCAGGCAGCGAGCGCGGCAATCGACTCGCTGACGCAAGCGACTCATTTGCCCACGACGTGACGGCGCACGAATTTAACGATAAGGACCGGGCAAGCACATTAGCCTGACAGCATCGAGCGGATCATGAGCACAGAACAGCCGGACCGCGCCCACCCGATGGAGGAGACACATGGAAGCCCTGTTGGAAAAGGCAGCGAATCAGCCCGCCGCGACAGTCGAAGCGCCGCCCGCGCTGTTCAATTTTGCGGCCTACCTGTTTCGACTGAACGAGACGCGCGCCACCAAGACCGCCTATATCGACGACACCGGCAGCACTACCTACGGTGAACTGGAAGAGCGCGCGCGGCGCTTTGCGAGCGCGCTGCGCACGCTCGGCGTGCATCCCGAAGAGCGCGTGCTGCTCGTGATGCTCGATACCATCGCCCTGCCGGTTGCCTTTCTCGGCGCGCTCTACGCGGGTGTCGTGCCGGTCGTTGCGAACACGCTGCTCACGCCCGCCGACTATGTGTATATGCTCACGCATAGCCATGCGCGCGCGGTGATCGCCTCGGGTGCGCTGGTGCAGAACGTGACACAGGCGTTGGAGTCCGCCGAACATGACGGTTGTCAGTTGATCGTTTCGCAGCCGTCTGAAGGCGAGCCGCTTCTTGCGCCTCTGCTCGAAGAACTGATCGACGCCGCCGCGCCCGCCGCCAAAGCCGCGGCAACCGGTTGCGACGACATCGCCTTCTGGCTGTATTCGTCAGGCTCGACCGGCAAACCGAAGGGCACGGTCCACACGCATGCGAACCTGTACTGGACTGCCGAGCTGTATGCCAAGCCGATCCTCGGTATCGCCGAAAGCGACGTGGTGTTCTCCGCGGCCAAGCTGTTCTTTGCGTATGGTCTCGGCAACGGCTTGACGTTTCCGCTGTCGGTCGGCGCCACCGCGATTCTGATGGCGGAGCGTCCCACCGCCGACGCAATTTTCACGCGTCTCGTCAAACATCGCCCTACCGTGTTCTACGGCGTGCCCACGCTCTACGCGAACATGCTGGTCTCACCCAACTTGCCCGCACGCGCCGATGTCGCGATGCGGATCTGCACCTCGGCGGGCGAAGCGTTGCCGCGTGAAATCGGCGAGCGTTTCACCGCGCATTTCGGCTGTGAGATTCTCGACGGCATCGGCTCGACTGAAATGCTGCATATCTTCCTGTCCAATCGCGCGGGCGCGGTCGAGTACGGGACGACGGGGCGACCCGTGCCCGGATACGAAGTCGAGTTGCGCGACGACGCCGGTCATGCCGTGGCCGATGGCGAAGTCGGCGATCTGTATATCAAAGGCCCGAGCGCAGCCGTGATGTACTGGAACAACCGCGAGAAAACGCGCGCCACCTTTCTCGGCGAATGGATCCGCAGCGGTGACAAGTACTGCCGGCTGGCGAACGGCTGCTATGTCTACGCGGGCCGCAGCGACGACATGCTCAAGGTGAGCGGCCAGTATGTGTCGCCAGTCGAAGTGGAAATGGTGCTGGTGCAGCACGGCGCGGTGCTCGAAGCGGCGGTGGTCGGTGTCGATCACGGCGGCCTTGTCAAAACTCGCGCTTTTGTGGTGTTGAAGCGTGAATTCGCGGCCTCTGAGATACTCGCGGATGAGTTGAAGGCTTTCGTGAAGGACCGCCTCGCGCCGCATAAATATCCGCGCGATATCGTATTCGTCGACGATTTGCCGAAGACTGCCACCGGAAAAATTCAACGCTTCAAACTGCGCGAGCAGTCATAAGGTGATTTATGCAGAACCCCGCCATTGGCAACGTTGCAGCGACGACCGCCAGCAAATTCGCTGACTTGCCTGCTACCGCGTCGCATGGGCCGTTGCGCATCGAGTATCGTTGGCTCAATGAAGCGGCAGGCGATGCGCCGATCGCCGTCTTCCTGCACGAAGGTCTCGGCTCGATCGCGATGTGGCGCGAATGGCCGCAAACGCTGTGCGAACGGCTCGGTATGCGCGGGCTGGTTTATTCGCGGCCCGGCTACGGACTTTCCACGCCGCGTCCGCATGCAGTGAAGTGGCCCGTCGATTTCATGACGGCGCAGGCGCGCGACATTCTGCCCGCTTTGCTCGACGCACTCGATATCGATATGCGCGAACGCCGGCGCATGTGGGTGATCGGCCATAGCGACGGCGGTTCGATCACGCTGCTGTATGCAGCACTCCATCCGGAAGAATTGGCCGGTGCGGTGGCAATTGCGCCGCACGTTTTCGTCGAAGATATTTCAGTGGAGAGTATCGCGCAGACCAAACAACTGTACGAGACAACGGACCTGCGCAGCAAGCTCGGCCGCTATCACGCGGACGTCGATTCCGCGTTTTATGGCTGGAACGACATCTGGTTGAATCCGGCATTCAGGCAGTGGTCGATTGCAGAAGAACTGGCGTCGATCCGCAAGCCGCTGCTCGCGGTGCAAGGCCACGACGACAACTACGGCACGATGGCCCAAATTGACACGATCGCCGTACAGGTGCCGCATGCGCAACTGGTCAAGCTCGACGCTTGCGGACACTCGCCGCATCGCGACGCGCCGCAACCGCTGAACGAAGCCATTGCGGCATTCGTTTTGAACGCGGCGCGTCTGGACCGTTGAGGTCATGAGCGCGGCGCGTCTTCCCGACGCGCCGCGTTGCAGCGCTACTGCTGTCTAACCGCTCAGATCACCGTCGACAAACCCAGCGTCAACAACAACGCTGTCACCGAGATGATCGTTTCGCAAACGGTCCACGTCTTGAAGGTTTGCGGCACCGTCATACCGAAGTACTCCTTCACCAGCCAGAAGCCGCCGTCGTTCACGTGCGAGAGGATTAGCGAACCCGCACCGGTGGCCAGCACCAGCAACTCGGGGCGCACGCCACCCACCGTGCCGGCGGCCGCAGCCGCGATCGGCGCGATGATGCCGGCAGCCGTTGCCATCGCCACCGTCGCCGAACCAGTCGCCACGCGAATCAGCGCCGCCACCAGCCAGGCGAGAATCAGCAACGGCACATGCGCGCCGGTCGCGACATCAACGATTGCTTTCGACGCGCCGCTGTCGATCAGAATGCGCCCGAAACCCGCGCCCGCTCCCACCACCAGCGTGATGCTCGCGGTCGGCGCGAGACACTCGTTGGTGAACTTGAGGATCTGGTCGCGGTTGAAGCCGCGCGCCTTGCCGAACGTGATGAAGCTCAACAGCACAGCCAGCAGCAGCGCCATGTCCGGGTGACCGATCAGGCGCAGCACGTTATTCGCTGTCGATTTGGTCGGCACGATCAAATCGGCCCAACTGCCGACCAGCATCAGCAGCACCGGCAACAACACCGTCAACAGTGTGATGCCGAAGCCCGGCAATTCCTGGTGCGAACGCTTCGCGTCCTGTTCGATGAATTGCTGCGCCATCGGATTGACGCCGTCGAGCACCACAAAGCGCGCGATCAGCTTCGAGAACAACGGACCGGCAATCGCAGCGGTCGGAATGCCGACGATCAGTGCGTAGAAAATCGTGTGGCCGATATCCGCGTTGTACGCGGTCACTGCGAGCAACGCGGCCGGATGCGGCGGAATCAGCCCGTGCACGACCGAGAGACCCGCCACCATCGGAATGCCGACGCGAATCATCGAGGTGCCGGTACGCTGCGCCACGTTGAACGCAATCGGAATCAGCAGCACGAAGCCGACTTCGAAGAACACCGGCAAGCCGACGAGGAACGCGATGCACATCATCGCCCAATGCACGTTCTTCGGACCGAACAGGTCGATCAACGTGCGTGCGATGCGCTCCGCGCCGCCCGACTCGGCCATCATCTTGCCGAGCATGGTGCCCAGACCGACCACGATCGCAATGTGGCCGAGCGTACCGCCCACGCCGGTTTCGAACGACTTGAGAATCGACGTCGCCGGCATGCCGACGGCCAGCGCCAACGCCACCGACACCACCATCAAGGTGATGAACGGATTCATCTTGAAGCGCGCGATCAGCACGACGAGCGCGATGATGGCGATCAATGCATAGACGAGTAACAGACTTCCTTGAACGGTCGCCATAGGTGCTCCTGAAGGGAAAGAACCGCGCCGCCGCTTTTGAGCGCTTTGCGGCGCTCTCTGCCGCATAGGTCACACGACATGCTGCGGATGCGACGACGCGGACGGCGTGCTTAGAACTTGTGGCGAATGCCGGCGACGGTCACGAACTGACCGTTGTTGCTCGACGGATTGGAAATGCCTTCAACCCACGCTTTCGAACCGGACGAGCGCTGGTAGATGCCGTTCAGGTACAGGTCGGTCGTCTTGGACAGGAAGTACTCGCCGCCCAGGCTCAACTGGTTGTAGTGCGCGTTGGTCGCCGTGGTGCCGCTGGTGTTCTGCGTCGTGTAGATGTAGCCGAGCGCAAGCAGCGCGGCCGGCGTGAGCTGGTACTTCAGGCTGGCTTCGTAGTTGGCGAACCGCAGGCTGCCGCCCGTCAGCAACTGGAATTGCGAGTTCGTGTAGAGCAATGCGACGGTAGCCGGACCGAACACGTACGCACCGCCCGCGCCCCACACCTGATTGCGCTTCACACCGCTGATGATCGACGAGCCGGTGTTGTAGTAATTGTCCGAAGGCGCCGCGCCCGCGGTGCTGGTGGCCGGCCGATTGACCAGCGAGTACGCTGCGTCCAGACGCAGCGGGCCGTTCACGTAATCAGCGCCAACGCTCCATGCGCGGTTGTTGGCGAAGTCGCCCGCAGCGTTCGAGAACGCGTACATGGCGTTGGCGGTGAAGCCGGCATACGTCGGTGTGGTGTACTTGACCGCGTTGTTGGTGCGGTACGTGTTGTTGATATCGTCGTTGTCGTAGATCGCGTTGCCGTACTGGCTCATGGCGCCGACGCCGTTGATCTGCAGATTCGACAGATAGTCCTGCACGCTGTTGTACTGACGGCCGAGCGTGATCGTGCCGGCCCTATTGTTGGACAGCGCGACCCATGCGCTGCGACCGAAGATGCGGCCGCCCTGGCCCAATGCGCCGGTTTCCAGGCTAAAGCCGTTTTCCAGCTTGAACATCACCTTGTTGCCGCCGCCCAGATCTTCCGTGCCGAGCAGGCCCCAGCGCGAACCCTGCACATTGCCCTGCGTCGCCTGATAGGCCTTTTCGCCCTTCTGATTGTTCGTGAACGTAAAGCCCGCGTCGACGATACCGTAGAGCGTCACGCTGCTTTGCGCCTGCGCGGCTTGTGCGGCGAGTCCGGCCACTGCGAAGGCGATGGCCGTACGGAGAATCTGCTTGTGCGTCATGGTTTCCTCAAGTCGAAAGAAAAACGAACGCCGGTCACATCGAGCGTGTTCCGGCGATATAAGTAGTACTAAGCGGGCAAGTCAAAGCGGCACCGGAACGGCGTCCGGTGCTGCGGTCAAGCCAGGGTCATCGGTGAAGCGAAATCAGTCGGGCCAGTTTCGGCGCGCGGCGATGCGGCGAGCGTCGCGCTGGTAAAACGGTGTGACGATGGGTTCGGGCGACAGACGCGCCCGCTCAAGTTCGGCAGTCAGCCTGGCCAGCACGACCTGCTCTTCGCCCGGGTGCAGATTGCACGGGTCGATAAAGAAGAAATGCAATTCGGCTTCGTGATCGCGCACGATCACCGGCGCTTGTCCCTCAGACGGACGCGCCAGTGCGTCGGCGAGATCCCATGCGGTGATGCGCGCCTGCTTCGGATCGATGTGCAACTTCAGGCGGTCGAGCGGATTGCCGGTCGGATCGGCGTCGATCTCGGCCCACACACCGTCGCAACGGTTCAGCGTTTCGCGCCACAGCGTCAGGTAGCCGCGTTCGCGGGCACGGATCGCGACGTGGTCGCGCTGCTGCCACTGCTCGAGCGCGGCAATCGCGCCGACAATGCCTTCCTTACCGACTTTCATGCCGCGGCCGATGCCGCCATTCTGGAAATAAGCGGCACGTACCAGCGCTTTCTTGCCCGCGACGATGCCTGCAGTCAGTCCGCCGAGAAACTTGTGCGCCGAATACAGCACGAGGTCCGCGCCGGCGGCGATGAAACGCTTGAGGTCGTATTCGGAAGCCGCGTCGACGATCACTGGTACGCCCTTCGCACGCGCGATCGCTATAAATTCTTCGAGCGGGATCATGCCGAATTGCACGGTGTGATGCGACACCACGTAAAGTGCCGCAGCCGTGCGTTCGGTGATGGCGGTGTTGAGTTGATAACCGTGCGCTTCGGTGGCCGCGCCGACCGGCACGACGCGCGCGCCCGACAAACGGATTGCCTGATCCACTGGTGCGCCATAATTGACGAGATGGCCGGTCTGAATCACGACTTCATTGCGCAGCCCCGGCAAGCTGCTCGTATCCGGCAGGCGTTCGATCAAGCCGTGGTCGTCGCCCGTCATGGTGGCGGCGACGGCAAGCGTGATGGCCGCCGAACACGACGCGGTGACATAGCCGGCTTCGCTGCCGCACGCTGCGCTGATCGCAGCGGATGCCCTGCGTTGCAGATCGTCGATCTCGACGAATTGCGGCAGCATCTGCGCTACCGTGTCGATCACCGGCGCGCTGACGCTGGACGCGCCCAGGCTCGTCATCGTGCCCGAAGCATTGATGACGGGGCGTAAGCCAAAACGAGAGCGAATGTCCATGAAGCGCCTCCGACCTGGTATTTCTTAATTATGGAATATATGTTGTAATTGCGGATCAGTCTAGCATACAATCACCCTGCGTCAACTGGCCAAAAACATAGCGACAGAGGAGCACGATGGCTCGCACGTCCCGACCTTCCGCGTCCGCCGGCGAATCCGCGGCGGCCGCGGCGCATCCGTCCGCAGAGCAAGCGCAAGCTGAAACCGTGGCTCCGCGCACGCGCACCAGCGCGCTCGACCGGGCCGTGCAGATTCTCGACGCGCTCCAGCAGGCGAACCGCCCCGCCACCGCATATGAAGTCGCGCGCATCGTGGGCGCACCGTTGTCCACCGTGTATTCGATCATCAACGACATGGTCGAGAAGAGTCTGCTGGCGCGGCGAGTCGACGGCACCATCTGGCTCGGCTCGCGCCTGTATGGGTACGGCCTCACTTACGCGAGTTCGCTCGACTATCTCGCGGTCGCGCATGAGGAAATGCAGCGGCTCTCCGCCGAGGTCGAAGAAACCGTGCAAGTCTGCGGTCTCGAAGACGGCATGATGGTGGTTCAGCAAATGGCCGAAGGGCCTGGGCATTTTCGCGTCACGTCGCGAGTCGGCAGTCGCGTGCCGCTCAACTGGACGGCTTCGGGCCGATTGCTGGTCGGCCACTTACCGGACGCCGAACGGGTCGCGTTTTTCGCGCAGCACGCGCAAGGCTCGCCCACCGGGCGCGCGGAAACGCGGCCGGAAGTGCTCGCGCAGATCGCGCGCGAAGCGCTGGAGGCGCGACTGTCGATTCAGATCGGCGAATCGGATGCGTCCGTGGCGTGCCTCGCCGCGCCCGTGCTCGACAACAGCGGCGCGTGCGTCTTCACCATTTCGATCGTGATGCCCGAGGCGAAGGCCGCCCTCGGCACCGAACGTTTCGCGCACGCCGTGCAGTCGGTGGCGGCCCGGATCGAAGCGCGCCTCGGCTGGCGGCACCGCGAGCAGGAGCCGGCCGCGTAAGCGCCGCCGCCCCGCTCTATTCTCAACGACCGCTCACCCTCACGTCCTTATCGATGAACTGCTACGACCGGCTGCACACGCGCGGCCTCAAGCTCCCGCAAGTGCCGACACCGATCGGCAATTTCACGCACTGCACACGCGAGGGCAATCTGCTGTTCCTGTCCGGCCAGGGTCCGCTCGACGAAACCGGCTCGCTGATGACCGGCAAGGTCGGCGCTACGGTCAGCACGGACGAAGCCTACCGGCATGCGCAAATGGTCGGACTCAATCTGCTGGCGGTGCTACACGACGAACTCGGCGATCTGCGCCGCGTGAAGCGCATCCTCAAACTGCTCGGCATGGTCAACGCGGCGCCGGATTTCACCGAGCACCCGCGTGTGATCAACGGCTGCTCGGATCTCTTCGTCGATATATTCGGCGACGCCGGTCGCCACTCGCGCTCCGCGGTCGGCGTGGGCTCGCTGCCGGGCAATATTACCGTCGAGATCGAGGCGGTCGTCGCGATCCAGGATTGACGGTCGCGCAATTTTCAACAAATACCCAAATTTCCACATCTTCACAAAAGTTACACAGGTAAGCGACTATTCTTGCGCATCGCTGACCTGGGCACATGGATGCCCTGGCGCAACTTCCCCGTGCGGAGACATTGCCATGTCTGTTGTGTCGAACCCGTCGATTGCCTTGCATCGCAAACGTTTGGCGGCCGCACTGGCCGCTGTGTCGCTGTGCATGCTGCTCGGCGCATGCGGCAACGACGACGACAAAACTCCGGACACGCGCGCGGTTAGTTTCACCGCGAGTCCCGCGGGCGACAGCAACGCCGCAGCGGTGCTGTCGGCGAATCCGTCCTCCGCTTCACCCGCGCCCGCTGCCGTTACGATTCAAACCCCCGCACTACCCGCATCAAGCGCCGACCCGGCATTGTCCGCCGCCGCGTCGACGCCGCTTGCCACACCCGTTATCCACACCGTCGACTGAGTTTCGCGCGTCACGCGACGCGCGGGCGAGTCTCGCGTGTTGCGTGCATCGTTCCTTCACTGAAGATCGAAAGCCAATACCATGACCTCAAAAAATCGCCGTGATTTTCTGCGCTCCGCCGCGCATGCAGCCGGTTCCGCCACCGCGTTGAGCATGCTGCCGCTGGGCATTCGCAACGCACTCGCCATTCCCGCCAACAACAAGACCGGCACCATTCGCGATGTCGAGCACATCGTCGTGTTGATGCAGGAAAACCGTTCGTTCGACCACTACTTCGGCACGCTCAAGGGCGTGCGCGGTTTTGGCGACACCCGCGCGATCAATCTGCCGAACGGCAAGCCCGTGTGGTATCAGCCGCTCGCGGCGGATGCCGGTTACGTGCTGCCGTTCCGCCCGAGCGCGCCGAATCTGGGTCTGCAATTCCTGCAGGATCTCGCGCACGACTGGACCAGCACGCACGCGGCATGGAACGGCGGCCGCTACGATCAATGGGTGCCCGCCAAGAGCGCCACGACAATGGCCTATTTCACGCGCGAGGACATTCCGTTTCACTATCAGCTCGCCGATGCGTTCACCATCTGCGACGCGTACCACTGCTCGCTGATGGGACCGACGGACCCGAACCGCTATTACATGTGGAGCGGCTGGGTCGGCAACGACGGCAACGGCGGCGGCCCCGTGATCGACAACTCCGAACTCGGCTACGGCTGGTCCACTTACCCCGAAGTGCTGCAGAACGCGGGCATTTCGTGGAAGATCTATCAGGACATCGGCACCGGTCTCGACGCCAACGGTTCGTGGGGCTGGACGCAGAATCCCTACATCGGCAACTACGGCGACAACTCGCTGCTCTACTTCAACCAGTACCGCAACGCGCAGCCCGGCAATCCGCTTTATGACAACGCGCGCACCGGCACGAACGCGGCGAAAGGCGACGGCTACTTCGACATCCTCAAACGCGACGTGCAGAACAACGCGTTGCCGCAAGTATCGTGGATCGTTGCGCCCGAAGCCTACTCCGAACATCCGAATTGGCCGACCAACTACGGCGCGTGGTACATCGACCAGGTCTTGCAGATTCTCACGTCGAATCCCGAGGTGTGGAGCAAGACGGTGCTGCTGATCAACTACGACGAGAACGACGGTTTCTTCGATCACATGGTGCCGCCATTCGCACCGTCGTCGAGCGCGAACGGTCTGTCCACCGTCGACACCAGCAACGAAATCTACCCGGGCGACGCGAAGATTCCCGCCGCCCCGTACGGGCTCGGACCGCGCGTGCCGATGCTGGTGGTGTCGCCGTGGTCGAAAGGCGGCTATGTGTGCTCGGAACTGTTCGACCACACGTCGGTGATCCGCTTCATCGAAAAGCGTTTCGGCCACGAGCACAATCTCGGCGAATCGAACATCACGCCGTGGCGCCGCGCGGTGTGCGGCGATCTGATGTCCGCGTTCAACTTCAGCAATCCGAACGACGCTTTCCCGACGCTGCCGGGCACGAGCGGCTACGTGCCGCCGGATCAGAACCGCCATCCGGATTACGTTCCGCTGCCGCCCGCCTTGCAGGCCGTGCCGAAGCAGGAACCCGGCGTACGCCCCGCTCGCGCGTTGCCCTACGAGTTGTTCGTGCGTGTGCATGGCGAAGGTTCGGCCAACCAGCTTACGATGCGCTTCGTCAACACGGGCCGTACCGGCGCAGTGTTTCTCGTCTATGCCGCACATAGTCTCGACGCGCCGCGCACCTACACGGTCGAAGCCGGCAAGCGCCTGCAGGACGTGTTGCCGCTGAATAGCGACGGCAGCTACGACTTCACTGTGTATGGGCCGAATGGCTTTCTGCGCCGCTTCGCGGGCAAGCCGGTCGCGCGCAACTGGTGGAACGGCTCCGATATCGCGCGGCCTGAAGTCGAGGAAGGTTACGACGTCGCGAACGGCAATCTGCAGTTGCGCCTTGAAAACGTGGGCAGCGCGCCTTCCCGGTTCAAGATCGTCAATGCGTACGACCCGAACAACGTGATCCGGCATACGGTGCGCGGCGGCGATACCGACCAGATCTACCTCGATCTGCGCAATGCCCACGGCTGGTACGACCTGGCGATTACGGTCAATACGGATCCGCTGTTCGCGCGGCGTCTTGCCGGACACGTGGAGACCGGCAAGAGCAGCATGAGCGATCCGGCTCTGGGGAGCTAAGCCTTAGCCGAACGTCTCGGTGAAATACAGCGGCCGCTGCGATGAAAAACGCAGCGGCCGTTTTTTCTTGCACCGTTCCTGGCAATGGCATCGAGCAACGTCACGCCGCCACGGCGGACGATAACGACGCGCGCTCGCGTGCCTTCTCGCGAATCGCCTGCACGATAAATTCCGCATCGCGTGCGACGCCGGAGAAACGCCCCGAGCCCCACGTATGCAGCCACGGCAAGCCGACGAAATACAAACCGTCGATCGGCGTAATGCCGCGCGTATGCGCGGGATAACCGCGACCGTTGAACACGGGTGCGTCGAGCCAACTGAAGTCCGGCGTAAAACCGATGCACCAGATGATCGCGGCAATGCCGCTTGTTTCCAGATCAAGTGTGGTGCGTTCCTGTGCCGGACGCCAGACAGGTTCGTACGCGCCACCCGCCGGCGCGTCGATACCGCGCTTCTCGATGAAGTTGTCGATGCTCACGTTGATCCGGTTATACGTCTCGTCGGCCGCATCGAGATTGGCCGCGAGCGTGGGTGAGAAATGGAATTGGCCGTCGCGCAGATCGTCGAGGCGGCCGTACAACTCCATGCCCTCCGCGGCGAATTTGCGCAGATCGATATCGCGGCCACCGTCGCGGCCCGTCACGTAGTGATTGGTGTTGTCGCGCACGCCTTCGCGCAACGGATGCTTTTCCACCGGCATGTCGTAGTACTGCATGTCGGCCAGCCAGTCGACCACATCGCGGCCACGATAGAAGCGCGCGCAACGCGGCGCCTCGCCCACCGCCAGCACCACCTTGCGGCCGGCCAGATGCAAGTCTTCCGCGATCTGCGCGCCGGATTGCCCTGTACCGACCACCATCACCGCGCCATCAGGCAGCGCCTGCGGGTTGCGATACGCCGACGACTGCAGTTGCACGATTCGCGCGGGCAAGCGCTCGGCGAGGCGGGGCACGATCGGCGTGTGGTAGCCGCCCGAGGCCACCACCACCTGATCCGCGCTGAAATCGCCTTGCGTTGTCGTGATCGCGTAGACGCCGTCGTCGCGCTGCTTGACGCGTTTGACCTCAGTGCGCTCCATCAGCGGCGCACCGACATGTTCAATGAAGCCGTCGAGGTACGCCACGATCTCGTCCTTCTTCATGAAACCGTGTGGATCGTTGCCGCGATACGGATAACCGGGCAGCGCGCATTGCCAGTTCGGCGTGACGAGACAGAACGCGTCCCAGCGCTGCTCGCGCCATGTGTGCGTCACAGTGTTCTTTTCGACGACCAGATGGTCGATGCCGGCCTCTTTGAGGTAATAGCTGACCGACAGACCCGCCTGACCGCCGCCGATGACGAGCACGCTGTAATGGCCCTCGGCGCGCGCGTGATGTGCTGGATTCGACATGATGCATCCTCTAAAAAATAAGCGCCTAGCTGAATTCGATAACCTTGACGGTTGCGCCCGGCCGCTCGCGAAAGCGCGCCGCGTCGCGCTCGATCTGCGCAAGCTGGTCCATCGCCGCCGAGCAGGCAAAGCCGTATTTCTCGCGCACCCGCTCCGACGCGATGCCCAGCGCCTGCCGCGAGCGCGCCACAAAATCGTCCAGCGCATAGGCCTCGCCCGGGATGAAAAATTCGCCGATCACGTGCGAGGGCGAATAACAGTTCGCTTCGTCGCCATCAGGCCATTGAATGCGAAAGTGCATGACAGGCATCGCTAATCCTCGAATCAATGAGTGAGCACGAACACGGTCGCGTCGTGCCCATGTATCGTCAAAGGCGTCGCCCGTTCGAGCGTGTGCACGACGCCGTCGCGCGGGTTGACTGTGCACAGCGCGCTCATGTCACGCCGCCCTTTCCGACAATGAACGGCCCGCGCTGAAAGTCCCATAGCATTGCAGCGTCATCTTCCTGCTGCACGACCACCTGACTCGTCGCATCGACGGAGCCGATCACCGCACACGAAAGCGCTCGGGCGTCGAATAGCGCCTGCACGGCATCGACATGCTCAGCTCGCACGGATAGCAGATAGCCGAAACTCGGAAACGCGGTCACCCAGCGTTCCAGCGCCACGCCGTCGGGTTTGGGAATGCGCGCAAGATCGATCCGCGCCCCCACTCGTGAGCACTCCAGCAACATCAACGCCGTGCCGAGCGTACCCGCCATGCTGATATCTTTCGCGGCGTCGCACAGACCGCTCTCCGCCAATTGCGGTAGCAATTCGAGATCGCCGCGCAGACGCTCGGCCAGCGCACCCACCGACGCATTCCAGAACGGATACGGTTCTTCAAAACGGCCGCGCAGATCGATCGCCATCATCAGGCTGTCGCCCGGTTTCGCGTTGAAGCTCGACAGCAACGCCTTGGCGCGGCCAATAATCGACACCGCCAGTTGCGCCGCGTCGCTGCGCGTATTCGTGTGGCCGCCGACAATGGGCACGCCGTACGCGACCGACGCCGCCGCCATGCCAGCCAGCACCTGGTCGGCCGCGCCGATGCCCGGACTCCACAGCGCGTCCACCACCGCTAGCGGCCGCCCGCCCATCGCATAGATATCGCTGACGTTGACCATCACGCTGCTGTAGCCGGCAAACCATGGCATGGCGCTGACAAAATCGCTGACCATGCCTTCGATGGCAAATAGCAGATAGCCGTCGCCATCGGCAAGCGCGGCGCAGTCGTCGCCGAGCGCCACGGCTTGGGCGAGGTCGTGCGTGCCGCGAGGCAAACGCTTCGCCAGCGCGCCGACCACGTCGACGATATCGGTCTTGTGACGGAACCCACGGCTTTCGCGTAAGCTTGCGACGAGATCGGCAACGGTCATGCCGCACTCCGCGCGGGCTCGATACGACGCGAATACACTTGTGCTGGCGTGCGCGTGACGAAACCGCCAAAGGGCGTCACACACGGCGGATAGCGGTCCAATTGCGCCTGCATCAGATGGTGCGGCCTGCCGAGCAGCGTTTCCTCGGCGAGCACGTCCCAATGCATCGCGCGAAAGAGCGGCACATTCTGGCTCTGCACATGGGCCAAAAACGTCTCGCAGCCCAACGCATGCGCGCTGCTCACCGCGAGACGAATCAGCGTCGCGCCGATCTTTCCATGCCGACGAAACGCCGCGTGCACGGCGAGGCGCGAACCGAACCACACGTTGTCGTGATCGCGATGAATCCGCACGGTGCCGACCACCTGCTCCGGCATGCCGCCAAGGCAACTGACGGCCACCAATTGCTGCGCGTGCTGATCGATATCGTCACGATCATCCGCAACGAAAATGCCTTGCTCGATGCAGAACACCGCGCGCCGCAATTTGAATGCCTCTTCGGCTTCCCACTTCAACGTGGTCCACTTGATGCGGAATTCACTCGGCGCATACGGTGCGGGATCGATGTCACCGTCCAGCGCCTCCCCTGCAATCGCTTCACCGAACATGATCACTCCTCGTACGACGATAGCGAAGAACACGCGCCGCATTTACCGCAGCCCGCCTTGATATCGCTCGAACGCATGGCCGCGGCATTGAGCATGCCGCCAAGCGGCTGCAACACCGACGTCATGAACTCGGGCGTGGGCGCCGGATGATCTTCGAGCGGCGTGCCGCTAATCGGCACGAATGGCACGACGAACGGATAGACGCCCAGCTCGATCAGTTCGCGCGACATCGCCAGAATCGCTGCCGCGCTATCGCCGAGCCCCGCAAGAATGTAGGTACTGACCTGGCCGCGTCCGAATACGGCCACGGCGGATTTGAACGCTTCCATGTAGCGCGATAGCGGCACGCTCGCCTTGCCCGGCATGATGCGTTCGCGCAAAGCGGGCGTCACCACTTCGAGATGCATGCCGAGCGTGTCGATGCCGCTCGCTTTCATGCGCGCGAACCACCGGTCGTCGTCGGGTGGCTCGCATTGCGCCTGGATCGGCAGATCGACCGCGGCCTTGATCGCGAACGCGCTCTCGCACAAAATCTGCGCGCCGCGATCCGGCGTGGGCGGCGTGCCGGTGGTCAGCACCATATGCTTCACGCCGTCGAGCAACACCGCCGCGCGCGCTACTTCCGCGAGCTGCTCCGGTGTCTTGCGCGCAATCGTGCGGCCCGCCGCAAGCGACTGCCCGATCGCGCAGAACTTGCAGCTCTTGCGCCGGCTCTCATAGCGAATGCAGGTTTGCAATACGGTGGTCGCGAGCACGTCTGCACTATGCAACGCGGCGATATGCGAGTACGGCACGCCGTCGAGCGTCTGCATGCCGTAAAAACGCGGCGCCTTCGGGAAGCTGATGTTGGCGATTGGGATCGTGCCGCGCAACAGCGCGCTCGAACCGCTCGCATCCGGCGTCTGCGCAACGAAGGGCGAGTGCCACGCCGTGCTCGTATGCACGGGCACCATGATCGTCACGCCGTCCACCGTCACCGCCTTGTGATCCGACGGACCCGCGCCGCCGCGCCGGCTCGCCGCGCCCGCATCCGGCGACACGAGGCGCAAACCGGTCGACTGCAATTCAGTCATCAATTGCCGGCTCTGCGCCGACAGCGACTCGCTGGCGTTCATCGCATCCTCCTTCGGTTGAATTGAAATCGATACTCGATGCGGCCGGCCACGCCGGCATCGCCGCCACGGTTTCCGCGGGCCGCCGGTTGATCGCGAGACTCAGCAATTCGGGCCGCGCGTAATGGCCGACCGAATCCATCATGCGTTTGCGCTTGGTGATCAAGGCCATGTCGAGATCGGCGATCACCATGCCTTCGCCCTCGCGCAGCGGTTCGGCGAGATGCTGTCCTTCCGGCGAAACGATCGCGGTATTGCAGCCGCCGCGCAGCGCCTTTTGCAAATTCGTATCCGGCGTCACGGAGGCGATCTGCGCTTCCGTAAGCCATCCCGTTGCATTGACGACGAAGCAGCCCGACTCCAGCGCGTGATGCCGGATCGTCACCTCGATCTGCTCCGCGAAGATCGGTCCCACGAGAGAGCCGGGGAACTGGCTGCAATGAATCTCTTCGTGCTGCGTCATCAACGCATAGCGCGCGAGCGGGTTGTAATGCTCCCAACAGGCCAGCGCGCCGACACGCCCCACCGCCGTATTCGCCACCGTCAAACCCGCGGCGTCGCCCTGCCCCCAGATCATCCGTTCATGAAACGTCGGGGTGATCTTGCGGCGCTTGAGGACGATCCGGCCATCCACGTCGAAGATCAACTGCGTGTTGTAGAGACTGCCGTGGTCGCGTTCGTTGACGCCGAGCACCACCACCATCCGATGCAAACGCGCCTGCTCGGCCACCGCCTGCGTCACCGGGCCCGGCACGATCACGGCCTCTTCGTAGAGTTTCATGTGATCGGCGCCGGACACGACCGGCGGCCGCACGAAAGAAAAGTACGGGTAATACGGCACGAAGGTTTCGGGGAACACGATCAGCTGCACGCCCTCGCGTGCGGCTTTCCCGATGGCCTCGCAAACCTTCTCGAGCGTGCCGCCGCTGCGCTCGAAGTCGGGTGCGATCTGAACCGCTGCGGCGCGCACGATACGTTTGTCGGACATGGTAGTCACTTGCCTCTCGTCAAACTGCGGTCAAACCGTCCACGTGTGGATGACCAGCGCATTGTCCTTGCGGTGAAGCAACTGGATGTCGAGCACGTCGAGCGGACTGATCGGCCGGATGCCTTCGATCAGCGAGGCTTCGCCGTGGCCATACAGCGCCTGCAGTGCGAAGCGGCACGCGTAGACCTTGCCGCCTTCTTCCATGAACTTCGTCAACTGTTTGTTGAAGTTCAGATGGCCGGGAAACGCTTCGTCGCCGAGCGTCGGAAAGCCGCGTTGCAAGCCGAGCGTAACGCCCGGCCCGTACAACAGCACCGATGTTTCGAAGCCCTTACGTTGCAGCCGCGTGGCCTGCAGCATATTGACGAAACCGATCGAACCTTCGAACGCGACCGTATGAAACGTGACGAGCGCCTTCTCGCCCGGCTCGGCTTTCACGTCTTCGAAGACTTTCTCCTCGTAGTCGACAAGGTAATCGCCTTTCTGATGCAGCGGTTTGTTAACGGCTGGCATGACACTCTCCGATCAGGTTTGCTAAGTAAAAGAGGACGCGCGTTCAAGCTGTGCGCGCTTCTTCTAATGCAACGGCCGTGCCATTGATCGGCCACGCGAATGCGATCAATCAGCAATCAATTCCGTCTCGATTCGAAGTGCGACTCGAAAAAATTCTGGGCGCGAAGGTTGCATACGACCCCGGCATCCGGCGCGAACGCCGTTGGCGCAGCTTTGCCGCACCAGCCATGTGCGATTCGCGCATACCTACGTGTCGGCGTGGTGCAGTCATTCACCACGGTCGATCAATCCAATCATTGATCGCATGCGGATGCGATCAGGTTCTTCAACGTAAATAGAGACCCGAAACCGATGAGCAGCCCGACACATCACTGGATCAAACGTCTCGCCGACATTCGCAAACCCGCCTATCTGGCGATTCCGGATCTGATCGAAGAAGATCTCGCCACCGGGCGGCTGCGTCCGCGCGACCGCTTGCCGGGGCTGCGCGATCTCGCACTGGAACTCGCGCTGAACTACACGACGGTGGCGCGCGCTTACGCCGAAGCGCGCAAACGTGGCCTGCTCGATTCGCGCGCGGGCAGCGGCACGTTCGTGCGCGGCCGTACAGCCACTTTGCCGCTGGCGGGCGGCAGCAGCATCGAGATGTCGATGAACACGCCGCCCGAGCCGCCCGACTTCGCGATACGTCTGCGCGAATCCGCAGCGCGGCAGATGGCCGACAGCGATCCCTATCAGTTGCTGCGCTATCAGGACTTCGGCGGCTCGGCGGCCGACAAGGACGCGGGCGCCGAATGGTTGAGGCGCCGCGTGCCGCATTGCGACGCGCAGAACGTGCTGGTGTGCCCCGGCATCCATAGCGCGCTGGTGGCGCTCGTCTCGCAACTCGCGCGGCCGGGCGGCACCATTTGTCTCGATTCACTAGCCTACCCCGGCATCAAGGCAATCGCCGCGCAACTCGGTGTGCGTCTGCAAGCGTTGCCGCGCGATGACGAAGGGCCGTTCGCGCACGCCTTCGAGGCGCTCTGCAAGACCGACAAGCCCAGCGCGTTCTATTGCAATCCGACGCTGCAGAATCCGAGCACGCTCACGCTCACGCACAAACGGCGCGAGGCGCTCGCCGACGTGGCGCTGCGCTACAGCGTGCCGATCATCGAGGACGATGCCTACGCGATGCTGCCGCAGAACGCGCCCGACGCGCTCGCGAGTTTCGCGCCCGAACTGACCTATTACGTCACCGGTTTGTCGAAGAGCTTTGGCGCCGGTTTGCGCGTCGCGCATCTGCATGCGCCGACGCCGCGACAGACGCAGCGGCTAGCCGGCGCATTGCGCGCCACCACCGTCATGGCGAGTCCGTTCACGGTCACGCTCGCGACCCAGTGGATCGCGGACGGCACCGCGGCTGACATGCTCAACGCGATTCGCAACGAGTCGCGCGCCCGCCAGATCATCGCTTCGCGCATGCTCGGAGCGTGGCCTTACGAAGCGCATCAGGACGGCTTTCATTTGTGGTTGCCGGTGCCGGTGGAAAGCGGCTGGAGCGCATCCGAACTCGCGTTGCAGTTGCGCAATCAGGGCATCGCCGCCGTGGCGGGCGCCGCGTTTTCGACCGACGGCAATCCGCCCAACGCCATGCGCCTCTGTCTCGGCGGATCGAAAACGCGCGACGAATGCGAAGAGGCGCTGCGCATCGTCGCGGAGACACTCGATCATCCGCATCATCTGCACTCTCCGGTGATGTGACGCGATTCTTAGGCTCCTCTAGCTAGCGTTATTGTCATACGAATACAGCGTATCCCGAGCGATCGATAGGCGCGCAACGACTTGCTGTTTCCGCGCGCATTGAAAAAGCCGACGTGCAAGAAAAATTTCGCGCGCGCTCGACACGCCGCCCCGCACCGCTCACCCGCCGTCGGTGAGTAATTGAAAGCATTCCGCACTCAAGTCCCACTAATTGGAGCCGTATACAGCTTGTGAGGCCACCGCCTCGCTGACTCCGACTCCGACTCCGGTTCACCGCTCACTCCGAAAGACTCCCGACATGTTCACTTCCATTCGCGCGCGCATCGTCGCCCTGTGCGTCGCTATCGTTGTGGTCGCGCTCGCCGCCAACGCGGTTCTCAACTATGTCGTCGCCAACTCGTATAACGCCGATGCCATCGACAGCAGTCTGACCGCGGTCGAAAGCGGTCACGCAGGCGGCATCGGCGACTGGGTCGCCGTCAACAGCCAGATGATCAACTCGCTGCAGGACGCGGTGCTGCAAGCGGATCCGTCCGCCGCGCTGAAGCAGATCGCCGCAGCCGGCAAATTCACTAACGTGTACGTCGGCTATGCGGACAAGACCGCGAAGTTCTCCGATCCGACCGGCATTCCGCCCGACTACGATCCGACCGGCCGTCCCTGGTACAAGCAGGCAGCGGCAGCGGGCAAGCCGGTGGTCACGCCACCTTACGTGGACGTAGGCACGGGCAAGCTGGTAGTGGCGTTCGCCGCGCCCGTGGTGCGCGACGGCGCGGTGAAAGGCGTGGTCTCCGGCGACGTCGCGATGGACAGCGTGATCGCCAACGTCAAGGCGATTCATCCGACACCGGCGAGCTTCGGCATGTTGATCGATGCGAGCGGGCACATCGTTGCGCACCCCGATCCGAAACTGACCTTGAAGCCGGTCTCCGATGTGGCGCCGGGCCTGACCGGCGACAAACTCGCCGCCCTCTTTAGCGCCGCGCGCCCGCTCGAAATGGACGTCAACGGCAGCACGAAGCTGCTGCGTGCACAGGCGATTCCCGGCACCGACTGGTACGCGGTCGTCGCGCTCGACAAAGCCGAAGCGACCGCCGGCATGCGTTCGCTGCTGACCGCTTCGGTAATCGCGCTGATCGTGATCGCGGGCATCGCTGCCGCTATCGTGGCCGCGGTCACCGCTGTGTCGTTTCAGCGTCTGTCGAAAGTGCGCGATGCGATGGATGCGATCGGCTCCGGTGAAGGCGACCTCACGCAACGCCTGCCGGCCGTCGGCAACGACGAAGTCGCGCAGATCGCGCGTTCGTTCAACACCTTCATCGACAAACTCAGCCACGTGATGCGCCAGATTCGCGACGCCAGCGAATCGGTGCGTGTGGCCGCGAATGAAATCGCCGCGGGCAACGTGGATCTGTCGGGCCGCACGGAGTCCGCGGCGGCGAGCTTGCAGCAAACCGCCGCGTCGATGGAAGAAATCACCTCGACCGTCACGCAATCGGCAAGCGCCGCGAAGCAGGCCGACGATACCGCCGTGTCCGCCTCGCAGGTCGCCTCGCGCGGCGGCGTCGTGATCTCCGAAGTGATTGCGACGATGGGCGAGATCCAGCATGCGTCGGTGAAGATCTCCGACATCATCGGCGTGATCGACGGCATTGCGTTCCAGACCAACATCCTCGCCTTGAACGCCGCGGTGGAAGCCGCGCGCGCGGGCGAACAGGGCCGCGGTTTCGCGGTGGTGGCCGGTGAAGTGCGCAGCCTCGCGCAGCGCAGCGCGCAGGCGGCGAAGGAAATCAAGGCGCTGATCGAATCGACTGTGGCGAGCGTGACGTCGGGTTCCGGCCAGGTGCGCCAGGCCGGCGAGACGATGACGGAGATCGTCAGCAACGTTGCCAACGTGACGACCATCATTTCCGAAATCACCCAGGCGGCCAACGAGCAGACGCGCGGCATTCAGGAAGTGAACCGGGCGGTCAGCCAGCTCGACGAGATGGTTCAGCAGAACGCGGCGCTGGTCGAAGAATCCACCGCGGCGGCCGCCGCGCTGCAAAGCCAGGCGGTGAGCCTCGCCAGCGCGGTGACGCAATTCAAACTTGATTAAACGCCTTTGCAGGGACACCGCAGTGACGTTCTATAGAAATCTGAAGATCGCCGTTAAGCTGGCCTTGCTCGGCGCGGTGTTGCTGGCCGCGACGATGATCGTGGGCCTGGAAGGCTGGCGCGCGTTGTCGAAAACGCATGCGCTGCAAATCGAGTCGGCACAATCGCTCGCTCAATATGCGCAAGCCGCCGACACGGCGCGCGTCGCGCAGGTCGAGTTCAAGAAGCAGGTGCAGGAATGGAAGGACCTGTTATTGCGCGGCGCCGATCCGGCAGCGTTCGCCAAATACCGTGATGCCTTCAGCAAGGAAAGCGGCACGACGCACGCCGCCCTGCTGCGCCTGAAGGATCAGTTGAGCGCCTTGGGCGCGAACGTGGACGGTGTCGACAAGGCGCTCGCCACGCACGCTTCGTTGCAGGACAGTTACATCGATGCGCTCAAGCGTTACGACGCCACCGATCCGAACACCGCGCACGTGGTCGACGGTCTCGTGAAGGGCATCGACCGCGCGCCGACCGCCGCAATCGACGACATCGTCGCTTCCGTCATGCAACAGGCGCAGGATTCCAGCATGCGCACGAGCGAAGCGGCGGAACGCTCCTATACGATTGCCACGGTGCTGCTGCTGTCGGTCGTGATCGGTTCGCTCGGCGTCGGCGCATTTGCGGTATGGTTTCTCAGCCGCAGCATCACGCTGCCGGTCAGGCAGGCCGTGGGCGTCGCGCAGGCGGTTGCGGCAGGCGATCTGCGCGCGGATGTGGCAGTGGTGAGCCGCGATGAAACCGGCCAGTTGCTCATCGCGCTCAACGACATGAACCAGCGCTTGCGGCATATCGTCAGCGAGATTCGTGAAGGCGCGACGACGATTTCCTCGGCCACGCAGGAGATCGCCGCGGGCAACCTCGACCTGTCCGCGCGCACCGAACAGCAAGCGGCCTCGCTCGAAGAGACCGCTGCGTCGATGCAGCATTTCACCAGCTCGGTTCAGCGCAACGCCGCCAACGCACGCGAAGCCACGACGCTCGCGCAAACCGCCGCGCAAGCCGCGCGCGATGGCGGCGCCGTGATGAGCGACGCGGTGCGCACGATGGGCCAGATCGACGCGGCGTCCAAGCGCATCGTCGATATCATCGCGGTGGTGGAGGCGATCGCGGCCCAGACCAACATTCTCGCGCTCAACGCCGCGGTCGAAGCAGCGCGTGCCGGCACTCAAGGGCGCGGCTTCGCGGTCGTCGCGAGCGAAGTGCGCAGTCTCGCGCAACGTTCCGCCGATGCCGCGCAGGAGATCAAGGCGCTGATTCGCGAGTCGGTCGCCACGATCGACGCCGGCACGCAACTGATCAATCACGCGAGCAATACGATGGACGGTGTGGTGGCCAGCGCGGGGAGCGTGACGCGCATCGTCGAATCGATCGCGACGGCAAGCGTCGATCAGGCAGCAGGTATCGCGGAAGTAAACGACGCCGTCACGCAGATGGATCAGGTGACGCAAAGCAACGCGGCGCTCGTCGAGCAGGCGGCCGCCGCAGCCGATGCGGTGCAAAGCAAGGCATCGGGGCTCGTGCAAAGCGTGAGTTTCTTCAGGCTGGGCGCCGCGGCTTGATGGGTTGGCGCCGGGCGGCGCCCGTTGTTATTCGAGGGTGATGCGGCGCTTACGATTCGAAATCGAGTCCGCCGATCAACACCAGAGGATCGGCCTGCGTATGCGAGAGAAAATCCAGTTCGCGCGCATGATTCCAGGCGGCGAGCTTGCGCGGCAACGCGGCCAGATAGCCGGCGAAACGCAATGGCCCTTCCGCGCCCATCAGTCGCTCGATTTCGTCGCTGTCCCAGGTCAGATACAGATTCAGCGGATATGGGTACTGCCCCATGTCTTCGATGGGCGCTGCGTGAATCCGCACGCGAGTGGGATGCCCATGGCCGCCGTACGGCAGCACTTTGGTCTGCACGGTTGTCGCGAAACAGGCGGCAATAGCCTCGGCGATGCGAGGCGCGAACTCTTCATCGAAACGGGCGGCACTCTCGGAACGCATCCAGGTCTCCAGCTTTATGCGTGATGAGCTGGATATCGTAGCATGCGGGTAGGCGTGCGCCTGTTACGTCACAGCATGTCTGCCACACGGTCATGCCCAACCGCAGCATCGGCTTCGCGTCGGCCCTTCCGCCTCAAACCGTCTTCAGAATCCGCGGCTTCGCTTCGTTCACCGCGGCCGCCAGTTCAGGCACCGCATCGGGCGCGCTGGCGCTCTTCTCCGTGCGCATCGACAGATAGCGCAAACAGCACACCCGCAAAAACGATGCGAAGTTGGTCGGCATCTCGCCGCGCAGCGCGATCAGTTCGTCGTAGAGCTTCACGGCGAACTGGCTGGTCGTCATGCTCTCGCGCGCGGCAATTTCGTGCAGCACGTCCCAGAACAGATTCTCCAGCCGCACCGTGGTGATCACGCCGTGAATGCGCAACGAGCGCGTGCGCGACTCATACAGGATCGGATCGGCGTTGATGTATATCCCACACATAACGTTTGCTCCTTGTTTCCGGGCATGCGCGCCGTGGCGTTTCATGCAGCCACGGCACGCCGCCCGCCTTCGTCAACATACGCCGGCATTCGCCGTCCGACAATCGCATCGAACCCGAACGCCGCGCCTGCCCCGTCGAACCGCTTTACGCATTTACACCGCGCGTTTATTCATCTGCCCGGCAATGTGATCCGCCTGACGAATCGCCAGTGTGACGATCGTCAAGGTCGGATTTTCCGCCGCGCCGGTGGTGAACTGGCTGCCGTCCGAAATGAACAGGTTCGACACTTCGTGCGTCTGGCCGAAGCGGTTGCACACGCCGTCTTCGGCACGCGCACTCATGCGCGCGGTGCCGAGATTGTGCGTGGACGGATATGGCGGCACGCGATACACCGTCTTCGCGCCCGCCGCTTCGTATACTGCCGTGCCCTGCTTATAGGCGTGTTCGCGCATCGCTTCGTCGTTCGGATGATCGTCGAAATGTACATTGGCGACCGGCTGGCCGTACTGATCCTTTACGTCGGTGTTCAAGGTCACCCGATTGCTCTCGCGCGGCATATCCTCACCGACGATCCACATGCCCGCCGTGTACGCGTATTGGTCCATCGCCTGGCTGAAGGTCGGCCCCCAGGCGCCCGGATTGAGAAAGGCCGCGTAAAACGGCAGGCCAAGCGACACGGTCTCCATGTGATAGCCGCCCGCGAAGCCGCGCTGCGGATTGAACACCGCTTCGTCCTCGATGATGCCGGCCATCGTGGTGCCCTTGAACATCTCCACCTTGTCGTTGAACACCGCATACACCGAGCCCGTGGTGTGACGCATATAGTTGCGGCCCACCTGGCCCGAGCCGTTCGCGAGCCCCTGCGGGAATTTGCTCGAATGCGAATTCAGCAAGAGCCGCGGCGTCTCGATCGAGTTGCCGGCAACCGCGACGACGCGTGCCTTCTGCCGCTGCAATTTGCCGTTGCCGTCGTAATAGACCACCTCCTTCGCCTTGCCGCGAGCATCGGTTTCAATACGCACCGCGTGGGCCTGCGTGCGCAACTCCATATGACCGGTTGCCTGAGCGCGCGGTAATTCGGTGTAGAGCGTCGACCACTTCGCGCCCGTACGGCAACCCTGAAAACAGAAGCCGCGCTGGAAGCAATGTGCGCGGTCGTCGCGCACCACGCTATTGATCGCCATGTGGCCGGTATTGCAATCCTTGTAGCCGACTTTCATCGCGCCGGCCGACATCACCTTGAAGTTGTTGTTGCCCGGCAGGCCCGGCAAACCGTTGGTGCGCGTCACGCCCATTTTCTGCGAAGCGCGGTCGTAGTACGGATCGAGTTCTTCACGCGTGAGCGGCCAGTCGAGCAGATTGGCGTCCTTGATATCGCCGTAGGTCGTCTTCGCCTTGAACTCGTACGGCTGGATGCGCAGACTCGCGCCGGCCCAGTGCGTGGTCGTGCCGCCCACCGTCTTGCAGATCCACGCGGGCAGATTTGGGAAGTCCTTGGCGATGCGCCAGCTGCCCGACGTGGTGCGTTTGTCGAGCCATGACAGCATCTGGAACGCGCCCCATTCGTCGGTCGTGAAATCGCCCTGCGTATGCAGCTTGCCCGCTTCCAGTACCACGACGTTGATGCCCTTCTGCGCCAGCTCGTTGGCGAGCGTGCCGCCGCCCGCACCCGAACCGATGATCACGACGACCTTGTCGTCGTTGTGCGAAAAACGCACCTTGTTGTTGTCCTGATCCATTTCTTTCTCCGCTGTCGACAAGAGTTAGCGCTTTAGCGCTTACTCTGGTCCCATGCACCGCAGTCGACCAGAGTTGGCGCTTTAGCGCTTACTCTGGTCCCATGCACCGCCGTCGACCAGAGTTAGCGCTTCTGCGGTTACTCTGGTCCCATGCAACGCTGTCGGCACGAGTAAGCGCTTCAGCGCTTACTCCTGCCCCATGCAAAGCTCTCGTCGCGATTAGCTGTCCGTCGGGATCGGGCCGCTGGCTGCAGGCGGCGGATTGGGCAGCCACGAAAGGCTGTTGAACCCTTTGGTCAGGTAGCCGCCGTCACCTTCCGAAGCGCCGTAGCCGAAGTGCGCATACGCCATGGTGTTGGCATACAGCGAAACCACCGCGGTGCTACGTATCGTGTTGAAGAACGGCGTGCCCGCAAGCGCTGCGACGTCTTTCGCCTGATCCGCGGGCGCGCGTTTGAGCCAGTCGGAACCCGCCTGCGCATCGAGTTGTTTGACGCCATCCGCAAGTTGCTGGCGTACCGCCGGATCGGCTTTCGCTTTCGCGTCGAGGTCCTTGACCACCAGCGCGTAGACCGCGTTGTCGAGCGTGGGGTGCGGATAGAGTTGCCGCGTGAAGGCCAGAACCACTTCGCCCTGGTGTGTGTCGAGACCTTGCAGTTCGAGCGCCCACGCGCGGCTCGGCGCCAGCGTCGACAGTACCGACGAGAACGCCAGCGTGCCCATCAGCACACCCGTGCCTCTCAATAGCTCGCGGCGCGTGAGCGGAATGCGCAACGCAGCCGCGGCAGCCTTCGCCGCGCGATGTTCGCCGCCGTGCTCATGATCGTGTTCATGAGGATGCTCATGACGCACGTGATCGGACGCGACGATCGGGATGACCGTTGTCTTCATGGTTGTCTCCTGTCCACCAGGGTTGGCGCTTCGACGCCTTACTCCGGTCCCATCCAAGATGGTTGCTCGTGGGGTATTGCAACTACGCGCAGCGGCCGCCGGATGACTTTTACTATTGATAGTGGCCGTGGCGTTCCAACACTTCAATCTTGTAACCGTCAGGGTCCTGAATGAAAAAATAACGCGCCAGCAACTCGCCGTTATCGTTGTGAAACTCGCGCAGATCGTTGGGCGTCATGCCGAGGTCGAGCAGACGCTGGCGTTCGTGTTTCGCGTCGTCGACCACGAAAGCGACGTGACCGTAGCCATCGCCGTGTGAATACGGTTCCTCGCGGCCTTTGTTCCAGGTGAGTTCTATCTCGGTGTCGGCCTCGGCGTTGCGCAAATAGGCGAGCGTGAAGTCCGGAAAATCGAGCCGGTGCGATACGTCGAAATTGAAAGCCTTTTGATAGAACGCGAGCGAGCGCGGCAGATCCTGCACACGGATCATCGTGTGGATGAGTTTGGCCATCGGTGTCCCCTCCTGGTTGAATCAAGTTTAGGAGGTCGCACACGCGAGTGGTAATGCACGGCTAAATCGCGCCAGGGACTTGCCCTATGTTGCAGAAGCGTCGATTGCGGGGATTTCGCTCGCGCGTCGGCGTCGCGAACAGCGATGGACGTGGCGCCACGTCAGGTTGCATTGCAGCACGCAGCCTGTTCGAGCGAGCACGCGCCGAATGGCATTAAGCAAAACCCGACGTCCACGTGGTGCTCACGTGCATCCGGTGAAGCCCATTCGTTTTTGCCTGACTGCCATACACATGCGCGCCGAGTTTCCATAAGATCCGGTTTGGACGTCTTTCTAAATGCTGTGGAGAGTAGTGCGTGATGGAATTCGATACGAAAGTCGCGATCATCGTGCTGGACGATCTCGCTGTCTGGCAAAAACTCAATGTGACCGCGTTTCTCGCGACGGGGATCGCGGGCGCGGCACCGGAGGCAATGGGTGAGCCGTACGAGGACGCGGCGGGTCGCCGGCACGCGCCGCTGCTCGGCCAGCCGATGATGGTGTATCAGGCGGACAACGCGGGTTTGCTGCGCGCGTTTCGCCAGGGCATTGAACGAGAATTGACGCGCGCCGTGTATGTGCGTGCGATGTTCGCGACCGGCCACGATCAGGCGAACCGCGAGGTGTTCCGCGCCGAACCCGCCGATGCGCCCGACCTCGTCGGCATTGCGGTGCGCGGGCCGAAGAAGGCGGTGGATAAAGCCGTGAAAGGTCTCTCACTGCATGCGTGACACGCAGCGCTTCGGTTGGACTCAAGGCTCAAAGTTCAGGACTCGGGCCGCGCTCAAGATAGGTAGTCAGCGCGATATAGCTGCGTGTGCCGGTAAATCCTTCGATCGCGTGAATACGCGCGAGCAGTTGTTCGAGCGATTGCGTATCGCGCGTACGGACCTTGAGCAACATTGCGCTCTCGCCCGTCACGGTGTGAATCTCCTCGACATCGGGTAGCTCCTGCAGCGCGAGCAGTTGCCGCGTCACCGCCCAACTCGTCGTATCGACATGCACGAACGCGAGCAACGGGCGGTTCAGCCTCGCGCCGTCGAGCGCGGCGACAGTGCCCTTGATCACGCCTTCCTTCTTCAAACGCCGGGTTCGTTCGTGGACTGCGGGCGCCGACAGGAACAGCAGCTTGCCAAGCTCCGCATAAGTGCGCGTGGCGTCTTCGGCGAGCAGCGCGAGCAGCTTGCGGTCGGTGTCGTCGAGCGAGGCCGGGCCCGGTTGGATGCCCGGCGTCCGGAGCGCCCTGCCGCTGCGGGTGGAAGTTGAGCGCGAACGCGTGCTCATGGTTTTGCCGCGGCAGTGTCCCCGTCTTGTCCGAGTCCCTCGCGCAAGGCTTTGCGGATCACCTTGCCGGTCGGCGTCAACGGCAGGCTGTCGACAAAGCGGATTTCGCGCGGATATTCGTGCGCGGCGAGCCGCGTTTTGACGTGATGCTGGATCTCGCGCACGAGCGCCTCGTCGCCGACGAAGCCGGCCTTGAGCACCACGAACGCCATCACGATCTCCGTGCGCTCGGGATCCGGCGCGCCGATCACGGCGGCCATTGAAACAGCCGGATGGCGCAGCAATGAATCTTCAATCGAAGCCGGTCCGATTCGATAACCGGCGCTCGTGATCACGTCGTCGCCACGGCCGACGAAGCGGATAAAACCGTCCGCGTCGCGGGTGCCGAGGTCGCCGGTCAGCAGAAACTTGCCGCGGAATTTGTCGCGCGTGGCCGCCTCGTTGCCCCAGTAGCCGAGGAACATGACCGGATCGGGCGCGGCCACCGCGATATCGCCGATTGCGCCTTGCGGCAGTTCGTTGCCGTCCATGTCGACGATCGCGACATGATGCCCCGGCACCGCGCGGCCAATCGCGCCAAAGCACGGCTCGAATAGCGCCGCGCACGACGACACCACCACGTTGCACTCCGTCTGCCCGTAGAACTCGTTGATCATCACGCCCAGCGCCGAGCGGCCCCAGCCGATCAATTCCTCGCCTAGTGATTCGCCCCCGCTGGCCACCGAGCGCAACGCGAGGCTCCAGCGCTCGGGACGCTCGACGCCGCGCATCATCTTCAGCGCGGTCGGCGGCAAAAACGTATGCGAGACCGCGTGGCGCGCCATCAGATCGAACGCGGCCTCGCCGTCGAATTTGGCAAAGCGGCGCGCCAACACCGCGACGCCGTGATGCCACGACGGCAGCAGCACGTCGAACAGACCGCCGATCCACGCCCAGTCCGCGGGCGTCCACATCAGCGTGGCGTGCGCGGGAAAGCCTTGCTGCGACATCTCGACGCCCGGCAGATGACCCAGCAACACTCGATGCCCATGCAGCGCGCCCTTTGGTTTGCCGGTCGTGCCCGAGGTATAGATGATGACAGCGGGATCGTCGGCAGCCGTGTCAGCGGGCGTGAAGCTGGCGGACGCGCTGTTCAGCGCCTGCCAGAATGAACGCACGGGCGCTTGCGGATCGCCGTTGTCCTGATCGATATCGACGCTGAAGACATTGCGTAATGCCGGCAACGCCGCGCGGATTTCGTCGACCTTCCGCACGCCGGCGTGATCGGTGATCAACGCCACCGCGCCGCTGTCGCCGAGCCGGTGTTCGATCGCGTCGACGCCGAACAGTGCGAAGAGCGGCACGGCCACCATGCCGGCCTTATAAGCGGCGAGGTGCGCGACCGCCGTTTCGATCGATTGCGAGAGGAAGATGCCGATGCGGTCGCCACGTTGCGCGCCCGCTGCGAGCAGCACATTGGCGAAACGATCGGACAGCGCCTTCAACTGGTCGAACGTATAGCGCGTGGCGTTGCCCTCGGCGTCCTCGTAGATCAGCGCAAGGCGGCCCGAACTGTCGGCCCATTTGTCGCAGACATCGACGCCGATGTTGTAGCGCGCCGGGATGTCCCAGGCGAAGTTTGCCGCCAGCGATTCATAGGTCTGGCCGTCGAGATTCATCGTGTCTGCTCCTGCAAGCCCGTCGGCGGTTGATAGCGCGGGAAGCCGTTATATTCGATCGTACGCTGCGCTTCAGCAAGCGGCCATGAATGGCGCGCGTTCGGCACGCCGCCATCGACGCGGATCACCGTACCGTTGATGAACGCCGACGCCTCCGACAACAGAAACACCGCCGCGCTGGCGAGTTCCGATTCCGTGCCGAAACGCTGCAACGGTACCTTGTGCTTCAGCGTGCGCAGCAGCGCCTGGTACTCTTCGTTGTAGCTGTCCATGCCCGCTGACGCAATCCAGCCGGGCGCGACCGCGTTGACTCTGACTCCCGCGTGGCCCCATTCGCAAGCGGCCGTTTCGGTGAAGTTCCACACGCCCGCACGCGCCGCGCCCGAGTGCCCCATGCCGGGCATGCCGCCCCAGATGTCCGCCAGCATGTTCACGATCGCGCCACCGTGATGCTGCATCCATTGGGTATAGCACTCGCGGGACATCAGAAACGTGCCGTGCAGGTTGTTGCGCACGACCGCGTCCCAACCGTTCAGGGAGATGTTTTCGAGCCTCGCGGGGAATTGGCCGCCTGCGCAGTTGAAAAGGCCGTCCACGTGGCCCAGATCCGTGATGATCGAAGCGATCGTTTCACGCACCTGCTGCTCGTTGCGGATGTCGCAGGAGTAAATCTTGTGGCCGCTGGCGGAGGACGGATGATCCGCGGCCAGTTCGGTTTGCACCGCTTTCAGCTTGTCTTCGCTTCGGCCGACCAGCGCCAGGGTGGCCCCGAGGGATGCTAGTTCGTGAGCCGTGCAGCGGCCGAGCCCGCTGCCCGCCCCTGTGACGATGACTACCTTGTGGGCGAAAAGACCCTCGCGGAAGACCGAACGATAGCCGCTGGAAAGCGGCGAGGTACTCGACGAAGCTGCGGGCATTCGGGTGTCTCCTTCATGTGCTGCGCTTTCGATGTTTTCTGAGTTTAGCTCAAGTTTTGTTTGCGCGTTGTTGTCACCCTCAATTTTCTTTCCCTTATTTCGCGCTGGGTATTTCATTAATTTTTGAGCGAGGCTCAACTCCAGCCCACTCGACTTCCCGCGCGGCACCCACCGTCGTGCGTTCATCGACCGCGCCGGCCAGATCGGCGACCGGCCGCGAGCGTGGCCGCGCCAGCGCCGCCCTCAGCTTGTCCCGATCCAGTTCCTTCTCCCACGCCGCGATCACAATCGACGCCACGCCGTTGCCCATCGTATTGGTCAGCGCCCGGCACTCGGACATGAACCTGTCGATGCCCAGAATCAGCACCATCGCCGTCACCGGCACGGTCGGCACCACGGAAAGACTCGCGGCCAGCGTGATGAACCCCGCCCCCGTGACGCCCGTCGAACCCTTGGACGTCAGCATCGTTACCGCCAGCAGCGTGATTTCCTGCGCGATCGTCAAATGCGTGTTGGTGGCCTGCGCGAGAAACAGCACCGCGAGCGTCATGTAGATATTGGTGCCGTCGAGATTGAACGAGTAGCCGGTCGGCACCACGAGACCGACAACGCCGCGCGAGCAGCCGAGCCGCTCAAGCTTGTCCATCAGTTGCGGCAGCGCGGCTTCGGACGTGGAAGTGCCGAGCACGATCAGCAACTCGTCCTTGATGTACACGACAAAGCGCCACAAACTGAATCCACATGCTCGCGCAATCAGACCAAGGCCGCACGAGACAAACAGAAACGCGGTCAGATAAAACGTGCCGATCAGTTTCATCATCGGCAGCAAGGAGACGATGCCGTATTTGCCGATCGTGAACGCGATCGCACCGAACGCGCCGATCGGCGCGAGGCTGGTGATCATCCGCACGATTCGGAAGAACGTTTTAGATAGCAGGTCGATCACACCGATCAGCGGTTTGGCGGGTTCGCCCAGCACCGCGAGCGCGGTGCCGAACAACATTGCGATCAGCAGCACCGGCAGAATATCGCCCTGCGTGAACGCGCCGGCGAACGTGTCCGGAATGATGTGCATGAAGAAGCCTGCAAGCCCTTCGCCGTGTGCGGCTTGCGCGGCATAACTCGCGATCGCGCCGGCATCGAGCGTGGCGGGATCGACGTTGAAGCCGATGCCCGGTTTCAGCACATGCGCGGCGAGCAGGCCGATCGCCAGTGCGAGCGTCGACACCACCTCGAAATACAGCAAGGCCTTGCCGCCGACGCGCCCGACTTTGCGCATGTCGTGCATGCTCGCAATACCGGTCACGACCGTGCAGAAAATCACCGGGCTGATGATCATGCGCACGAGTTTGATGAAGGCATCCCCGAGCGGTTTCATCGCCACGGCGTCCGCGGGCAGAAAATGCCCCAACGCCACGCCGATGATGATCGCCACGATCACCTGCACATACAGCACCTTGTAGAGCGGTTTGCGTTTCATGTCTCCTCCGTTTTTGCAGGCAAAGCGGGTCCGTTCCCTTCGGGTGGGGAATTAGTCACGCGCAGTTTGGTTGGATGGCGACGTGGATGTCGCCAGGGTGTTACAACACGGCGGCCCAGCTATGCCGCGCGAAATGGTCTCGCTCGAATGCTTCGATGTCGTGCAATGAAGCGAGCGTCAGATCGATGGTGTCCATGCCTTCGACCACCATCTGTTTATGACGAGCGCCTAGTGGAAACGCAAACACGCGTCCCGTGGCGGACTTCACCGTTTGCCGTTCGATGTCGATATGCAGCGGCACTGCAGGTTGCGTTGCCGCGTCATGCAACAGCACGTCGATTTCATCGCGTTCAAGTTGCACGAGCAGCAAACGGTTGTTCATCGCGTTCGAATAGAAAATCTCCGCGAAGCTCGGCGCGATGACCGCCTCGAAACCGGCTTGCTGAAGTCCCCACACCGCGTGCTCGCGGCTCGACCCGCAGCCGAAGTTCGAGCCGCCGATCAGAATGCGCGCGTCGCGATACTCCGCCAGATTTAGCACGCAGTCGCTACGCGGCTCGCCTTGCGCATCGAAACGCAGGTCGTAAAGCAAGCCATCCTTGAGCCCCGCCTTGTCGATAATGCGCAGAAACTGCTTCGGCATGATCTGATCGGTATCGAGGTTTTCGATTGGCAAAGGCGCGGCGGTGGCGTGGATTTCGGTAAGTCTCATGACTGCGTCTCCAGCGTGCGGACGTCGGTGATGCGTCCGGTCAATGCGGCCGCCGCGGCCATCGCGGGGCTCATCAGGTGAGTACGGCCGCCACGGCCCTGGCGTCCTTCGAAGTTGCGGTTGGTGGTCGAGGCACACCGTTCGTCGAGCGCCAGAAAATCGTCGTTCATCGCGAGACACATCGAGCAGCCCGGTTCGCGCCATTCGAAGCCGGCCTCGCGCAATGTCGCCGCGATGCCTTCGGCTTCCGCCTGGCGGCGCACGCTGCCCGAGCCGGGCACGACCATCGCGCGCACGCCCTGCGCGACGTGGCGCCCCGCGACGATCGACGCGACGATGCGCAGGTCTTCAATGCGTCCATTCGTGCAGGAGCCGATGAACACGCGATCGATCGGTGTGCCCGCAATCGGCTGATCCGCGTCGAGGCCGATATAGTCGAGCGCGCGGCGTAACGCGGCGGCGGCTTCCGGTGTCTTTTGCGCGGCCGCGGCGGGAATCAGTTCGTCCACGGCGATGGCCTGGTCGGGACTCGTGCCCCACGTGACAAACGGCGCGACATCGCGCGCGTCGAAACGATGCTCGGTATCGAAGCGCGCGCCCGGGTCCGATTTCAGTTCGCGCCAGTCGTTCATCGCGGCGTGCCACGCAGTCTCATCGAGCGACGTTGCGTGTGCGCGGATGTAGTCGAACGTGGTGGCATCGGGTGCGATCAGCGCGGCGCGCGCGCCCGCTTCGACGGTCATGTTGCACAAGGTCATGCGTGCTTCCGCCGACAGCGACGCGATGGTCGATCCAGCGAATTCCACCGCATAGCCGCGCGCGCCCTGCGCGCCGATGCGGCTGATGATCCACAGAATCAGATCCTTCGACGACGTGCCATACGGCATCGCGCCCTCGATCGTGATGCGCATGGTCTGCGCGACGCGATACACCAGCGTCTGCGTGGCGAGCACATGTTCGACCTCGGACGTGCCGATGCCGAAACCCAACGCGCCGAGCGCGCCATACGTGGTGGTGTGGCTATCGCCGCACAACACGACCATGCCCGGCCGAACCAGCCCACGCTCGGGCGCGACGATATGTTCGATGCCTTGCAGCGGATCGTTCGCCGCATGCAACGCGATGCCGGCCTCCGAGCAATTGCGCGCCAGGTTGTTCGCGAGCAGCAACGACGCCGCATCGCGAATCACACGCGGCGATTCCGCGTGCGTCGGAATGATGTGACTGACCACCGCGAGCTGCTGCTTCGGCCTGCGCACGCGCCGCGTTTTCTCGGCCAGCGCGCTGAACGCTTGCGGGCTGGTGTATTCGTTCATCAGATGCAGATCGACGTACAGCAGCACGTTCTGTTCATCGACACGCGTCACGACATGCGAATCGACCAGCTTCTGGTAAAGGGTTCGTATTGACATGATGAAGGCCCGAGCGACTAGGACTGCAGAAACGGAAGGACGCGTTCGAGCAATAACTCGGGCGCTTCCTCGGGAATGTAGTGACCGCACGGCAGCGCTTCGCCGCTCACATTGGCCGACCACTTCCGCCATTCGGCGAGCGGCTCGAAGCATTGTTCGATCACGCCTTGCGCGCCCCACAGCGCCAGGAAATCGCATTCGATCTTCCGCCCTTCAGCGAGCGACGCGCGGTCGTGTTCGAGGTCGATCGTGATGCTCGCGCGGTAGTCCTCGCAGATGCCGTGCGCGGTGCCGGGGTCGCTCAGGCAGCGCAGATATTCGGCGTAGGCCGCGTCGGTGAATGGCGCGAGGCCGGCGCTGCGCGCGCCGATGGTCTGCTTCAGATAGAGGCCGGGGTCCGCGCGAATCAACGTCTCGGGAAACGGCGCGGGTCGCACGAGAAAGAACCAGTGCCAGTAAGCGCGCGCGAAATCGAACGAGGTCTGTTCGTACATCGCGAGGGTCGGCGCGACGTCTAGCGTCACGAGCCGCGTTACGGTTTGCGGATGATCGAGCGCCATGCGGGCGGCCACGCGTCCGCCGCGATCGTGGCCGATCACGGCGAAGCGGTCGAAACCTTGCGCGCGCATTAGCGCGACCTGATCGGCGGCCATGCGGCGCTTGGAATAGTTTGCGTGGTCGTGGGTGCCCTGCGGTTTGCCGCTGTCGCCGTAGCCGCGCAAATCCGCGGCGATCAGCGTGAAGTGCTGCGCCAACGTCGGTGCGGCCTTGTGCCAGATCGCGTGAGTTTGTGGATGCCCATGCAGCAGCAACAAAGCCGGCCCGTTGCCGCCGCGTATCGCGTGGATGCGGATGCCGTCGACCTCGGCCGACGCGTCTGTGAAACCTGCAAACATCATTGCCTCCCATGTTTGAATGAAGTCTAATTGATGCCTGCAACGATATGGTTTCTCTTGGCGCAATCCGGAATTAACTTTTAGGAACGAATCGATGGACGGCTTTTCCGACCTGAATCTGTTCGCGCTGGTGGCGCGCCATCGCAATCTCGCCGCGGCCGCACGCGAACTCGGCGTCACGCCGCCGTCCATCAGCAAGCGGCTCGCGCAACTCGAACAGCGTCTCGGCGTGCGCCTCGTGAACCGCACCACACGGCGTGTGAGCCTGACGGCGGAGGGCGAGATTTATCTGGCGAATGGCTCGCGCATCCTCGACGACCTAGCGGAACTCGAACAACTGGTCACGCAGAGCCGCGCCGAGCCGGCCGGTCTGTTGCGCGTGAATGCGTCGTTCGGTTTCGGCCGCGCGCACATTGCCCCGGCGATTTCGCGTTTCAGCGAACGGTTCCCATCGATGAAGATTCAGTTGCATCTGACGGACCGGCCGGTCAGCTTGCAGGAAGAAGGCTTCGATCTCGGGATTCGTTTCGGCGAAGTGCCGGATGCACGCATCAACGCGCGCTTGCTGCTGAAGAACCAGCGTGTCGTGTGCGCGTCGCCGGCTTATGTGAGGCGGCACGGCGCACCGCAAATGCCGCACGATCTCACGCGCCATGCCTGCCTCGTCTTACGCGAAAACGAATCGGCGTACGGCACGTGGCATTTTTCGCGCGGCAAGAAATCGGAGACGGTGAAGGTGGACGGTCCGCTGAGCAGCAACGACGGCAGCGCCGTGCTGAAGTGGGCGCTCGACGGCCGTGGTGTCGCCGTACGCTCGGCGTGGGAAATCGCGGGCCATCTACGGCGCGGCGAACTGGTGCCGCTTCTCGCCGACTGGACGCTGCCGAACGCGGACATTCACGCCATCTATCTGGAGCGGCACCGCTTGTCGGCCAAGCTGAGGACGTTTATCGAGTTTCTCGGCGACGAGTTGCGCGAGAGCGTTCACGCCGCCTAGCGAGACGTGTGCTCACCCTGCCCGCTTATTGCGCTGTTGGGTCCGGCTAGCGCGCCAGCGCAGTAGAAACCCGACGAGCGCGGCAAAGGCGGCTGTCCCCACGTAACCGCCGAGACGAATCGCGTCTTCGCCCGGCAAGCGGGAGATGAACAGAACGACTACGGCGAGTGCCGGCACGGCTAGAAGTCCGACGATCCATTTCATCTCTTGTCTCCGCTCTTTTTTGCGTAGCATACCCGCGCGAGATGCAAGATGAACCTCGTCGTTTACGCGGGCAAGCCTCGGCCCGTGCCATGCGCCTGCTGCAAAATGAAATCGATGAAGGTCGACGCCGCGCGCGTGTGATGCCGGTTCGGCATATACAGCATGTACATGTGCGTGCCGAAGATGCTCAAGCGCCATTCGTCGAGCGTGGTGAGCACGTCGCCGCGACGCAGATCGTCCTGCACGACATAGTCCGGCACGAGGCCCACGCCGAGTCCGGCGAGCACCGCCTGGCGCAAGAACAGAAAGTTCTCCGAGATGATGCTCGGCTCCAGCAGCACTTCATGCCGTTCGTCGCGCAAATAAGCGGCCACCCGCAATTGCCGGCCGACCACTGCCGCGGTAATCAGCGGCGCCGTGCGCAGGTCGTCGAGTTGCCGCGGCATGCCGTGCTTCTCCGCAAAATCCGGCGACGCACACGCCACATACCGCACCGGCCCCATGTCTCGCGCGACGAGGTTTTGCGGCGGCTCGGACATCACGCGCACGGCGATATCGACTTCATCGCGCATCAGGTCCTCGACGCGGTTTTCGAACATCACATCCAGCACGATGCCCGGATAAAGCCGCTTGAACGCGATCAGCCAGTCCGACATGACGAGTTGCCCGTAACCGCTCGGCACGCTCAGCCGTACGCGCCCTTGCAGGCTCTGCCCGAGCGTGGTGACGGATTCGCGCGCGGCGAGCAGCGCGTTCTGGATCGTGCGGCCGTGTTCGTAGAGTCGCAGGCCGATCTCGGTCGGCTCGACGCGGCGCGTCGTGCGCCTCACGAGTTGCAGCCCGATGGAACGCTCCAGCTGATTCAGGTGGTAGCTCACGTTCGCCCGGCTCATCTTCAGCCGACGCGCGGCTTCGCTGAGATTGCCGGCGTCCAGAATGTCCACCAGCAGGGTCAAGGAGTTGACGTCCATGGCAGCGCCTTTGTCAAAGAAACCTTGACAGTCTGTCAACCGTCCATGTGATTGTCAATAAACCTTGACCGACTCACAATCGGGACAGTTCGCCAGACCCGGCATGCTTTGCCATGCGACCCATCACAATCAGGAGACGCCATGACCCCCAATCCTTCGGCCGACGTTGTCACGCGCGAATTGCGCGGCAAGGTGCTGCTCGTGACGATCGACCACGCGCCGGTCAACGCGCTATCCGCCGACGTGCGGCGCGGCCTGCTCGCCGCCATTGAAGCCGCGGATGCCGACAAGGCCGTGGAAGCGGTGCTGATCGTCGGCGCGGGACGCAATTTCATCGCCGGCGCGGACATTCGCGAGTTCGGCAAGCCGCCGGTGCCACCCTCGCTGCCGGACGTGTGCAACCACATCGAGGCGTGCACGAAGCCGGTGGTCGCCGCAATTCATGGCGCGGCGCTCGGCGGCGGCCTGGAAGTGGCGCTCGCGGCGCATTACCGGGTTGCCGTCGACGGCGCGAAGCTCGGCTTGCCCGAAGTACAACTCGGCCTGTTGCCGGGCGCGGGCGGCACGCAGCGCACGCCGCGTTTGATCGGCGCGCAGGCCGCGCTCGATCTGATCCTGAGCGGCCGTCACGCCAGCGCGAAGGAAGCGCTGGCGTTCGGTCTGATCGACCGCCTCGGCAGCAGCGACGACATCCTCGCCGAAGGGCTTGCCTACGTGCACGAGTTGCTGGCCGCCCATGCGCCGGTGCGCCGCACGCGCGACGCCGCGGCACTCAGCGACCGCGCCGCGAGTCTCGCGGCCGTCGCCACGGCGCGTGCCGAAACTGCGAAGAAATCGCGCGGCCTGTTCTCGCCGCTGAAAATCGTCGATGCCGTCGAGGCCGCCATCGAACAGCCTTTCGATGAAGGTCTGCGGGTCGAACGTAAGCTGTTCCTCGAATGTATCGACAGCCCGCAGCGCACCGGTCTGATTCACGCGTTCTTTGCCGAGCGCGAAGTGCTCAAGGCGCCGGAAACGCGCGATGCCAAACCACGCGCCTTGAATACGATCGGCGTGGTGGGCGGCGGCACGATGGGCGCGGGCATCGCCGTCGCGGTGCTCGACGCGGGCTTGCCGGTGACGATGATCGAACGCGACGACGCGTCGCTCGCACGTGGCCGCGCGCACATCGAAAAAGTCTACGACGGCCTGATCGCCAAAGGCCGCCTGAGCGCGGAGAAGAAAGCGGCGCTCATGGCGCGCTGGAGCGGCAGCACGTCATACGACGCGCTCGCCGGCGCCGACCTGGTGATCGAAGCCGTATTCGAAGACCTCGCCGTCAAACAGGCCGTATTCGCCGAACTCGATCGCGTCTGCAAAGCGGGCGCGGTGCTCGCGACCAACACCTCGTATCTCGACATCGACGCGCTCGCGTCGAGCGTTTCGCGTCCCGCCGATGTGATCGGCCTGCACTTCTTCTCGCCCGCCAACATCATGAAGCTGCTGGAAGTGGTCGTGCCGAGACAGGTCAGCGCCGACGTGGTCGCCACCGCGTTCGAACTGGCGAAAAAGTTGCGCAAGACGCCGGTGCGCGCGGGCGTGTGCGACGGCTTCATCGGCAACCGCGTGCTGGCCGTGTATCGCAGCGCGGCGGACGCGATGATGGAAGACGGCGCCTCGCCCTATCAGATCGACGCGGCCGTGCGCGCGTTCGGCTTTCCGATGGGACCGTTCCAGGTGGTGGATCTGGCGGGCGGCGACATCGGCTGGGCGGCACGCAAGCGGCGAGCGGCGACGCGCAATCCCGCCGCGCGATATGTGCAGATCGCCGACCGCCTGTGCGAGCGCGGCTGGTTCGGCCAGAAGACCGGACGCGGCTTCTATCTGTACCCCGAAGGATCGCGCAGCGGCACGCCCGATCCGGAAGTCGAGGCGATCATCGACGCCGAACGCGCACGCGCCGGCATCACGCCGCGCAGCTTCACCGACGAAGAGATCATCCGCCGTTACATGGCCGCGATGATCAACGAAGGCGCCAACGTCGTGTATGAACGCATCGCGCTGCGGCCGTTGGACGTCGACGTGACGTTCCTGTACGGCTATGGCTTTCCGCGTTATCGCGGCGGCCCGATGAAATATGCGGACATGGTCGGCCTGCCGACGATCCTCGCCGACATCCGCGAGTTCGCCAAAGAAGATCCCCTCTTCTGGAAGCCCTCGCCGCTGCTGATCGAACTGGTGGAACGCGGCGCCGATTTCGCGAGCCTGAACCAGAGCGTCTGAAACCGCGCACCATCGTCGACGTGCATCATGATGACCGGCCGCGCCCAGCGCGCGCCGGTCGCTCAACCCAATCCGGAATACCCGCCATGGATCTGAACTTCACTCCCGAGGAAGAAGCCTTCCGCGCCGACGTGCAGGCCTTTCTGCGCGACAAGCTCCCGCAGCGCCTCGCCGACAAGGTGCACGGCGGCCGCCGTCTCACGCGCGACGACATGGCTGAGTGGCACGCGATTCTCAACGCGCAAGGCTGGCTCGCCAATCACTGGCCAAAAGAGTACGGCGGCCCGGGTTGGAACCCGGTGCAGAAATTCATCTTCGAAAACGAATGCGCGCTGGCCGGCGCGCCGCGCGTGGTGCCGTTCGGCGTCAACATGCTCGGTCCCGTGCTGATCAAATACGGCAGCGAAGCGCAAAAGCGCCATTGGCTGCCGCGTATTCTCGACGGCTCGGACTGGTGGTGCCAGGGCTATTCGGAACCGGGCGCCGGCTCCGATCTCGCCTCGGTCAAAACCACCGCCGTGCGCGGCATGGATGCGCAAGGCGAGCACTACCTCGTCAATGGACAGAAGACGTGGACCACGCTCGGCCACTTCGCGAACATGATCTTCTGCCTCGTGCGCAGCGCGACCGATGTGCGCAAACAGGAAGGCATCAGCTTCCTGCTGATCGACATGAAGACGCCGGGCGTCGAAGTGCGCCCGATCATCACGCTCGACGGCGAGCACGAAGTCAACGAAGTGTTTTTCACCGACGTGCGCGTGCCGGTCGAGAACCTGGTCGGCGAAGAGAACAAGGGCTGGACCTACGCCAAGTATCTGCTCACGTATGAGCGCACCAATATCGCGGGCGTCGGCTTCTCGGTGGCCGCGTTCAATCGCCTGCGCAAGATCGCCGCGAAACAGCGGCGCAATGGCAGGCCGCTCGCGGAAGACCCGGCGTTCGCGGCGCGCATGGCGCGCGTCGAGATCGATCTGGAGAACATGAAGACCACCAACCTGCGCGTAATTGCGGCGGTGGCGGGCGGCGGCGTGCCCGGTGCCGAAAGTTCGATGCTGAAGATTCGCGGCACCGAGATCCGTCAGGAAATCTCGTCGCTCACACGGCGCGCGATGGGTGCGTACGCGCAGCCGTTCATCGAGGAAGCCTTGCATGACGGCTTCGAAGGCACGCCGGTCGGCCCCGACGAAGCCGCGAGCGCCGCGTCGCTGTATTTCAACAATCGCAAGCTGTCGATCTTCGGCGGCTCGAACGAAATCCAGAAGAACATCATTTCCAAAATGATCCTGGGACTGTAAGGGACGCACGTCATGAATTTCCAGCACACCGAAGACCGCCGCATGCTGGCGGATACGCTGAACCGTTTTGTCAGCGAGCAGTACGGCTTCGCAACGCGCGACCGGATCGCTCAGTCCGACCAGGGCTATAGCGGCGAATTGTGGAGCCGCTTTGCCGAGCTCGGCATTATCGGCGCACTGTTCGATGAAGCGGACGGCGGTTTCGGCGGCGGCGGTTTCGATATCGCCGTGGTGTTCGAGAGCTTGGGCCGCGGTCTCGTGGTCGAGCCGTTTCTCGATACGCTGATTGTCGGCCGCGCGATTGCGCGCAGCGGCAACGACGCGCAAAAAGCCGCGCTCGGTGAATTGATCGACGGCTCGCGGATCGTCGCGCTCGCGCACGGCGAGCCCGACAGCCACTATGAACTGTCCCGCGTGACGACGCGTGCGGAGCGAAGCGGCTCGACGTGGCAACTGAACGGAGCCAAGGCCGTGGTTCAGCACGGCGAGCACGCTTCGCTTTTTCTGGTCTCGGCGCGCACCAGCGGTGATGTTGATAGCGACGCTGGCATAACGCTCTTTCTCGTGCCACGCGATGCTGCCGGCGTCAGCGTGCGCGGCTATCGCAAGATCGACGGCGGCCGTGCTGCTGAAGTGGCATTCGACAACGTCACGCTCAGCGACGACGCATTGCTCGGCACGCCCGGCGCGGGCTTCGCGACGCTCGAATACGCGATCGGCTGCGGCGTGCTCGCGCTGTGTTCCGAAGCCGTCGGCGCGATGGATGTCGCCAAGGACTACACCCTCGAGTATCTGCGCACGCGCAAACAGTTCGGCGTGCCGATCGGCAGCTTCCAGGCGTTGCAGCATCGCATGGCCGATCTGCTGCTGGAGATCGAACAGGCCCGCTCGGCGGTGATCAATGCAGCGGCGGCACTCGGCGCCGAACGCAAGGTGCGCGAGCGCGCGGTGTCGGCGGCCAAGTACAGTATCGGGAGAATCGGCGCGCTAGTCGCGGAGGAATGCATTCAGCTGCATGGCGGGATTGGCATGACGTGGGAGCTGCCGCTCGCACATTACGCGAAGCGCCTCGTGATGATCGATCATCAACTCGGCGACGAGGACCATCATCTCGAACGGTTCGTCGCGCTGGGCCGTTGACCTTGACATGACTTTCCATGGAAACCACCATGATTTCCATGGAAGTCAATCTCCAGGCGAGGGAAAGGTCATGCGCAATCAGAAGAAAGGGGCGCCATCCTCGCCTGTCCTCGAAACGCATCTGGGTTATTGGCTGAGGCTCGTATCCAATCATGTCTCAGGCAACTTCGCTCGTGCTCTGCAGGAACACAGCGCGTCCGTGGCCGAATGGGTCGCGCTCAATCAGATTCAAAGATGGACGGATATGACGCCCGTCCAACTCGCCGACGCGATGGGCATGACACGTGGCGCGGTCTCGAAGGTGCTGGACAAACTGCAAGAGAAAAAATGGATTTCGCGCGCGACGAGCGCGGAGGACAACCGCGTGCAGTTCCTTTCGCTGACTCCGCAGGGAAAACGTGCGCTGCCGGATCTCGCGTCGATTGCCGATGAAAATGACGACCACTTCTTTAGCGCGCTGGATGCCAAAGAGCAGGGCACGCTTCGAAGCCTGTTGAGCAAGCTGGCGGATCTGCACCGGATCAGCAACGTGCCGGTGGATTGAGGACTCGTCAGCTCAAGCATGATTCTTGCGAACCTACGTGAGCGTGCGCTTACGCTCGGCGAAGATGGGCGCAAAAAAAGAAGTACTCGCGTTTGTAGCCAGCCCGGCATTTTCTGGCCAGCTTGGCCGATGCCGCCAGCCGCTCGATCATGGGGCGTTGCACGCTTAAGGCGGTCTGCCGGCGTCCAATTCGTCGTCCCGTCAGCCATTCGCTAAAGCGAACTCACTCCGGCGCATCCATTCCCGATTGCAGATAGTTCTGGATGCCGACCTTGTCGATCAACTCAAGATTCGTCTCGAGCCAGTCGATATGTTCCTCGGTGTCGTCGAGTATATGGGTCAGAATCTCCCGCGAGATGAAGTCGCGGACCGACTCGCAATAGACGATGGCCTCCTTGCAGGTGGCCTGCGACATCTGTTCCAGCTTCAGATCGCACTCCATGATCTCTTTGGTTTCTTCGCCGATCAGCAGCTTGTGGAGGTCTTGCAGATTCGGCAGGCCGTTTAGCAGGAAGATGCGCTCAATCAGCAGATCGGCATGCTTCATCTCTCCGATGGATTCGTCATATTCATGCTTGCCGAGCTTGTCGAGCCCCCAGTGCTTGTACATGCGGGCATGCAGGAAATACTGGTTGATCGCGGAGAGTTCGTTCTTCAGTTGCGCGTTCAGGTATTCCAGGACCTTTGGGTCGCCTTGCATGTTACCTCCCTGTTTCGTGTGCGAAGACCCCGGCGCCGGCGAAGCATAGTGGACGGGCCGGCTTCCCGGTGGCATTGCACCAGCACGGAACCTGCCTCGCGGTTTATCTTTTTTCGCCGTTATCCCAGCATAGCGCATCGAGTCGGCAAGGCTAAAAATGATAATCGTTCTCAATGTCTGACAACGCTTACGTCAGCGTGGACGAGGCGCGGCAAGCGCCATGCCACAGGCCGCTCAGGTTTTGCCACCGCGACGACAGCCAAGGCGATTCACGCAAGGCGCTGCGGATTTCATAGTGCGCCGGAAAACTCCCGACTTTGGCAAACGCCCGCGATCCGGCAATCGACGGCGGGTTGCTGAGCCGCCGAAAAGGCGGCACGACACTAGATAGAGTGCTTGGCTCGCCTCGATAAACGACTAGTATGGTTTGGTGAGCGCCCTCCTCGGACCTCGGGGAATTAGCATGGATGGCGACTCATCTGTCGCGCAGACCCGGCACAGGATTCCGCCCTGATGCCCGCTCCCGACGCCAATTAAATGCGGTGCGTCATGACTTGAATGCGCCCGCTTCCTCACGCCGCGTAAGAACCTGTTTGCACGCTGCAACGCAAATGCGTTCGCCGTCGACAAGACGCCGGACCGTCTCTTGTGTTCGAGCGATCGACGAAACGATACCTGTCCGGCGCGAAGGAGCGACAAAATGAACGCGAGTCTTCAGGCAGTGCGTTCGGGTTCCCCGGACACGATAGTGATAGCGCGCACGAAAGAACTCGAGGACGACGGCATCAAGGCGGCGAACATCGACGGAATCGATTTGATCGTTCTTTGCCACGGCAACGCCATTTCGATCTTTCAGGGCCGCTGCCCGCATCAAGGCACGCTCCTGTCTGAAGGAACAGTAAAAGATGGCGTGCTCGCCTGCCGGGCACACGGTTGGCAGTTCGACTGCTCGTCAGGCTGCAAGCAAGGACCGAGTATTTCGAATCTGAAGCGCTTCGAACCAATCGTCGAGAACGGCGAAGTTAAAGTCGATCGCAACGAGGTGCGCGCATGGAATGCGCTGCGCCCCGCCCCGGCGGGGATAATCCCGTGCCGCGAATCTCCCGTGCGGTCGCTTGCCCAACTCCCTGGCCCCAAGCGCGTTCCGTTTCTCGGCAATACGTTGCAGCTACGTCCCGAGAAGTTGCACCTCGTACTCGAACAGTGGTCCAGGGAATTCGGCCCCGTGTACACGTTCAGATTGGTCGGCCGCCCATTCGTTGCGATCGCCGATCCGATTCTCATCAGTCAGGTGTTGCGCGATCGCCCTGGAGCTTATCGCCGCTGGAACGTGATCGAAACCGTTGCGCGCGAGTTGGGCATCAACGGCGTTTTCTCCATGGAAGGCGAGGCCTGGCGACGGCAACGGCAACTCGTCGCCAAGGCGCTGGACCCTCTGCATCTGCGTGCCTTCTTTCCGTTGCTCTGCGAAATGACACGTCGATTGCTGCAACGCTGGGAGAAAGCGGAGCGCGAGCAGCAATCCATCGATATCCAGAAGGACCTGATGCGATACACGGTGGACGTCACCACCAATCTCGCGTTCGGATATGACATGGATACCATCGAAAGCGAGGGCGACGTGATCCAGCGGCATCTCGAAGTCGTGTTCCCGATGATCAACCGGCGGATCAACGCGCCGTTTCCCTATTGGCACTACGTGAAGCTACCCGCCGACAAGACGCTGGATCGCGCCTTGATTGCGGTTCAGGCGCTCACGAAGGACCTCATCGCCGCCAACCGCGCACGGCTCGCGCAGCGCTCGGAAACGGACCCGATACCCACGAATCTGCTCGAGGCGTTGCTCATGGCGCAACAGGAGGGAGAAGCACCGCTGACAGACGACGAAGTGCTGGCCAATGTGTTCACCATCCTGTTGGCCGGACAGGACACGACGGCGAACACGATCGCCTGGGTGGCGTACTTCATGGCGTCTCTGCCAGACGTCCAGCGAAAAATGCAGGAAGAAGCCGATGCCGTTATCGGATCCGCGGCCATGCTCGAAGATTTTGATGCCGGCGACGCGCTCCTCTATCTGAACGCGGTCATCAGCGAGTCCATGCGGCTCAAATCGGTTACGCCCGTTCTGGCGGTCGAGCCGAATTACGACGTGCAAGTGGGCGACATTGCCATCCCGAAGGGCGCGGTGCTGTCGCTATTGACGCGCGAGGCAGGTTTGCAGCAAGGCGGCCATTCGGCACCCGACGTATTCGATCCGGACCGCTGGCTCACGGGCGAGAGTGCCGCCAGCCATCATCAAGCGGGGTTCATGCCGTTCGGCTCGGGACCGCGTTTGTGTCCGGGACGCAGCCTCGCCTTGATGGAAGTGAGATCGGCAGTCGCCATGCTGTGCCGCAACTTCGATCTGCTGCTGGTCGACGGCGGGCCCGAGGTGGAGGAAGTGTTCGCGTTTTCGATGGTGCCGCGAAACCTGCGCATCGAATTGCGTCGACGCGGCTAGTCGAGAATAGAAGACGGAAACCGAGTTGAACCGCATGCTTACGAAAGTGCGTCCAGCAACGCATACCACGCCACCCCCGCGCTGATATAAAACCGCTGCAATGCATGCAACGGAACCGGTTCGATCGACGTCGGCGGGAGCGGCAAGCCCTTCGCCGCCCCTCCGAGATACGCGGCCAGGTGTTTGCCTAACGTCGTCGCCATCGCGATGCCGCGTCCGTTGTAACCGAGCGCGATAGTCATACCTTTCGCTGGCATATGCACGTGCGGCAAGAAGTTGCGCGTAATGGCGATACGGCCCGCCCAGCGGAATTCGTATTCGGTGCCCCTCAGCTGCGGAAACATCAACTGGGCGGCTCGCTCGAGATGCGCCCAATCCGCCGCGTTGCGAGGTTCGCGAAACGGACCGCGTCCGCCCATCAGCAAACGTCCATCCGCATCCTTGCGAAAGTACAGCAGCAGACGCCGCGAATCGGAAGCCACTTCGCCGCCCGCCAGAATCGTTGCGCCGACATCGTCCGCGAGCGGCTTCGTCGCGACAATGAAGCTGTTTGCCGCGATCACCGATTGCGCCAGCCGCGGCCAGAGACCGTCGGTATAGCCGTTGGTGGCGAGCAGCACCTGTTTCGACTCGATGACCGGACCATGCGCCGTGCGAATGCGCCATCCGTTCGCGCCGCGCTCGACGCCCGCGGCGCGAGTCCCGCCATGAATCTGCGCGCCCGCCGCTTGCGCCGCGCGCGCGAGGCCGCGTGCATAACTCAGCGGCTGCACGCTGCCCGCGCGCCGATCGACCCAGCCGCCGACAAACGCGTCAGTGCCGAGCCGTTTCGATACCTGCGCACGGTCGAGCAACTCGACCGGCGCGCCACGCGCTTCCCACTGTCCCGCGCGAGCGTACAGCGTCTTCAGCAGCTTGTGCGAATGGGTCGGCTGAATCCAGCCCGCGCGCGTTGCATCGCAGCGAATGCCGTGGCGCGCGACCAGATCGAAAACCGTATCCGCAGCACCGCCCGCCATTTGCACGAGCGCATTACCGTCGCGCGGACCGTAGCGTCGGATGAGTTCATCGGGATCGTATTTCAGGCCGGGAATGACCTGGCCGCCATTCCGGCCGGACGCTCCCCAGCCGGGCTCGTTGGCGTCGATCACGCAGACGCGCAAGCCCTGCTCCGCCAGATGCAACGCCGTCGACAAACCGGTATAGCCGGCGCCGACGATCGCCACGTCGACGATCGTCGAGCTATCGAGTGGAGGCGTTACAACTGCGGGTTCCGCCGTCGCTGCCCAAAGCGAGGGCGGCAACGGCTTTGCAACTTGAACTTCAGCCAGGCTCATGATGGTCTTCAAATCCGGGGCGCTTCGGACAGCGCGGGCATCTTGCCGAGAAACTCGCGCGTGCGGGCATGGCGCGGACGGTCGAACAACTCGGCCGCGCTGCCTTCTTCATGGATCGCTCCGTCGTGAAGAAAACACACACGGTCGGCCACTTCGCGCGCAAACGCCATTTCATGCGTGACGACGATCATCGTCATGCCGTCGTCGGCCAGTTGGCGCATCACGCCGAGCACTTCACCAACCAGCTCCGGGTCGAGCGCCGAAGTGGGTTCGTCGAAGAGAATCGCTTTGGGCTCCATGGCCAGCGCTCGCGCGATCGCCACGCGCTGCTGCTGTCCGCCCGACAGTTCCGCCGGATGCGCGTTCATACGATGCGCAAGCCCGACCTTGTCGAGCAGATGCCGCGCGCGCTCGCGTGCCTGAGCGCGCGCTTGCCTCTTCACGAACACGGGACCCTCGAACACGTTTTCAAGCGCCGTGCGATGCGGAAACAGATTGAAACGCTGGAACACCATGCCGACCTGCGCGCGCAGTTCGTGGATCTGTTTCGATTTCGCATCGACGGCGCGACCCTCGACGGCAATCTCTCCGGCGTCATGCCGTTCCAGCCCGTTGATACAGCGTAATAGCGTGGATTTGCCCGAGCCCGATGGACCGATCAGACATACCACCTGGCCGCGTTCCACATTCAGACTGACGCCCTTCAGCACGTGCTGATCGTGAAATCGCTTGTGAATCGAGTCGACCTTGATCATCGTTTTCCCTTCAGTCCAAGGCGGCGTTCGAGCCGCCGCAATCCATAGACGAGCGGCAGGCTGAGTCCGAGATAAAGCAGCGCGACCAGCGTGAAAACCGTCATGTTCTGAAACGTGGACGATGCGATGAGCTGCCCGGCACGCGTCATTTCGGCAACCGTGATGGTCGAGGCGAGCGACGAATCCTTGAGCATCATCACGAGCGTGTTGCCGTACGGTGGCAGCGCGATCCGGAACGCTTGCGGCAACACCACGCGCCGCATGATCATCGCGCCGCGCATGCCGATGGACTGCGCCGCTTCAATCTGCCCGTGATCGATCGCCTGAATGCCCGCGCGGAAGTTCTCCGCCTGATACACCGAGTACGCAATACCGAGGCCGATAAACCCAGCCTGGAAGGCGGACAACTGCACACCGAGATCGGGCAGCACAAAGTAGATGTAGAAGAGCTGAACGATGATCGGAAGTCCGCGAATCACGTTGATGAAAGTAGCGGCCGCGTTCGACACGACGCGGTTGTCGGACACGCGCATCAGCGCGAGCAGCAACCCGAGCACGGTGCTCAGAACGAACGAGCAGAAAGTGATCTCAATCGTGACGACCGCGCCTTTCAGCAGGATCGGCAGGAATTCGACGGCGTTCTGGAAGAACATGGCGGGCAGTCCTTATTCTGAAAACGGCGTCATTCCACCTGCCACTTCTTGACGATCTGCGTGAGCGTTCCGTCGGCCTTGATCTTCTTGATGCCGGCATTCAACTGCTCCAGCGTGGCCGTGTCGCCCTTGCGCACGACAAAGCACAACTGGCCTTTCACCGAAGGCTGATATCCGCCGACGAGGCGCAGTTGCGGATTGGGATTGTGCTGAAGCTGATAGGCAATGATCGGATGATCGCCGAAGCCCGCCTTGATGCGGCCCAATGCGACGTCGCGCATGATGTCGGCGACCGAATCGTAAGTGCGCACTTCCTTGAAGATGCCCTTCTTGTTCAAGGCGTCGACGAACGCGGTGCCGACCTGCGCGCCGACGATCTCGCCCTTGAGATCGTCCATGGACGTGTACTGACCTTTGTCGTCGGCGCGAACGATCAGGCCTTCGCCATACGAATAGACCGTATCGGAGAAATCGACGACCTGTTCGCGCGCCGGCGTCTTCAGCATGGCTGCTGAAATGATGTCGATCTTTTTGGTGGTCAGCGACGGAATCAGCGACGAGAACGTGGTCTGCTCGATCTTCACATCGAAGCCTGCCGCCTTGCCCGTTGCCGTGATCGCATCGACCAGCAGCCCCTGGATCGAATTGCTCTTCACGTCGAGAAAGGTGAACGGCACGCCGGTGGCCGTCGAACCGACCTCGTAGGTGGTGGCGGCAACCGACCAGGCCGGCGCGCCGGCGAGCAGCAATCCTGTTGCAAAGACACTAGCGAAGCGTTTGGCGAACTGGAACATGAGTCTCTCCACGGAGTTGGCGAGGGCCGACAGGAATATCGGCCACCATCGGTTTAGTTATGATATTCGAGTCAAAAATATCGATTAACACAAATTGCGTATCGATATTCGATATGCTAGTCTCGATGCCACACCTAAACAATTGGGTAATTCCATGACACGCAAGACGCCCGACGCGCCGCCGGAAGCCTCTCCGGAACCGGATGAGACGCCGGATGCGCTGTTCAATCAGTCGCTGGAGAAGGGAATCGCGGTGCTACGCGCGTTCAGCGCGCAGCGCCGGTCGATGACGCTGCCCGAAGTCGCGGAAGCGACGTCGATTACCAAAAGCTCTGCGCAGCGCATGATCTACACGCTGGAGAAGCTCGGCTACGTGAGAAAGCATCCGCGTACGAAGCGGTATCAGCTCGCGCCGCGTGTGATGCAAATCGGTTTCAACTATCTTGCCGCCGACACGCTGATCGACGTCGCCAACCCGTTTCTGTCCGAACTCACCAATGTCACCGGGGAGACCACCAATCTGACCGAGCCGGACGGCGTCGACATGGTCTACGTTGCACGCTTCGTCTGTACGAAGTTCGTGCCGATTCATATGCCGATAGGCAGCCGTATTCCGATGTACTGCACGGCGTCGGGGCGGGCTTATCTCGCGGCGCTGCCGGACGACGAGTCACGCGCGCTGCTGGTGGCCAGCGACCGCGTGACACACACGCAGTACACCGTCACGGATCTCGATGAGATCGGGACGCGTCTTGTGCTTGGGCGGCGCAATGGTTATGCGTCGAACCGCGAGGAGTTGTTTATCGGCGATATGACCATCGCGGCGGCGGTGCTCGACGGCGAGCGCCGCCCGGTCGGCGCGGTTCACGTCGTCGCGCCGACGAGCCGCTGGACGCTGGCGGACGCGGAAGCGCGGCTGGCGCCAGCGGTGATCGATTGCGCGCGTGGTATCAGTAGTTCGATCAGGACACTGGTTTGAAATGATGTCTCGTGTGCGGCGCTTGGGGCCACGCTACAGAATGCTCATCGTAGCGTGACTGTGTTCGCATCCTGTTGGCTTGAAGAAGAAGCCGACGGAAACACCATTCCTCCTTCGGCCTCGCTCCAGCGGGCAACCCATTCGGGCAACGCCGGCGATGACTGCGCCACGCCGGACAGTTGCATCAACTCGGCGGTCGTCACGACACCACCGCTTCGCTTGAGGAAGCGCGCTCGCACGACGGCCAGCGCGACTTGCGCATCGTCGCGCACGAACCCTTGCTCGATGAAGATATGCTTGTCATCCCAGCCGATCACGCGGGTCCGGACGTCATAGCGATTGCCGAGTTCGAGCGAGCGGTGAAAACGCATCGTTTCCAGCGTGACGACCGGATACCAGCGTTGTGCCTTCAATTGACGCCACAAGCCGCTGCGCATCATCAGATCGACGCGCGCCAGATCGAGGATCGTGAAATAACGGCCGTTGTTCATGTGAAGCAACACGTCGAGGTCATTCAACCAGACGCGAAACGGCGTGACGCACGTATCGAGCACATGCAGCCGGCTGCGGCGCCGGCTGGTGAATATCAGAAGCAACAAACGAAGTAGCAGACTCATGCGGAAAACCCGTTGATCACGACGCGCCGCACGCGGCGGGCAAACGTGCATGGTAGACGCGCGCGTGGGATACGGGATGCGGGTGATGGGTAAATCTATAGAGCGCTTATTCGAAAACGAGCGGCTGCGGTTGAGCCGCTCGTCGCAACTCCGCGCACTGGCTTGCTCCGGATCGAGCGAGCCGGGGCCAAGCCTCTCCCCCTCAATAATCCGCCAACGGACTACGCGACGTCTCCTTGCTCGCCAGCATCGCCACGAGCACGACACCCGCCGCGCCCACCAGATACCATGCTGGCGCGAGCTTGCTGCCCCTTGCGCCGATCAACGGCGTGGCGACGAGCGGCGCCGTGCCGCCGATCTGAAGAGTCACGTCTCGATGAATACGGTGCGGGTGACGCAGGTGACACTTCTTTGCCGATCTATCAACAATCGTACATCACGCGTCACAGCAGCATATACCCCGTGTGAGTTAGCGCTTCGCAGCGCTACTACATGTACGGTAAAGCGTCCCCCGCGTCACTGACCACGACGCCCGATGGCGATGCGCCAACCATGTCGATCTCTCAGGTCAGCATTAGCTGAAACCGTGGCCCTGTCTTCGCTAGAACTGGGTGGGGTAAAAAGAGGGGTAAAATCCCGGCAAAAAAAAGCCTCACAAGCAGTGCTTGTGAGGCCTTGATTTCTTTGGTCGGGGCGAGAGGATTTGAACCTCCGACCACCTGCACCCCATGCAGGTACGCTACCAGGCTGCGCTACGCCCCGAACAGCACAAAATTATAACAGACACTTTATTCGATTAGAACCGCCATCTGCCAACAAAGGCGACTAGTGCCCCAACAAATCGATTACGTGCAGCAATTCTTTACGCAACTGCTCGACGTCCACCGACGCGGCTGCTGTGGTTGCCGCCGGCAACACTGCGCCCTCGCCTTCGTCGATCACATTGCCCGGCGCACCGTGCGCCCCGCCGCCGTGTGAATCGAGGCGGTTGCGCGCGCCGTTGATCGTGAAACCCTGCTCATACAACAACTCACGAATCCGCCGGATCAACAGCACCTCGTGATGCTGGTAGTAGCGACGATTGCCGCGCCGCTTGACCGGCCTCAACTGCGTGAATTCCTGTTCCCAGTAGCGCAAGACATGCGGCTTCACGCCGCATAGTTCGCTGACCTCACCAATCGTGAAGTAGCGCTTCGCCGGAATCGGAGGCAAGACGACTTTTTCGATCGTCGCTGTCATCGTCAGTTAGCCGTCGTGGTGGGTTGCGCAGGAACGCGCCAGTCGGTTAGCGCGTGAAGCTCGCTTCAGCGCCGTTCTCGACCAGTGCTTTCAGCTTTTGACTTGCATGGAACGTCACAACGCGGCGCGCGGCAATCGGAATCGCCTCGCCAGTCTTCGGGTTTCTGCCGGGACGCTGGGGTTTGTCGCGCAACTGGAAGTTGCCGAACCCCGACAGCTTCACGCTGTCGCCACTCTCCAGCGCGTCGCGGATCACCTCGAAAAACGCTTCGACCATGTCTTTCGCTTCCCGCTTGTTGAGTCCGACATTGTCGAACAGCAACTCAGCAAGTTCCGCCTTGGTAAGCGTCGGCGTTTCAGTAGAAACGACGGCGGGTGATGTCGGAATTTCGCGAATCATGGCGCTGCGTTGCGCCGTAAGAAGGGCTTCGAAATCACTCGAGTTCATTTCATTCATATCTATCAAATGGCGCGCCAAGCAGAAAACAATGGATGCGGAAACAGCCGTGCAATTGTTAAATGCGGGTTATCCGCGCAACCGTGCGCCATATACTCGAGCCAGACGTTCCACCAGAGTTTGAATAGCCAGATCGACCGTTTCATCCTGAAGGGTTCCGCCAGTATCTTGCAAGGTCACACGGAACGCAAGGCTTTTCTCGTGAGCGCCCAGACCACCGGAAGTGTTTGATTTTGGACGGAATTCGTCGAAAAGCACAACCTTTTGAACAGTCTTGCAGGCGGGTTCGGACTGGGCCTTCTGAAGCTCATCCAGCAGTGCCTGGGCCTCGATTTTCTGATCGACGACCACCGCAATATCACGACGCACCGGCTGAAATTTAGACACCTCAGACGGAATGGGCAATACGCGCTGCATTAATGCTTCCGCTTCGATTTCAAACAGAATCGGCGCATGCGGTAAATCATATTTTTGCATCCAGCGCGGATGCAATTCGCCAATCCAGCCGACTGCGCGGCCATTCAGTTCGATACGCGCGCTGCGTCCCGGATGCAACGCCGGATGTTCCGCTTTCACGAAGCGCGCGACCGCCGGTGCCAGCACGGCTTCCAGATCGCCCTTCACGTCGAAGTAGTCGACCGTGCGCGTCGGCGCGCCCCATTGCTCTTCGAGCGCGGGACCGTACGCGAGGGCGCCGATCATCTTCGGCTGCGCGAAACCTTCGACCGTCAGCTCGCCGGCCTTGATCGACGGATCGTGCAGGAACACGCGGCCGGCTTCGAACACGCGCACGCGATCCGCCGCGCGGCGGTTCAGGTTCGTACGCAGCACGTGAATCAGGCTGCCGAACAGCGTGGTGCGCATCACCGACAAGTGGCTTGCAATCGGATTCAGCAGACGTACCGGCTTGTCGTTGCCGGCGAAGTCCTGCTCCCACTCCGCATCGACGAAACTGAAGTTGACCGTTTCCGCGTAGTCGCGCGCGGCGAGCGCGTGACGGATCACGTGGATCGAGCGCTGCGTTTCGTTGGTCGCGCGCATTTCGCTGGTCGCGACCGGCGGACGCGCCGGAATTTTCTCGAAGCCATAGATGCGCGCCACTTCTTCGATCAGGTCTTCTTCGATTTCGATATCGAAGCGATACGACGGCGGCATCACCGAGAACGTGTCTTCGCTGCGCTCGAACGACAGGCCGAGGCGCGTGAAAATTTGCGCGATCTCATCGGCGTCGATCTTGATGCCGATGATGCGATTCGCACGCGACACACGCATCTTCACGGGCTCGCGCTTCGGCACGTTGACGATCTGATCGTCGACCGGACCGGCTTCGCCGCCGCAGATGTCAAGGATCAGTTGCGTGATGCGTTCGATATGTTCGACGGTGGTCGCGTAGTCGACGCCGCGCTCGAAGCGATGGCCAGCGTCGGTCGAGAAGTTGTATTTGCGCGAGCGGCCGCGGATGCTGTCGGGCCACCAGAAGGCGGCTTCGAGATAGATGTTGGTGGTGTCGAGCGTGACGGCCGTGCTGTCGCCGCCCATGATGCCCGCGAGACTCTCGATGTGCTGCTCATCGGCGATCACGCCGACGGTTTCATCGAGCTCGACGGTATTGCCGTTCAGCAGCTTGAGCGTTTCGCCCTTGCGGCCCCAGCGCACGTCCATGCTGCCGTGGATCTTGTCCAGATCGAACACGTGCGACGGACGGCCCAACTCGAGCATCACATAGTTCGAGATATCGACGAGCGCGGAGATGCTGCGCTGTCCCGAACGCTCCAGTCGCTCGACCATCCAATGCGGTGATTTGGCGCGTGCATTCACGCCACGGATCACGCGGCCCGAGAACCGGCCGCACAGATCAGGAGCCGATATTTTGACGGGCAACGTCTCGTTGAGTTTGACTTCGACCGGTTTGATTTCCAACGGATGCAGCGGCGCACCGGTAATTGCCGAGGTCTCGCGCGCCACGCCGAACACCGACAGGCAGTCTGCCTTGTTCGGCGTCAGCTTGATTTCGAAAACCGTGTCGTCGAGATTGAGCGTTTCGCGGATGTCCTGGCCGATTGGCGTATCTTCCGGCAGGATCATCAGGCCGCTATGATCTTCGGAGAGCTTCAGTTCGCGTGCCGAGCACAGCATGCCTTGGCTTTCCACGCCGCGCAGCTTCGAGAGCTTGATCGCGAAAGGCGCGCCGCCTTCTTCGGCGGGCGGCAGTTGCGCGCCGACCAGCGCGACCGGCACCTTGATGCCCGGCGCTACGTTCGGCGCACCGCACACGATGTTCAGCGTCGCGCCCGTGCCGGCGTCGACCTGACAGACGTTGAGCTTGTCCGCGTCCGGGTGCTTGACGACTTCCAGCACCTGGCCGACAACGATCTTCGAGGTCGGCGGCGCGGCCGGCCGCAGGTCTTCGACTTCGAGACCCGCCATCGTCAACGCGTGCGACAGTTCGTCGGTCGTCAGTTGCGGGTCGACAAAGGTTCTCAGCCAGGATTCCGGGAATTGCATGGTTCTGTGTACGTTCTGATCAGGTTAGGTCCACGTCCGGCAAAGCTTTGACTCGGCGCGATGTTCATGCGAGCGAATCATCGGAGACTGCCGGGGACGCTGTGGCGGCATGTACTGCATGCCTTGCCGCACTCTATGTTCGTTGCGTTCGTACGCGCCGGTTCAGGCGAATTGACGCAGGAAGCGCAGGTCGTTTTCAAAGAACAGACGCAGGTCTTGCACGCCATAACGCAACATGGTGAGCCGCTCGAGGCCGCTGCCGAAAGCAAAGCCGATGTAACGCTCCGGGTCGAGGCCCATGTTGCGGATCACCGTGGGGTGAACCTGGCCCGAGCCCGAAATTTCGAGCCATTTGCCGGCGTTCTTGCCCGTTTCGAACAACATGTCGATCTCGGCCGACGGTTCGGTGAACGGAAAATACGACGGACGGAAGCGCACGAGAATGTCGTCGCGCTCGAAGAACTTCTTGAGGAAGTCGGTGTAGACGCCCTTCAGATCCGCGAAGCTGATGTTCTCGTCGATCCACAGGCCTTCGACCTGGTTGAACATCGGCGAATGCGTCGCGTCGCTGTCCACACGGTAGGTGCGGCCCGGCACGATCACCTTGATAGGCGGCGAGTTGGTGCGCGCGTAGCGAACCTGCATCGGGCTGGTGTGCGTACGCAGCAACAGTTGGCGGCCGTCGGCATCTTTGCCGTCGACGTAGAAGGTGTCCTGCATTGAACGGGCCGGATGATTTTCCGGGCTGTTCAGCGAGGTGAAGTTGTACCAGTCGGTTTCGATTTCGGGGCCGTCGGCCACGTCGAATCCGATCGTACGGAAAATCTGTTCGACGCGCTCCCACGTGCGCATTACCGGGTGCAGACTGCCTGCGCCGGTGCCGCGGCCCGGCAGCGTCACGTCGATGGCTTCAGCGGCGAGGCGCTGATTCAGCAGCACGTCGGCCAGCGCCTGACGGCGCGCCGTCAGCGCGGCTTCCACTTGTTGCTTGACGAGGTTGATCCGTGCGCCTTCGGACTTGCGCGTTTCGGGATCGAGTTTGCCGAGGCCCTTCAATAGTTCGGTCAGCGCACCCGATTTGCCGAGAAAGCGTGCTTTCTCGTTCTCGAGGGTGGTGACGTCGGAGGCTTCTGCGAAGGCTTTTTGCGCGTCGGCGACAATCTGGTCCAGATCCATTGATCCCATCATTTCAACGTCAGTGTTCAATCGAAGCAAAACTGGTTCTACCAACAAAAACGGGGCTCGGTGAGGAGCCCCGTTTTTGCTGCAGCGTCACCGAGACTACCGGATCTTCGCTGCAACGAACCACGCAGTATTAATTGCCAGAAGCGCAATCAGGCTGCAACGGCGGCTTTCACCTGCTGAACGATCGCAGCAAAAGCAGCCTTGTCGAACACAGCCATGTCGGCCAGCACCTTGCGGTCGAGTTCGATCGAAGCCTTCTTCAGGCCGTTGATGAACACGCTGTACGTCATGTCGTGCTGACGCACCGCCGCGTTGATACGCGTGATCCACAATGCACGGAACACACGCTTCTTGTTGCGGCGATCGCGATAGGCGTATTGGCCTGCACGCATGACCGCCTGCTTGGCGATGCGATAGACGTTATTGCGACGGCCGCGGTAACCCTTGGCCAGCTTGATGATCTTCTTGTGACGGGCCCGTGCGGTAACCCCACGTTTTACTCGAGGCATGTCTTGCTCCTATGAGTGTCGGTTAAGGGTTAAGCGAACGGCAGCATTGCGCGCACGGAGTTCATATCTGCATCATGAACTGCCGTCGAACCGCGCAAATGGCGTTTGTTCTTGGTGGTCTTCTTGGTAAGAATGTGGCGCTTGAAGGCTTGACCGCGCTTGACGGTACCGCCCGGACGCACCACGAAGCGCTTTGCAGCACTCTTCTTGGTCTTCATCTTCGGCATGACAACTCCATTATTAGATGGATATGGGTGTGCGGTCGGCCATTGGCCATTACCCGCCCTTCGAAACCCACTCCACTTGGTATGCAGACCGCCTGAACTGCCGGCAGCCGCTTTTCGGGAAACGACGCGCATTGTACACACGTCGTTCCGAAACCTGCTGACACAGCACCGGACACCCAGCGCCGCGTCGTTCAATCTTTTCACAAACAGAACGCACGCCACATGGCGCGCCGCTGCTCTGCTTGCTTACTTCTTTTTCTTCGGAGCGAGCACCATGATCATCTGGCGCCCTTCCATTTTCGGCATCTGCTCGACCTGACCGACTTCGTCGAGGTCCGTGCGCAGGCGTTCGAGCATGCGCATACCGATTTCCTGGTGAGCCATTTCGCGGCCACGGAAACGCAACGTGATTTTCGTCTTGTCGCCGTCGTCGAGGAAGCGGATGAGGTTGCGCAGCTTGACGTTGTAGTCGCCGTCGTCCGTGCCCGGGCGGAATTTCACTTCCTTGACCTGGACGATCTTCTGCTTCAGCTTGGCCTCGTGTTGCTTCTTCGCTTCCGAGTACTTGAACTTGCCGTAGTCCATCAATCGGCAAACCGGCGGAACCGCTTGCGGAGCGATTTCGACCAGATCCACGTCCTGCTGTTCCGACATGCGGAACGCATCAGCGAGTTTCACGATGCCGAGCGGTTCGTTCTCGACGCCGACCAGACGCACCTCGGGTGCCGTAATTTCACCGTTGATGCGGTGCGCAGACTTATCAGTAGCGATGTTACGTTTCCTCTAAAAATTAAAAAAACGAGCCGCGCTGCCAAGTGGCTCAATTGAACGACTGCACGTCCTGGCGCAGACGCTCAATGAAAGTGTCGGGAGGCATCACGCCCAGATCGACACCACCACGGGCACGCACGGCTACCGTTTGGGCTTCACGCTCTTTGTCGCCGACCACAAGCAGGTACGGCACCTTTTCCAGCGTGTGCTCGCGTATTTTATAGCTAATCTTCTCGTTGCGCAAATCGGCCTCCACTCTAACCCCTTGTTTTTGCAACGATTGGGCTAAAGATTGTGCATATTCGGCCTGACTTTCCGCGATATTCATCACCACGACCTGCATCGGCGCGAGCCATGCGGGCATTGCACCGGCATGGTGCTCGATCAGAATGCCGAGGAAACGCTCCATTGATCCGACGATTGCCCGATGCAGCATGATCGGACGGCGGCGGCTGTTGTCTTCGGCGACGTACTCGGCGCCCAGACGCTCCGGCAGCACCATATCGAGCTGCAGCGTGCCGCATTGCCATGAGCGGCCAAGCGCGTCCTTGATGTGGTACTCGACCTTCGGGCCGTAGAACGCGCCCTCGCCCGGCAATTCTTCCCATGTCACGCCGCAGGCCGTCAGCGCCTCGCGCAGGCCCTGCTCCGCGCGATCCCACGTTTCGTCCGTACCGGCGCGCGCGTCCGGGCGCAGCGACAGCTTGATCTCGACATTATCGAAGCCGAAATCCTTGTAGACGCTCATCGCCAGCGTATTGAACGCGATCGATTCGCTGATGAACTGGTCTTCGGTACAGAAAATGTGCGCGTCGTCCTGCACGAAACCGCGCACGCGCATCAGGCCGTGCAACGCTCCCGACGATTCATTGCGGTGGCACGAGCCGAATTCCGCGTAACGCAGCGGCAGATCGCGATACGAGCGCAGACCGTGGTTGAACACCTGCACGTGACCCGGGCAGTTCATCGGCTTGATCGCATAGTCGCGCTTTTCCGATTCCGTCGTGAACATGTTTTCACGATAGTTCTGCCAGTGGCCCGACGCTTCCCAGAGCGAGCGGTCCATAATCATCGGCGTCTTGATTTCGAGGTAACCCGCGTCGTTCACGCGACGGCGCATGTACTGCTCGACCTGCTGCCACAGCGTCCAGCCGCGCGGATGCCAGAACACCATGCCCGGCGATTCGTCCTGCATGTGAAACAGGTCGAGTTGCTTGCCGAGTTTGCGGTGATCGCGCTTCTCCGCCTCTTCGAGCATGTGCAGATACGCTTCCTGGTCTTCCTTCTTCGTCCAGGCCGTACCGTAGATGCGCTGCAGTTGTTCGTTCTTCGAATCGCCGCGCCAGTACGCACCCGCGACCTTCATCAGCTTGAAGACTTTCAGCTTGCCGGTGGACGGCACGTGCGGACCGCGGCACAGATCGGTGAACCCGCCATGCGAGTACAGCTTGATGTCGTCGGTAGCGGGAATCGATTCGATGATCTCGGCCTTGTACTTTTCGCCGATGCTCTTGAAATAGTCCACCGCTTCGTCGCGCGACACCACGCGGCGCGAAACGGGCTCGTCTTTCTTCGCGAGTTCCTGCATGCGCTTTTCGATCTTCTCGAGATCTTCAGGCGTGAAGGGGCGGCTGTACGCGAAGTCGTAGTAGAAGCCGTTGTCGATGACCGGGCCGATCGTGACCTGCGCTTCCGGATACAAATCCTTCACCGCGTACGCGAGCAAGTGCGCCGTGGAGTGGCGGATGATATCGAGACCGTCTGCGTCTTTCTCGGTGACGATGGCCAACGCCACGTCGTGATCGATCAGTGCGGACGTATCGACCAGTTCACCGTCGATCTTGCCGCCGAGCGCGGCTTTCGCGAGGCCCGGGCCGATCGAGGCGGCCACTTCGGCGACGGTCACTGGATGCTCGTACTGTCGAACAGAACCGTCAGGCAGACGTATCGAAACCATTGCGTTCTCCGTGGTGCCGACCGGCGGCGGCACATACAACCAGGTCAAAAAAACAAAAAAAATGCGGCCCCGCTTTCGAGGGGCCGCATTCACATTTCCTGCTAACTACAGTGGCGAAAGTGGTCCTCGACTAGCGTCGCTCCGAAGTAGTTTCGGTCAACGTTCGCGGTGTCATAACCGTATTCGCCTTTTGCGCCAAAGGCGCTGACTGCAGCTTGCGAAACCCCGGCAAAGCCGGAATTTCTCTTTCGTTGGTAGGCTCGATTGGACTCGAACCAACGACCCCCACCATGTCAAGGTGGTGCTCTAACCAGCTGAGCTACGAGCCTGAAGAAACGAGATTATATGGAGCGCCACACTGCTTGGCAAGTACTTTTATGCACCGACTTTAAATTTCTACTCACGCGCTCACGCATGCCCAGCAGATACATCGACTGGCCATGCGTGCGCCGCACACTCATCAACTCTTGCGTGAAGCGCGCACCACGCCAGTGACTTCGCCGAGCAGCGTACACGCGCGCTGAATCTGCGCCGCGCTCGACACCTCGACGGTAAATTGCATGAACGCAGCGTTACGTCGCGTCTGCGTTTTCACGCCGATCACGTTCATCTTCTCGCGCGCGAACACTTCGGAAATATCGCGCAGCAGACCCTGCCGATCCGTTGCATCGATCGAGAGATCGACCGGATAGACCGACTGGCCACGGCCGCTCAGCACCTCCGCCGACCACGCCGTTTGCAACACGCGCTCGGGCGCCCGGTCTGCCATGCGCAGAAACGTCGGGCAATCGCTACGGTGAATGGACATGCCTTTGCCGCGCGTAACAAAGCCGCAGATATCGTCGGGCGGCGCGGGCCGGCAGCAGCGCGCGAGTTGTGTGAGCAACGCATCCACGCCGACCACCAGCACGCCCGTGGACGCCCCACGCGCCACGCTCGCGCCGCTGCTGCGCTTCTCGAACTGCTCCGGCGCTTCGACCACCGGTTCCGGCGGCGGCGCATCATGCAGCGCCTGCTCGACGAGCCGCAAACTGAATTCTTCCTTGCCCACCACCGAGAACAGATCGTCGGTGGTCTTGAAGCCGAGCTTGGCCGCGAGCTGATCCAGATTGACCGAGGTCTTGCCCTCGCGTTGCAAGGTCTTTTCGACCATCGCTCGGCCGCTCGCGATATGTTCCTGCACTTCGACCGCATTGAACCACGCGCGCACCTTCTGCCGCGCTCGCGGACTTTGCAGATAGCCAAGTTGCGGGTTGAGCCAGTCGCGCGACGGACCGCCCTCCTTCACCGCGACGATCTCCACCGTCTGACCGTTTTGTAAAGGCGTGTTCAACGGCACCATCGCGCCGTCGACGCGCGCGCCGCGGCAACGGTGCCCCAACTCGCTATGCAGGTGGTACGCGAAATCGACAGGCGTGGCACCGTGCGGCAACGGGATCACCCGCGCCTGCGGCGTCAGCACATAGATGTGATCGTCGTCGAGCGTGGCCTGGCGCAGTTGTTCCCACGGCTGCGACGCGCGCTTCTCACCGTGCTCGCCCTCGGAGACTTCGTCTTTCCACGCGAGCAATTGACGCAGCCACGCGATCTTCTCGTCGTACTTCTCGTTGGCGGCGAACTGGCCGCCGTAGCCTCGCGTGCCGGCTTCCTTGTAACGCCAATGCGCGGCCACGCCGTATTCGGCGAACTGATGCATTTCCTGCGTACGGATCTGCACTTCGAACGCGCGGCCGTCGTCACCGATCACCACCGTGTGCAGCGACTTGTAGCCATTCGGCTTCGGTCGCGAGATATAGTCGTCGAACTCTTTCGGCACCGGTTGCCACAGGTTGTGCACGATGCCGAGCACCGTGTAGCAATCCTTGATGTCCGGCACGATCACGCGAAACGCTCGCACGTCGTAGAGCTCGGCGAAATCCAGCTCCTTGCCGCGCATCTTGCGCCAGATGCTGTAGATGTGTTTCGGCCTACCACTCACTTCCGCGCGAATATTCGCCGCGGCCAATTCCTTTTGCAGGCGTTCGATAGCCTGCGCGACATAGCTCTCGCGTTCGACGCGTTTCTCGTCGAGCAACTTGGCGATGCGCTTATACGTGACCGGCTCTTCGAAGCGTAACGCGAGATCCTCGAGTTCCCACTTCAATTGCCAGATGCCCAGGCGATTGGCGAGCGGCGCATAGATATCGAGCGTCTCGCGTGCCACATCCGGTGAAGGTGTGATTTTCGCCGCCGCGTAGTAACGCAGCGACTGCAATCGCGACGCGAGCCGGATCAGCACCACCCGAATATCCTGCGCGAAGGCGAGCAGCATCTTGCGCAGCGCCTCGACCTGCGCGCGGCGTGCGGCCTGCGCATCGCGCCCGGCTTCGGGCATGGCATTCTGTGCGGCACGCAAGCTCACGGTGCCAAGACGCAGCAACTTGCGCACGTCGCCGACCAGTTGCGCGACTTCTTCGCCGAAGTTGTCGGCGATCACGCGCTCCGGGTCCTGCAGATGCGGCGTCAATGCAAACAGCGCCGCCGCCAGCACCGCCGGCGGATCGACGTTGAGCTTGCGCATGATCGACGCCGTACCCGCCGCGTGATCCGCCAGCATTTCTCCCGACGACAGCCGCACCTCGCCCGCATGTTCGCGCACGAACGCCATCGCTTCATCGAATGAAGGAAGGGGGTTCGGCGCGTTCGTAACAGTTTCGGTATTCATGGTGCGACGGCCCACCGGGCCAGACGATTCAACGGAAATTCAACTACACGTGCCCGACTTAAGCGCGCTGCGCGGCGACCACGCAGATTTCGACCAGGCACTTCGGATTGGCGAGCTTTGCTTCGACCGTAGCGCGCGGCGGCGTGGCGCCTTGTGCAACCCACTCGTCCCACACCGCGTTCATGCCGGCGAAATGCACCATGTCCGAGATGTAGATCTGCACCGACAGCAAGTGCGACTTGTCGCTGTTCACTTCGCCCAGCAGACGGTCGATGTGGCCGAGCACTTCGCGCGTCTGACCCGTGATGTCCTGATCCGCGTCTTCAGCGATCTGGCCCGCGAGGTACACGGTGCCGTTGTGCACGGCGATTTCCGAGAGGCGCTTGCCGACGTGGTGACGAATGACTGCCATGACGAATCCTGAGTTGGTTTGAAAATTGATCGAAGATGCCTTCCGCATCGCGCCCCACTGAGAACGCCGCGAGGAACTGCATATTATGACGCGTCGGCGGCCGGTCCGATAAAGAACTGCCGCGCGATGTCGATCTGCTCGGCCGACAGAAACGCCGGCGCGTGTCCGACACCGGCGATTTCCGCGCTCGACACCGCGCGCCCCGTCTCCACCATCTTCGCGACGGTTTCACGCGAGAGCAAATCGGATAGCTCGCCGCGCACCACCAGCACCGGCCCCTGGAACGAGGCCAACGAATGCCACAGCGCGGCCTCGCCGAGTTTGGCGGCTTCTTCGGTGGTCGCAGTGAAGGGCTGCGCGATCCGCGGGTCATAACGGAACAGCCACTTGCCGTCCTGTTCGTGCAGAAGCGGCGTGTTGATCTCGCGCCACTCGTCCGGCGTAAGCGGACCAAAAGTCTGCGCGAGCAAGGCTGCGTAATCGATACCTTGCTGCAACGTTTCAAACTGCACGGGCTTGCCCAGATAATCGCCGATGCGTTGTACCGCAGCCGGCTCCAGATGCGGACCGACATCGTTCAGCAACATCTTGCGGATCGGCGTTTCGGGCAAGCCGGCAAGTCCAAGCCCAATCAGGCCGCCCATCGACGTGCCGAACCAGTCGACCGTCTCGACATTCAGGCGCGCGATCAGCGTGACCATGTCGGCGACGTATTGCGGCACCGTATAGAAGTTGGGGTTGGCAAGCCACGATGACAAGCCCCGCCCCGCGACATCCGGGCACACCACGCGGTAAGTGCCGGCGAATTCCTCCGCGAGTCGGTCGAAATCGCGCCCTGAACGGGTCAAGCCGTGCACGCACAGCAGCACACGCGGATTGGCCGGGTCGCCCCACTCGGTGTAAGCGATGCGATGCAAGCCTCCCGCGCTCGCGCACTGCACGTAGCGTTGACGCGGCGCAAGCCGCCCTGCCGTGGAAGCGGACGTGATTTCGGTCATCTGGGTTCCTTGCAAAAGCGCTGCGGGTTCGGCGTGGGCACAGCAGGGATCGACGTGCGTTCAATCTTCAAACGATTGTAAACCGCTTTGCCGCGCGGCAAGAGTCGGCCAGATGGCATAGGACAGCTCCGAACGAACGTCCTCTGCAGAAAAGAAAGCGGGCGAGACTCACGCCTCGCCCGCCTTGGAACCGCCTCGCGGCCGCCTGCCGCTCACACCAGCCGCATCCGGCCGCGCGGCGGCCTCATACAGCCTTGAACCTCTTCAGATGGCCTCGCCGCACGCCATTCAGCTAACCGCGCTCACATCGAGCGGCGCGCCCGTCTTCGCCTTGATTTCCTCGACGCTCACGCCCGGCGCCAGTTCGGTCACCTTTAGCCCGTTGTCCGTGACTTCGATCACGCCGAGATCGGTGATGATCTGGTCGACCACGCCCACGCCCGTGAGCGGCAGCGTGCATTCTTCGAGGATCTTGTGCTGGTCGCCCTTGGCGACATGCTCCATCAGCACGACCACGCGCTTGACGCCCGCGACCAGATCCATCGCGCCGCCCATGCCCTTGATCATCTTGCCCGGGATCATCCAGTTGGCCAGATCGCCCTTCTTGCTGATCTGCATGGCGCCGAGAATCGCCAGATTGATGTGGCCGCCGCGAATCATCGCGAACGAATCCGCCGACGAAAAAATCGATGAGCCCGGCAGCGTGGTCACCGTCTGCTTGCCGGCGTTGATCAGATCGGCGTCCACTTCGTCTTCGGTCGGCGACGGGCCGATGCCGAGCAGGCCGTTTTCCGACTGCAGCCACACTTCGACCCCGGGCGGCACGTGATTGGCCACCAGCGTCGGCAGGCCGATGCCGAGGTTCACATAAAAACCGTCCTGCAATTCTTTCGCCGCGCGTGCGGCCATTTCGTCACGAGTCCATGCCATGATCAGTCTCCTTTCGCGCGGACAATGCGTTGTTCAATGCGTTTTTCCGGATTCGCATTGAGCACAATGCGCTGCACGAAAATGCCAGGCGTATGGATCGCGTCCGGATCGAGTTCGCCCGTTTCGACAATCTCTTCGACTTCCGCGACAGTGATCTTGCCGGCCATCGCGCACATCGGGTTGAAGTTGCGCGCGGTGCGGCGGTAGATCAGGTTGCCCGATTTGTCGGCCTTCCACGCCTTCACCAAAGCGACGTCGGCCGTCAGCGAATGTTCGAGCACGTAGTGGTTTTCGCCGAACTGGCGGGTTTCCTTGCCTTCGGCGATCAGCGTGCCGTAGCCGGTATTGGTGAAGAACGCCGGAATGCCCGAACCGCCCGCGCGCAGCTTCTCGGCGAGCGTGCCTTGCGGCGTGAATTCGAGTTCGAGTTCGCCGGCCAGATACTGGCGTTCGAACTCCTTGTTTTCGCCGACATACGACGAGATCATCTTCTTGACCTGACGCGTTTCGAGCAGCAGACCGAGGCCGAAACCGTCGACGCCCGCATTGTTGCTGATGCAGGTGATGCCCTGCACCTTCGAATCGCGCAGTGCGCCGATCAGCGCCTCCGGAATGCCGCACAGCCCGAAGCCGCCGACGGCGAACGTCTGCCCGTCCTTGACGATGTCTTTCAGCGCCTCGGCGGCGCCTGGATAGACCTTGTTCATCAGTATGTCCCTTCCTTTATGGAAACCCGAATTCGGATCGTTGCGGCTGGTATGACGTTGCGCGGGCCCGAGCCCGACACGTCATTCTAGTCATCCCCGGCGGGCTTTGCGCCCAGGTTTCCCTGCGCGCCGTACAAAGCCCGCCGCGGACGGCTTCGCCGCGTTGTCATGTGCCCGAAAGAGTACGCTGGGCGCGCCATGCGGCACAATACGCAAAAATACATAAGTACTCGCCGCCAATTCATGCCCGCACTGGATTATCAAACCGCGTTTCACCTCGCTCCGATCGGACTCGTGCTGTCGCGCGAACGGACTATCGAAGACTGTAATGACGAGCTCGCGTCGATATTCGGCTGCACGCGCGAGTCGCTGCTCGGCCAGTCGTTCCAGGTGCTGTATCCGTCGACGGACGAATTCGAGCGGATCGGCGCGCGGATTCCGCCGATCATGACCGCACACGGCAGCTACGCGGACGACCGCATCATGAAGCGGGCCAACGGCGAATTATTCTGGTGCCACGTGACAGGCCGCGCGCAGGAACGCGCCGACCCGCATGCGGCGGGCGTCTGGACTTTCGAGGACTTGAGCGCGACGCGGCGCGTGGCGGTCGAACTGACGCCGCGCGAACGCGAAATCGCCGCGCAACTGGTGACGGGCAAAACCAGCAAGCAGATCGGCCGGGTGCTGGATATCAGCCCGCGCACCGTCGATGTCTACCGGGCGCGGCTGATGCGCAAATACGATACGGGTAACGCGACGGAGTTGTTGCAGCGCCTGCTCGGGCATTGAAGCAGCGGGCGCGCGTGTCGGGCCGCTGGTTCGCGCGACGGTGAGTCGCGCCTTCGGCAAGCCGCCTCAGAGGCGGTCGGCAATGTGCAGCGACGTTAGCGAACGCCGCCGGTTCGCCACGAGGGTCGGCTGAAGGTCGCCTATTACGCCACCTTGACCAGCGCAGCCCGCTCGATGGTTTCGCGCAGCAAGTCCGGCACCGGCACCGACTTGCCAGCCGCGTAATCGATCCAGACGCAGCGCGCGGCGCCGCGTGCATAGACGGTATTCGGATCGTCCGCGCGCACCAGCTCGAAACCCGTGTCGAAGCTGCTGCGGCCAGGCGTAGCGACCGTCATCCGGCCAATCACGTCGCCGGGATAATGCAGTTGCTTGAGAAACTCCATCGACGCATTGACGATCACCGGTCCCTGGCCGTCGGCGTTATTACCCGCCAGGCCCAGCTGTTCGAACCAGGAAATCCGCACCTGCTCCATGTAGCGGAAATAGACCGTGTTGTTCACATGGCCGAAGGCGTCCATGTCGCCCCAGCGGATCGGCATCGACATCTCGAAAACTGCGTGAAAATCGCTCATCGTACTTCTTTATCGGGTTGAAATCAGGTTTGAAGCCGGCGCGTGGACCGGCGTAGAGACAGACAGCAACATAACGCGCGCCCTCAGGCGGCGCAAAGGCCGGAGCGCGTAAAACAGTTTCTTCGAACGGACGCCAATCCGGGCCCTCGCGACCTGAAAACGCGAGCGCCGGTTGCGCCGTCTTGCGTTCAGGAGAGCCCGAAACCGTCGTCGGCGGCAATCACCGAGCCGTTGATGAACTGCGATTCGTCCGCCGCCAGCAGCAGCAGGAGCCCGTCCAGATCCTCCGGTTTGCCGACGCGGTGACGCGGCAGCATCGACACGAGCTTCTGCCCTTGCTCCGTCGACCAGTGATGGTGGTTGATCTCAGTGTCGATGTAGCCGGGGCAGATCGCGTTTACGTTGATGCCGTGCTTGCCCCACTCGAGCGCCATGGCTTTCGTCATATGCACGACAGCCGCCTTGCTGATCGAATACAGGCCGATTTGCGGCAGCACGCGCAAGCCCGCCATCGACGCGATATTGATGATGCGGTACGACGGCTTCTGCGCGCCGTTACCGCGCATGATCATGCGCTTGGCGACTTCCTGAGCGACGAAGAACGCGCCGCGCGTGTTCGTATCGAACACGTATTCGAAGTCGGCGGGCGTGACCTCCGAGAGCTTCTGCGTGGTCGACACGCCGGAGTTGTTCACCAGAATGTCGATCGTGCCGGCCTCGGTTTCCGCGTGGGCGACCGCGGACTTGATGCTCTGGTAGTCGGTCACGTCGAGCGAAACGACGTGCGCCGCGCCGCCGGAGGCCTCGATCTCGGCGCGCAACTCCTTCAGACGCTCGGTCCGCCGGCTCGCCAGCACGACCTTGGCGCCCGCCTGCGACAACACTTGAGCAAAGCGCTTTCCCAACCCGCTCGAGGCGCCGGTAATCAGCGCGACTTTGCCTTCCAGATTGATCGAACGGCCCATTGTCGTTCCTTGTTCGGTTGTTGTTACGGCTGCGGTTGACGGGTGCGGTAAGCCCGTCGCTACGGGTCATACCGTATCATAAAAATAGAACGATCGTGCTAATCTCTGCTCATCTGGTTGCAGTGCGGGTGTGCATCGCCCACAATACGAACCCGAAAAAAGCATTCTAACGGTAAGAGGAGCATCAATGACCCCCGCAAGTCTCATTGAGCAATACGGTCCACGCGAGTCGATGGAATACGACGTCGTGATCGTCGGCGGCGGCCCGGCTGGCCTGTCCGCGGCGATCCGCCTGAAGCAGCTGGCGGCGGAGAAAAGCGTCGAGATTGGCGTGTGCGTACTGGAAAAAGGCTCGGAGATCGGGGCTCATATCCTGTCGGGCGCGGTGATGGATCCGCGCGCGATCACCGAACTCATTCCCGACTGGAAGGAAAAAGGCGCGCCGCTGACGGTGGATGTGACCGAAGACAAGTTCCTGTTCCTCACCGAAACCGGCTCGAAGAGCGTGCCGACCTGGGCGCTGCCAGATAACTTCAAGAATCACGGCAATTACGTAATCAGCCTCGCGAATGTCACGCGCTGGCTGGGTCAGCAGGCTGAAGCGCTGGGCGTGGAGATTTTCCCGGGCTTTCCGGCGGCTGAAATCCTGTACAACGACGACGGTTCGGTTAAAGGTGTGGCCACGGGCAACCTGGGCATCGGCAAGGACGGTGCGCCGACCGAAAACTTCCAGCTCGGCATGGAGCTGCACGCCAAATACACGCTGTTCTGCGAAGGCGCGCGCGGTCACCTCGGTCGTCAACTGAACGATAAATTCAAGCTGCGCGAAGGCGCCGATCCGCAGGTCTACGGTATAGGCATCAAGGAACTGTGGGAAATCGATCCGTCGAAGCACAAGCCAGGTCTGGTGATGCACACGGCCGGCTGGCCGCTGGAGAACGACACGTACGGCGGCTCGTTCCTGTATCACATGGATAACAACCAGGTGGTGGTGGGCTTCGTCGTGGGTCTGGGCTACACGAATCCTTATCTGTCGCCGTTCGAGGAATTCCAGCGCTACAAGACGCATCCGGCGATTCGCGCCGTGCTCGAAGGCGGCAAGCGCGTGTCGTATGGCGCGCGGGCCATCACGGCGGGCGGTTTGATGTCGCTGCCGAAGCTGGTGTTCCCGGGCGGCGCGCTGGTGGGCGACGATGCGGGCTTCCTGAACGCGTCGCGGATCAAGGGCTCGCATGCCGCGATCAAGACCGGCATGCTGGCTGCTGAAGCGGCTTTTGAAGCCGTTCAGGCAGGACGCACCAGCGATGAACTCACCGCCTATCCGGAAAGCTTCAAGACGTCGTGGCTGCACACCGAACTGCACCGTGCGCGCAACTTCAAGCAGTGGATGAGCAAGGGCCTCTACCTCGGCACGCTGATGGTCGGCATCGAGCAGAAGCTGCTGGGCGGCAATGTGCCGTGGACGCTGCATCACCAGCATTGGGATCACGAAATGCTCAAGCCCGCGTCGCAATGCAAGCCGATCGTGTATCCGAAGCCGGACGGCAAGCTCACGTTCGACCGGCTGTCTTCAGTGTTCATCTCGAACACCAACCACGAAGAGAATCAGCCCGCTCACCTGACGCTGAAAGATCCATCGGTGCCGGTGAACGTGAACTGGCAGACCTATGCCGGTCCGGAGTCACGCTATTGCCCGGCGGCCGTGTACGAGTTCGTAAAGAACGACGACGGCAGCGAACGGCTGGTGATCAACGCGCAGAACTGCGTGCACTGCAAGACGTGCGATATCAAGGACCCGACGCAGAACATCGTATGGGTCACGCCTGAAGGCGGCGGCGGTCCGAACTATCCGAACATGTGATCGATGCTTCCTGCCTTCGCTGCGCCTGCCTCTGAATGCCGGCGCTGCGAAGGCAGGCAACTCAACGCCGTCCCACCGCTTCAATCCGCTCCCGCACCCTCGCCACCACCGGCGCCCAGTCACCAACGCTTGGCTGTCGAACCAGCTCAATCGAATCGTACCAGGCCGTCTCCGGTGATCCATCGCCCCAGAACCAGGCGGAGACGTGATCGATCATCAAACAGGTCGGCACCCCAAGCGCCCCCGCCAGATGCGCGGGCCCGCTATCGATCGTGACTACCAGATCCAGATTCGCCAGCAACGCCGCGACATCGTCGAAGCCGGATTGAAAATGATGCGTCAGATCGACGACGTCGAGACCCTTGGCGCGCCACGCCGCGACCGTCTCTCCGCGCCCCGGCGACACAGCGAAATAGGTCACACCGGCTACATCCAACAGCGGTTCGATTTGCTCGACCGGCACCGAACGCCGCATGTCGCGGATATGGTCCGGATTGCCGTTCCACACCAGACCGACCTTGCGATTACTCCGCTTGCCGGCCGTGTGCGCTTCGACTCGCTCACGCCATATCCGCTCAAGCGCGGCATCAGCGCTCAAGTACGGCGCGCCCCACCCCGTTGCGTCGACAATACCGAGCCGCAGCGGCAGGCTCATCAGCCCGCAATGAAAATCCGGCTGTGTCTCGAGACTCGTTTCGAGCGGCAAATCGGCGGGCAGCATTCGTTCGAATAGATGCCGCAAAGGTCCGTCGTGGCCGAAAATCACCCGGCCGCCCTCGCGCCGCGCCCGCTCGGCGAGCAGCGGCAAAAACCGCACCGCCCAGAGGCAATCGCCATTGCCTTGCTCGCCGTACACCACGAGCGTTTTGCCGGCAAGCGATTCGCCCTGCCAATGCGCGCTGATCGCCGCGAGGGCTTGCTGCGCATTATTCAGTTCGCCCGCGGCAAACGCGATACGCGACTCGTAATGCGCCCAGCCTTCGGCAAGACGCCCACTGCGAATCTCGAGTTCAGACAGATCGAACAGCGCGTGGGCATTGTCCGGCGAAAGCGTCAGCACTTGCCGCAGCAAACCCTCGGCCTCGGCGAAGCGCGCCTGCTCCTTGATGCACAACGCCAGCTTGTGAAGCGCCACCGGGTTGCCCGGCACGACGCGCACGGCTTCGCGCAATAGCGCCTCGGCCGCGGCAAAGTCATCGCGCTGCTGGACGGCCGCGCGCCAGATCAGCGCGTTGGCGTCTTCGGCATGGCGCGCGAGCAGCAGGCCGGTGGCCGAGTCGACCAGCGCCCAGTCGCGCAATACGAACGCCGTTTGCGCAATGGTATGCAGCAGTGAGGGATCGCAGGAAGGATCGAGTTGATAGGCGCGCACCAGCGCAGCAAGTGCCTCGCGCTGGCTCGCCTTGTCGCGGCCGGGGTGTTGCAGCAGCGCCTGACCGAACGTCAGGCAGTCGCCGGCGGCGGCATCGGGTGCGGCGGCGCGCGCACGCAGGCCCGCGAGGGCGCTCGCGGACGGCCCGGAATTGAGATCGGTCATGGAGACAGCACTGCCCACGCAGAACGGCTACAGAGGCGCTTGAAGCAGGCCCGTTAAGGCGCGCTCGCCGCGATCTTCGGCGTGCTGACGGCCACGTCGCCGCATTGCGCGCGATGACGCAGCGCATGGTCGATCAGCACCAGCGCGAGCATGGATTCAGCGATCGGCGTGGCGCGAATGCCAACGCACGGATCATGCCGTCCGAACGTTTCGACGACGACTGGTTGCCCCGCCTTATCGATCGAGCGGCGCGGCGTGCGAATGCTCGACGTCGGCTTGATCGCGATGGATACCGTCACGTCCTGTCCAGTCGAAATACCGCCGAGCACACCGCCCGCGTGATTGCCGACGAAGCCCTCAGGCGTCAATTCGTCGCCATGCACCGAGCCGCGTTGCGCGACGCTGGCAAAGCCCGCGCCGATCTCGACACCCTTCACCGCGTTGATGCCCATCATGGCGTGCGCAATGTCCGCGTCGAGGCGGTCGAACAGCGGCTCGCCGAGGCCGACCGGCACGCCGGACGCCACGACGTTGATGCGCGCGCCGATCGAGTCGCCGTCCTTGCGCAGCGCGTCCATGTACGCTTCCAGTTGCGGCACGATCTGCGCGTTGGGCGCGAAGAACGGGTTCTCGCGCACGTGTGCCCAATCGACGAACGGCACGTCGATCTCGCCAAGCGCGGCCATATAGCCGCGAATTTCGGTGCCGAACTTCTCGCGCAGCCACTTCTTGGCAACCGCGCCCGCGGCTACCGTCGGTGCCGTGAGACGAGCCGACGAACGGCCGCCGCCGCGATAGTCGCGGATGCCGTATTTCTGCCAATAGGTGTAGTCGGCGTGACCGGGGCGGAACGTGTCGGCAATGTTGCCGTAGTCCTTGCTGCGCTGGTCCGTGTTGCGGATCAAGAGCGCGATCGGCGCGCCGGTGGTCTGGCCTTCGAACACGCCCGACAGAATCTCGACCTTGTCTTCTTCCTGACGCTGCGTGACGTGGCGCGACGTGCCGGGCTTGCGCCGGTCGAGTTCGAACTGGATGTCGGCTTCGTTAAGCGCCATGCCCGGCGGGCAGCCGTCGATCACACAGCCGATAGCGGGGCCATGCGATTCGCCGAAGGTCGTGACAGTGAAAAGCGTACCGAGCGTGTTGCCGGACATGGGCGTCGTCCAAAGAAATGCGGGGAAGACGCTATTATGCCAGCCCCGTGGCGGCTGGACCGCGCCGCGCAGTCGCGTTGGCCCATCGGCCAAGGGGTGCATCGGCAGGCGCTTCCCGCCGGATCACCTGGCTTGTCGGGACGTTCGCTGCGCCGTGTAGGACTGTTCGCATCGCCACCTCTACCCAGGTCACTCGGCGCGGCGCGCAAAACATCGCAAGTCAGAAATTTCTGCGCCGATATTGCGCGCTACTTGCGCGAGCAATCGGCGTTCAGGCGGCGCTGGCATTCCAGCACCTTGCACCTGTCCGGCGTCCGCGCGGGCATCTTTCGTTTTCCGTGACGCCGCGCGCGGGCTTCGCAGCTGCGGCCGCGCTACTTACGCGCCCCGCGCAACTCGGTGACGAGTTGCTGCAACTTCTCCGGCGTCGCCAGTTGCGGTTCGATCGGCTCGCCTACCGCCAGCGTCAGACGGCTCATGACGCCCTTCTGGATCGGCCGCGGCCAGCGCGCGTCGCCCGCGCGCGAAAACACGCTGCCCCACAGGCCGCGCAGCGCCATGGGAATGACTGGCGCCGGTGTGCGCCGGATGATCTCGGTGACGCCATGACGGAACGGATTCATGTCGCCGGTTCTGGTCAGCTTGCCCTCCGGGAAGATGCAGACCAGATCGCCCTCGGCAAGCGCCTGCGCGCAGCGCTCATAGGCGCGCGTCAGCACCTGGGGGTCCTGATGCGCCGGCGCGATCGGAATCGCCTTGGCGTGACGGAACACCCAGCCGGCAAACGGCGATTTGAAGATCTGGTGGTCCATCACGAAACGGATCGGCCGCGGGCTCTCGGCCATGATGACGATCGCGTCGACGAAACTCACGTGATTGCAGACCAGCACGGCCGCGCCCTCTTCCGGAATCCGCTCGGCATGCACGAGGCGAATCCGATAGAACGTGTGCACCAGCACCCACGCGATGAAGCGCAGCAGAAACTCCGGCACCAGCGAGTAGATGTAGGTCGCCACCACGATGTTGAGCAACGCGGTGACGAGGAAAATCGCCGGAATGCTGAAACCCGCCGAGGTCAGAGCCACGGCCATCAGCGACGAGACGATCATGAACAGCGAGTTCAGAATATTGTTCGCCGCGATGATGCGCGCACGGTGGCTCGGCTGGCTGCGGCTCTGGATCAACGCATACAACGGCACGCTGTAGAGGCCGCCGAACATGGCGAGCAGGAACAGATCGGCGAGCACGCGCCAGTGCGCGGGCCGCACAATGAACTCGCCGACGCTCAGCAGATGTCCCGGCAGCGGCAACGCGTGGCTCGCGAAAAACAGATCGATCGCGAATACGCTTATGCCGATCGAACCGAGCGGCACGAGGCCGATTTCGATGCGCCGCTTCGAAAGCTTTTCGCACATCAGCGAGCCGAGGCCGATGCCGATCGAAAAGGTGCCGAGCAGCACGGTCACGACGTCCGGATCGGCGGACAGCACATTCTTCGCGAAGGTGAAAAACGACGACAGGAAGATCGCGCCGACGAACCACAGCCAGGAAATCCCAAGCAGGCTCAGAAACACGGTGCGGTTCTCGCGCGCCAGTTTGAGGTTGCGCCACGTCTCGCTGACCGGATTCCAGTTGATGCGCAGATCGGCCTGCGGCGCCGGCGTCACAGGCACGAAGCTCGACACCACGCGCCCCACCAGCGCGATCGCGACGCACGCGCAAGCCAGCACCACCGCGCCATGTTCGGCGAAACCCGCGCCCACGCCGCCGACGATCGTGCCGATCAGGATCGCCACGAAGGTGCCCATTTCAACCATGCCGTTGCCGCCGACCAGTTCCGCCTTCGACAGATGCTGCGGCAAATAGGAGTATTTGACCGGCCCGAACACGGTGGAATGCACGCCCATCAGAAACGTGCATAGGTACAAAAGCGGCGCGCTATGCAGCCAGAAACCCGCGCCGCCGATCAGCATCACGACGATTTCGAAGCTCTTGACGAAGCGCGTAAGCATCGCCTTGTCGTACTTGTCGGCGATCTGACCGGAGGTGGCCGACAGCAGCACGAACGGCAGAATGAAGATAGCCGAGATCAGGAACGCCGCCGTTTTCGGATCGACTCCGGAAAAGCGCGCCGCTTGGTACGTGACGAGCGACGTGAAGCCGATCTTGAACACGTTGTCGTTCATCGCGCCGAGGAACTGGGTCCAGAAAAACGGTGCGAAACGGCGCTGGCTGAGCAGCCGGAACTGGGATTCGTGCGCCTCGTGTTGACGCGCGGCGCGGCGGGCAGCAGGTAACGGACGATCGCTCATGGAGTTCCGGAAGCAGGCTAAAAGAACGACAAGTAAGAAAGTGCGATGCGCGGTGTCGCGTACGGGCGAGTCGCCGGGCGGCGCGCGGTGCCAGACTGCAAACCCGTCAGACGGACTAGCACCGGCCCTGGCGTCGAGCCGGCTGCCGAACCGGACACAAGACTCCACATGAGGCCGAACCCAGCGCCGGACACAAAAAAAGCGCACGCTTTCGCGCGCGCCTTGACTGCCTTTTCGCGCTCACGGCAACGGCTAGCGCGTCGCAGTGAATCGCCGCGCATTAACGCGCCGGCTGCTGTTCCTGCTGTTCTTCCGGCCAGTCGCGGATATAGGCCTTGAGCATGCGGTTTTCGAAGCCCTGCTCTTCGACCACCGCCTTGGCGACGTCGTAGAACGAGATCACGCCCATCAGCGTACGGCTTTCGAGCACCGGCAGATAACGCACGTGATGTTCGAGCATCATGCGGCGGACTTCGTTGACGTCCGTTTCCGGCGTGCAGGTGAGCGGATGGTCGTCCATTACCTTGCGGATCGTCGACGTGCCGACGCTGCCGCCGTTCTTGCTCAGCGTCAACATGATTTCGCGGAATGTGAGCATGCCGACGAGGTCGCCATATTCCATCACCACCAGCGAGCCGATGTCGTGCTCGGCCATGGCGTTGACTGCGTCGTGCAGCGTGGTATCCGGCGTGACCGTGAATAGGGTGTTGCCTTTGACTTTGAGGATGTCGCTGACTCGCATGATCTGTCTCCCGTAGTGCCCGCTAAGCTGGTAATGCATCGATGTCTTTCGATCCTAGCGGAAAGACCCATAAAAGGAAAGCGGCCCGCCCACCAAGGCGCAGCGGGCGTTCGCAGGTTCGAAGCCGTGCTTGCGCGCGCACGTGCATCGGGAAAACCGCGCTTGATGCGCCGCATGCCGGTGATAGGATGGCCGCCACTTTCACCTTTCGCGAGGCCGTCCGTGGCCTCGCCGTCCAGCATGTCCGCCAACCGTTTCGACACGCTTGCGCTGCACGCCGGCGCTGCTCCCGACCCGACAACCGGCGCGCGCGCCACGCCGATTTACCAGACTACCTCGTTTTCGTTCCGCGACTCGGACCACGCCGCGGCGCTCTTCAATATGGAGCGCGCCGGCCACGTCTATTCACGCATCTCGAACCCGACCGTGGCCGTGTTCGAGGAACGCGTCGCCGCGCTGGAAAACGGCGCGGGCGCGATCGGCACGGCAAGCGGCCAGGCGGCCTTACACCTTGCCATCGCCACGCTGATGGGCGCGGGCTCGCATATCGTCGCCTCCAGCGCGTTGTACGGCGGCTCGCACAATCTGCTGCACTACACGTTGCGGCGCTTCGGTATCGAGACGACCTTCGTCAAGCCCGGCGACCTCGACGCGTGGCGCGCCGCGCTGCGCCCGAATACACGACTGCTGTTCGGCGAAACGCTCGGCAACCCGGGCCTCGACGTGCTCGATATCGCCGCCGTGGCGCAGATCGCGCACGAGCACCACGTGCCGCTGCTGGTCGACTCGACCTTCACCACGCCTTATCTGCTCAAACCGTTCGAACACGGCGCGGACTTCGTCTATCACTCGGCCACCAAATTCCTCGGTGGCCACGGAACGACGATCGGCGGCGTGCTGGTGGACGGCGGCACGTTCGATTTCGAAGCCTCCGGGCGCTTCTCCGAATTCACCGAGCCTTACGACGGCTTTCACGGCATGGTGTTCAGCGAGGAAAGCACCGTCGCACCGTTCCTTCTGCGAGCACGCCGCGAAGGCCTGCGCGACTTCGGCGCCTGCCTGCATCCGCAGGCCGCGTGGCAACTGCTGCAAGGCGTCGAAACGCTGCCTCTGCGGATGGAACGGCACGTCGCCAACACACGCCGCGTGGTCGAATTCCTCGCCGGTCACGCGGCAGTCGAATCCGTTGCCTATCCGGAGTTGCCGACGCACCCCGATCACGCCCTTGCGAAGCGCCTGCTACCGCGCGGCGCCGGCGCGGTGTTCAGCTTCAATCTGCGCGGCGACCGCGCCGCCGGGCGCAGTTTCATTGAGACGCTCTCGCTGTTCTCGCATCTCGCGAACGTGGGCGACGCGCGCTCGCTGGTGATCCATCCCGCATCGACCACGCACTTTCGCATGGACGCCGCCGCGCTCGCCGCGGCCGGCATCGCCGAAGGTACGATCCGCCTCTCGATCGGCCTCGAAGATCCCGACGATCTGATCGACGACCTCAAGCGCGCGTTGAAAGCTGCACAGAAAGCGAGCGCTTCGAGCGCGCCGCACGGTGGCGCCGCCGGCGCGGCCGCCCAACCTCGCCCGGAGTCCGCATGATCCTGACCGTTCAAGGCAAACCTGCCTACGCCTACACCGGCGGCAAAGCGTTCGATGCGAGCCTGCCGACCGCCGTATTCATCCACGGCGCTGAGCACGATCACAGCGTCTGGGCGCTGCAAACCCGCTACTTCGCGCATCACGGCTTCAGCGTGCTGGCCGTGGATCTGCCCGGTCACTGCCGCAGCGGCGGCCCGGCGCTGACCACCGTGCCGGCCATGGCCGACTGGCTGGCAGCGCTGCTCGACGCCGCCGGCGTGCAACGCGCCTTCGTGGCCGGCCACAGCATGGGCTCGCTGATCGCGCTCGATTTCGCCGGCCGCTATCCGGAGCGGGCAACGCATCTCGCCCTGCTCGCCACGGCGATTCCAATGGCCGTCTCCGACGCGCTGCTCGACGCCGCCTTGCACCGCGAGCCCGAAGCGATCGGCATGGTCAATCAGTGGTCGCATTCGACCTTCGCGGCCAAGCCCTCCTGCCCCGGCCCCGGCTTCTGGCTGCACGGCATGAACCAGCGCTTGATGGAACGCGTCTCGGCAAACGGCGAGCCGAACCTGTTCCACACCGACTTCGCCGCCTGCAACAGCTACGCGGACGGCCTCGCCCGCGCCGCGCAGGTGCGCTGCGCCGCACGCCTGATCGTCGGCCGACGCGATGCGATGACGTCGCCGCGCGCCGCCAAAGCGCTTGCCGGCGCCTTGGCGCAAGCCGGTGTACCGGTCGACACGGTCACACTCGAAGCCGGGCACGCGCTCATGTCCGAGCAGCCCGACGCCACGCTCGACGCCCTCTTCAGCTTCGCTTCCAGAGCGCCTCGCGAGGCCCGATAAACGTCACGAGCCGTCACGATAATGGCGTGAAGAGCGGCGCGCCATCGGCCGAATGGCCAGGTTGCGCGCGTCGCCCGATAGCCGCACAATGGATCAAGCCTGTCCTGTTTCGAGCGCGCGTGCCTGGCATGTTGGCGCACACCGAAGCATCGGGAAGCGTCGCAATCCGGAGGCCGTGATGGCTCAAACCGCGCACACCGATCACTTCGCGAGTTTCGCGGAGTTCTATCCGTACTACCTGAGCGAGCATCGCAACACGGTCTCGCGGCGGCTGCATTTCGTCGGATCGCTCGGCGTGATCGGCTGTCTCGCCATGGCGCTCGCCACCGGCGACTGGCTATGGCTCCCCGCTGCCGTGATCTGCGGATACGGCTTTGCCTGGGTCGGACATTTCTTCTTCGAGAAGAACCGGCCCGCTACCTTCCGGCATCCGCTTTACAGCCTGATGGGCGACTGGGTGATGTTCAAGGACATCTGCGTCGGCAAGATTTCGCTATAGCGAGGCGCTAGTTTCAGCGCCGGCCAGTAAGCACTCCGCGCGACTCAAGCCGCCTGATGCGGCATGGAAGGCGTGCCGGGTTCGCTCTGCTCGGCACGCGCCGCCCGTGCGGCCGCGCGCGCCGCCAGCAACGCGGCAAGTGTGACTTTCAGCTTGTCGTTTTCCAGCGCCGCCAGCAGCATCTGGCCATCCACGCGGGTGGACGCCAGTTGGAGCTGATACTCGAGTTCCGCGCAGTCGATCACGAACAGTTCGAACAGGCGCTCCACTGTGATTTGCGCCGGATTCGCCAGCAGCAGGAAATGCGGACGCATGCCGTCCTCCTGCAAGCGCGCGATCCACTCGATCTCCTCGAGCTTTTGCAGCAGGTTGATCGTGGTGTCCATATCGCGCCGAAGCATCCGCGAAAGTTCGGGTACGGTGTAGCCGCGCTTGCCTGCTTCACGCGCTTCCGAGAGCCGTGCGAGCAGTTCGAGCGAGTCGAACAGATTGCTGCCTTCAAAGGTGGGCCGGTGAAACTGGCCGATGCGAATGGCCGGCAACGCGGACGCGATCATCGCGCCCGCGAGCGTGATGAACCAGCACAGGTACATCCACACCAGAAATAGCGGCACCGCCGCGAATGCGCCGTACACCGCGGTGTAGGTCGGAATGCGCCGCACGTAATAGCCGAAGCCGCGCTTCGCCAGTTCGAAGGCGATCGCCGCGGTCACGCCGCCAATCACCGCGTCGCGCCATTCCACGCGGCAATTCGGCAGGTAGACGTAGAGAATCGTGAAGGCGACCGCGGTGAGCGGCAGCGCGGCGCCGGTGAGCGCCCACTCGATGACGGGCGTCATGCGCTGCGCCGCCGTGAAGGTCATGGACTGCGTGAACAGATACGACGATATCGACAAACTGACGCCGATCAGAATCGGGCCCAGCGTGATGATTGCCCAATACACCAGAATGCGCTGCGCGATCGGCCGCGCTTTGCGCACGCGCCAGATCACATTGAAGGCGGATTCGACCGTCATCATGGTCATCACGGCGGTGACGAACAGAAAGATCATGCCGATAGTCGTGAGGCCCTTCGCCTTCGACGCAAACTGATTCAGATAGTTAAAAATCTGACTGTTGAGCTGCGCGGGCATCAGATGGTCGGCAAGAAAAATCTGCAGCGACATCTGGAACGAAGCAAAGATCGGAAACGCGGTGAACAACGCGAACGCGACCGTCGCGAGCGGCACGAGCGAAAGCATGGTGGTGAACGTGAGGCTGCCGGCCACCTGCGGAATGCGGTCTTCGCTGCTGCGCTGCGCGGCAAATTGCGCGAGCCGTTTGAGCGTGTCGAGATCGAAACGCACCCTGGACAACAAACCCACCTCCTTGCTGCATGCACCGGTATGACAGGACCGCGCGAGACCTGGCCGAATGGCTATGGGCGGCCTGTGGAGCGGACCCAGCCCCTATAATACCCGTTCACCGATGAGGCCTATGAAAGACATTCTCGTGCTCTATTACAGCCGTCACGGCGCCACGCGCGAGCTCGCGCTGGCGATCGCGCACGGCGTCGACAGCGTTCCCGGCATGCAGGCGCGCGTGCGTACCGTGCCGGCGGTCTCCACCGTCTGCGAAGCGACCCAGCCCGATATTCCCGCCGAGGGCCCGCCCTACGTCGAACTGCGCGACCTCGAAGATTGCGCCGGTCTCGCGCTCGGTTCGCCTACCCGCTTCGGCAACATGGCCGCGTCGCTCAAATACTTTCTCGACGGCACCACGCCGCAGTGGCTGTCCGGCGCGCTCGCCGGCAAACCCGCATGCGTGTTCACGTCCACAGGAAGTCTGCACGGCGGCCAGGAGTCCACACTGCTTTCCATGATGCTGCCGCTTCTGCATCACGGCATGCTGATCGTCGGCATTCCGTACACGGAAAGCGCACTGAGCACCACGCAAACCGGTGGCACCCCGTATGGCGCGTCGCATTTCGCGCGCGCGGGCAGCGCCGAACACGGCATCTCCGCCGACGAGAAGACGCTCGCCATCGCGCTCGGCGCACGCGTTGCACGCACGGCGGCATCCATGAGTGAAAGGCCGTGAACGAGCCGCACGCGCACCCGGCCGCCGCGTCGAACGCCGACACCGCAACGCAGGCCCCATGACCACCGCCGCTGCGCCCGTGCCACGAAATCGCGCCGCCGCGCTCGGCGCCACCACTGCTCTGGTTGCGCTGATCGTCCTGTCCATCGTGTGGGAATGGTGGCTGGCGCCGCTGCGTCCCGGCGGTTCCGCGCTCGTGCTCAAGGCTGTACCATTGCTGCTCGCCCTGCCCGGCGTCTGGCGGCAACGGCTATATACGCTGCAATGGGCGTCGATGCTGATCCTGCTGTATTTTGCCGAGGGCATTGTGCGTGGCTGGAGCGAGCGCGGGCTGAGCGCAGGGCTCGGCTGGCTGGAAGCCGCGCTCTCCGTGGTCTTCTTCGTCTGCACGCTGGCCTACGTCGGGCCGTTCAAACGCGCGGCGAAACGAGCGGCAAAGCAGGCTGCCATTCAGGCTTCAGCCCGGCCCGCGAATCACGCCGGAAGCGAGCCCGCCGACCACGCCAATTCGTCTCGCTGACAAAAACGCTCCGCCTCACCCGACATTTCCGCCCGAATACGCTGACCGACCAACATGACCCAAACCGCTTTCCTCGCCGCCTGCCGCGACGCCATCGGCGCCGCGCAGGTGCTGACCGATCCGCACGACACCGCCCTGTACCTGACCGACTGGCGCCGCCGCTACACCGGCGAGGCGTGCGCGGTGCTCTGCCCGGCCACGCCTGACGAAGTCGCCGCACTCGTGAAGCTTGCCGTCGAACATCGCATCGCGCTGGTTCCGCAAGGCGGCAACACGGGCCTCGCCGGCGGCGCCACGCCGGACGCAAGCGGCGCGCAGGCAGTCATCAGCTTGCGGCGTCTGAACCGGGTGCGCGACATCGATCCGCACAACAATACGATCACGGTCGAAGCCGGCGTGATTCTCGCCGAGGTGCAGAAGCACGCCGACGAGGCCGGCCGCCTCTTCCCCTTGAGCCTCGCCGCCGAAGGCAGCTGCACGATAGGCGGCAATCTCGCCACCAATGCGGGCGGCACCGGCGTGCTCCGCTACGGCAACGCGCGCGAGCTGTGTCTCGGGCTGGAGGTCGTCACGCCGCAGGGCGAACTGTGGGACGGCCTGCGCGGACTGCGCAAGGACAACACCGGCTACGATCTGCGCGACCTGTTCATCGGCGCGGAAGGCACGCTCGGCATCATTACCGCCGCCGTGCTCAAGCTCCATCCGCAACCGGCCGCGCGCGTCACGGCGCTCGCCGCGCTCGCGTCGCCGCATGCCGCGCTCGACTTTTTGTCGCTCACGCAGCGTGTCGCCGGGCCGCTGTTGACCGGTTTCGAATTGATGTCCGATTTCTGCCTGCGGTTGGTCGGCCGGCATTTCGAGCAGATGCGCTATCCGTTCGCCGAGCCGCACGCGCAGGTCGTGCTGCTCGAACTGTCGGACAGCGAAAGCGAGGAGCACGCACGCGAACTGTTCGAGCGCCTAATGGAAACGGCGCTCGAAAGCGGCCTGGTGCAAGACGCGGTGGTGGCGGAAAATCTCAGCCAGTCGCGGGCGTTCTGGAATCTGCGTGAACACATTCCGCTCGCCCAGGCCGAGGAAGGCCTGAACATCAAGCACGATATCGCGGTGCCGATCTCGCGTGTCGGCCACTTCATCGAGGAAACCGACGCGGCGATCGCGCAGGCCGTGCCCGGCGCGCGCATGGTGACGTTCGGCCATCTCGGCGACGGCAATCTGCACTACAACGTGCAGGCGCCCGAGGGCGTCGATGCGAAAGCGTTCCTCACGCAATACCAGAGCCCGATCAACCAGATCGTCTACGACAGCGTGCACCGGCATCGTGGCAGCATCAGCGCGGAACACGGGCTCGGCCAGTTGAAGATCGACGAGGCGATGCACTACAAGCAGGACGTCGAAGTGCAGTTGATGCGTGCCGTCAAGCGTGCGCTCGATCCGCTGAACCTGATGAATCCGGGCAAGGTGCTACGCTAGCGTCTGAAGCTTCGCGTTCCCCCGCGGAGGCCATTTCAAGGAGTCGTGGTCGTGAAGATTCGAGTGCTGTCCGACCTGCATCTGGAGAACGACGAGCCCGAGTTGATCCCGCATGCGCAGGCAGATCTGATCGTGCTGGCCGGCGACATCCACAATCACGCGGCCGGACCGCGCTGGGCCGCGCAGACTTTCGACGGCGCCGTGCCGGTGGTCTACGTGCCCGGCAATCACGAATACTACGACGGCGAGTTCAGCGCGCTCGACGCAGCGCTCTACGACGCGGCCGCGCAGGTCGAGAACGTGCACGTGCTGAACAACGCCGCGCTGGTCGACCCGCAAGGCCGGTGGCGCGTGCTCGGCACGACCCTGTGGACTGACTTCGCGTTGTACGGAAACGACCCGGACGTGCTCGCCGACTCGATCGAGGCGTCGCGCAAGGTGATGCTCGATTTCCGCGGACTGATCCAGACGAACTGGCCGCACGACACCCACGACGCAACGCGCGACTTCACGCCCGACGACTCGCTCGCACTGCACCGGCGAGCGCGCGCCTGGCTCGAAAGCGAACTCGCCAGGCCGTTTGGCGGCAAGACGATCGTCGTCACGCATCATGCGCCGCATCGGCTGAGTCTGGCCGAGCGCTATGCGGAAGACCTCGTGTCGGCGGGCTTCGTCAATCATTTGCCGGACCTGGTCGGCCCGCCTGTCGCGTTGTGGATTCATGGGCATACGCATACGCCGTTCGATTACAGCGTGAACGGCACGCGTGTGGTCTGCAATCCGCGCGGCTATCTCGACCGGCGCACTGGCCGGTTAGAGAATCCGCTTTTTGCGTGGGATAAGGTCGTAGAGATATAGCGGTGGCTTGAAGTCGCTTGAGGTGGCTTGGGGCCGATCTGAATAGCGCGCCCGCACAGCACGCACTACGCTATCGAGGTTGTCGAATCGCGGTTATCCAGCCGCGGCTATCGAAACCCACGCCGGTCGTCCCCGGAGGTCGCTCATGTGTGGTCGAATCAGCCAGTACCGCGATCCGCATTTCTACGCCGAGCACCTCGGCCTCGCCGACCCGCTCATGCTCTTCGATGCCGCCGACCGCCGCCCCGGCTACAACCTCGCGCCCGGCACTCACCCGCTCGCCATCTACCCGGATCAAACGGTGCACGCGATCCACTGGGGTTATTGCCCTGACTGGGCACGCGAACAGCATCTGCCGCAGACGATCAACGCGCGCGCCGACGCCGCGCCGAACGGGCGCTACTTCAAGGACTTGTGGAAAACCGGAAGGGTATTGGTGCCGGCAGACGGCTGGTTCGAGTGGCGCATGGAAACCGCGCCCCTGGCCAACATCGCGGACAGTAAAGACCGGCTGGACGAGCCATCAGGCCGCCAACCCTACTTCGTGCATCTGAAGAGCGACGCGCCCATGTATCTCGCGGCGCTTTCGAGCGTGCGCGGCACTGAACCGCAAACGGAAGGCATGGGGATGGTAATCGTGACGGCCATCGCCGACGCGGGTCTCGTCGACGTGCACGACCGCCGTCCGCTGGCGTTCGCGCCGGACGCGGCGCGCCGCTGGCTGGACCCTGAATTACCGCTCGATGAACTCGAGCAGTTGACGCGCACCGCCGGCATCGCCGCCGCGCGCTTTCGTTGGCACAGAGTGAGCCACGAAGTGGACCGCACGCTCACCGACGAGCCGGGTCTGATCGCACCAGTGAACTGAATCTGAATTTGAGCGCCGGATATGAGCGCGGCAGGAGGGCAAACCGCGACGCCCCAAGGCGGAAGCGCCCAATCGCCGCACATGGAACGTCAGCGCCGGACGCGAACCCGCATCAACCCGTCAGCCCAAGGACAAACAAACCGGCTGCCTCCTAGCGAGGCGCCACGACAAACCTTAACGATCGCGCCGCTGCCCCTGCAAATCCGGGCGCTCGACCTTGACCGGCACCAGTTGCGGCTGCTGATCGCGCAACCGGCGCAGCAAATCGCGCGACGCGGCAATCGCGATCAAGCCAAACATGACGGCCACGCCGATCATCAGATGCGTATCCATGAATCCCTCGTCCTTCTGTCGTTGCGATTTTGTTGCGATTTGCCGAACGGCGGCGAACTCAGCGCGTCCGGTGCAAGACCGCAGCGCATAAGCGACACGTTAGCAAATCGACCGCGCGGCAGAAGTAAGGAAATGTTGCGACGCGGCAGCCATGTAACAGGCGCTCGCGCCATTTCCCGGCAGACCGCCGATCATCGCCGGAACGCCCGCGCGGCGCGGTATCAAGTGCGCGCGAACTCGCGCAGTTCCGCCTGATCCGCGGCTAGCGTGGCGGGCAATTCGTCGCGCAGGAACTCGACCCACGTGCGGATCTTGGCATCCAGATACTGCCGGGACGGGTACAACGCGTACAGATTCATTGCCTGCGACGTGTATTCCGGCAGCAGCCAAACGAGTTCGCCCTTTCGCAAACCGCTGATCGCCGAGTAGATCGGAATCAGCCCGATGCCCATGCCGCTCGACACCGCCACCGCCATGGCTTCGGCGACGTTCACCTGGAAGGTGGTCGCGCCCAGAGCAATGGTTTCCTCGCCGTTCGGGCCGTCGAAAATCCATTTTTCGCTCGGGAAGACGGGCGTGACCATTTGCAGACACGTGTGGCGCGCAAGGTCCGCCGGCGTTTGCGGCACGCCGTGCCGTTCCAGATAGGCCGGCGACGCGCAAGCAATGCTGAACGCGCTGCCGAGCCGCTGCGACACCAGCCCCGAATCCGGCAGACCGGTGGCGAGCGTGAGCGACACGTCGAAGCCTTCATCGAGCAGATCGGGCATGCGCTGCGCGAGCGTCAGTTCGATTTGCACGTCCGGGTAACGCTCCTGATAGCGGCCGACGGCCGGCACCACGTAGTGCTGGCCAAAACTGGTCATGGCGTGGACCTTCAGCTTGCCGGACGGGCGGGCGTGGGCGTCGCTCGCCTCGGCCTCCGCCTGATCGACGTACGCGAGAATCTGCTCGCAGCGCTGCAGATAGCGCTCGCCGGCTTCGGTCAACGCGATGCGCCGCGTGGTGCGGTTCAACAGGCGCGTGCGCAGATGCGCTTCCAGATCGGACACCGCGCGCGACGCGTAGGCCGTGGTCGTATTCAGATGCTGCGCGGCACCCGTGAAGCTGCCCGCTTCGACGACACGGACAAATACGCGCATGTTTTGAAGCGTATCCATAACTATCCCTAGTAATCGGAAGCGATTGTTACACGATTCGCAAAGGCGATTGTCTCATATCGCGTAAGAATGCCTTGCATCTTTACCGGTTATTCCCCAATCAATCGAAAAATATAATGACGCACATGCTTCTATAGCCAATTTTGGAGGAAATCGTGCAGTCTCCGGTACAGAAAGGGATCGCCGCAGCCGCGGTTCTTACGATCCTATTAACAATCGCCGGCTGTGCAAATACCGGAAGCGTCGCACCGCAGGCTAGCGGAATCGAGCCCGCTTCGCTCGACGCGGGCAACGCGATCCGCGCCGCCAACGCGGACGCCCAATGGCCCGCGGTCGACTGGTGGCGCGCCTATAACGATCCGCAACTGAACCAGTGGATCGAAGACGCGCAAGCGGGCAACCCGAGCCTCGCCGCCGCCCAGGCGCGCGTGCGCGAAGCCATGTCGATGGCCGGTGTCGCCCGCTCGGCGTTGTCGCCGCAAGTCAACGGCAGTCTGTCGATCCAGCGCCAGAAGTGGGCCGACAATCTTTATTACGGCCCTGGACCGCTGGCCGGCGAGCAGTCGTGGAACAACACCGGCACGCTCGGCCTGTCGTATCACCTCGACATCTGGGGCAAGGACAAGAATGCCGCCGAGCGCGCGCTCGACGCCGCGCACGCGAGTTCGGCCGATGCGCGCGCCGCCCAGCTCGAACTGGAAGGCAACGTGGTGCGCACGTACATCGAGATGTCGCTGAACTACGCGCTGCTCGATATCGCCAAGGCCACCTTGCAGCAACAGCAGCAGATCGCGGATCTGGCCAACCGGCGTCTGAAAGGCGGCATCGGCACGCAGCTCGAAGTGAGCCAGGCCGAAACGCCGCTGCCCGAATACGAACGCCAGATCGACGAAATCGAAGAGAAGATCGCGCTCGGCCGCAATCAGCTGGCCGCGCTGGCCGGCAAAGGTCCGGGCGCGGGCGATTCGATCCAGCGTCCGAGCCTGTCGCTCGAGATGGGGCCTGCCGGATTGCCGAGCGCCTTGCCCGCGGACCTGATCGGCCATCGGCCGGACGTGGTCGCGGCGCGCTGGACCGTCGCGGCGCAAGCGCGCGGCATCGACGTCGCCAAGGCCGATTTCTATCCGGACATCAACCTGCTGGCGTCGATCGGCGGTTATGCGGCAATGGGGCCGCTGTTCCAGTTCCTGAAGAATCCATCGCATAGCTGGAGCGCGGGGCCGGCGCTGTCGCTGCCGATCCTCGATGGCGGACGGTTGCGTTCGCAACTCGGCGCGGCGTCGGCGGGCTATGACGAAGCCGTCGAGAGATATAACCAGTCGATTGTCGGCGCGCTCAAGGACATATCCGATCAGGTGATCCGGATCCGCTCGCTCGCCACTCAGGCCGACGATGCCGACCGTTCGGTTGCGGCGGCCCGCAAGAACTACGATCTGTCGCGCGAAGGATATCGGCGCGGCCTGACTGACTACCTCAACGTGCTGATTGCGCAGAATCAGTTGCTGCGCGCGCAGGAAGGCGTCGCGAAGATTCAGGCCGAGCGGCTGGGTGCGCATGCGTCGCTGGTCACCGCGTTGGGCGGTGGACTCGACGACCCGGCTAATGGTCCGCAGGCGAATGAGACGCTGCCGGCGCATGGGAAGGGGAAAGCGGCGGGTTCGACCGTTGGCGTTTTGCCTGCGAACACGGCTGCGGGTTTCAGCGCTGCTTCGATGCCGGCGAACGGGGCGGCCAAGTCGAGCGCTGGACCGATGTCGGCGAACACGGCGGCGAAGCTGAGCGCTGGATCCACACCCGCGAACACGGCGGCGAAGTCGCGCGCTGCATCAATACCCGCAAATACGTCGGCGAGCACTAATGCCGCAGCCCGGCCGGCTAAGTCGGGAAGCTGATCATGTCCACCTCCCCTGCTTCCGCGTCGCGGTCGGCGTTGACAGCGAAGTTCGCCGCGCTCTACGCGGCCGCCGCCGACTGGGCCCGCAATGACGGCCTCACGTGGATCTACCTCTTCAAAGCGCTCGCCGCCTGCTTCCTCGCGCTCGGCATTGCGATGAAGCTCGATCTGCCGCAGCCGCGCACCGCGATGACCACCGTGTTCATCGTGATGCAGCCGCAAAGCGGCATGGTGTTCGCGAAGAGCTTCTACCGGATCTGCGGCACGCTGGTCGGCCTCGTCGTGATGCTCGCGTTGATCGGCGTGTTCGCGCAGCAGCCCGAACTGTTCATCGTCACGACGGCGATCTGGGTCGGCATCTGTACCGCCGGCGCCGCGCGCAACCGCAACTTCCGCTCGTACGGTTTCGTGCTCGCCGGCTATACCGCGGCGCTGATCGGCATTCCCGCTTCGCAACATCCGGACGGCGCGTTTCTGAGCGCGCTCACGCGGGTGGCCGAAGTGGTGGTCGGCATCGTCTGCGCGGGCGCGGTGAGCGGCCTCGTGTTTCCGCAGTTCGCCGGCTTGCAGATGCGCGGCACTGTACGCGCGCGGTTCTCGGCGTTCGTCGAGTATGTGTCGGCGTCGCTCGCCGGCCGCAACGACCGCGCGCAGATCGAAGCGACCAATGCGCGCTTTGTCGCCGACATCGTCGGTTTCGAAGCGGCGCGCAGCGTGGCCGTGTTCGAAGGCCCGGATTCGCGCATGCGCGGCGGACGTCTCGCGCGTCTGAACAGCGAGTTCATGACCGCGTCGACGCGCTTTCACGCGCTGCATCAGTTGATGAACCGCTTGCGCAACACGAACACGAGCGGCGCGGCCACCGCGATCGACGCGCTCGAACCGTACTTCAAGGAAATCGCCCCGCTCCTCGCGAAGTCTGGCGAACCCGTGCTGAGCGCCGCCGACGCCGCGCACGCCGCCGCGCAACTCGAGGCCTACAAAGCCGAGTTGCCCAAACGCGTGCGCGCGACACGCGCGCAACTGGAAGCGTATCCCGAGGCGCCACTGCTCGACTTCGACACCGGCGCCGAACTGCTGTACCGCTTCATCGACGATCTGCATGCGTACGCGGCCACGTACGCGTCGCTCGCCGTCGATACGCACGAGCGCGAGCGCTGGATCGAGCGTTACGAACCGAAGACGAACGCGATCGCGGCGGGCGTCGCGGGCGTGCGCGCCGCCATCGTGATGATGGCGCTCGGCGCATTCTGGATCGCGACCGCGTGGCCGAGCGGTTCGACCTTGACGCTGAATGCCGCGGCGGTTTGCGCGCTGGCGTCGTCGTCACCGAATCCGAAGCGCACCGCATTCCAGATGGCCGGCGGCACGCTGGTCGCCACCGCGATGGGCATGATCGCGGTGTACGGCGTGTTTCCGCACATCGACGGTTTTCCGCTGCTGTGCGCCGCCCTCACGCCGTTCCTGCTGCTCGGCGTGTTCATGACGACGCGGCCCGCGCTCGCCGGCTACGGTGTCGGCTATTGCATCTTCTTCTGTTTCCTGGCCGGCCCGGACAACGTGATTCACTACGACCCGAGCGCCTTCATGAACGACGCGCTGGCGCTGGTGCTATCCATGCTGGTGTCATCGATCGCGTTCGCGGTGTTGCTGCCGCCTTCGACGCCGTGGCTGCGCAACCGCCTGCTGGTGGACCTGCGCCGCCAGGTCGTGCTGGCGAGCCGCGCGGGCTTGCGCCGCGTGAGGTCGCGCTTCGAGAGCGGCGCGCGCGATCTGATGTTCCAGATCAACGCGCTCGCGCAGAACGAGCCCGAGTTGAAACGCGACACCTTGCGCTGGCTCTTCTCGGTGCTCGAAGTGGGCAACGCGATGATCGACCTGCGCCGCGAAGTGGCGGCGCTACCCGCCGACGCGCGCTATGCGAAGTCGATGCCGTGGCGCGTCGCGTTGCGTTCGATGCGCGATGCACTGGCCGCGCTCTTCGAGCGGCCGCGTGAGGACCGCTTCGACCGCGCGCTCGCCGCGACCGGCGATGCCATCGCCGCCGTCCAGCAGATGCTGGCCACTTTCACGCCGCCGCGCGAAGAACGGCATCGGCTGCAACGCATTTTGAGTCAACTGCATTTCATTCGTACCGCGCTGCTCGATCCGCAATCGCCGCTTGAACCGCTGATGAGCGGACGTGCCGACGCGTCAGAGGGAGTTGTTCATGCCACGTGATATCGCCGTTTTCGACGCCTACGTGCCGGCCATCGTGCTGCTGTTCATCGCGGGCGCCGCGCTTACCTGGGTGCTGGACCGCGTGATTGCCTATACGGGCGTGTATCGCGTGGTGTGGCATCCGTCCTTGTTCCGGGCCAGCTTGCTCGTGTGTGTGTGCGGCGTGCTGGGTCTTGCCGTTTATCGTTGATCAGAGTCGAAACATGACCATCCGAAATCTTGTGGGCTTCGTCGCGACAGCCGTTATTTTTATCGTCGCGATTTTGATTGGACGCGTGCTGTGGGTTCATTACATGGACGAACCGTGGACGCGCGATGGGCGCGTGCGCGCCGAGATCGTGAATGTCGCGCCGGATGTTTCTGGCGCGGTTGTCGATCTGCCTGTGAAGGACAATCAATTGGTGAAGAAAGGCGATCTGTTGATGCAGATCGATCCGTCGCATTATCAGATTGCTGTTGAGCAAGCGCAGGCTGCGGTGGCGGCGCGAAAGGCCGAATTGCAGATGAAGCGCGATGATGCGCAGCGGCGCGCGGATATGGATGCTCTGGTTGTGTCTAAAGAGAGTCGTGAGAATGCCACTCATACGGCTTCGGCTGCGGAGGCTTCTTATCAGCAGGCTTTGGCTGCTCTGGATGCGGCCAAGTTGAATCTCGAGCGGACGCGGGTTGTGTCGCCGGTTGATGGGTACGTCACTAATCTGAGTGTGTTTCGGGGGGATTATGCGACCGCTGGGGCCGCCAAGCTGGCGATTGTCGATAGTCACTCGTTCTGGGTTTATGGGTATTTTGAGGAGACTAAGCTTCCTCATGTTCGGGTCGGGGATAAGGCTGAAGTTCGGTTGATGAGTGGTGGTACCTTGCAAGGGCACGTCGAGAGTATTTCTCGTGGGATTTATGATCGGGATAATCCTGAGAGCCGGGAGTTGCTGGCTGATGTGAATCCTACTTTTAATTGGGTTCGGTTGGCGCAGCGCGTTCCTGTGAGGGTTAGGATTGATTCCGTGCCGGATGATGTTGTGCTTGCTGCTGGGATTACTTGTACTGTTGTTGTTATGCCTGCAGGTGGGAAGGTTGCTGGTTGAATTGTTTGGTTTTCTAATGTTTTTGGCCTTTCCTTGCTTTGTTAGTGGTCTATTAGCGTTGCCCCTGTGCGGGGCGGCACCTACTTCTCTTTGCCGCCGCAAAGAGAAGTAGGCAAGAGAAAGCGGCTCAAACCGCTAACTCTTAAGCGGGTCCCCCGCGCAGTCGCGGTAGTGGCGCATCTGGAATCAGTGCTCTCGCACACTCCGCGTCAGTGACAAAGGGCTCATTCTTCCGGCGGCGCTGCGCGCGCCGTCGCGGTCGTTCGGCAAACCAACCCTCGGTTTTTTACTTTGAATAGTTAGGAAGCCTACCGTACAGCGCCTAAGGGCAACGTCGAAGATTGAGCAGCCGAGTTTGACATCTGCCAGTGCCGAGGGAGCCGACGCCCCTATACCCGAACAAAGCCGCTGCTTTTCCAGCCGGACCGCTCCGACGAGCGCGCAGCGCGAGGCGGGAAGAATGAGCCCTTTGTCACTGACGCGGAGTGTGCGAGAGCACCGATTCCAGATGCACCACTACCGCGACTGCGCGGGGGGGCCGCTTATAGGCTAACGGTGTGAAGCGGCTTTCTTTGCCTACTTTCTTTGCCGCGGCAAAGAAAGTAGGTGCCGCCCCGCACAGGGGCAACGCTAATAAACCACAAGCAAATCAAGGAAAGGCCAACACCCTAAGCATCCCGAACAAACCCACCCGTCAGGGTAAAACCAATTTCACAACCTAAACTTCCCCACCATCACCTTCAACCCCCGCGCCTGATCATCCAACGACCTGGCAGCCGCAGTAGCCTCCTCCACCAACGCAGCATTCTGCTGCGTCCCAGAGTCCATCTGCGTCACGGCAAGATTAATCTCCTCGATCCCGGCACTCTGCTCGGAAGAAGCCGCAGAAATCTCCCCCATGATGTCGGTCACGCGCTTCACCGCCTTGACCACTTCGTCCATGGTCTGTCCGGCGTCCTGAGCCAGAATCGAGCCATTGCTCACGCGCTCCACCGACGTGCTGATCAACCCCTTGATCTCTTTCGCGGCAGCGGCACTGCGCTGTGCCAGATTACGCACTTCCGCGGCCACCACCGAAAAACCGCGCCCTTCCTCGCCGGCTCGCGCAGCCTCGACCGCCGCGTTCAGCGCCAGAATATTGGTCTGAAACGCAATCCCTTCGATCACGCCAATGATGTCGCCGATACTGCGTGCGCTATCGTTGATGTCGTTCATCGTCGCGACCACGCGGCTCACCACGGCGCCGCCCTTCTCCGCGATCTCCGACGCGTTATTGGCCAGCGTGCTCGCCTGCTTCGCGTTATCGGCGTTCTGGCGAACCGTCGACGTCAACTGCTCCATGCTGCTCGCCGTGCGTTCGAGCGCCATTGCCTGCTGCTCGGTGCGCTGCGACAGGTCCAGATTGCCCATCGAAATCTCACCTGACGCCGTCGCAATCGCATCAGCGCTCGACGCAATGTCGGCGACCGTCGTGGCGAGCCCACTTTGCATGTCGTGCAGCGCGAACAGCATGCTCGACTTGTCCTTGCGACCCAATGCGATCTCGACCGACAGATCGCCCGCCGCGATCCGGCTGGCAATTTCCTTCGCATACGCCGGCTCGCCGCCGAGCTGGCCGGCGAGGCGCCGCACCACCCACTCGCTGATGCCGAACGCGAGCACGATCAGCGCGAGCGTCGCCACCGCCAGCATCACGAACGACGAGTGGTAAATAAAGCCCGACGCCTCGATGGTCGCCTTGGCCGCCGTGCCGCGCTGCGCGACGAGTTCGTCGACCATTTTTTCAAGCTTGCCGGTTTCGACCAGCAGCGACACATCCTGCGTGCCGACCTGCCAGTTCATCTGCGAGAGGTCGAGCGGCTGCGCTTTCACGAGCGTCACGAAGTCGCGCAGATGCCCGCTCCACACGGTCACGGCGGCAGCGAATTTCTTCTGCTGATCGACGGCCTTCGCGTCGGACCTGTCGACGTACTGTTGCAGCGTGCCGAGTTGCGCGGCGAGACCGCTTAAGCCCGCCTCGATGTCGGTGCCGAGTTCGTCGCGCTCCTTCGCGGTGGTGGCGGTGAGCAGCATTTTTTGCGCGCGGCTCGCGCGCAGCATGTGGCCGCGCGCTTCTTCGGCGGCACGGCTGGCGACGTGCCCCTGATCGTAGATCGATTGGGCCGACGCATTCAGACGGCTGATCTGGGTCAGCGAGAACACGCCGATCAGCAGCGTGCCGACCAGCAGCACGGCGAAAGCGAGGCGCAACATCGCCTTCACCGACAATCCCTTGAGCCTCACCGCCCGCGAGCGGCTGCTCTGGCCACGCGGCGGCTTGCCCGCCGCTTCTCCCTCCGGTACGAATCCCGCGCCCGTCTGGCTTCCCAGCGAAACTGCTTTCATATTCCCCGTCCCCACGTTTAGAACTGCCGGAAAGGTCGGTTCCGGCATTGCTGCTTATCTCTCCGGGTCTACGGCAAGAACGCCCGCGATCTTTAACGTCGCTCGCAAAAATGCCAGCCGCTTTCGCACACGTGTCGCCACGCGTTTTGCCACGGTTCTTGCCACATCTGTCGCCCGGTCCTCGGCGCGCCGCCTCGTAAGCCTCGCGCCCGCGACCGTTTTATACACGGCCAAAAATCACCGGTCGGCATATATCAGACGACTTGCCAGCCGTGCGTAGACGTGGCAGCACACCGGTCCCCGGCACCGCTAAGGTGCGCGCGGTTCCCAGTTTCGGCGCACGGTCTCCGGCCCTTGTGACCACCGCCTGTCCGATTCGCGACAAAACTTGTCCTTACATTTCGCTCAGGCCACATTAAACTTCGGCAATTAGTCGACGGCGCAAACTGCCGCGTCGAAATGCCGCAGCGCCGGAAAAGTTGCGTAAGCAGCCTCCGGCTACTCCAGATCCATCTTCTTCTCTCTCATTTAGCGTATGGAAACGAGCCTCGATAAAAGCGCCCTCGCCGGCGCGCCGGCCGGAGCCGGCGGAGCTGGAACAGGAACCGGCGCGGCCGCCGCCGCGCAACCCGCCGCCAAAGTGCAGCGCACGGTGTACTCCGTGCTCGGCGCGATCAGCTTCTCGCACCTGCTCAACGACATGATCCAGTCGTTGATCCTGGCGATCTACCCGATGCTGAAAGACAACTTCTCGCTGTCGTTCGGCCAGATCGGCCTGATCACGCTGACCTATCAGATCACCGCCTCGCTGCTGCAGCCGCTGGTCGGCAGTTATACGGACAAGCATCCGAAGCCGTATTCGCTGCCCGTCGGCATGGGCTTCACGCTGGCAGGTCTGCTGCTGATGTCGGTCGCGCCCAACTTCGGCGTGCTGCTGGTGGCAGCCGCGCTGGTCGGCTGCGGTTCGTCGGTGTTCCATCCGGAATCGTCGCGGGTCGCGCGCATGGCGTCCGGCGGCCGGCACGGGCTCGCGCAGTCGCTGTTCCAGGTGGGCGGCAATGCGGGTTCGTCGCTCGGGCCGCTGCTCGCCGCGTTGATCGTGATTCCGCACGGCCAGCGCAGCATCGCGTGGTTTTCGGTGGCCGCCCTCGTCGCGATCGTCGTGCTGACGCAGATCGGCCGCTGGTACAAGGCGCATCCGTCGGTGAAGAAGGCGCGCAGCGTCGCCGGTCACGCCACGCTGTCACGCAACAAGGTCATGTTCGCGATGGGCGTGCTGATCCTGCTGGTGTTCTCGAAGTACTTCTATCTCGCCAGCATTAACAGCTACTTCACGTTCTATCTGATCGACAAGTTCCATCTGCCGGTGCAGGCGGCGCAGGTTCATCTGTTCGTGTTCCTCGCGGCCGTCGCGGCGGGCACGGTGATCGGCGGTCCGATCGGCGACAGGATCGGCCGCAAGTATGTGATCTGGGTGTCGATTCTCGGCGTGGCGCCGTTCACGCTGCTGCTGCCGTACGCCAACCTGTTCTGGACCGGCGTGCTGACGGTGATCATCGGCGTGGTGCTGGCCTCGGCGTTCTCGGCGATCCTCGTGTATGCGCAGGAACTGATTCCCGGCAAGGTGGGCATGGTCGCGGGCCTGTTCTTCGGCTTCGCGTTCGGCATGGGCGGCATCGGCGCGGCGGTGCTCGGGCAACTGGCCGATGCCACCAGCATCACGTACGTCTATAAGGTCTGCTCGTTCCTGCCGCTGATCGGCGTACTGACGGTGTTCCTGCCCGATGTGGAAGGCAAGCGCGCAAAGGCGTGATGGCCGGCTGACGGCAACTCCGGTGAGAGAAAGGCGCTTCGGCGCCTTTTTCTTTTTCTCTGCGTGCGACAGCTGTCCCCTGCAGGTCCGCCGCGGAAGTCATCGCCACTCCGATAGCGCGCCGCATCGCTCATGGTGAACCCGCGTTGTCCGCCGAGCCGCGCCTGCTCTATGCTTGTGCGGATACACGCCCTGCTCTCGCGCCGCGCCACACGGCCGCGCGACCCGACATCCGTTCACTCACGCAGCAGAAGGATCGCCGCAGATGACAAGCTATCGCGACTTCCACCGCCGTTCGATCGAAGACCCCGAAGCATTCTGGCGCGACGAAGCGCGGCGCATCCATTGGCACACACCGTTCGATACGGTGCTCGACCGTTCGAATCCGCCGTTCGCGCGCTGGTTTGTCGGCGGCCGCACGAACCTGTGCCACAACGCGGTGGACCGCCATCTGGCCGAGCGCGCGCAGCAGAACGCGCTGGTGTATGTGTCGACGGAAACCGGCATCGAGCGGCGCTACACCTACGCCGAACTGTACGGCGAGGTCAACCGGATGGCGGCGGTCATGCGCTCGCTCGGCGTGAAACGCGGCGACGTGGTGCTGCTCTATCTGCCGATGATCCCCGAGGCCCTGTTCGCGATGCTCGCCTGCGCGCGGCTCGGCGCGATTCATTCTGTGGTGTTCGGCGGCTTCGCGGCGCCGAATCTCGCGGCCCGCATCGACGACGCAAAGCCGGTCCTGATCGTCACCGCCGACGCCGGCGCGCGCGGCGGCAAGGTGATCGACTACACGCCGCTGATGGACGAAGCGCTCGCCCGCGCGAACCACAAGACGCCGCGCGTCCTGCTGATCGACCGGCAACTTGCGCCCGAGCGGCTCAATGCCAGCTACCTGGTCGCCTACGAACCGCTGCGCGAGCAGTTCTTCGACGCCCACGTGCCGTGCGAGTGGCTCGAATCGAACGAGCCTTCCTACGTGCTGTACACGTCGGGCACGACCGGCAAGCCGAAGGGCGTGCAACGCGACGTCGGCGGCTACGCCGTCGCGCTGGCGGCTTCGATGGAACACATCTTTCAGGGCAAGGCGGGCGACGTGATGTTCACCGCGTCGGACGTGGGCTGGGTGGTCGGCCACAGCTATATCGTCTACGCGCCGCTGATCGCGGGCCTCACCACCGTGATGTACGAAGGTACGCCGATCCGTCCGGACGGCGGCATCTGGTGGCGTCTCGTCGCCCATCACCGGATCAATCTGATGTTCACCGCGCCGACCGCCTTGCGCGTGCTGAAGAAGCAGGACCCGGCGCTACTGAAGCAAGCGGACCTGACGAGCCTGCGCGCGCTGTTCCTCGCCGGCGAGCCGCTCGACGAACCCACCGCCGCCTGGATCGCCGGCGCGCTCGGCAAGCCGGTGATCGACAACTACTGGCAGACCGAGACCGGCTGGCCGATGCTGGCGATTCCGCGCGGCGTCGAAGCACTGCCGACCAAGCTCGGCTCGCCGGGCGTGCCGTCGGCGGGATTCAATCTGACCTTGCGCAACGAGCTGAGCGGCGAGCCCTGCCCGCCCGGCGAAAAGGGCGTGCTGACGCTGGACTATCCGCTGCCGCCGGGTTGCATGTCGACGGTATGGGGCGACGACAAACGCTTCGTCAGCACTTACTGGTCGAGCATTCCGAACCAGCAGGTCTATTCGACCTTCGACTGGGGCGTGCAGGACGAAGACGGCTACGTGACGATCCTCGGCCGTACCGACGACGTGATCAACGTCGCCGGCCACCGGCTCGGCACGCGCGAGATCGAGGAAGCGTTGTCGAGCCACGCAGCCGTCGCGGAGGTGGCGGTGGTCGGTGTGACGGATCCGTTGAAGGGTCAGGCGGCGATGGCCTTCGTGGTGCTGCGCGACGCGCAGGCTTACGCGGACACGAAAAAGCGCAGCAAACTGGATGCCGACCTCACGGCGACGGTAGACCGCCAGCTCGGCGCGATTGCGCGGCCGTCACGGGTCGTGGTGGTGTCCATGCTGCCGAAGACACGTTCCGGCAAGCTGCTGCGCCGCGCGATCGCGGCGCTCGCCGAGGGACGTGAACCCGGCGATCTGCCGACCATTGAAGATCCGGCGGCGTTGCAGCAGGTGCGCGAGGCATTGGACGACGGTGCGGGGAAGTAGCTCGCAAGGCAGTGGCGGGGGCTGAAGCGCGTGTCTTTATAGACGCATCGGCACGCGCATCTCGACGCCGTCCGTCAGACGGTCGAACTACGCGCTTCTAAAAACCGCGTCAGAATCGCGTTCGAATACGTCCCCGCGATCTCCGTGAGAAACGACACGAAAGACGCGGGCGCGTGATCGTCGGCGGTATCAGAAACGGTACGCACGACCGCGCACGGCACGCCGTATTCGTAACAGACCTGCGCGATCGCCGCGCCTTCCATCTCCACGGCGAGCGCATCCGGCAACGCCTCGCGCAAGGCCTGAACGCCGGCCGCGCTGGCGACGAACTGATCCCCGCTGATGATCAAACCGCGATGTACGCGCGGCTCATGTGTGCCAAAACGCGCCGCCGAGGCCAAGCCCTCTTCTGCGACGAACCTCCCGCAGGCCGCGGCGAGTTGATCGGCCAACGCTGCGTCGGCGTCGAATCGCGAGACGCCCAGCAACGGCACTTCGAAACGCGGAAACAGCGGCGATGCGTCGAGATCGTGCTGCAGCAGCGCGTTGGCGACGACGATGTCGCCAACTCGCACTTCGCTCCCCACGCCGCCGGCCACGCCCGTGAAGACGATCGCTTCGACGTCGAATGCATGGATCAGCGCGCTGACCGTGGCCGCCGCCGCGACCTTGCCTACGCGCGCCAGCGTCACGACACACGGCGCGCCGTGGACGGTGCCCACGTGATAGTCGCGCTGACCGTGCGTGATCGTGCGCACGCCCGACTCGGCGCGCATCGCTTCGATCAGATCGCCGAGCTCTTGCGGCAGCGCCGCCAGAATCCCGAGCGGCCGTTGCGAAAGCGGCATGCCGCTGCGGTTCGGATCGATCGCGGACCTGCTTGCGGCTGATGAGCCACCCACCACCGCTGCCGTGCCGGCAGCTTCTACGCCCTGAGCCTCGACGCCCACCGTTTCAGCGCAATGCGCCTCTTTGCGCACTGCGTCGACGCCGGACGACCCGACACCCACGCCCGCCGCACCTGTGCCCGTCCCGCTCATTCCACCGCCTGCAATTTAGCGACCGCGAGCGCCAGCCACTTCTCGCCGTGCCGCTTGAATTTGACCTGTGCTTTCGCGTCGGTGCCGCCGCCTTCGAGCGCGGTGATCGTGCCTTCGCCGAACTTGGTGTGGAACACCTGCTGGCCGACGCGGAAACCCGTTTCCGCCGCACGCTGTTCGTTCGCGAACGCGGGCAACTGCGCGGGCGTGGACGATGCAGGCCCCGTATAACCCGGCCGCGCAAACCAGTCGCGCCCATAACCCGCGTTGTCCGAGCGGCCGCCCCAGCGCGCGCCCGCCTCGACCTTCGGCGTGAGCCACTTGAGCGTTTCCTGCGGCAGTTCGTCGAAGAAACGCGAACGGATGTTGTAACGCGTCTGGCCATGCAGCATGCGGCTTTGCGCGAACGACAGATAGAGCCGCTCCTTGGCGCGCGTGATCGCCACGTACATCAGGCGGCGCTCTTCTTCCAGACCGTCCGACTCCATCGCGCTGTTTTCGTGCGGGAACAGCCCCTCTTCCAGACCGGTGATGAACACCGCCGTGAACTCGAGGCCCTTCGCCGCGTGCACTGTCATGAGTTGCACAGCTTCCTGGCCGGCTTGCGCCTGGTTGTCGCCCGCCTCCAGCGACGCGTGCGACAGGAAGCCGGCGAGCGGCGTCATCGTGTCCGGGTTTTGCGCCGGGTCGGCAATGCCGGGCGCGTCGAGCACGACGGTATTCGGATCGTCGGTGGCGACGGCCAGTTCGGGCGCGGCGGTCGCGCCCGGACGCAGCGGAATGGAGCGCGCCGGCGTGTCCATGCCGTAGCCCTCTTCGCTGACGAACGCGGCGGCCGCGTTGACCAGTTCCTGCAAGTTCTCGAGCCGGTCCTGGCCTTCGCGTTCGTTCTGATAGAACTCGGAGAGACCGCTTGTGCGCACCACGTATTCGACGGTTTCCGGCAGGCTCATCTGCTGCGTTTCCGCGCGCATCTTGCCGACCAGGTTAGCGAAGCCCGCGAGGCTCGAACCCGCCTTGCCCGCCACGTACGGAATCGCCGCGGCCATCGAGCAGTTGTACTGGCGCGCCGCATCCGCGAGTTGCTCGATGGAGCGCGCGCCGATGCCGCGTGTCGGAAAATTGACGACGCGCGCGAACGCAGTGTCGTCGTTCGGATTGTCGATCAGGCGCAGATAGGCGAGCGCGTGCTTAACTTCCTGGCGCTCGAAAAAGCGCAAGCCGCCGTACACACGATACGCGATGCCCGCGTTGACCAGCGTGTGTTCGATCGTGCGCGACTGCGCGTTGCTGCGGTAGAGAATCGCGATTTCGCTGCGCGACGTGCCGGTGCTGATCAGCGCCTTGATTTCTTCTACGATCCAGCCGGCTTCCTGCGAATCAGTCGCGGATTCATACACGCGGACCGGTTCGCCGTGACCCGCGTCGGTACGCAGATTCTTGCCCAGACGGCGCGAATTGTTGGCGATGAGCTGATTGGCGGCGTCGAGGATATGGCCATGCGAGCGGTAGTTCTGCTCGAGCTTGATCAGATGACGGACGTTGAACTCGTGTTCGAAGTCGCGCATGTTGCCGACGTTCGCGCCGCGGAAGGCGTAGATCGACTGGTCGTCGTCGCCGACGGCAAAGATCGAGTTGGTCTCGCCCGCCAGCATCTTGAGCCAGGCGTATTGCAGTTTGTTGGTGTCCTGGAACTCGTCGACCAGAATATGCCGGAAGCGCGCCTGGTAGTGGGCGCGCAACGGCGGATTGTGCGCGAGCAGTTCGTAGCAGCGCAGCAGCAGTTCCGGAAAGTCGACGACGCCTTCGCGCTGGCATTGCTGGTCGTAGGCTTCGTAGAGTTCGACGAATTTGCGGTTGAAGTTGTCGGTGGCGTCGACGTCTTTCGGGCGCAGGCCCTGTTCCTTCGCGTTGTTGATGAAGTACTGGAGATTTTTCGCCGGGTACTTTTCGTCGTCGATGTTGAGGCCCTTCATCAGACGCTTGATCGCGGACAGCTGGTCCGCGGTATCGAGAATCTGGAAGGTGGCCGGCAGGCCCGCGTCGCGGTGATGCGCGCGCAGCATGCGGTTGCACAGGCCGTGGAAGGTGCCGATCCACATGCCGCGCGTGTCGATCGGCAGGAGCGCCGACAGACGCGACATCATTTCGCGGGCGGCTTTGTTGGTGAAGGTTACCGCCAGAATCGTGGCCGGCGACGCCAGTCCGTGCTGGATGAGCCACGCGATGCGAGTGATCAGGACGCGGGTCTTGCCGCTGCCCGCGCCGGCGAGAATGAGGGCGGGCTCGTTCGGGAGCGTGACGGCGGCGTGTTGTTCGGGGTTTAGATTGGCTAGCAGGTCGGGCATTTTTTCGGAGGGGCGGCGGGTCGTTCGACATTATATGCCCCGGAGGGGGGGACTATTTTTTGCCTGCTCGGCGGGGCGGGTTGGTTTGGGGTTGTCGGTTTTTTTGTTGGTCTTTTGTTGCGGTCGCTGGGGGTTGGGTCTGCTTGCTGTGTTGGCCTTTCCTTTGAATTCTTTGTGGTTTATTGGCGTTGCCCCTGTGCGGGGCGGCACTTCCTTTCTTTGCCGCCGCAAAGAAAGGAAGCAAAGAAAGCGGCTTTACACCGCCAGCTCATAAGCGGGTCCCCCGGCTTGGAGGAGGCAGTGGCGCATCTGGAATCCGTGCCTTCGCGCATTCCGCGTTCGTGACAAGGCAGTCATACCGCCCGGCTCGTGCGCGCGGTGGGGCCGCCGGCTTCGCCCGGCGATGCCGCGAAACGGCCGGCGGTCTTGAAGGCGCTCGGGCGGGACGGAGCCGGCACTACGGGAGACGCCGTGGGACGTGGAAAATGACGGGACGAGAACGGTCGCGCGCGCGGAAGAGGCCGAGCACCCCGGCAAGCCGCGGGCAATCCGTCCACGGCTCATTGAAAGCCCTTGACATCGAAACGACCGACGTCTTGCAGAACGACCGCGACGGCGCGCGCAGCGCCGCCGGAAGAATGAGCGCCTTGTCATGAACGCGGAATGCGCGAGGGCACGGATTCCAGATGCGCCACTGCCTCCTCCAAGCCGGGGGACCCGCTTATAAGCTGGCGGTGTGAAGCCGCTTTCTTTGCTTCCTTTCTTTGCGGCGGCAAAGAAAGGAAGTGCCGCCCCGCACAGGGGCAACGCCAATAAACCACAAAGAATTCAAGGAAAGGCCAAAGCAGCAAGCAAGGAAAGGCCAAAGCAGCAAGCCACCCCCAAACCACCCAAAACCCGCCCACCCCCAAGGCGCCGCTTATAATCAACCATTCCCAGCATTCACCAGCCGACCCGACACAAATGAGCGAGACCTCGAGCGACACCACCTCCACGCTTGCCAAAAGCTTCGAGCCCCACACCATCGAAGCCCACTGGGGCCCCGAATGGGAAAAGCGCGCCTATGCGACGCCCGTCATCGACGAAAACCGGAAAGATTTCTCGATCCAACTGCCGCCTCCGAACGTCACGGGCACCCTCCACATGGGCCATGCGTTCAACCAGACCATCATGGACGGCCTCGCCCGCTATCACCGCATGCTCGGCGAAAACACCCTGTGGGTGCCGGGCACGGACCACGCGGGCATCGCCACGCAGATCGTCGTCGAGCGGCAACTGGACGCGCAAGGCGTCTCGCGCCACGACCTCGGCCGTGAAAAGTTCGTCGAACGCGTCTGGGAGTGGAAACAGGAATCCGGCTCGACCATCACGAACCAGGTGCGCCGCCTCGGCGCCTCGATCGACTGGTCGCGCGAATACTTCACGATGGACGACAAGATGTCGGCCGCCGTGCGCGACGTCTTCGTACGTCTGTATGAACAGGGCCTGATCTATCGCGGCAAGCGCCTCGTGAACTGGGACCCGGTGCTGCTCACCGCCGTCTCCGACCTCGAAGTGGTCAGCGAAGAAGAAAACGGCTCGCTGTGGCACATCCAGTACCCGCTTACCGACGGCTCGGGCCATCTGACGGTCGCCACCACGCGCCCGGAAACCATGCTCGGCGACACCGCCGTGATGGTCCACCCGGAAGACGAGCGCTACGCGCACCTGATCGGCAAGACGGTCACATTGCCGCTGTCGGGTCGCGAAGTGCCGATCATCGCGGATGATTATGTCGACCGCGAGTTCGGCACCGGCGTCGTCAAGGTTACGCCCGCGCACGACTTCAACGACTACCAGGTCGGTCTGCGCCACAAGCTGCCGATGATCGAAATCCTTACGCTCGACGCGAAGATCAACGACAACGCGCCGGAAAAATACCGCGGCCTCGACCGTTTCGAAGCCCGCAAGCAGGTGGTGGCCGACCTCGAAGCGCTCGGCGTGCTCGAATCGGTCAAGCCGCACAAGCTGATGGTGCCGCGCGGCGACCGTACGGGCGTCGTGATCGAGCCGATGCTCACGGATCAATGGTTCGTCGCCATGAGCAAGCCGGCGCCGGAAGGCACTTTCAATCCAGGCAAATCGATCGCCGAAACCGCGCTCGACGTGGTGCGCAGCGGCGAAATCAAGTTCGTGCCGGAAAACTGGACCACCACTTACTATCAGTGGCTCGAAAACATTCAGGACTGGTGCATCTCGCGCCAACTCTGGTGGGGCCATCAGATTCCGGCGTGGTACGGCGAAAACGGCGAAATCTTCGTCGCGAAGACCGAGGAAGGCGCGCGCGCCAAGGCCGCGGCGGCCGGCTACACAGGCGCGCTCAGGCGCGACGAAGACGTACTCGACACCTGGTTCTCGTCTGCTCTGGTGCCGTTCTCGTCGCTCGGTTGGCCCAATGAAACGCAGGAGCTGAAGCACTTCCTGCCGTCGTCGGTGCTGGTGACCGGCTTCGACATCATCTTCTTCTGGGTCGCGCGCATGGTCATGATGACCACGCACTTCACCGGCAAGGTGCCGTTCGATACGGTGTACGTGCACGGTCTCGTGCGCGACGCCGAAGGCCAGAAGATGTCGAAGAGCAAGGGCAACACGCTCGACCCGATCGATATCGTCGATGGCATCGGCCTCGACGCGCTGGTCGCCAAGCGCACCACCGGGCTGATGAACCCGAAGCAGGCTGCGTCGATCGAAAAGAAGACCCGTAAGGAATTCCCCGACGGCATCCCCGCGTTCGGCACCGACGCGCTGCGCTTCACGATGGCCTCGATGGCCACGCTCGGGCGCAACGTCAACTTCGATCTGGCGCGCTGCGAAGGCTATCGCAACTTCTGCAACAAGCTGTGGAATGCCACCCGTTTCGTGCTGATGAACTGCGAAGGCCACGATTGCGGTTTCGGCAAACCGGAACAATGCGGCGAATGCGGTCCGGACGGGCACCTGCATTTCTCGCAGGCCGACTTCTGGATCGTCTCGCGTCTGCAGCGCGTGGAAGCGGAAATCGCCAAGGGTTTCGCCGACTATCGTTTTGACAATGTGGCCAACGCCCTATACAAGTTCGTTTGGGACGAATACTGTGACTGGTATCTGGAGCTCGCGAAGGTCCAGATCCAGACGGGTCAGCCGAACCAGCAGCGCGCAACTCGCCGCACGCTGCTGCGCGTGCTCGAGACGGTACTGCGGCTGGCGCACCCGGTGATTCCATTCATTACCGAGGCGCTGTGGCAAAAAGTGGCGCCGTTGGCCGGGCGTTATCCCGAGGGCAAGGCCGAGGGCGAAGCGTCCATCATGGTGCAGCCTTACCCCATCGCCGAACCGTCGAAGATCGATGAAGGCGCGGAACAGTGGGCGGCCGATCTGAAAGCAGTGATCGATGCGTGCCGGAATCTGCGCGGCGAAATGAATCTGTCGCCGGCGGTCAAGGTGCCGTTGCTCGCTACCGGCAACGCGGAGCGCCTGCGCACCTTTGCTCCGTACGCACAGGCATTGGCCCGTTTGTCCGAAGTGCAGATCATTGCCGACGAGGCAACGCTGGATGCGCAGGCAGATGGCGCGCCAATTGCTATCGTCGGGAATGACAAGCTCGTGCTGAAAGTGGAAATCGATGTGGCAGTCGAGCGCGAGCGGTTGTCGAAGGAGATTGCGCGGTTGAGTACGGAAATCGTCAAGTGCAACGGAAAATTGCAGAATGAGAGTTTCGTTGCAAAGGCACCGCCGGCAGTCGTTGAGCAGGAGCAGAAAAGACTGGCGGATTTCGAAGCGACGGTGGGCAAGCTGAAAGCCCAATTGGCGCGCTTGCCGGTTTGATCACGCTCCGTGCCCGCCCGAAGCGGCAGGCAAGGACCGATAGCTAAACCAGAGGATTCAGGGTAATCACATGCTAAAAGTTACAAAGGCGGTTTTTCCGGTAGCAGGTCTTGGCACCCGGTTCCTCCCGGCCACGAAGGCGAGCCCGAAAGAGATGCTTCCGATTGTCGACAAGCCGCTGATCCAGTACGCGGTGGAGGAGGCAATGGCGGCCGGCATCACCGAAATGATCTTCGTCACGGGCCGCAGCAAGCGCGCGATCGAGGACCACTTCGATAAGTCGTACGAAATCGAGGCGGAACTCGAGGCACGCGGCAAGGACAAGCTGCTGGAACTCGTGCGCAGCATCAAGCCGAGCCATGTGGACTGTTTCTACGTGCGTCAGCCGGAAGCGCTGGGCCTGGGCCATGCGGTGATGTGCGCCGAAAAGCTGGTGGGCGACAACCCGTTCGCCGTCATTCTCGCGGACGACCTGCTGTACGGCACGCCGCCCGTTATGACGCAGATGATCGAGGTGTTCGACCACTATCACAGTTCGGTGATCGGCGTCGAAGAGATTCCCGCTCAGGAAACCAAGTCGTACGGTATCGTCGACGGCAAGGAGTGGGAAGACTCGATCATCAAGATGTCCGGTATCGTCGAGAAGCCGGAGCCGAACGTGGCGCCGTCGAATCTCGGTGTGGTGGGCCGCTATGTGCTGAAGCCGCGCATCTTCGAACATCTGCGTGCGTTGAAGCCGGGCGCGGGCGGCGAATTGCAACTGACGGACGCAATTCAATCGCTTCTCGCCGACGAACAGGTGCTGGCGTACAAGTATCACGGCACGCGTTTCGACTGCGGCAGCAAGCTGGGTTATCTGAAGGCGACCGTCGAGTTCGCCTTGCGTCACCCGGAAGTGGCTGCCGATTTCGAAGAATATCTGCGCACCCGTTCGCCGGTGCTGGAGGGTTGAGCGGCTTTGAGCCGGTAGCCTCTCGGTAGCGTTGAACCGAAGTTAAAAGGCGCTGTGCCCGCATTCGCGGGGGCAGCGCCTTTTGTTTTTTGGTGACCGCTCAGGGTGAGCGCGTTGCTGCGTCGGCTTCAGCGGCGCTTCATCAGGAAGGTGAAAACCTTGTCGTGCGCAGAGCTTTCGACGATTTCATTGCCGGTTTGCCGGGCAAACGCGGCGAAATCGCGCTGCGAGCCCGGGTCGGTGGCGAGCACCTTGAGAATCTGGCCGCTTTCCATATCGGCGAGCGCCTTCTTGGCGCGCAAGATGGGCAGCGGGCACATGAGGCCGCGTGCATCGACTTCCTTGTGAATCTGAATTTGCATCGACGATGACCTTCGGGACTGGGGCGTGTTTTTTTGACGCTGGAGGGTCAAATTCTACAGCAGGGTTGGTGGGGTTGCCGGCGGGGCGGTTTTTTTGGCTGTTTGCTTGCTGTGTTGGCCTTTCCTTGAATTCTTTGTGGTTTATTAGCGTTGCCCCTGTGCGGGGCGGCACTCCCTTTCTTTGCCGCCGCAAAGAAAGGAAGCAAAGAAAGCGGCTTCACACCGCCAGCTTATAAGCGGGTCCCCCGGCCTGGAGGGGGCAGTGGCGCATCTGGAATCTGTGCCTTCGCGCATTCCGCGTTCGTGACAAGGCAGTCATACCGCCCGCCTCGCGCTGCGCGCTCGCCGGAACGGTCTGTCCAGAAACCCGTCCTGCGCGTGTGCGCGGTGGGGCCACCGGCTTCGCCCCGGCGATGCCGCGAAACGGCCGGCGGTCCTGAAAGCGCTCGGGCGGGACGGAGCCGGCACTACGGGAGACGCCGTGGGACGTGGAAAATGACGGGACGAGCACAGTCGCGCGCGAAAGAGGCCGAACACCCCGGCAAGCCGCGGGCAATCCGTCCACGGCTCATGGAAAGCCCTTGACATCGAAACGACCGACGTCTCGCAGAACGACCGCGACGGCGCGCGCAGCGCCGCCGGAAGAATGAGCGCCTTGTCACGAACGCGGAATGCGCGGGGGCACGGATTCCAGATGTGCCACTACCGTGGCTGTGCGGGGGACCCACTTATAAGCTGGCGGTGTAAAGCCGCTTTCTTTGCTTCCTTTCTTTGCGGCGGCAAAGAAAGGGAGTGCCGCCCCGCACAGGGGCAACGCCAATAAACCACAAACAATTCAAGGAAAGGCCAACACAGCAAGCAGACCCCGCCGCGCAGGCAAAAAACAAAAAGCAAAAAAACCTACAACGTAACCGCCTCCCCCTTCAACAAAGACTCCCGCAACGCCACCCCAATCCGCGTAGCCTCCACCGCATCAGCGAGTGAAGCACCCGCCTGCGCAGCAGAAGCCCCCACCCCACCCCGCACAGCCACAACAAACGCCCGCGCCTCAAACAAAAACGCATCCTCGAACCGATCAAAAAAATTCGGCGTGCACTCGTTCCGAATCCCCGTGGCGTCATAAATCTCAACCCGATTCGCCCGCGGATTACACCCAATAGCCAGCGCTCCGGCCGTGCCGATCACCTCGCTATGCGTGTCATTGCCGTGCGCCTGCGTCCGCGACGCGTAAAACACGGCCAGCTTGCCGCCCTCGAATTCGCAGATCGCGACACCGTTATCGACATCGCCGAACTCACGCAACCCTTCATGCATCACCGCGGCCCCCGCGGCAAACACGCGTTTCGCGCGCGGCCGCCCGAGCAGCCAGCGCGCGACATCGATATCGTGCACCGTGCAATCGAGAAAAATCCCGCCTGATGTCGCCGCAAAACGCACGAAAAAACCATCGCTGTCGTTCTGATCCGCGGTCTGCGAGCGCACCAGAAACGGCCGGCCGATCTTGCCGGCTTCGATCTTGTCGAACGCGTCTTTATAGCTCGGATCGAAACGCCGCATGAAACCAATCGTGGCCTGCAAATGCGGATAACGCGCGGACTCGGCCAGCACCCTTTCGCACTCGGCAAGATCCAGCGACAACGGCTTCTCGCAAAACACATGCTTGCCGGCTCGCAACGCATCGACAATCTGCTGCGCGTGCAACGAAGACGGCGTGACGAGCCACACCGCATCCACCTCGCGGTCAGCCAGCAGCTCCGCATAGTCCTCGTACAGACGCGGCGCGGGCAACGCCTCGCGCGCCCACGCCCGCTCTTCTTCCACCGGACTGCAGGCGGCCACGAGCGACGCGCCCGGCACGCGATAGGCCAGATTCTCCGCGTGCCGCTTGCCGAGACGCCCGAGGCCGACTACGCCCACACGAACCCGCGGCGCGGCGGCCGTCATCACAATGCCTCGCCGAGTTTGACCGCGCGGCCCTCACGCCACGAACGGGTCGCGGCTTCAGCCAGTTCGAGCGCCTTCAAACCGTCGGCGACGGTTGTGCGCACCGGCTTGCCATGCGTCACCGCGTCGAAGAAATGCGCGATTTCATGCGCATAAGCCGCCCGGTAGCGTTCGAGGAAAAACGCTTCCGGCACGTCGCTCGACACCTCGGTTTTCGAATAAGCCGTGACTTCGGTGGGCCGCACATTGCCCGCTTGCAACATGCCGTGGCTGCCCAGTACTTCGAAACGCTGGTCGTAGCCGTAGGCGGCACGGCGCGCGGTATTGATCTGGCACAGGCGGCCGCGCTTCGTGCGGATCGTCACCGCGGTAGAATCGATATCGCCCGCCTCAGCAATCGCCGGGTCGCTCAGACAGCTGCCGGTGGCGTGCAGCGTGTCGGCCTCATCGTCGAGAATCCAGCGGAAGATGTCGAAGTCATGAATCAGCATGTCCTTGAAAATACCGCCGGAATGCTTGATGTACTCGACCGGCGGCGCGCCCGGATCGCGGCTCGTCACTACCAGCATTTCCGGCGTGCCGATCTCACCGGCATCGAGCCGCGCCTTCAACGCCGAAAACGTCGGATCGAAGCGGCGCTGAAAACCGATCATGCACACCACGCCCGCGCGCTCCACCGCATCCGCACAAGCCCGAGCGCGCTCCAGCGTGAGATCGACCGGCTTCTCGCAGAACACGTGCTTCTTCTGCGCGGCGGATTGCATGATCAGATCGGCATGCGTGTCGGTGCTCGAACAGATCACGGTCGCGCCGATCGACGCATCGCCCATCGCGCCGTCGATATCGGCAACCTGCGCGCCATGCTCGGCGGCGAGCGCCGCGGCGGCTTCACGATTCACGTCGACCACATACTTCAGGCGCACGCCCGGCTGCCGCGCGAGATTCGCCGCATGAATCTTGCCGATGCGCCCCGCACCGAACACCGCTACGTCGATCGTCTTTGCCCCATCAGTCATCGTATCCTCCAGTGTCTTTGGATTCTTCAACATTCAATTCGAGCTTGTACGCGAGCGCGATAAACAACGCCTGGCACAAACAGATCGTGCTGGTCAGCGAGCGGAAGGCAAATGCGCTGCCCTCTTTCACATACAGTTGCGTACTCGCATAACGCGCAAGCGGAGATAGTTGGCTATCCGTAATAACCAGCGTCCTGGCCTGATGATGATGCGCGACCCGCAAGCAATATTGCGTTTCCTTGCCATAGGGCGCGAAGCTGATCGCGATCACCACATCGCCCTTCTTCACACTGCGAATCTGTTCGCGGTACATGCCGCCGAAGCCGGACACCAGATGCACGCGTTTGGGCGTGTGCTGCAGCGCGTAGACGATATAGCTCGCCACCGGAAACGAGCGCCGCACGCCGATCACATAGATGTTGTCGGCCTGTTGCAGCATCTTCACCGCGGCGTCGAACTCCTTGTCGTCGAGGCCCGCTTCGAGTTCTTCCAGACCGCCGCGCGAGGCCGCGATGAATTCGCGCGCCACCGAGCCGCCGGACAGCGCGCCCGGCTTCTCGTCGATCAGCTTGCGAATGCGCTGCTGATAACTCGGCGACGAACTGCCCTGCCCCGTGTAAGCCTGGCGAAAAACCGCCTGCAGATCGGAGAAGCCGGAAAAGCCGAAGCGCTGCGCAAAACGCACCACGGCGGACGGATGCACGCCACAGCTCGCCGCAATGTCGCTAGTGCGGTCCACCATCACGCTCGATCGATGCTGCTCGATATATGTCGCGACATTCTTCAACTGACGCGGCAACGCATCGTAGTTTTCCGCGATGCGCTGCATCAATTCTTCGACGCTGGGCAATTCCTCGGTGCTCTCTTCCGCCATGGCTCTCTCTCGGGTGCTTTATTGCAGTGCGGCAGCCGCTCCAACCCGCCGCCACACGGCCTCCTGACGCTGCCGATTATAGGCAGCCGCCCCGTCAAATGGAACGTATTTTCCATTTTTATTTGTAATGAAATTTTCATTGCAACGCCTTCGAAGATCGCCTAATCTTGGTCGTGAGCGATGGCGCTTTGGTGGCAACACCCGGGTTTGTACGCGGATGCAAAGCCGCCCGCCAGACGCTCCCTTCAAAAACGACATACCGAGAAAGGTGGAGACAATGAGACTTTGCAAGGGCAAGGCTACGCTCAGGATTCTGGTGACGGCATTGACGTTGGCGACGGGATTCGGCGCGGCCTCCGCCGCCCGCGCGGCTGACGCGCACTTCGTGCTGATCAGCCACGCGCCGGATTCGGATTCGTGGTGGAACACCATCAAGAACGCCATTAAACAGGCCGACGAGGACTTCAACGTCGAGACCGATTACCGCAATCCGCCGAACGGCGACATCGCCGACATGTCCCGTCTGATCGAACAGGCGGCCGCGCGCAACTACGACGGCGTGATCGTCACCATCGCCGATTTCGACGTGCTGAAAAGCTCGATCAACAAAGTGACCGCGAAGAAGATTCCGCTCGTCACGATCAATTCCGGCACCGAGGAACAGAGCGCGCAACTCGGCGCGATCATGCATGTGGGTCAACCGGAATACGTCGCGGGCAAAGCGGCCGGCGAGAAGGCCAAGGCCGCGGGCGTGAAGTCGTTCCTGTGCGTGAACCACATTGCCAGCAATACGGTGTCGTTCGACCGTTGCCGTGGTTTCGCCGAAGCGCTCGGCGTCGACTACAAGGCATCCACGATCGACTCCGGCCAGGATCCGACCGAAATCCAGTCGAAGGTCAGCGCGTATCTGCGCAACCATCCGAACACCGGCGCGATCCTGACGCTCGGACCGACCCCGGCTTCGGCCACGCTGAAAGCGGTCACGCAAATGGGTCTGGCGGGCAAGATCTACTTCTGCACGTTCGACTTCTCCGACGACATCGCCAAGGCGATCCAGAACGGCACGATCCAGTTCGCGATCGACCAGCAGCCGTACCTGCAGGGCTATATCCCCGTGGCCGTGCTGGCGATCGTGAAGAAAGAGCACACCATCGATCCCGCGAAGATCCGCCAGATTCTCGAAGCCAATCCGAAGTTCAAGGAACGGCTCGCAACCTATGGCCTCGCGCCTTCCTATGGGCCGAAGAACATTCGCTCGGGTCCGGGTTTCATCACCAAGGAAAACCTCGACAAGGTCATCAAGTACGCAGGGCAGTATCGCTGATTCTTTTCTTTAGCTAGTCACGCGCACGGCGGGCACCGCTTCGATTCGGAACGGGCCGCCCGCCGCCACCGCGCATTTCACCGGCTGTCGTTCTCGCCACGCATCCTCGCGTGCGAGCCGCACACGGCCGGGCTCCAAGGAGACATCATGGGTGTAGCCGGCAAACACTTCCCACCGCACGTCAAGACGAATACCGGCGAAGCAGCCCCGTCGCTGCCCGATTCGGATGAACGATTGCGCAAGGAATCCCGATTCGGCCATGTGCTGAATCGCCCTGAATTCGCCGCGATTTCCGGCGCGGTGCTGGTGTTTCTCGTTTTCGCGCTGACGGCCGGCAACTCCGGCATGTTCAACCTCGACGGCGTGATGAACTGGTCGCAGGTCTCCGCGTATCTCGGCATTCTCGCCGTGGGCGCTTGTCTACTGATGATCGCCGGCGAGTTCGATCTCTCCATCGGCTCGATGATCGGTTTCGCCGGCATGATGGTCGCGATTCCCTCGGTGTATTTTCACTGGCCGATTTCGCTGGCGATTCTCTTCGCGTTCGCCGGCTCCATGTTGCTCGGCGCGCTGAACGGTTATCTGGTGATGCGCACGCGCCTGCCGTCGTTCATCGTCACGCTCGCGTTTCTGTTCATCCTGCGCGGCCTCACGCTCGCGCTCTCGATCATGTTCGCGGACCGCACCATCGTCTCCGGTGTCGGCGACCTCGCGCAGCAGGACTGGCTCGCGAATACGCTGTTTCACGGCGTCGCGCTGAACGGTCTGTTCACGATGCTCGCGCGCCACGGCATCGGCACCATGCTCGATAACGGCCACGCGCTCGTGCCGGGCATTCCCAAGGTGATTCTGTGGTGGCTCGGACTCGCGGCGGTGTGCGCGTTCGTGCTGGCAAAAACGCGCGCGGGCAACTGGATTCTCGCGGTAGGCGGCGACGCCAACGCGGCCAAGAACGTGGGTGTGCCGGTGCGTCGCGTGAAGATTTCGCTGTTCGTGCTGACCGCGTTCTGCTCATGCCTGTTCGCGGTGCTGCAAGTGTGCGACATCGGCTCGGCCGCGGCCGACCGCGGTTTGCAGAAAGAGTTCGAAGCAATCATCGCCGCGGTGATCGGCGGCACCTTGCTCACGGGTGGTTATGGTTCGGTGGTCGGCGCGTGTTTCGGTGCGTTGATCTTCGGCGTCGTGCAGATCGGCATTACCTACACCAACGTCAGTTCCGACTGGTTCCGCGTGTTCCTCGGCGTGATGCTCCTGATCGCCGTGCTGTTCAATCACTATGTGCGCCGCCGCGTCTCGCAGGCGTAAGGAGGAGACGAACATGTCCGATATGAATACCGCGGCGAACGCCTTGCCTGAATCGAACGCAAACGCGACCGCAGCCGCGCCGCAGGAAGACGTGATCCTCGCATTGGAGAACGTCAACAAATACTTCGGCAAGGTCATCGCGCTAAGCGGCGTGACCTTGCGCCTGAAACGCGGCGAGGTGCACTGCCTGCTCGGCGACAACGGCGCGGGCAAGTCGACGCTGATCAAAACGCTTGCCGGCGTGCATCAGCCCTCTTCCGGACAGTATCTGGTGGACGGCAAACCGGTGCTGTTCGAGTCGCCGAAAGATGCGCTCGATCTCGGCATCGCCACCGTGTATCAGGATCTCGCGCTGGTGCCGCTGCTCTCCGTGGCGCGCAATTTCTTCATGGGACGCGAGCCGCAAAAGAAGTTGTTCGGCTTCCTGAGCGTGATGGACCTTGAAACCAGCGCCATCACCGCGCGCGACAAGCTCGCCGAAATGGGCATCAACGTGCGCGACGCGCATCAGCCGATCGGCACCATGTCCGGCGGCGAGAAGCAATGTCTCGCGATTGCGCGTGCGATTCACTTCGGCGCACGTGTGCTGATTCTCGACGAGCCGACCGCCGCGCTCGGCGTCAAGCAGAGCTTCAACGTGCTCAAGCTGATTCACAAGGCGCGCGCCAAGGGCATTTCGGTGATCTTCATCACGCACAACGTGCACCACGCGTATCCGATCGGCGATTCGTTCACGGTGCTCAATCGCGGCAAATCGCTCGGCACGTTCACCAAGGAAACCATCAGCAAGGACGAAGTGCTCGACATGATGGCCGGCGGCGCCGAGATGCAGAAGATGATCGGCGAACTCGAAGGCGCGACGATCTGATTCATTCGCGCGCCGGCCCGGCGCAGTCGCGCCGGCCGCCGCGCTTAGCTATTCAGGAAACTTCATGGATCATTCCAGCACCTCCAGCGGCATCGCGTCCGCATCGGCTCCGGCCACCGGCAGCCGCTTCGCGCCGGGCCGCAGCCGCGATATCGTCTGTCTCGGCCGCCTCGCCGTCGATCTGTACGCGCAGCAAGTCGGCGCGCGGCTCGAAGACGTGTCGAGCTTCGCGAAGTATCTCGGTGGATCGTCGGCGAATATCGCGTTCGGCTGCGCGCGTCTCGGTCTCGCGTCGTCGATGCTGGCGCGCGTCGGCAACGATCACATGGGCCGCTTTCTCACCGAGACGCTCACCAGGGAAGGCTGCGACGTCAGCCACGTGCGCATCGATCAGGAGCGCCTGACCGCCCTCGTGCTGCTCGGCCTGAAAGACCGCGATACTTTCCCGCTGATCTTCTACCGCGAGAACTGCGCGGATATGGCGGTCGACGAAGCGGATTTCGACGAGGCCTTCATTGCATCGTCGAAAGCGCTGTTGATCACCGGCACGCACTTTTCCACCGAACAGGTGAACCGCACGAGCCGCCGCGCGCTGGACTACGCGCGCCGCAACCAGGTGCGCACCGTGCTCGATATCGACTATCGCCCGGTGTTATGGGGCCTCACCGGTAAAGCGGACGGTGAAACACGCTTCGTCGCGAGCGAAGGCGTCACCGCGCATTTGCAGCGCATTCTGCCGCTCTTCGATCTGGTGATCGGCACCGAAGAGGAATTCCGCATTGCCGGCGGCAAGACCGAACTAGTTGAAGCACTCGCGATGGTGCGCGCCGTCACGCCGGCCACACTGGTGCTGAAACGCGGACCAATGGGCTGCCAGATCATCGACGGCGCGGTGCCCGCCTCGCTCGACGACCTGCCGATTCACGGCGGCGTGGAAGTCGAAGTGCTGAACGTGCTCGGCGCGGGCGATGCGTTCGCCTCGGGCTTTCTCTCCGGATGGCTGCGCGATCAACCGCTCGAAGCCTGCGCGCGCATTGCAAACGCGAGCGGCGCGCTGGTCGTCTCGCGCCACGGCTGCGCGCCGGCCATGCCGACGCCCGCCGAACTCGACTACTTCCTGCGCGAAGCGAAAGCGGATCCGCAGCGCATGCGCCGCCCGGATCGCGACGCAACGCTCGCACGGCTGCATCGCGTCTCGCCGGCCCGCAAACAATGGGACGAAGTGCTCGGCTTCGCCTTCGACCATCGCAACCAGTTCTTCGAACTCGCGCAGCAAACCGGCGCTGACGATGCGCGCATTGCGCGCCTGAAGGGCCTGTTCGTCGAAGCCGTCGCGCAAACCGAAAGCGCGTTGGGTTTGCAGAACCGCATCGGCGTGCTGATCGACGACCGTTATGGCCAGGACGCGCTGAACGCAGCGACTGGGCGCGGCTGGTGGATCGGGCGGCCGGTGGAACTGCCGGGCTCGGTGCCGCTCGTGTTCGATCACGGCCGTTCGATCGGCACCACGCTGATCCCGTGGCCGCAGGAACATATCGTGAAGTGCCTCGTGCAGTTCCATCCCGACGAACCCATCGAGCAGCGTCTCGAACAGGAGGCGCAATTGCGCGCGCTCTACGACGCGACGCAAGCGAGCGGCCACGAATTGTTGCTCGAAGTGATTCCGCCGAAACACGCGCATCTGCCGCAAGCGCCGGATACCGTGTATCGCGCGTTAAAGCGCCTGTACAACATAGGCATCTATCCCGAGTGGTGGAAGCTCGAACCGATGGACGCCGCGCAGTGGCGCAACGTCGACGCGCTGATCGCCGAGCGCGATCCGTATTGCCGCGGCGTGGTGCTGCTCGGTTTGTCGGCGGCCGTCGAGCAGTTGGACGAAGGCTTCCGCGCGGCCGCGCAATCGGCGACGTGCCGCGGCTTCACGGTCGGACGCACGATCTTCCACGAGCCGAGCCATGCTTGGCTCGCCGGAGAAATCGGCGACGACGAGTTGATCGGGCGCGTGCGCCGCACCTTCGAAACACTGATCGCTTCGTGGCGTGCAACGCGTGGCGCAAGCACCGCGCAGTCCGGCGCACCGAACCCTGTCCATCAGGAGCAAGCCGCATGAATCAGCGCGTAGTGCATCACGACGCGGCGTCCGCCAACGACGCCAGCCACGCCAGCACGCGCACGGGTGGCACGGTGCGCCTGACGACCGCGCAGGCACTGGTCCGCTATCTCGCCGCGCAACGCGTCGCGACGGAAGACGGCGAAGGCACCGAGCCGCTGTTCGGCGGCGTGTTCGCCATCTTCGGCCACGGCAACGTGGCGGGGATCGGCGAGGCGCTGTATCAGCACCGCGACGAACTGCCGACCCTGCGCGCGCACAACGAACAGGCGATGGCGCACAGCGCGATCGCCTATGCGAAGGCGCATTTCCGCTGCCGCATGATGGCCGTCACGACGTCGATCGGACCGGGCGCCACCAACCTCGTGACCGCGGCGGCGCTCGCCCATGTGAACCGTTTGCCGGTGCTGCTGCTGCCCGGCGACATCTTCGTTTCGCGCGCGCCTGATCCCGTGTTGCAGCAGGTCGAAGACTTCCACGACGGCGGCGTCTCCGCCAACGACGCGCTCAAGCCCGTGTCGCGCTACTTCGACCGCATCGTGCATCCGGCGCAACTGCTGAATGCGTTGCCGCGCGCGGTGCGCGTGCTGACCGACGCCGCGTTGTGCGGGCCTGTCACGCTCGCGTTGCCGCAAGACGTGCAGGCGCAGGCATGGGATTTCCCGGTCGACTTCTTCAAACCACGCGTGGTCACGTTTCATTCGCCCGCGCCGCGCGCCGATGAAATCGAAGCCGCCATCGCGCGTCTGCGTCATGCGAAGCGGCCGTTGATCGTTGCGGGCGGCGGCGCGCTCTATGGCCGAGCAACCGACGCGCTGCACCGTTTCGCCACCACGCATGGCATTCCAGTGGCGGAAACCCAGGCCGGCAAAGGCGCGCTCGCGTGGAACGATCCGCTGAACGCGGGCGCGCTCGGCGTGACCGGCTCGCCCGCGGCGAACGCGCTCGCGCACGACGCCGATTGCGTGCTGGCCATCGGTACGCGCTTGCAGGACTTCACGACCGGCTCGAACACCTTGTTCACGCAGGCCGACGTGATCGCCGTCAACGCCAATGCGTTCGACGGTCTCAAGCATCGCGCGCAAGTGGTCGAAGCCGACGCGCGTCTCGCGCTCGAAGCGCTCGCCGACGCGCTGCAAGGCTGGCACGCGGACCGCGCGTGGACCGCGCGCGCGCACAAACTCGCGGCAAGCTGGCGCGATACGGTGAGCACGCTCACGCATGCGCCGCAGCGCGATACCGTGCTGCCTTACGAGGGCGATGTGATCGGCGCCGTGCAGCGTTCGAGCGCCAGTTCACCCGCGAACGATATCGTCGTCTGCGCGGCCGGCACCCTGCCCGCCGAATTGCACAAGCTGTGGCGCGCGGGCAGACCGGGCGCATACCACGTCGAGTACGGCTATTCGTGCATGGGCTACGAGATCGCCGGCGGACTCGGCGTGAAGCTCGCGCGGCCCGCGCGTGAAGTGATCGTGATGGTCGGCGACGGAAGCTATCTGATGATGAACAGCGAGATCGCCACCTCGGTGATGATCGGCGCGAAGCTGATCGTCGTGGTGCTCGACAATCGCGGCTATGGCTGCATCAACCGCTTGCAGCAGGCGTGCGGCGGCGCGCCGTTCAACAATCTGCTCGAAAACTGCATGCAAGGCCCGCTCGGCGCGCCGAAGATCGATTTCGCCGCGCATGCGCGAGCGCTCGGCGCGCAGGCCGAACACGCGGCGAATGTCGCCGAACTCGAAGCTGCTTTGGAGCGCGCACGCGCGGCGGATCGCACGTACGTGATCAGTATCGATACCGATCCCGCCCGCACCACCGACGACGGCGGCTGGTGGTGGGAAGTGGCGGTGCCGGAAGTCTCGACGCGCCCCGCCGTGCGCGACGCGCGCGCAAAATACGAAACGCAACTCGCGGCCCGCGCCGAACCTGCCGGCTCCGCGCACAACACCGGCTCCGCCGACAACGAATGAGGACGCCCGCATGACTGCTTTCGACGTACGTATCGGCATCAATCCGCTCTCGTGGATGAACGACGATCTGCCTTCGCTCGGCGGCGAGACGCCGCTCGAAGTGGCGCTGACGGAAGGCCGCGAGATCGGCTATCAAGGCTTCGAACTCGGCAACAAGTTTCCGCGCGAACCCCAGGCGCTGAAGACGCTGCTCGCTCAATACGATCTCGCGCTGGTTTCCGGCTGGTATTCCGGACGCCTCGCGCGACGCAGCGTCGAAGAAGAAATCGCGGAGGTCGGCCCGCATCTCGAACTGCTCGCGCAAAACGGCGCGACGGCGATGGTGTACGGCGAGGTCGCCGATTCGATTCAGGGCGCAGCGCAACCCCTTTACCAACGCCCGCGTTTTTTCAGCGAGAAGCAATGGGCCGAATATGCGGCCCGTGTCGACGAATTCGCGCGTTATACGCTGAGCCGCGGCGTGCGGCTCGCCTATCATCACCACATGGGCGCTTATGTCGAAACACCGGCCGATGTCGATCAACTGATGGCGCGCACCAGCGACGCCGTTGGCCTGCTGTTCGACGCGGGACACATCACGTTTGCCGGCGGCGATCCGCTCGCCGTGCTCGACAAGCATATCGGGCGCGTTTGCCACGTGCATTGCAAGGACGTGCGCCCCGCTGTCATGAAGCTCGCGCGCAATCGCAACTGGAGTTTTCTGGACGCGGTCATCGCCGGCGCCTTCACGGTGCCGGGCGACGGCGCGGTGAATTTCCCCGCGATCATCGAGCGCCTGAAGCGGCACGGTTATTGCGGCTGGCTGGTGGTGGAAGCCGAACAGGATCCGGTCGTGGCGCCATCCTTCGAATACGCGCAGAAAGGCTACAAGACGTTGCGCGCGCTGGTCGATGCGCCGCTCGACGGCACACAGCAGGAGGCAGCATGAGTTTATTGGTGAAGGCGCAGCGCGAAGGCCAGACAATCGCGCGAGTGACACCGGAGTCGGCGTGCTGGCGTTATGTCGGTTTTGCCGCCTACCGGTTGGGTGAGAAGGAAGTTGTGCACGTGTTCGAACCGTCGCGTGAAGTGTGCATTGTCGTGCTGACGGGCGCAGTGGATATCGAAACCGCGGACACCAAATGGAGTTCGCTGGGTTCGCGCGACAGCGTGTTCGAAGACGCCGCGCCGTATGCGGTCTATCTGCCGCCGAATGTGCGGATCACGGTACGCGCCTGCCGCGATGCCGAGATCGGCGTGGCGAGCGCACCGGCCAAAGGCGAATTGCCGGCGAGGTTGATCGAGCCGGGTTCGATGAAACGCTCGACACGCGGCAAAGGGCTGAATACGCGATACGTATGCGACATTCTTCCGCAGACCGAGCCAGCGGAGTCGTTGTTGGTCGTGGAAGTCAGGACACCTGGCGGACACGCTTCGAGCTACCCGCCGCATAAACACGATACCGACAATGTCCCGCACGAGAGCTCACTCGAAGAGACTTACTATCACCGGCTCGATCCGCCACAAGGGTTTGCGTTTCAACGCGTGTACACCGACATGCGCGACATCGACGAGTCGATGGCCGTCGAGAATCACGATGTCGTGATGGTGCCGCGTGGCTATCATCCGGTGATCGTGCCGTATGGGTACGACTCGTATTATCTGAACGTGATGGCGGGCGGACAGCGGGTCTGGCATTTCCGCAACGACCCGGCGCATGAATGGATCATCAATAAGGATGCTTGAAGTAGCAGCCTGTGCGGCGCTTTCGAGAAGCACCGCGCGGGCTATTTTCTAACGGCCAGATCGACATCCAGGCCGCCGTCTTCGCCCATCTTCACCGTTCCCTTCGACACGTCGTTGCGATAACCGTACAGATCGAACTTCATCACGCCGGGGTTCGAACTGTCCTTGATGAAGGTGCGCGTATTCGTCACCAGCGAGTTGAACATTTTCATGTCGCCGGACTCGATCCAGACGAAGCTCTTGCCCGCGCCGGCGGGCGGCCTCGCGGCGGCGACGTTGCCGTCGCGCTTGAACTTCAGCACGAGGCCTTCGTCGGTGACCGTCGCGCTGGCGAGACGCCCTTGCAAAACCGGCGGCGGAAACACGGTGTACTGGTCGAACACCAGTTCATTGCCCTTGAGCGCCACGCCCTTGCGCGTGAACGGCGTGAGCGACGCGAGCGGAATATCCAACGCGCGCAGCAAGCCGGCCTGCGGCACGCCGAGCACCTTCACCGACGTCGGCTCATACACGAGATGCCGCTCGTCTCTGGCGACGATCGTACCGCTCATCGTGGTCGGCAGCCAGACACCAGGAAAGTGATTCCATAACTTGATGCCGCCGCTCACTTCCAGCTTGCCGTCCACCGGCTTCAACTGCAAATCGTTGAGCGAGCGCGGCTCGTAGTCGAGCAGATAGTCGTTGAAAAGCGCCGCCATCGCGGGCCACGGCTCCACGACCTCGCCGCTTATGATGCGGATGTCGTACTGATCGGGATCGTCCAGGTCGACCGGTTGTCCCGGTTTTTTCGGCACCATCTGCGCGTCCAGCGTACGCACGTGAAAACCGATGCGCCCCGACACGTAGAAGTCGACATTCTCGACGTGAATCAACGGTGCGGGTCCCGACGAATGACGCTCGTCGGTGAAAGCCGAACCCGGCGTCGCCATACTTTGCCCCGAGAATGCCGCGCGCGTGCCGACTGGAATCGCGCGCGCCACCGCGGCGGTCCGCATCGTCTGCGGCGCGTGTTGCCAAACGAGCCGCGCCTGCGAGAGCGCGGCCTGCTGCGCGCGAATGAAGCTGTCGTTAAAGCGCGCGCTCGCGCTGCCTGTTTGCAAAGACGCGCCTTTGTCCGCGCTGGCTAGCGTTGTATATGACGGCAGATGCACGTCCAGCGCGCCCGCTTCGTCGAAGGTGAAATAGCCGGCCGCCATCTGCTCGCGATAGTGGTACAGATCGAGCACGAACGGCGCTTTGCCGTCGACCGGCGTGAGCGCCATGTCGATGTTCATCGGCATCGAGCGCATGAATTTAACGTCGCCGCCTTGCACCAGCATGCCGCGCGCGGGCATCGTCGCGGGCCAGACGATGTTCGGCACGCTCCGGTCGTCGAGCGTGAAGCGCACGCCCGCGGCGCTCGTTTCAATCTGCGTGATAGTCATATGCAACGCGGGCGGCGGCGTCAATTTGGCCACTTGCATCACGACGTCGTCGCCCTCCAGGCGCGCGATCGGCGTGTCCACTTTCAGCAGGTCGGCCATCTTCACATGCGCTGCCTGCATCAGCTTGTCGGCGCCGACGCCGGCCACTTCGACGTGATCGGCGTGAAAGACGAGTTCGTCGGGGTTGCGCATCGACAGCGATCCGCTCAGCACGATCGGCACCCAGGTCTCGCGATGCATTTCGCCGGTGATCCGCAGATTGCCGCCGTCCCGCGGCACCACGCGCATATTGCGCAGCGGCGAGCCCTGATACTGGAACAGGTAACGGTTGAAGATCGCCGTGAGCTTCGCGGTGTCGAGCGTCACATGGCCGCGGTGGACGTTGATCGTCACGCTGGTCGGATCGTCGAATACGATCGGCTGGCCGGGACGCGCCGGACTCAGCGTCGCCGCCATGTCGTGAATCATGAAGCCGATGTCGCCGGTCACGCGAAAGTCGACGTCGCGCGCGAACATCAGCGAGCCGTCGATGCCTGAATCGCGCAGCGTCAGCGGACGGCTGCGTTTCTCACTCATTCCGCTCGCCGATGGTACGCGCGCAGCGATGCTTTGCTCCACGGCGAGTTGTTTCGCCTTGGCGAGTTCGAGTGCGGGTTGCGTCGACGAGGCGGGTTGAGCGGCGAGCGCGGCGTCCGGCGATGTCGTGGCATTCGCGCGGCGGTCAGCGGTGCCGGCTTCGTTGCTTGACGCACTGGTTGTCGTGCTCGCGGGATTTGACGTTGCGGAGGCCGTGTCGCCGGTTGTCGAGCTGGCGTCGGCGCAGGCGGACATCAGCAGCGCGGCCGTCAACAGCGCGCCGCTCGCGCAAATCGGCGCGTACCACCATGCGAGCTTCGATTTCAGATCTTGCAGCGAGTGTGTCGACGTCCGCGGATCGTTCGCCGACGCCACATGCAATGCGCGTCTCTGTCTCATGATGTCTCCTCCTGAAGCCGTGACGCGTTCTTCGCGCGCCGGGCACGACATGGTTCGTCGCGCATACTGCGGCTTTAAACAGCAAGCCGCCGTCACGCGTCTTTATCCGATTGTCTTTATTTGTCAGCGCGTTGCCGACAAGATTTCTGGAGGACGCTCACCAAACGATCAAGCGTTTGAATCGCTGTGCCGGCTGAGCGGAGAGCCGCGTGCACGGGGCGTGAGCGACGCGTCGGCAAATGGGATTCAAACGGCACGATTGGCGCGATCCGAGCGCTCTGCGCGGATCGGGCGACGCCTTCGACACATGAGGCATTCGGCAAGGACAACACAACGGCCACCCATCGCCGCGCGGCGCCGCAATAAAACGCCGCTAGCGAACGTCGATCGATCAACCGACGCCAAGCCATTCCCGCATCACGTCCGCCCGCTGCACGAACGACGCGAGCGCGCCGTCGAACACGATTTCGCCGTGCCCCATCACCGCGACGCGGCTGGCGATGTCCTGCGCAATCACGAGACGCTGCTCGATCAGCAGCATCGCCACGCCGCGATCGCGCAAAGTCCGCAAGCACTGCGCGACCTGCTCCATCACGAGACTCGCGAGACCCTCGCCGGGTTCGTCGATAACGAGCAGATCGGGGTCGCCAAGGAGCGCGCGAGCGAGTGTCAGCATCTGCTGCTCGCCGCCCGAGAGCACGCCTGCGCGCGCGCGCTTTCGTTCGTGCAGCACGGGGAAAAGCGCGTAGGCATCGTCGAGGGTGAAGCGCGGCGCGCGGCCGCGATCCCGTGGCGCGATGCCGAGCTGCAGATTCTCGTGCACGCTCAGCGTCGGAAATACGTCGCGATGTTCCGGCACATAACCGAGTCCGAGACGCGCGATCTCGAAGGTGCGCAGACCGCCGAGCGGTCGGCCCGCGAAACGCAACTCGCCTTCGCTGCGCACGAGGCCCATGATCGCGCGTGCGAGCGTCGAGCGGCCCGAGCCGTTACGGCCGACCAGCGCCAGCACTTCGCCCGCTTCGATGCTGAGCGTGACGCCGTGCAGCGCCTGGCTCGCGCCGTACCACGCGTTCAGCGCGCGAATCTCGAGCAAGGCGCTCATGTGCCGAACCCTTCGCCGAGATAGGCGGCGCGCACTGTCTCGTCCGCGCGGATCGCCGCCGGCGTGCCGCTCGCGATGATGCGTCCTTGCACGAGCACCGAAATGCGATCGGCGATCGCGAAGACCGCGTCCATGTCGTGCTCGACCATCAACAGCGTGCGGCCCGCCGTGGTCTCGCGAATCAGTTCGATGGTGCGTGCCGCTTCCGCGCGATTCATGCCGGCCGTCGGCTCGTCGAGCAGCAAGGTATGCGCGCCGCCCGCGAGCGCGATGCCGAGATCGAGCGCGCGCTGCTCGGCATAGCTGAGCGTGCCGGCCTGAACGTGGCGGCGCTCGCTCAGGCCCACCGCGTCGAGCACTTGTGCGGCGCGCGCGTCGACCGTTGGCGAGCCGCTGAAACGCTGCCACCAGCGTGTGCGGTCACGCTCAGCCAGCATCGCCGCGCAGCGCAGGTTGTCGAACACGCTGAGGCGCGTGAACACGCTGGTGCTCTGGAAGCTGCGCGCAAGCCCGCGACGCGTGATCGCGGCCGGCGCGAGCCGCGTGATCTCGGCGCCGAACAGATCGATGCGCCCCGCGTTCGGCCGCGCACCGCCGGCGATCAGATTGAAGAGCGTCGACTTGCCCGCGCCGTTCGGACCGATCAGCGCGTGACGCTCGCCCGGTTGGATCGCGAGATCGACGCCGCGCAGAATCCGCGTCGAGCCGAAGCGTTTTTCGATGCCGTAGAGCGCGAGCGCGGGGATCATCGCGAGGCTCCGATGGTGGGTGTGGCGCTTGAGCGCGTGGCTGCGAGATGCGCTCGCGCGCGAATTGCCGGCAGTGAGATCGTCAAAGCACCGGCGGTGCGCGTGGCGCTTGAGCGCGTTGCGGCGAGATGCGCTTGCCTGAGAATTGCGAGCGCGGAGATCATCGCGAAGCTCCGGCGGTAGGGGTGACGTTTGAGCGTAACGCTGCGAGCAGCACTTGCGCGCGCCTCGCGTAATGCGCGGCCAGTCCTCCCAACGCGGCCAGCACAAAGACCGTGGCGCCGAAGTGAACCGGCGACGCGACGATCCACGACGGCACGCCAGGCACACTGAACACCGCGCCGTCGCCCGCGCCGAATTGCGCGGCGTAGGCCCATTGCACGGCGAGCACGGCGGCCACGCTCCACAGCAATGCGGCAACCGTGCCCCACCCATACGCAGCGCCACACCGGCGCCAGCCATGCGCGGCCACCCGCGCCATAAAACGCCGCGCGAAGCCCGCCAGTCCATCCGGCGACATCACCACGACCACGATGAAGAACAGCCCCAGATAGAACAGCCAGGCTCGCGTGGCGCTCGCCACCGCGACGCTGAAAAACGTCAGAACGACCGCGCCCGCGACCGGCCCGAAAAACGCCGCCGTGCCGCCGATCACCGTGGCGATCAACACCGCGCCCGAGCGCATCATGCCGACGCTTTCCGTCGACACCAGCTCCACATTGATCAGCGCCAACGTTCCCGCGATGCCCGCGAAAAACGCCGACATCACCACGACGCCATAGCGAATGCGACGCGGGTAGCAGCCGATCGCCGCGGCCCGCACGGGGTTGTCGCGTACCGCATTGGCAAGGCGCATGAAAGGCGTGCGCGAAAGCGCGAACATCGCCGCGCACGCGAGCAGGCACCACACGGCGATCAGCGCATAAGCCTCGCGCGCCGGGCCGAAGCTCCAGCTTCCCAGCGGCACGCCGCTCGCGCGATCGATCGCCACGCCCGCCTCGCCGCCGAACCAGTCGGGCAGCGTCCACGCCGCGGCCGCCACCAGTTCGCCGAGACCGAGCGTGATCATCGCGAAGGCCGTGCCGGCGCGCCGCGTCGATATGAAACCGAAAAGCACGCCGCACAGCGCACCGCCAATGCCGCCGACCAGCGGCAGCAGCGCGAGCGGCACGCCGATCCGGTTGAACACCTGCGCGGCCACCAGCGCGCCCAGGCCCGAGTAAGCGGCATGACCGAACGACAGCAGCCCCGTCTCGCCGAGCAGCAGGTTGTATGAAAGCGCGAACACGATCATCGTCGCGGTCTGCGCGAGATAGGCGAGCAGCCAGCTTTGCGGCCAGACGAAGGGCGGCACCGCAAGGAACAGAATCAGCGCAAGCCACGGCGCGAGCACGCGCCAACGCGCATGCGGCGCGGCCCTGGATTTCGCTGACGATTCGCCGGCTTCATGCATGATCGTCGCGCCGTCCGAACAGGCCTCGCGGACGCAGCGCCAGCATCGCCACCAGCAGCAGATACGGAATCAGCGGCGCGAGTTGCGCGAGCGTCAACGCGTCCCATTCGACGGGGAGCGTGGCGTCGAAAATCGACAGCACGTCGCCCAGCGACACATTGCTCGCCACGGCCAGCGTCTGCACGCAACCGACCAGCAGCGACGCCACCAGCGCTCCACCTAGCGAGCCAAGCCCGCCGATCACGACCACCACGAACACGATCGAGCCGAGCGACTCCGCCATCCCCGGCTCGATCACGAAGAGCGGCGCGCCGATCACGCCGGCCAGCGCGGCGAGCGCCGTGCCGGCCGCGAACACGCCGGTGAACACGCGCGGCACGTTGTGGCCGAGCGCTTCGACGGCGCTCGCGTGCGTGAGCGCGGCGCGCACGATCAGCCCCGCCTTCGACACGCGCAACACCGCGAACAGTACGGCGAGCATGGCGAGCGACACCGCCATCATGAACGCACGGTAGCGGGCGAACGCCGCGCCGTAGACGGTGAAGAGCGGCCCGTCGAGCACGGCGGGCACGGTCGCGGACAGCGGGCTCAGGCCCCAGCCGAGCTTGACCAGTTCGCCGAGCAGATACGCGGCGCCGAACGTCAGCAGCAACTCGGCAAGATGGCCCTGCACGCGCACGCGCCGTAACAGCCAACGCTCCAGCGCTGCGCCGATCAGCCCGACGACGAGCGGCGCGACGACCAGCGCGCTCCAGAAACCTGCGCGCGCCGCCACCGAAAATCCAACATACGCGCCGAGCATGTAAAAACTCGCATGCGCGAAATTCAGCACGCCGAGCATGCTGAAAATCAGCGTCAAGCCCGCCGACAGCATGAACAGCAGCAGGCCGTAACTGACGCCGTTGAGCAGATTGATAACGAACGACTGCACGCGCCTAATCCGGCTGTTCCGCGACGCTCAACGGTTCGAGCGCCGCGCGCAAGTCGGCGGGCAAATTCACCGGGCGCCGTGTGACACGATTTACATACACATGCACGAAGTGTCCTTGCGCGGCGGGTTGATCTTCGCCTTCCTTGAAGAGACCCACCTGATAGCGCACGCTCGACGTGCCGAGCCGTATCACGCGCAGGCCCGCGTCGATCCGCTCGGGAAACACCACCGGCGCGAAGTAGTTACACTGCGTCTCCACCACGAGGCCGATCGTCTCGCCCTGCTCGAAATCGAGCACGCCGGTGCGGAGCAGATACTCGTTCACCACGGTGTCAAAGTAGCTGTAGTAGACGACGTTGTTCACGTGACCGTAGACGTCGTTATCCATCCAGCGGGTAGGGATCGTCAGAAAATGCGGGTAGGCGCTGCGCGGGGCGGATGCGGGTTTGTTCATGCTGGCGTGGTCGTCTCGGGCGTTATCGTGAACGTTGTGCGGCGGGTTGTTTTCGTCAATGCGAGTCGGGTAGCATGCGCTGCGAGCGCCTTCGCTAACGGTGCATGATCAGGCCGGAAATATTAGCCGTGCCGCGCGACTCGCTCAGCACGGCTCATCGGCGAATTTGTCAGCCGGCTCACTGCCCCGGTCTTTCGACGAACTCGAACGGCAGGCCGCGCCGCCGCATCCATTCGCCGAGCGCCTGGCCTGTGCCCGCGCGCCACGGCCGCAATTTGGCCGGCTCGACCAGCCGGTACTCCAGCAATTCCGGCGACAACGCAATCGTGCCGTACGCCTTCACGTGATACGCGATGATCAGTTCGTTCTTGCGGATGAATTCGTACACGCCGATCAGTTCGACCGTCTCCGCGCGCAGCGAGGTTTCCTCGAGCACTTCGCGGGCAATGCCCTCTTCCGGCGTCTCGCCGTTTTCGAGGAAGCCCGTGATCAGCGCGAACATTCCCTCCGCCCAGGCGGCATTGCGCGCCAGCAGAATCTTGCCTTCGTATTCGACGATCGCCGCCACCACCGGCAGCGGGTTGTTCCAGTGGACGTAGCCGCACGTCGGATCAGGGCAGGTCTGGCGGACGCGGCCGCCTTCGTGTTCGGCGTCGGCGCGCTTGGTCAAAGGCGTCGCGCAGCGTGGGCAAAATCGGTATTCGGTCATGGCGAAGGGGACGTCTCGTTTGTCTTGTGTGATGGCTTGTAGCTTCCGGGTGTGACGCTCGGTTTGCGCTTGCCACTTTATTACGCGGCACTACGCCGGACTAGACGCGTGCAATAGCGGATTAGCGTGGCTTCTACCGCGTGGCATCCGGCATTCGCATTCCGCCCTGTTCGGCGCGCGCGATCGTGTCGAATATCGCCCTCCAGCCGGCGCGAGGATCGGTGCTTCGCGGGTCAGTGGACGATGCCACGCGATCCCGAGTTGCCGTTTCCGCGCGTTAGGTCGCGTGCTCATCCCGCAAAGTCCCATCGAGCACTCACGCCGCGCACAACTCGCGCACCTCGGCGGCGAACCGCTCGACCGTTTCCGGCTGCGTATCCCACGCGCACATCAGCCGGCATCCGCCCGCGCCGATGAATTCGTAGAACTTCCAGCCTCGCGCGCGCATGGCCTTGGCGGCTTGCGCGGGCAATTGCGCAAAGACCGCGTTCGATTCTCCGGGGAACATAATGCTCACGCCCGGAATTTCCTGCAACCGCGTTTGCAGCAGTTGCGCCATCGCGTTCGCATGACGGGCGTTGCGCAACCACACGTCGTTGTCGAGCAGACCGAGCCAGGGCGCGGAAATGAAGCGCATCTTCGAGGCCAGTTGGCCGGCTTGCTTCAGGCGGTAAGCGAAATCGTCGGCCAGCGCGCGATCGAAGAACACCACCGCTTCACCCACCGGCAAGCCGTTCTTGGTGCCGCCGAAACACAGCACGTCGACGCCCGCGCGCCACGTGATCTCCGACGGATGCACGTCCAGCGCGGCGACCGCGTTGGCGAAACGCGCGCCGTCCATATGCACTTTCAGATGACGCCGTTTGGCGATCGCCGCGATCGCCCGCACTTCCTCGACGCTGTAGACCGTGCCGACTTCCGTCGACTGGGTCAGCGTGACGACTTTCGGCTTCGGGTAATGGATGTCGGCGCGGCGCGTGACCACGGCTTCGATCGCATCCGGCGTGAGCTTGCCGCCGATGCCCGGCGCGGTCAGCAGTTTCGAGCCGTTCGAGAAGAACTCCGGGCCGCCGCATTCGTCGGTCTCGATGTGCGCGAGCTCGTGGCAAATCACCGAATGATACGACTGGCACAGCGACGCGAGCGCCAGCGAATTGGCCGCCGTGCCGTTGAACACGAAGAACACTTCGCAGTCGGTCTGGAACAGTTCGCGCAGACGGTCGCACACCTGGTTGGTCCAGGAATCGTCGCCGTAGGCCGGCTCGTGGCCGCTGTTGTTGGCGGCGATCAGCGCGTCGAGCGCTTCAGGACAGATACCGGCGTAGTTGTCGGACGCGAAATGTTGCATGGCGGGCGGCGCGTCCGGCGATGGGCGCGCTGGGATGACGGGAAAGCGGTCATTTTAGTGCGCGCTGCGGTTATTTGTTTTCCGGCGGTTGCAGCGTGGGCGGCGACGCCTTTACCGATGTGCGCTCAGTTGCAGCCGCATTCGGGCATGCGGCCCCGGCCGCGCGGGATGCGCGCGACGACGATCAACCCGGCCGCGCCCACCAGCAACGCACCCGCCGCCAGCCACAAGGCCGGCGAAAACGAGCCGGTCTGCTCCGCGATCGGCGCGGCAACCAGTGGGCCAACGATCTGACCGACGCCGTAGGCCGCCGTCGCGTAACCCATCAGACCCGCAGCGTCGTCGCCACGCAGACGCCGCGCCTCACGCATCGCGAACAGCGTGATCGCGGTGAACGGCAGGCCGATCAGAATGCTGCCGAACGAGAAACCGCCCGCTGTCGGCCAGACAATGCCGAGGACGATGCCGCACGCCTGCAGCACATAGCAGCCGGCGAGCAGCGTGCGGTTGTCCCAATGCACCGGAAAACGCGCCGCCAGCAGCGCGCCGACGATCAGCGCCGCGCCGAACATCGGCCAAAACAGGTCGGGCCACGATGAACCGGGCAAGGCGTGACGTGCGATGACAGGCAGGAACGTCGCGGTGATGATGTAGCCGAAACCGGGGATGCCGTAGAGGAAGATGAGCCAGAGGGCGTCGGCGTGGTGGGTGGCGGCGTGGTGGGTGGCGCGGGTGGCGGTGGCTTGGGTTGCGGTGGCTTGGGTTGCGGTGGCTTGGGTTGCGGTGGGTCGGGTGGCGGTGGGTCGGGCGGCGGCGGCTTGGGTCGCGGTGGGTTGCGCGGCGGTGGGTCGGGCCGCGGCGCCAGACGCCGCGCCAGACGCCGCGCCAAACACCGGCCAAACCACAATCGACAGAACCGCCGCAATCAGCCCGAAGCCGAGCCATCCGATCGTGGCCCCGTACCCACCCGCCACGCTGACCAGCAGCCCCGTGCCGACGATGCCCACCCCCGGTCCCGTGTAGATCACCCCGCCCCACCCGTGCGCACCAAGTTCGGCGAGCCGCCGCAAGCCCCACTGCGACGCGAATACGAACGTCCAGGCACTAACCGCGCCCGCGATGAACCGTACCGTCGCCCAGATCCAGAACTGGCTCGTCACGCCCATCATCAGCGTCAGCAACACCGTCGCGGCGAGCCCCGCGCGCACCATGCGCGCCGGCTCGATCCGCAGCGCCGCGCACGTGAGCGCGCCGACGAAATACCCCGCGTAATTGAACGACGCCAGCCAGCCGCCATGCTGAATGTCGAGCGGCGGCTGACCGAACCCGTGGCCGTGAAGCATCAGCGGCAAAAGCGGCGTGAATGCGAATCGCCCGATACCGAGCGCGACGGCCAGCGTGACCATGCAGGCAAGCGCCGCGCGGCGGGCGGCGTGACGTTCGGCGAAGCCGCCGTGCGCGGTGGAGGCGAGGTCGTTCATAGGCAAGGGCAATAAATGCAGTCAACGAGTCAGATGGCGTACCTGCATACTAGCTTGACCTTTCAATCACGAAAAATGAATAATTCGGATATCACCCATCGCCGAGAGAGAATCATGGATCTGGCCGCTTTGACCATTTTTCGCACCGTCGTGCGGGAAAACGGCGTGACGCGCGCTGCCGCCAAGCTCAATCGCGTGCAATCGAACGTCACCACGCGCATCAAGCAGCTCGAGGAACAATTGGGCACCGACCTGTTCATCCGCGACGGGCGTCGTCTCGTGCTGACGCCAGCAGGCGAGACGCTGCTGCCGTATGCCGAGCGCCTTCTCGCGCTCGCGGATGAAGCGCGTCACGCGGTGCGTGAGGATCGTCCGAGCGGACGGTTGCGTTTGGGCACGATGGAGAGTGTCGCCGCGACGCGTCTTCCCGCACTGCTGGCGCGTTATCACCAGCAGTGGCCCGCCGTCGCGCTGGAACTCGAGATCGGCACGACCGGCAAGCTGATCGAGCGGGTACGTGAATTCGAAGTGGATGCGGCGTTGGTGGCGACGCCGTTGGATTCGGCCACGCTCGGCGATTTATTCGAGTCGGTGCCGCTGTTTCGGGAAGAACTGGTGATGCTGACGCCGCGCGGGCATCGGCCGATTCGCGACGTTCGGGACATTGCGTTGTCGACGCTGATCGCGTTCGAGCGCGGCTGTGCTTACCGGTCTTATATCGAGAAGTGGTATCTGGAGCACGGCGTGAGGCCGGCGCGCGTGCTGGAACTGGGCTCTTATCACGCGATCGTGGCCTGCGTGGCCGCCGGCGCGGGGGTTGCGGTCGCGCCTCGGTCGGTGCTGAATTTGCAGACCGACGCCAGCAATATTGCCGTGCATGAACTGGCCGATATCGGCGTGATCGAGACACTGCTGGTGTGGCGACGCGGACATTTTTCGTCCGCGCTGAACGCGCTGAAGCAGGCGCTGGTGATGCGGCAGGATGCGGTGAATTCGACCGGGATTGCGACCGCCGCGGAGGGTGCAGTCTGATCTTTGGCTGCACCGCCGGCATCCATCAAAACGAACACTGCCAGCAAAATCGAGGCTCGGCGCGCCGCCAATCCAAAACCCGGCGCGCCTGACTCTTAAAAAACTTGGGCCACGCTAGACGCCCAATCTTCCGGCGCCCCGCGTGGCCCACCCGATCACATCAGAATCAAAGCTGGGCTTCGATCCAACCCTTGACGCCAGCCAGCGCCGCCGGCAGATTCGCCGGCTCGGTGCCACCAGCCTGAGCCATGTCCGGACGGCCGCCGCCCTTGCCGCCGACTTGCTGCGCCACGAAGTTGACCAGTTCGCCTGCCTTGACCTTCCTGCTCGCGTCCGCCGTGACGCCGGCGATCAGGCTCACCTTGCCGCCTTCGACCGACGCCAGCACGATCGCCGCGCTCTTCAGCTTGTCCTTCAGCTTGTCGACGGTTTCGCGCAGCGTCTTGACGTCCGCGCCTTCGAGCGTGGCCGCCAGCACGTGCACGCCGCCGACTTCGATCGCCTGACCCGCCAGCTCGTCGCCCTGGCTCGACGCCATCTTCGACTTCAGCGCGCTCAGTTCCTTCTCCAGCGACTTCACCTGATCCTGAACCTGCGTGATCCGCTGCGTCAGTTCCGACGGTTGCGCCTTCAACACGGCCGCGGCCGCATTGATGCGCGCGTCGAGGTCTTGCACGAAGCGCACGGTATTGTCGCCCGTGATCGCTTCCACGCGACGGATGCCCGCCGCCACGCCGCCTTCCATCACGATCTTGAAGAGGCCGATGTCGCCGGTGCGATGCACGTGCGTACCACCGCACAATTCACGCGAGAAGCCCAGGTCGAGCACGCGCACTTCGTCACCGTACTTCTCGCCGAACAGCGCCATCGCGCCGCCCTTCACCGCTTCGTCGAACGGCATGACGCGCACGATACCGGGCGCATTCGCCAGTACTTCGGCGTTGACGATTTCTTCGACGCGGCGGATCTGCTCGTCCGTCATCGGCGCGTTGTGCGCGAAGTCGAAACGGGTCTTGTCCGCGTCGACGAGCGAGCCCTTCTGCTGCACGTGCGAACCGAGCACTTCACGCAGCGCCTTGTGCATCAGGTGCGTGGCCGAGTGGTTGCGTTGCGTGCGAGCGCGGCGCACCGCGTCGATTTCCGCCTTGACGACGTCGCCTACCTTTAGCGTGCCCTGTTCGAGCGTGCCGTGATGACCGACCACGTCGGCCTGCACCTTCAGCGTATCGCTCACCGCGAAGCGCACGCTCGCGTTGGCCAGCACGCCCTGGTCGCCGACCTGGCCGCCCGACTCCGCGTAGAACGGCGTGTGGTCCAGCACGACGACAGCCTGCTGGCCGCCACGCACGTCCTTCACCGAGGCGCCGTCCACATACAACGCGATTACCTTTGCGTCGTCGAAGACGATTTCTTCGTAACCGTGGAACGTGGTCTTCGCGCCCGAGTATTCGAGGCCCTGCGCCATCTTGAACTTGCCCGCCGCGCGAGCCTGCTCGCGCTGACGCGCCATGGCTTCGTCGAAGGCGGCTTCGTCGACCGTCACTTCGCGCTCGCGGCACACGTCTGCCGTCAGATCAAGCGGGAAGCCGTACGTGTCGTGCAGCTTGAATGCGAGTTCGCCGTCGAGCGTCTTGCCGCCCTTGGCTTCGAGGTCGGCCAACGCGCTCTCGAGAATCGACATGCCGTGTTCGATGGTCTCGAAGAAGCGCTCTTCTTCCTGACGCAGCACGTCGGTCACGCGTTGTTCGGCTTCCTTCAGTTCCGGGTACGCGCCGCCCATTTGCGCGACGAGGTCGGCCACCATGCGATGGAAGAACGAACCCTTCTTGCCCAGCTTGTAGCCATGGCGGATCGCGCGGCGCACAATGCGGCGCAGCACGTAGCCGCGGCCTTCGTTGCCCGGAATCACACCGTCGACGATCAGGAACGAGCACGCGCGGATGTGATCGGCAATCACCTTCAGCGAGTTGTTGGTCAGATCGCTCACGCCGGTTTCGCGGCCGGCCGCCTTGATCAGCGCCTGGAACAGGTCGATCTCGTAGTTGCTGTGCACGTGCTGCAGCACGGCGGCGATACGCTCCAGACCCATGCCGGTGTCGACGCACTGCTTGGGCAGCGGCGTCATGTTGCCTTGCGCGTCGCGGCTGAACTGCATGAACACGAGATTCCAGATCTCGATGTAGCGGTCGCCGTCTTCCTCGGGCGATCCCGGCGGGCCACCCCAAACGTCCGGACCGTGGTCGTAGAAGATTTCCGAGCACGGGCCGCACGGACCGACATCGGCCATCTGCCAGAAGTTGTCCGACGCGTAGCGCGCGCCCTTGTTGTCGCCGATGCGGATGATGCGCTCGACCGGCACGCCCACCTCTTTCGCCCAGATGTCGTGCGCTTCGTCGTCTTCGTGATAGACGGTGACCCACAGCTTGTCTTTCGGCAGCTGGTACACGCCCGTGAGCAGCTCCCACGCGTAGTGAATCGCGTCGCGCTTGAAGTAGTCGCCGAACGAGAAGTTGCCCAGCATTTCGAAGAACGTGTGGTGACGCGCGGTGTAGCCGACGTTTTCCAGATCGTTATGCTTGCCGCCGGCGCGCACGCTGCGCTGCGCGGTCGTGGCACGCGAATACGGGCGCGATTCCGCGCCGAGGAACACATCTTTGAACTGCACCATTCCCGAATTGGTGAAGAGCAGCGTCGGGTCGTTGCCGGGCACAAGGCTCGACGAGCGAACGATCGTATGGCCCTTCGATTCGAAGAACTTGAGGAATTTCTCGCGGATTTCTGCGGCTTTCATAGCGGGCGGGGGACGGGTTTGCCAGTTCACTGGCTGTTACCGGCGGCATCGTGGGATGCGCCAACTGTTTGTTTCTTAAACGACTGATTATACGGGATCGGCGCCCGTGCGCGGCGGGGCGGGCTGCATGGTTGGCCGTTCGGCCAGGTTTGAGCGGGCGGCGCGGGACATAACGGCGCTTTGCGGGGCCCGTCATTCGTCCTATGCCGTTCGGCCGACTGCGCGTGCGCGCGGGAATCGCTTAAGATTGCCTCCATCCCGCAGCGCCTCGCGCGCCGCCTGGCTACTCGCAACTACGTGCATGGGACCCGCCTTGCATGGGACCAGACTAAGCGCTAAAGCGTTAACTCTGGTCGACAAAGGAGACATCGAACAATATGGGCGCTCTCAGTCATATCCGCGTGCTGGATCTCACACGCGTACTCGCCGGCCCCTGGTGCGCGCAGACTCTCGCCGATTTCGGCGCCGACGTGATCAAGATCGAACGCCCCGAAGTGGGCGACGACACCCGCCACTGGGGCCCGCCGTACCTCAAGACGCCGGAAGGCGAGGACACGCGCGAGGCCGCGTACTACCTTGCGGCGAACCGCAACAAGCGCTCGGTCACCGTGGACATCGCCTCTCCCGAAGGTCAGCGGATCATTCGCGAGCTGGCCGCGCAGAGCGACGTAGTGCTGGAGAACTACAAGGTCGGCCAGTTGAAGAAGTACGGCCTGGACTATGCGTCGCTCAAGGAAGTGAAGCCGGACCTCATCTATTGCTCGGTGACCGGCTTCGGGCAGACCGGGCCGTATGCGCAGCGCGCCGGGTACGACTTCATCGTGCAAGGCATCGGCGGCTTCATGAGCATTACCGGCGAGCGCGACGGCCAGCCGGGCGGCGGCCCGCAGAAGGCCGGCGTCGCGATCGCCGACCTCATGACCGGCATGTATTCGACCATCGCCGTGCTCACCGCCCTCACCCACCGTGACCGGACGGGCGAAGGCCAGTACATCGACATGGCGCTGCTCGACGTGCAGGTCGCGATGCTTGCCAACATGAACTCGAACTACCTGGCGAGCGGCCAGCCGCCGGTGCGCTGGGGCAATGCGCATCCGAACATCGTGCCGTACCAGACCTTCCAGACGAGCGATGGCTGGATCATCGTCGCGGTCGGCAACGACGGGCAGTTCCGCAAGTTCGTCGAAGCGGGCGGCCGCCCGGAACTGGCGGACGACGAGCGCTTTGCCACCAACCCGGCGCGGGTGCGCAACCGCGACATCCTCGTACCGATTCTCTCGGAGATGGTCCGCCTGCAGGGCAAGCAGCAATGGATCGCCGCGCTCGAAGCGGCGGGTGTGCCGTGCGGGCCGATCAACGATCTCGGCGAAGTCTTCGAGAACGAGCAGGTGGTGGCGCGCGGGCTGCAGGTGGATCTGCCGCATCCGTCGGGCGGAACGGTCAAGCTGGTGCGCAATCCGATCAATATGACAGGCACGCCGCCCGAAGCGCTTGCCCATCCGCCCACCCTCGGGGAGCATACGGAGAGCATCTTGCGCGACGTGCTGGGCTATGACGAAGCCAGGATTGCGGCGTTGCGAAGCCAGTCCGTGATTTGAGTCTGCGGTCAGGCTGCCGCGAGGTCCGAAGATGCGAGGTGTGCAGCGTAACGCCGGGATGAACGTAGCCCAGAAACGGGCTTCCAGATCGACGGCGCGGCCGGCTAGCGCGGCCCGAACGACTCCAGCCACTCACGCCCTTCGTCCCAATCGCCGAGTCCGCTGTCCGCGTTGATATGGCCACGCGCGCTGAGGTCAATCCAGCGGCTGCCCCACGCGTTCGCACAAGTCTGCGAAAACGGCACGCCGCCGTAGGGATCATCGCTGCTGGCGACGACAATGGTCGGAAACGGCAAGCGCTCGAGCGGCACAGGTGCGAAACCGCGCGCGTCCCGCGGAAAATGCGCCTCGCCCGGATCGGGTAGCGCAACCAGCAACGCGCCCGCCACCTTCGCAAGCTGCGCGGCGCTCGCGTATTGCGCCGCCCAGAATGCCGTCGTCAGGCAGCCGAGGCTATGCGCGGCGAAGACCACGGGCGCATCGGCGGCGGCCACGGCGGCGTCGAGTGTGCGACACCAGGCGTCGCGCTCAGGGTGATCCCAGTCCGGCATCCGCACCCGCACGAATGCCGGATTCAGTTCTTCCCAACGCGTCTGCCAATGGCCGGCGCCGGAGTTCTGGTAGCCCGGCAGAACCAGCGTGGTGGACTGTTTTCGTGCGCTCATCCGCGTTCCCCGTCGAAGGTTGTCAATTGCAGTTTATTGTTTTTGGCCTGCGGTATTTGCTCGCGCCGGCGCAAGCCCGCATCGCCGCGTCAATGCATCACGCGCCCCACGCCCACACCGCGCGGATCCGCCGCAGGCACGGGCGTCGTACCCTCGATACGGATCATCTGCACGTCGCCGTTGAACGACTGCCCTTCGAGCGTGTAGCCCTTGGCCTGTAACTGCTCGGCCAGTTCACCCGTGATCGGACGATACGGCTCGAAATAGATCGTCTTCTGCGGCAACAACTGGTGGTGGAAACGCATCGCGGCGAGCGCGTCGGCGGGCGACATGTTGAAGTCATACAGGTCGGTCATCACCTGGAAGATCGACGTCAGGATGCGCGAGCCACCCGGCGTGCCGATCACGAGCGACACCTTGTTGTCCTTCAGCAGAATGGTCGGCGTCATCGACGACAGCGGACGGCGTCCCGGCGCCACCGTGTTCAGTTCGGCGCCGCTTGCGCCGGACGCGTTCGCGCCGGCGGGTTTGGTGACGAAGTCGTCCATGGCGTCGTTCAGCAGAAAGCCGGCGCCGTCCACCACCACGCCCGAACCGAAGTCCCCGTTCAGCGTGTAAGTGTTCGACACGGCGTTGCCCCACTTGTCGACCACCGAGAAATGCGTGGTTTGCGCCTTCTCCGGCGCCGCGTCGCCGAGGCCAGGCTTGACCGGCGTCGCGCCCGGCACTTCGTCGGGTTTGACTTCGTCGGCGCGCTGCGCGAGGTAGGCGTCGTCGATCAGTTTGCCGGTCGGCACCTTGTACGCATCCGGATCGCCCAGGTATTGCTGGCGATCGGCGAACACGCGGTCCTCGATCTGCGCGATCAGATGGATGTACGGCACGGAATTCAGCTCAAGACCATCGAACGCCTGCTTCAAGTCGGCCTTCATCTTCAGCATCTGGATCAGACCCACGCCGCCCGAACTCGGCGGCGGCGCGGTGACGACCTGATAACCGTTCCAGTCGGCGGTAAGCGGCTGGCGCCACACGGCCTTGTATTGAATCAGATCCTGTTTCGTGACGAGACCGTGGCCGTACATCTGCTGGGCGATCAGGTCGGCGGTGCGGCCTTCATAGAATTCGCGCCCGCCGTCGCTTGCAATGCGCGACAGGGTCTGCGCCAGTTCAGGCTGGCGGTACGTCACGCCCGCCTTGAGATTGGAGAAGTAGGCGTCGAAGTTGGTCTTGCCGGCGAAACTCTTCGCCGCCGCGTCATGGCGTTGCTGCAACCACGGTTCGACCTGGAAGCCGTCGGTGGCATAGCGGATCGCGGGCGCGAGCACCTGCTTCCACTTCAGTTTGCCGAAACGCTGCTGCGCCTCCCACATGCCCTCGACGGTGCCCGGCACGCCCACCGCGCGGTGCCCGACGGCGCTCATGCTCGGCAGCAGATTGCCCTTGTCGTCGAGATACATGTCGCGGGTCGCCTGTTGCGGCGCGCTCTCGCGATAGTCGAGAAAGTACGGCTTGCCGTCCATGAACACGGTCATGAACCCGCCGCCGCCGAGGTTGCCCGCATCCGGCGCGGTCACGGCCAGCGTGAAGGCGATGGCGACGGCGGCATCCACCGCGTTGCCGCCGGCGGCGAAGATCTGCTGCGCCGTGTCCGCGCTGTAGCGGTCCGGCACGGCCACCGCCGACGCGTCGAGCACGGCCTTGGGCGGCGGTGTTTTCGCCAGCGCGACCGCGGGCGCGGCCGCGCCGCCCGCAAAAGCGGCGAGCACGGCCGACACGGTCAGGATCCGGGTCAGGGAAAGAAAGGTGAAAGGCGCGCGAGGCGCGCCGTGCGTCGGGACAGACATCCGAGAAACTCCGGCAACTGAGGGCGCCATGGTGCACGAACGGCAGGAAATCGTGCAAGGCGACAAAGGGCGATGCGGCCTGCGTGGACGGCTGCGACGAGTGCACGCGCTGCGCGTTCCGGCGCAAGCTGCACTGCCCCGGGGGAAAAATCGGGCGGCGGTCATGTAAGGCGAGGCGGCTAATGGGCGTCTCAATGCGCGCGATGGTTGCCCGCCACCGACTCACACCGAACGAAACGCGGCCTGACTGCCTGCTCGATGCGGCGGACCGAAAGCGGGCGCATACGGCCCATTGCGGCGCCAGAACACGCCAGGACACTTCACGCGGGCATCCCGTGCGGCCCTCGCGGGAGAACCCGCGCCGCTCGCATCCTAAGTCGGCGGCGCTCGCGTGAACAAAACGTTTTACCTCCTGTTACAGCGCCGCCAGCCCCCTGAATTACCGTCAAAATGGCTCAAACGTTGGCGGCACGCCGCACTCGCCTGCCGCGACGGGACGCGTCAGGTAGAATTGTCGAATAAGAGGACGCATTGCGCGCCCCCGACAGACTCTCACCATCTCGCATGAATACCGAACGCAACGACGCGCCAGCGGCATCCAATTTCATCCGCAACATCATTGACGACGACAACCGCACCGGCAAGTGGGGCCAGCGCGTCGAAACGCGCTTTCCGCCCGAGCCGAACGGCTATCTGCATATCGGTCACGCCAAGAGCATCTGCCTGAATTTCGGCGTGGCGCGCAGCTACGGCGGCGTGTGCCATCTGCGCTTCGACGACACCAATCCGGAAAAGGAAAGCGTCGAATACGTCGACTCGATCATCGACGCCGTGCGCTGGCTCGGCTTCGAGTGGGAAAAAGACGGCAAGGCCGAGCTCTACTACGCGAGCGACTACTACGACAAGCTGTACGAATTCGCCGAACTGCTGATCGAGCGCGGCAAGGCCTACGTTGACAGCCAGTCGGCCGAAGAAATGCGCGCGAACCGCGGCTCGGCCACGGAAGTCGGCACGCCGTCGCGCTTCCGCGAGCGTTCGGTGCAGGAGAATCTCGACCTGTTCCGCCGCATGAAGGCCGGCGAGTTCCAGGAAGGCGAGCACGTGCTGCGCGCGAAGATCGACATGTCTTCGCCGAACTTCAACATGCGCGATCCGGTGATCTACCGGATCCGCTTCGCGCATCACTACCGTACCGGCGACAAGTGGTGCGTGTACCCGATGTACGACTACACGCACTGCATCTCGGACGCGCTGGAAAACATCACGCATTCGCTGTGCACGCTGGAGTTCGAAGACCATCGTCCGCTGTACGACTGGATTCTGAACGAGCTCGCCGAGGCCGGCATTTTCACGCGCCCGCTGCCGCAGCAAATCGAGTTCTCGCGCCTGAACCTGACCTACGCGATCACCAGCAAGCGCAAGCTGCTGCAACTCGTGACCGAAGGCCATGTGGACGGCTGGGACGATCCGCGCATGCCGACCATTGTTGGCGTGCGTCGGCGCGGCTTCACGCCGGAATCGATCCAGTTGTTCTGCGAGCGCATCGGCGTGACCAAGGTCGATTCCTGGATCGACATGAGCGTGTTCGAAGGCGCGCTGCGCGACGATCTGGACGAAAAAGCGCCGCGCACCGCCGCCGTGCTCGATCCGGTCAAGCTGATCATCGACAACTTTCCGGAAGGCGTCACCGAGCCGTGCAATGCGCCGGTCCATCCGCATCATCCGGAAATGGGCGTGCGCGAGTTTCCGATTTCGCGCGAACTGTGGATCGAACGCGACGATTACAACGAAACGCCGCCGAAGGGCTATTTCCGCCTGTTCCCGGGCAACAAGGTGCGCCTGCGTTACGGCTACGTGATCGAATGCGTCGGCGCGGACAAGGACGAGAACGGCAACATCGTCGCGGTCCATTGCAACTATTTCCCGGACAGCAAATCGGGCACCGAAGGCGCGAACAACTATAAGGTCAAGGGCAACATCCACTGGGTCAGCGCGGCAGCCGCGTGCCCGGCCGAAGTGCGCATCTACGACCGCCTCTTCAAGGAACCGCAACCGGACGCCAGCGGCCGCGATTTCCTCGAAGCGCTGAATCCGGATTCGAAGCGCGTGGTCAACGCCTACCTTGAGCCGGGCGCGCGCGAAGCGCTGCCGGAACAGCGCTATCAGTTCGAGCGTCACGGCTATTTCGTCGCCGACCGCGTCGATTCGAAGCCGGGTAAGCCCGTATTCAATCGCATCGTCAGTCTGCGCGACAGTTGGGGCAAGCCGGCGTAATCTGGACGCACCCTTTTACCGCGCATCTGAGGTTGGATTCGGCGTGCGTCTTGATCGAAGATGCACGCCGTTTTGTTGCACCATGTTCCATCGACAGTGACGGCGCGGCATCCGCAAACGCCAGTCCGGGAGGTCCGATGAAAGTTGCAGGCCGCCGCAGGGCCAGTATCCGGCACGCGACGGGGCGCACGGCATACGCCGCGCGTTTCGTCCATGGCGCACGTTGCGCGTTCGTGGCGCTGACCACCTTCGGTGCGGCGTCTCTCGCCTGCTCCGCCCAGACGGATGAACTCACCGGCACGCTGAGAAAAATCCACGACGACGGCGTGGTCGTGCTCGGCGTGCGTGAAGCGTCGATTCCTTTTTCCTACTTCGACGGCAAGGGCACGGTCGGCTACTCGCAGACCATCGCGCTGCAGATCGTCGAAGAGATCAAGAAAACGCTCGGCATGCCGCAACTGAAGGTGCACGAGATCACGGTGACCTCGTCGAACCGCACGCCGATGCTGCTGAACAACCAGATCGATCTGGAATGCGGCTCGACCACCCACACGGTGGAACGCGAAAACGTGGCCGCGTTCTCGAACAGTTTTTTCCAGTATGCGGTGCGCATGATCGCGCGCAAGAACGCCGGCATCACGGATTTTCAGGATCTGGCCGGCAAAGCGGTCGTGACGACCGCGGGTACTTCGGATGAACGTCTGCTGCGCCGCCTGAACACCGACAAGCTTCTGAAAATGCGCATTACCAGCGCGCGCGACCATTCCGAGGCATTCAACACGCTCAAGGACGGCCACGCGGTGGCCTTCGTGATGGACGAGCCGATCGTGTACGGATTCAAATCGACCGATCCGCGTCCCGACGATTTCGTGGTGACGGGCACGCCGCTGGGCTACGAAGTCTACGCGTGCATGTTCCGCAAAGGCGACGAGCCGTTCCGCACCCTCGTCAACGGCGTGATCGCGCGCGGCCAGACTTCCGGTGAAGCGGAGCGTCTGTACAAGCAGTGGTTCACACAACCCATTCCGCCGCACGGCATCAATCTGAATTTTCCGCTGTCGGAGCAGAACCGCGCCCTGTTCGCGCATCCGAACGACCGCGCACTCGACTGAAGCGTCGCGCGGTTACGGCCTCGCCGCTACAGCGACCGATGCAGTTCCGCGAGTGACAGCGTGGTCTGAAAGAGCCGCGTGAGACTGCGGCTCGCATACTTGTCCACCTCGTCCGGCGCGGCCCAGCGGTAGGCGTCCATTTCGGGGATCAGCGTGCCGTCGGAGCGGCGCGGGAAGAGCGACGTGCAGGTGCACACGCTCAGATCGAGTTCATCGACGGTGGCACGCGCGCCGAACAGATGCAGATCCTTGTCGCGCCGATAGACGAACAAGCCGAGGTCTTTCAGACGCTCGGGCTCGATGACGATACCGGTCTCCTCGACCATCTCGCGCAACGCGGTGACGTGCGGCGCCTCGCCTTCTTCGCCGTGTCCTTTCGGGATGTCCCAGTGCGACGTTTCGGTGGCGTGCGCAAGCAGCACGCGGCCGTCCGGGTCGAGCAAGACGATGCCGCACGAAATTATCCGAGTGCTCATCGCCGCACCATTTCAAGCAGCCGCACAAATCCGCCGACATGCACGCGCACGGCTTCGGGCCGCCTCCGGTGCCAACCGGCGCGCGCCGCCATCAAGGCCTGCATGCTCAGTGCTTTTTCTGCAATTGCCAGGTGCCGCTGCCCTGCTTGCAGAACTGCGGGCGCAGGTTCATCGATTGCCCCTTGGCATTCAGCACGACGCCGACGTCGCGACAGGTGCGATCGCCGTCTTTGGCCGTGCTGGCCATCGTGATCGCGGCGTCGATCTTCACGCTATTGCCCGTGCCTTCGTTGACCCAGGTCGCGGTTTCGCCGTCCTGCTTCTCGTTCAGTGCGGCGAAGACCGCCTTTTTGACGGAGTCGATGTCGCGTTGCTTCATGTAGCTGATCGGCGTGTCGTTCAGAAAGCCAAGATTCGCAGCGTGTGCTCCGATCGCAGTACCCAGCAACAGGCTACCGGCGGTCAGTTGAGACAGGACACGGGTTCGCATCGACATGAAGGGTTCTCCTCGAAAGTGTTCGGCGGTCTCGAGCGCGCATGACGTCTCGTGATCTGGACCCCAAAAGCATAGCATGTCGCTCTCGGAGGAACCGCGAGAAACGGCCGCGTGCCGAAGCGGACGAAAGGAGCGCCAGCCCCGCACACGACGCGCCTCATTCCCGGAATCGCGCGCCAGCGGACACAGTGGGCGCCCCTAATTTTAGGACAGCTCCCATTCCTGGCACCAGGACGCCTTCTTAAGATTGATCGGTTGCGCCCCCCGCGCGAATCAGAATCTGAAGACGCCCCGCCATGCACACCCTCCCCGCCCTCGAAATCATTGCCATCGCGCTTGCGCTGCTGTGCGTCGCGCTCGTGCCGGTTGCCATCGGCCGCGATCCTGGACTCGCGCGGCGCGTCGTGCGCATGGACGCGTTGCCTCGCGCTCGCTGGCCCAATCTGCTGACGCGCGTCGGCGTCGCCTGCCTGTTGCTGTCCTTCGCGCTGCTGCTCGCCGCTTGCTATTACATGTTGGCGAGCGCCGGCAACTAATCTTTGCCCGAGCGATCAACTACGCCAGCGGCAATCGCCTCGCTCGCCTCACTTCGCGGCCACTGAATCGGCCGCCCCGCTTCCGGCCTTGTATCCGTCCGTCAGCGTATTCAAAAACGCGACCACGTCCTTGATTTCAGCCTCGTCGAGCGCCGGCTTGTCACCCGGCTTGCGGTCGAACGGCGGATCGGTATTCAGATTGGCCCAGTACTGCTGAGGCAGATCGTCGAACTTCCGCACTCTGCCTTTTGCCACCGGATAGAACTTCTCCGGGTTCGTGTCGCGCTCGGCATAGAAGCGCACCACCTGATCGAGCGAATGGTAGATGCCGTTGTGGAAGAAGCTTTTCTTCAGCGCGACATTGCGCAGCGTCGGCGTGCGGAAGATCCCGCAAAACTCGGCACGCCCCTTCAGATCGGTGCGCTCCGGGCCGCATGCGCCGAGGTCGTAGAAATGCGGATCGCGATTCACGGACAGCGAGCGATTGCGCGGCACGCCGATCGCGATCAGACCGAAATCGCTGAACTGCGGCGGCGCGCCGTCCATGCTGCGCTGGCTGATGTGACAGCTCGCGCAATTGCCTTTTTTCTCATCGTTGAAAAGTTGCAGGCCGCGCAGTTCGGCTTGTGTCAACTGCGCCTTGCCCGCCAGATAGGCGTCGTATTTGCTGGTGTACGGATAGAAAGTTTCCGGCGTCTGCTCGAAGGTTTCGAGCGCTTGCAGCACCGCTTTGAAGGTGGCGTCGTCGCTGTCGAAAATGTGTGCGCCGAATGCCGCGCGGAAAGCGTCGGCGTAAGGCGCGGCCTTGACCGCCGCGGCGACCTTGGCCGGCGAGCTGCCCATTTCGAACGACGACAGCAGCGGAATGCGCGCCTGGTCGCCGCCCCGGTCGACGCGGCCATCCCAGGTCAGGCCGCCGGTGGGTCCGGCATCCACGCTTTCGTCGCCTTCGTCGTCCGATTCGTGATAGTGCTCGGCGAATGCCGGCACCGATTGCAAGTACTTCAGCGTCGGCGCGGCGCGCATGCCGGTGCGGTGCATATCGTTGCCACCCAATTGCACCGACAACGCATTGGCCGGCGAGAACCCATGTTCCGGGCTGTGACACGACGCGCAAGCGAGCTTGCCCGAACCGGAGAGCGATGCGTCGAAAAATAGTTGCTTGCCGAGCGCCGTCATCTGCCGCACGGATTCGTACACCTGCGCGCGAGACTGGCCCGATTCATGAGCGGCGACTTGCACAACCGAAGCCGCCAATGGCACGGACGAAGGCGATACGCCCGCGCCCGAGCTCGCGACGGCACCCGTGCCCGGGGAGCCCGCATCGCACGCGGCAAGCGTCAAGGTCATGGCAGCCAGCGCGAACGCCGTCGCTTGCCGCAGGCGCTTCGTCGCGAGCCCGGCGCGATGCCGCGCGTCGACCCGAGCCATTGTTTTCCGAATCCCCGTCAGACCTGGCCGCATATGAAGATGTGAGTTTGCGATAGTGAAGTCCGCGAGCGTATTTCATGCGCATGTCGTTTAAATGACATACGGCCGACGTTATTTTTGAGTCAGAAGCGATTCGTAATTAATTACATCTTTCTGTCAAATTGCCTTGCCAAACTTTCGCTCGCGGCCATCCGCGTAAGGAGTTCAGATGGCCCGTCCCCAACGCGAGAGAGAGAAACCACATCAAATGAACAAGAAACTGATCTGCGCGACGCCCATCGCGATCGCAGCAGCGTTGAGCCTGTATGCGTGCGGCGGTGACAAGGTCAACGAACCGGACATCACATCGATCAAGAACGTCGTGGTGATCTACGCGGAAAACCGCAGCTTCGACAACCTGTACGGCAACTTTCCGGGCGCCAACGGTCTGCAGAACGTGACGGCGGCGAGCGCCACGCAGGTGGATCGCAACGGCACCGTGCTCGCGACGCTGCCGCAGGTGTGGAACGGTCTGACGCAAACCGGCGTGACGCCGGTGGTCACGCAGGCCATGACGGCGAATCTGCCGAACAGCCCGTTCGCCATCGACGACCCGAAGGGTTTCAACACGCCGATCACGGCGACGACGCGCGACCTGTACCACCGCTTCTACGAAAACCAGATGCAGATCAACGGCGGCAAGAACGACAAGTTCGCCGCGTGGGCGGATTCGGGCGGCCTCGTGATGGGCCACTACACGCTCGACGCGGACAAACTGCCGCTGTGGAAGATCGCCCAGCAATACACGCTCGCCGACAACTTCTTCATGGGCGCATTCGGCGGCTCGTTCCTGAACCACCAGTGGCTGATTTGCGCGTGCACGCCGACTTATCCGAACGCGGACAAGAGCGTGGCGGCCGGCTCGATCTCGTCGGTGGAAAGCGACGGTGTCACGCTCAAGGCCGCGTCCAACTCGCCGGCTTCAGCGCTGAGCGGTCCGCCCAAATACGTGAATTCGGGCAACCTCACGCCTGACTTCTACGCGATCAACACGATGCAGCCGCCGTATCAGCCGAGCGGCAACAAACCGGCGAGCGGCGGCGATGCGAACTTCGCCGATCCGAACCTGGCCACCACCCTGCCGGCGCAGTCGCAGCAGCACATCGGCGATCTGCTGAACAACGCGAAGGTGTCGTGGGCATGGTACAGCGGCGCCTGGGGCGCGGCGGTGTCAGCGGCGCAGAACGGCACGTCGAACGTGATTTACGGCGCGAATCTGACGGCGCCGAATTTCCAGCCGCATCATCAGCCGTTCAACTATTTCGCCGACCTCGCACCGGGCACCGCGAACCGTTCGCAGCATCTGCTCGACGGCGGTCTGGCCGGCTCGGAGTTCATCAAGGCGATCGATAGCGGCACGCTGCCGCAAGTGTCGTTCTACAAGCCGCAGGGCAACCTGAACGAACACCCGGGCTACACCGACGTGGCGTCGGGCGACCAGCACATCGCGGACGTCATCTCGCATCTGCACAAGAGCCCGCAGTGGAACAACATGGTGGTGGTCGTGACGTACGACGAAAACGGCGGTTTCTGGGATCACGTGGCGCCGCCGAAGGCCGACCGCTGGGGTCCGGGCACGCGTATTCCCGCGCTGATCATCTCGCCGTACGCGAAGAAGGGTTACGTCGATCACACGCAGTACGACACCACGTCGATCCTGCGCTTCATCACGCACCGCTTCTCGCTGCCGACACTGCCGGGTATCGCGGCGCGCGACGCGGCGCTGGTCAGCAACGGCGGCAAGCCGATGGGCGACCTCACGGCTGCGTTGAACATCAAGCAGTGAGCGAAAGGCGCAACTCGTTCAAGACCGGAAGGAAGATGTTAAGCGTTAAGCAACAGTCCGCCTGAGGGCGAGACTTTGACAGGGCAGCTTCGGCTGCCCTTTTTTATGGCCGCGTCGTGACCGCCGAGTCCGACGCGTTTTCATGAGCGGCGTATGCTTCGAACCAGAACGCGATCGTCTCGTCGAACGCGGCTCGATATCTTCCGCAACACGTTGCAGACTTGCCCACATTCAGGAGTTCGACAGCATGACTGAAAAAACCATCAAGGTGCCCGGCCCCGACCATCCGATCACGGTTGAACCGTCCAACGCGCGCGTCGTCGTGACCGTCGCCGGCAAGGTGATCGCGGATACCCACAAAGCACTCGTTCTGCGCGAAGCGTCGTATCCGCCGGTGTATTACATTCCGCGCAACGACGTCGAAATGACGCTGCTGGAGCGCACGGATCACGCGACCTACTGTCCTTACAAGGGCGATTGCGCGTACTACAGCATTCCGTCGGGTGGTGAAAAGACAGTCAATGCGGTGTGGACTTATGAGTCGCCGTATGCGGCCGTGAAGGAGATCGCGCAACATCTGGCGTTCTATCCGAACCGCGTCGACTCGATCGATGTGAAACCAGCGCAGTGACAGTCGCGCGTAGCGCCGCGGTTCGGCGCTTCGTGCGCTGCCGCCGTGGCTGCCGAAGGGCTCGACGATGGATGCACTCCGCGATGGCCCACAACATCTCACTTGCTGGAACGGCTGCGGGGAATGGGCTACGGCCTGTCCCGCGTCATGGAGTCAGCTCTCGTCCCGGGTTTCGATCAGTACCGCACAGGGCGACCGGTCGATGACTTCTCCGCTGGTCGAAGGATTGGCCCAGCGGCGCAGCCGTGACAAATGGTGATGTCCCATCACAATGACCTCCGCGGTCAGCAGTCGGGCTTGTTCGATGACGACGTCGGCCGGACTATTTCCTGCGCACAGGTGCTGTTCCACCGTGAGATTCCGGTCGGCAAGCTGTGCGCCGGCGGCAGTCAGGACGGATTGTGCGAAAGATGTCTGCGCGTATGCGGACGGATAGTTCTGGCCATCGGGCGCGACATCGCTTTCGCTACCGGGAGGCAACAAATAGGCTGGGTCGACAACGCACAGAAGGTGCACGGTTGCGGTACCCGGCGCCGCGACGCGGCTGACCAGGTCGATGACGTGGACACTCTGGGGCGAGCCGTCCAGCGGAACGAGGAGGATATTGAACATGGCTGGCGATAAAGTCTGAAATCGGGAAGCGACACGTGTCGCCTTCAGCCGCGCGCATAGCCTAATAACAGTAGGCGAAAAGCCTCAAACTTTAAATTGATAAGTGGCGATCAAGCGAATAGGCAACTCGACGCTCAAGGTCCCGCGCCCTCGAATTTCGAAGGGCCCGGCTCGTATATGAAGTGGTCGTTCGAGATGACTTGGCGCATGACTCTGACGGCCGGTTTGATCCGATCAGCAAGCCTACCCAGAACACGTCCCCGCATGACGATCAGCGCGTGGTCACGCTCGATGCACAATCGGACATTGAAGAAACAAATTCGGCAACTCGACAGGGCGCGCACTGCCCCGCGAACAGATCTGATTTGATTGGTACGGCAGGAGGGACTCGAACCCCCCACCCTCGGCTTAGAAGGCCGATGCTCTATCCAGCTGAGCTACTGCCGTATTGAAGTGAGGCGATGCAACCCTGTACAACGTGCATCGCCCGCAATGAGAACCTGCTTTCGGGTATTGGAACCTGTGCCTCTGCAAGCCACAGGGTTCGCGGGATACCGAAATTCTAACTGACCGTGCCGTAGACGGGAAATCTACTCGGACGCCCGGCAAACAATCCGCGCGTCACACCGCCTGTCGCAAGTCACAAAACAAACGGGCCCGGCAAGTTGAGCCGGGCCCGGATTATAACCGATCGTCCCCTGCCCGCCGGCACGCTAACGGACATGGTGAACGCCATCAAGCCGGTTGCGGATGCAGCATGAACCAGCCGAGGAACACGATGCCGGCAATCACGCAATACACGCCGAACGACGCCAGACGTCCGCGGCCCTCGAAATAGCGCATCAGGAAACGCACGCTGAGATATGCGGCGATCGCGGTCAGCACGCCGCCGAGCAACGCATCGGCGAGTTGGCCCGGCGCATGGAACAGTTTAGGCAACTCGAGCACGCCGGCCGCGAAGATAATCGGCGTGCCGAGCAGGAACGAGAATTCCGCCGACTTCTCCGCCGTCAGGCCGGCAGCATTGCCGGCGATCATCGTCAGGCCACTGCGAGAGAAACCCGGAATCAACGCGCCGATCTGCGCGAGACCGACAAAAAACGCCTGACCGAAACTCAGCTTCTCCGGTGCCTGATGCGCGCGCGAACGCTGCAGGCGATCGCCGAGCCACAACAGCACACCGTTGACGATCAGCGCGATCGCCACGATCCGCAAGTCGTGAAAAAGCCGCTCGAGCCGTTTTTCCAGCAGCAGCCCAACCAGACCCGCCGGAATCGTACCGATGATGAGCGCCCACATCATGTGCGCGTCGTCGTTGCGGCGGCCGCCAAACGACGCGAAGAAGCCGCGCACCAACTCGCACCAGCGTTTGCGGAAGTACCACAGCAACGCAAGCGCGGTGCCGAGATGCAACGCGACGAGGAACGGCAGCAATTGCGGCGCGTGCTTGTCGATATGCATGCCGAACAGTGCGGGCACGAGCAATGTATGGCCGAGGCTGCTCACCGGAAACAATTCGGTGACGCCTTGCAGCACGCTCAGGAAGATGAGAAACGACAGGTTCACGCGGGGCGTCCTTGTAAGGAAAATGTCGGGGACAAGCGCGCCGCATAAGGAATCCACGGGCGCCTCAAAGCGCACCGATTATGCCTGGCTGCAATGTCAGCGCCAAGCGTTTGCACCGCATTCGGGGAAATATTGTGCGTCGCGTCACAACTCGAAACCGTTGTTACGGCGCAGAAAGAGAAACGGGCCGCCGTGAATGGCCGCCCTATGGGATCAGCAGAAATGACGTAAAGCGAACCGCGTGATGCCCGACAGGAGAATCGCTCAACAGGCCGGACGCCTCTGATGAGCAGAGTAAACCGGGCGGGACGCGCGGATCAGCGCTCGAGCTTGTAAAAGAAGTAGACCGTGCTTGCTGCGAACATGCCGAACAAAGTGCCAGCCATTGCCATTGCGAGATCCATACAGCCTCCTGAGGCAGTCTCGCCCGACGTCGAAGTTACCGGGCAGTCGGACGAATTATCAGCAAGAATGCCCTTGCGGCGACACCCGCAATTTCCCCAGAAGGGTTTCCCCGTAGCGGAAAGCAGCGCAAAATCATTCTCTCGCGCGGCGCCGCGCGGCAATTTCCGACGGTCGTACGCCAGGATGGCGCCGCCTGCGGGCACCCCCGGGTCTGCCTTCAACCTCTTACTCACCAATCCATCGACCATGCCCCTCTCCCCGCAACAGGACATTCTCGAGATCGCTCAGGACGCCTCCGTGCTCCGTTTCGCGCCGCAAGCCGGCGGCCGACTGATGTCGTGGACGATCGACGGCGAAGAAGTCATCCATTGGCCGGAGCATGCCGACTGGAGCCAGCCCGCGCGGATTCGCGGCGGCAATCCGTTGCTGTTCGCGTTTCTCGGCCGGCATCGTGTCGACGGCAAGATCGGTTACTGGCGTGACGCGGAAGGCACGGTGCGCGAACTGCCGATGCACGGCTTCGCCCGCGACCTGCCGTTCGAAGCCCACGCCGACGTGCACGGCGCCGGCCTGCGCATGATTCTGACCGACAGCGAGGCGACCCGGGGCGGCTATCCATTTGGATTCCGTTTCGAGGCCGCCTACGACCTCGTGGATGCGCATACGCTCGACGTCACGTTCACCACCACCAATACCGGCCATACGCGCCTGCCCTACTACGCCGGCCATCACTTCTACTTCACGCTGCCGCACACGCAGCGTGGCGAGACCTCGCTGGAACTGCCACGCACACAGCGCTGCTATCAGCAGGAGGACGGTTCGATCAGCGCCGCCGAGCCGGGCGAAGCGCGCTATACGCTCGACGAGGCGCGCATCCACGATCGCTTCCATTGCCTCGCCGGGACGCCCGATCAACCTGTACGGCTCGTCGCGCCGGGTCTCGACCGGCTCATCACCATCGACCTGCAACGGCCGGGTTCGGTGCCCTGGTACGCGGTGACCACGTGGACCGAAGCCGCGGAGTCGGACTTCTACTGCGTCGAACCGTGGCTCGGCTTGCCGGACGCGATTCACAACGGCAGGGGTTTGCGTTGGCTCGAAGCCGGGCAGACCGAGGTCGCCGCGCTGCGCATCAGCGTGGCCAAGCCAGGTTGATTGCCGGATTCCAGGCAGAGCAACGGGGTCGGCTGTAAGGCGAATTTCGCTGCATTTCGCCGCGTCTCGCGCCGCGCGCGCCTGCCGCGTGGTCCTTTTTCGCGTGCTGCAGCGCAAAACCGTTAGAATCGAGCGCTTTGTATCTACCTGCTGCGTGATCGGGATCGGCGCGCGGCAGCGCTTTGCGAGGTCCAATGGTAAGCACGACAAGAATGATGAAACGGCTCGCCTGCGCGTCGTTGGTGGCACTGCTCGCCGCGTGCGGGTCGGCGCCGGTGGGGCCGGGCTTTTATCGGGTGGAACGGGGCGATACGCTGTCGAAGATCGCGCGCAGTAGCCGGCAGTCGGTGCAAAGCATCGTGCGCTGGAACAATCTGACCAATCCGGACAGCATCGAGGTCGGCCAGGTGCTGCGCGTCGAGCCGCCGGCCGGCACGGCATCGACCAGTGGCGCGGTACGCAGCAGCGGAGGCGGCAGCGCTTCAGCCACGCCGCGTCCGGCGCCCGCAGACAGCGCACCGTCCGCGGCGCCGGCTTCGACGATCTCGCTGGTATGGCCGGCCGACGGCACGGTCATCCGGCGTTTCGACGGCGGCAATTCGAAGGGCATCGATATCTCGTCGGCAGCGGGCACGCCCGTGGTCGCCGCAGCGCCCGGCACAGTCGTGTACGCCGGCAACGGCTTGCGCGGCTACGGCAATCTGCTGATTCTCAAGCACAATGCCGAGTATCTGACCGCCTACGCGCACAACCGCACGCTGCTGGTGAAGGAAGGCGAGTCGGTCACACGCGGCGAGAAAATTGCCGAGATGGGCGACACCGATACCGATCGCGTGATGCTGCACTTCGAACTGCGCTATCAGGGCCGCTCAATCGATCCGTCGCGGGCGCTGCCGCCCCGCTAGCGGCTGGCTGGGGCATGAGCACTGGCTTGCCGTCGGCAAGCGCCCTGGGCCCGGTTTGCGCGGTTCGCGTGCTGTCCCGCCGCCTGCACCGTCCATTGCGGGCAGGCAGCCTGCAACCGCGGACGAGGGAACCCGGCGTGTTATAAAACGCTCAATCAGGACACGACGTGGCTTCGCGTCACGTCTTCCTCCGTCTATCTGTAAGGAATCTGTATGAAGAGCGCATTTGCGTCCGTCGCGACGGCTGCGGCGATCGGTCTCGGCCTGCTGACGCTGGGCAGCCTCGGCGGCTGCTCCAGTACCACCACCATGACCTACCTGCCGAGCGGCGACACCGGCTTTGCGATCAACTGCAGTGGCAGCGACGCAAGTTCGAGCTGGGCAGAGTGCTACAAGCGCGCGGGTGAAGTCTGCGGCAATTACGGCTACGACGTGGTATCGAAAGACGTCGACAACGGCGCGACCTCGGGTGGAACGGTCGGCGGTATTTTCGGTGCGAACGTCAAGAACCGGTCGATGGTGGTTCGCTGCAAGCAATGACGACGACGCCACGCGCGCCGCTGTCCGGACTAGCGGCGACGCCGGCGTCCTGAACGCGGATCGATGCGCGCGGCGAAAGCGACCAGCACGCCAAGCGCGACCGGGCAGACGCCGAGGAAAATGATTAGCGCGGTCATGCTCGAGGAAGGAGAGGTAAGTTTTCATGATCCGCTGCACATGTGAATCGACGGTGACTCGGACGTAGCGCGGCGAAAAAAAGCCCGGCACGAGGCCGGGCTAACGGGGGTTCGGCGCATATCGGCAAAGGACCGGTTCACCATGCGCCAGAACGAAATCTAACAACCCCCTTTTACAAGCGCAATATATTAATTTTCGCAATCAGTGTGATGCGGCGTACCGATTCCGCGTTACATGAACTGGAAAAGTCGGAATCAAACAGGCCAAATTCGCCCGCCGTTTCAACGTGAAACGCTTTAAATGGCGCGACTCGAAACCCGATATTGCCCGCCGGACCAGGCGAGGCAAGGGGCTCAACTGAAACGGCCGGAAAAGCCTGAGGAATTGGGGGCTGGCGGATTTCTGCTAACTCGTCCAGCATGATTCGGACGCTTTACGTACCGCGTAGCTTTAGTGCGCCACCGCACCTTTTCGAATTATTATCCGATATTGACCGACCTAATCAAAGTAACCGGCTTCTTCACAACAATTCGCAAATAGCGAAAATATTAAAGAGATTAAATCCGCCGACAAATTGCATCACTGCAAATCGACCAGCTTAATTGATTCGCCCAATCTAATGATAAGAATTGGCATCCGATCGTTCAAGCTGGCCGAACGGCTAAAATCGGCCACCTTGCGCGGACGCTCACATGACCCGCAAACCCAGTTCGGTGACGAGCACGGCCGCCTGGGCATGCGAGATCGTCGCGCCCTTGAAGAGCGCCGCGTCCACCAGCCGAACGCCGCTGAGGTCGGCTTCGCGCAGGTCCGCGCCGTCGAAGCGCGCGCCCTTCAAATGGGCATCCTTCAGGCTGCCGCCGTCGAAGATCGCTTCACGGAAGTCCACGCCGGCCAGATCGGCATCCGAAAAATCCAGTTGTTGCAGGGTGGCTTTGCGAAACGACAGCCCGCGCAGGTGCGCGCCGACCAGCAGCGTTTCGACGAAGCTCAAACCCAGCGCCGTGCATGCTTCGAAATTGGCGCCGGTCAGCTTGCAGCTATGAAACGACGCCGAGGCCAGCTTGGCGCGCCGCCAGCTGGTGTTGTTCAGGTCGCTCGACTGAAACGCCGCATCGACCAGATCGGCCGACGCGAAATCCGCCTCGCGGCCACGGCAACGGACCCAGCGGGTATGGGAGAGCGCCGCGCCGAAAAACGACGTCTCGACGATCGTGCAGCGCTGAAACTCGGCGCCGCGCAGATCGAGTCGCGACAGGTCGACGCCTTCGAAATCGCAGTCGGCGAAATGAAGCGGCGCCTGATTGCCGGCGAGGCTGGCCGCGACGAGTCGCTCCACTTCCGCGCGCGTGAGCGCGGCGTCCGTCACGACGTGAGCTCGCGCGCCCGAAGCCGGCGCCGTTGAATCCAGTGACATGAAGGTTCAGAATGAATTTCGCAGGACCCATAGCCTACCGGAACGCGCGCCGCGCTGGCGGTCCGCGCCGATGGTTTATAGTAACGGCCCCGCCGGAACCCGCTTACGATGACTTCCAACGACGCCACCCATAGCCCGCTGTACGCCAAGCTGCTCGCCGAAACCGCCAAGATCGGCTGGAGCGAGCTCGAACGTTTCTTCGCACGCGGCATCCTGCTGCGCGTCGCGCGCGACCTCGATCTGGTGAGCGTTGCCGAAGCCATCGCCAGCGACGACACCACGCAGGTCACGCAATGGCTGTCCGCCGGACTCGTCGAGCGCGTGCAGGCGGAAACCGCCGCCGACTTCGCCGCGCGCGACCCGGATCTGTGGGCCGTCGTCGTCTCGCCCTGGGTGTGCGTGCAGGAACGCAGTTGAGCGAAGCCGCGCGCGACGCTGACACGTCGGCAGCGGCACCCGCCGTTCCCGTGCACTGGCACCGCAGGGTGCTCGCGCTGGCGTTTCCCATCGTTCTCGCCAATCTGACGCAGCCGATTCTCGGCGCGGTCGATACCGCCGTCGCCGGCCATCTGGATGGCGCTTCGTATCTCGGCGGTGTGGCGCTCGGCGGCCTGTTCTTCAACTTCGTGTTCTGGGGCTTCGGCTTCCTGCGCATGGGCACGACCGGTCTGGTCGCGCAATCGCACGGTGCGGACGACCACGCCGAGTTGCGCAACACCGTCGTACGCGCGCTGTTGCTGGCGGCCGCGATCGGCGCAGTGGTGCTGGCGCTGCAAATGCCGCTGATCGATTACGTAGTGCGCGTGATCGGCGGCAGCGAAGCGGTGCAGCGCAACGCGCGGCTTTACTGTCACGCGCGCATCTGGGCCGCCCCGCTTGCCCTCGGCAATTACGTCGTGCTCGGCTGGCTGCTCGGCACGCAGCAGGTGCGGCTCGCGCTGCTCTCGCAGGTGTTCATCAACAGCGTGAACATCGTGGCCGTGCTCCTGTATGTGTATTGCTTCGATTGGGGCGTCGCCGGAATCGGCGCGGCCACGGCCACCGCCGACGCGCTCGGTTTCGTGCTCGGCGCCGCCCTGCTATGGCACGGCAGGCCGCGCGGCCTGCCTGCGATGAACCGCGCCGCCCTGTTCGACGCGGCGGCGCTCAAGCGGCTCGTGGTACTCAATCGCGACATCTTCGTGCGCACCCTGTGCCTGCTCTCGTCGTTCGGCTGGTTTGCGCACCTGGGCACGAAGCAAGGCGACGCCACGCTCGCCGCCAACGCGCTGCTGCTCAATTTTCAGACGTTCATGGCCTACGGACTCGACGGTTTCGCGCACGCCGCCGAAGCTCTCGTCGGTGCGGCGATCGGCGCGCGCGACCGGCACGCTTTCGCGCAGGCGATCAAGGTGACGGCGTTGTGGTCCACGCTCGGCGCGCTGGGGTTTTCGCTGGTGTACTGGGGCGCGGGCTCGTGGATCGTCGAACGTCTGACGGATCAGGCCGCCGTACGCGCCACCGCCGAAATGTATCTGCCGTGGGCCGCGCTCTCGCCGGTGGTGTCCGTGTTGGGCTTTCTGCTCGACGGCGTGTTCATCGGCGCGACTCGCACGCGCGAACTCATGATGTCGATGGTGGTGTCGTTCGGGCTGTTCGCCGTGGCGTCGTGGGCCTTGCTGGCGCTATACGGCAATCATGGGTTATGGGCCGCGATGCTGCTCTTCATGGCGCTACGTGGTCTTACGCTTGCGCGTTATGTGCCGGGCGTCGTGCGCGGCATGGCGGACGCGGCGGCTTGAGCCCGCGGGCTTGCCCATTTCGCATCGCGGCAGCCGGTTACGGCTTGAAACAAGCGCACACATGTCACGCGCGACGCTCGCCCTAGAATGACTTCAGCCCGCGCTCTCCGCGCGAACAGTCTGCGCGGGTCAGAAGCGCCGGCGTGCCCGCGCCGGTGCTTCGCTTCTGCTATTCGTCATCGTTGCCGCGCCCGTAATCATCCGATGCTCACGGCGTGACCGGTGCAGGCACCATCACGGGCGGACGGCTGTCGGTCGGCACGCCATGGTAGTCGGCCGGATCTTGCGGCGGCGGCCCGCCGTGATGGCCGGACGGACCATTCGCACAACCGGCAACGCCGGCAACCAGCAGCAACGCAATCATCGAAACGCGGATCATGAACAGAGTCTCTCGAAGCAGAACCAAAAAAGCGGCTGCCCGGCGGTGACTGGGCAAGCGCGAGCGCCGAGAGTCTAACCGCAAAGTGCATTCCACGACGCCGCGACGCGCCGCGTGCACCCTCCCATTTCGTTACGCGTGACCTACTATAAAGTCACGGCCGCATCTCACAGGAGACTGCCATGGACGCTGAAACGATCGCGGGTCTGGTTGGACTTGCAATAGGTCTGCTCGTGCTGCTCGTGTTGTCGATCTACGAATCGAGAACCTATCGGCGTGAACACGATGGCGAAGGCATGGTGCACCACTGGCTGACTCATCAGCACATGCCGCACTGGATGCGCCGCCGGCACTGAACGCACAACCGGGTTGCCGACTGCGCCTGCGCACATTCCGTCCGAATAATTGAACGGTTGATGCGTTGCATTGCACGCGCGAGCCCGCGCTCGCACGTCGACTCATTGCGCGGTGACGCCCATGGCATGTCCACCGTAACCGCGCAAGTTTTTCCGGTCCGCCCTTTCCCCTGATGCGTTTCCTGGCCACAGCCTGAGCATCCAGCCGCCCGCCCTTTCCCTCTGGCCTCATTTTCCGTTTGGGCACATGCCTTGCTGGGTATAAGCGTGCAAGAGCGCGTAGCTGCGCGTCGAGCGTCCCGGCGTGAATGCGCCGAACCAATCAGACTAACTGGCTCAGGCCAGACAGGGAGAACTCGAATGACCATTGGAACCATACTAATTATCGTGCTCATTCTTCTGCTGATCGGCGCGTTGCCGAGCTGGCCGTACAGCAGTGGCTGGGGCTATGGGCCGACCGGCGTGCTGGGCGTCGTGCTGGTCATCGTGATCGTGCTGCTGCTGATGGGCCGGATATAACGCAGCCGACTCGCGCATCCCAGCTCCCGTTTCACTCCGGTGCAATTCGTGATTGACTCTGGCACCCAATGCCACGTAGAATCTCGGATTCGTCGGAGCGTAGCGCAGCCTGGTAGCGCATCTGATTTGGGATCAGAGGGTCGAAGGTTCGAATCCTTTCGCTCCGACCACGAAAAGCAACACGAAACCCGCGTAGCCTCCGGCTTCGCGGGTTTTTGCTTTTTGGGCTTTGTTCGGGCTTTCAGACTCTCGCCTGCGATACATCCGCGCGCTGATACGGTCAGTCCGAGCCTTTGCCTTGCGGCATGACGGGCCAGCGTGCGACAGTGACTAAACTTGGCGCCGGCCTGCCTCATCAGGCTCAAGCGCCGCAAGCAGAGTCAAGGAGACACGCATGGATCTGATTCTCTGGCGTCACGCCGAAGCCGAAGACATCGCCAGCACCGACCTCGCGCGGGCGCTCACCACCCGAGGCCGCAAGCAGGCGCAAAACGTCGCCAAATGGCTGCGCACCCGCCTGCCCGACGACGCCGTCGTGCTCGCGAGCCCTGCTGTGCGCACCATCCAGACCGCCGAGACGCTGAGCGATCAATACCGCGTAGTGCGCGAACTCGCGCCCAACGCGAGCCCCGACGACGTGCTCAACGCCGCGGGCTGGCCTAAAGGCGTCGCGCAGACGGTGGTGATCGTCGGCCATCAACCGACGCTCGGCCACGTCGCCGCACGGCTGCTCGGCAATAGCGACGGGAGCTGGCCGCTGAAGAAAGCGGGCGTGTGGTGGATCGCGAGCCGCGAGCGCGATGGCGACGACCAGGCCGTGCTGCGCGCCGCCATGACGCCCGATCTGGTCTGAGCCGGATTCGCTTCGACGAGGCGAGGCCCGCGCCTATAAAAACCAAGCGCCGCGCGCGATGGCGCCGAACTACCAAGCCGATCACACGCTTCACCCACATCGCCGGGACCTCACCGTCCCGGCGCTTGAATTACCCCCACCCATTTCCTCGATTCCCCACGTTTCGCGCGGAAACAACACTCATCGGCCCCGTTCGCATCATTACAAGCCGCGGGCACGCAGCTTACGGGCAGTCATCCAATCGTCACGGGTTTGCCATGCGAGCGTCACCAGGCGTTACTACATTGGCGAAAAAAGAAATCTCCCTTTTTTCGACCAGGACCCCCCATGCGAGAACTGCCGACGCCCACCCTGCCCCTCGCTTCGATCTTCGAGTCGCGCCGTCTGCCGCGCGCCGAGGAAACGGTCACCGCCCAGCATCGCCTGCAAGTCACGTGGGCGCGCACCGACGAAGAACTGCGCGAAGCACAGCGTCTGCGCTACCGCGTGTTCGCCGACGAAATGGGCGCGCGCCTGACAGGCCCCGCAGGTCTCGATGTCGATTCGTTCGACTCCTACTGCGATCACCTGCTGGTGCGCGATCTCGACACGTTGAACGTGGTCGGCACATATCGCGCGTTGCCGCCGCATCAGGCCGCGCGAATTGGCCGCCTGTATGCGGAAAGCGAATTCGACGTGTCGCGCCTCACGCACCTGCGCGCCAAGATGGTCGAAGTGGGCCGTTCCTGCGTGCATCCCGACTATCGCAGCGGCTCGGTGATCATGTCGCTGTGGGCGGGCCTTGCCGCGTACATGAAACACAACGGCTACGAGACGATGCTCGGCTGCGCGAGCGTGGCGATGGTCGACGGCGGCCACTACGCGGCGAATCTGTATTGCTCGCTGCGCGACAACGCGCTGACCGCGCCGGAATATCGCGCGTTTCCGCATACACCGCTGCCGGTCGATGAACTGCAAACGGGCGCCGAAGTGGCACCGCCGCCGTTGGTGAAGGGTTACCTGCGTCTGGGCGCAAAGATTTGCGGCGCGCCGGCATGGGATCCCGATTTCAATACCGCGGACTTTCTGACGCTGTTCCGTTTGTCCGATATCAATGCGCGTTACGCCCGCCACTTCCTCGGCGATGCGCTGCCGCGCTAAGCTGATTCGCACGCAAGACGCGCTGTGACGCGACTTGCAGAAACAAAACAAGCGGCCACAAAAAAGCCCGGCAACATGCCGGGCTTTCTCGTTCGTCCGCAATGCGCCATGCACAAGGCTTCAGTCGTCCGTATAGACCACGCGATACGGAATGCCGACCTTCTCCCACTCCGCGGCCTCCTGAATCAGGCTGTAGTCGGTGAGCGGGTTGTTGGCCACCCACTCGTTCGGCAAACGCACCTCGTAACCGCCGTTGACCTGCGCCACCGCAATGCCCGGCAGGCCGACGTCCGCACGCCGGCGGCAGAGCAGCGCCGCGAGCCGCAGACAGAACAGCAGCGGCCACTCCACTTCGCGTGTCTGCGACAGCTTGCCGAGCTTGCCCGCGTGACCGAGCACGAGCGCGGCAAGCCGCGCCTGATCGGTGCGCGAAAAGCCCGGCATGTCCGCGTTGCTTGCGATATAAGCCGAATGCTTGTGATACGCGCTATGCGAGATCGACAGACCGATTTCGTGCAGCGCCGCCGCCCAGCCGAGAAACGTGCGGTTTTCCGCGCGGCGTTCTTCGTCGGGTTCCGCGAACTGTTCGTAGAAGCGCACCGCGAGTTCGCCGATGCGCCCCGCCTGCGCGCGATCCACGCCATAGCGGCGCATGAAGCCTTCCACCGTGACCGTACGCATGTCTTCGTGCTGCGAACGGCCTAGCAGGTCGTATAGCACGCCGAGGCGCAAGGCGCCGTCCGTCGTATCGACGTAGTCGACACCGAGTTCGTCGAACACCGCGATCATGATGGACAGACCGCCCGCCAGCACGGGAATACGATCGCCCTTCAACGCGACGAGCTTCAGCCGGTTGACGTTCTCCGCCTTGATCAGCGCGCGCTTGAGCCGTTCGAGACCACCACGCGAGATGCCGTGCGTGACGCCCGGGTCGTTGAAGTTATTTGCCTCCACCAATTCGGCCAACGCGCGCGCGGTGCCCGACGAGCCGATCGCCTGCTCCCAGCCGGTTTTCTTGTACTCGGCGGAAATGATCTGGATTTCGCGGCCCGCGGCGAGTTCGGCCTGGCGCATCGTGTATTCGTCGACGTTGCCGGCGGGGAAAAACGCCCGGCTATGACTCACGCAGCCGATATACAGGCTCTCCATCTTGATGGGCGTGTAATGCGAGCCAATGATGAATTCCGTCGAGCCGCCGCCGATGTCGACGACGAGACGCTTACCCGGGCTCGCGGGCACGGAGTGTGCTGCGCCCGCGTAGATCAGGCGCGCTTCTTCACGCCCGGCGATCACTTCGATCGGGAAACCGAGCGCGGCCTGCGCCTCGCCGAGAAATTCGCCGGCATTCTTGGCGATGCGCAATGTATTGGTTGCGACCGCGCGAACGTGATCGGGATGAAAGTCGCGAAGACGCTCGCCAAAACGCTTGAGCGCGTCCCAGCCGCGCACTTGCGAGGCACGGTCGAGCATCTTGTCGCGCGACAGACCGGCGGCCAGACGCACCGGCTCGCGCAAGGCATCGACTTGATAGATCTGGCTGCCCGCGTCGGTTTCCTCGACCCGGCCCACGATCAGCCGGAAGCTGTTCGAGCCGAGATCGACGGCGGCGAGGAGTTGCGGAGTATTGACCATCGGGTAAGCGGACTCCATGCGCGCGAGCGCGGCGGCGTTGGATGCGGGGAACGCTCCGTGTCCATCGGGTGCCCTGGGCGCCTTCTGGCCGGCCGCGCTGTTCAAAGACGCCATTCTAAGCGTACCGGGCCTCACGATGTCACCTCGCAGCAATGGGGGTGCCCAATGGTCCCATACCGACTGCGTCATATTGACGACACGTGCCGATTACGGCGTAGAATAAAAAATCGAGAATGTCATAACAACGTCATCATACTGTGAGAATTTCCGAGCGTCTTTCCGCCTCTCTTCCTGACATTCCATTCTCGCTGCCGATGTCCATCCGCTACCCCTTATTGAATCGCGAGCTGGGCATTCTGGGTTTCAACGAGCGTGTGTTGGCACAAGCTGCCGACCCAGCCGTCCCTTTGCTCGAACGCCTGCGCTTCATCTGCATCACCAGTAGCAATCTCGACGAATTCTTCGAAGTCCGCATGGCCGGACTGCAGGAACAGATGCGCGACAACCCCGGCGCGCTATCGCCGGACGGCATGTCGCTGCAGCACGTGTACGACCTCGTGGTCGAACGCGCGCAGAAGCTCGTGCATCGCCAGTACACCATGCTGCACGACACGGTGCTCACCGCGCTCGAAGCAGAAGGTATCTATTTTCACGGCACCGAAGCGTGGAACGAAGCGCAGACCGAATGGGCGCGCAATTACTTCTTCGACGAACTGTTACCCGTGCTCACGCCGATCGGCCTCGATCCGGCGCATCCGTTTCCACGCGTGCTCAACAAGAGCCTGAATTTCGTCGTCGAACTGGAAGGCAAGGACGCGTTCGGCCGTCAGGCGATGATGGGCATCGTGCAGGCGCCGCGCGCGCTGCCGCGGCTCGTGCGCATGCCGCAGGAACTGTCGGGCTATCCGCATGGTTTCGTGCTGCTGAGCTCGCTGTTGCAACGCTTTGTCGGCGAGCTGTTTCCAAACCTCGTGGTGCGCAGTTGCAATCAGTTTCGCATCACGCGCAATAGCGAACTGTTTGTCGACGAAGATGAAATCACCAATCTGCGCGTCGCGTTGCAGGGCGAATTGCCGGCGCGGCATCTGGGCAATGCGGTGCGGCTCGAAGTGTCGGCGGAAACGCCCACGCATGTCGTGCGGCGCCTGCTCGACGAAAGTGGCCTCTCGGACAAGGACTGCTATTACGCCGACGGCCCCGTCAATCTGGTGCGGCTGATGCAATTGCCGGAGATGGTGGACCGTCCCGATCTCAAGTTCGTGCCGCACATCCCCGCGATTCCGCCGCAGGTCGCCAACAGCGCCAGCATGTTCGACGTGATCGATCAGGGCGACGTGTTGCTGCATCATCCGTACGAGAGCTTTCAGCCGGTGCTCGAACTGCTGCTGCAGGCGGCCAAAGATCCGAACGTGGTCGCGATCAAGCAGACCATCTATCGCACCGGCACCGATTCGCCGCTGATGGACGCGCTCATGCAAGCGGCGCGCAACGGCAAGGAAGTCACGGTAGTGGTCGAACTGCTCGCGCGCTTCGACGAGGAAACCAACATCAACTGGGCCTCGCAGCTCGAGGCAGTCGGCGCGCACGTGGTGTACGGCGTGGTGGGCCACAAGTGCCATGCGAAGATGATGCTGATCGTACGGCGCGTGTCGGTGGGCGGCAAGACCACGCTCAAGCGCTACGTGCACCTCGGCACCGGTAACTACCACCCGCGCACCGCGCGTCTTTACACCGACTTCGGTTTGATGACCGCCGATCAGAAAATCTGCGAAGACGTGCATCACGTGTTCCAGCAACTGACCGGCATTGGCGGCGAGCTGAAGCTGCACGAGTTGTGGCAATCGCCGTTCACGCTGCATCCGAAACTGGTCGAAGCGATCCGCGCCGAAGCCGAGCATGCGCGCGCGGGTAAGAAGGCACGCATCGTCGCGAAGATGAATGCGCTGCTCGAACCCACGGTGATCGCCGAGTTGTACGAAGCCGCGCAGGCCGGCGTGAAAATCGATCTGATCGTGCGTGGCGTGTGCTCGTTGCAGCCGGGCGTGGCGGGGCTTTCGGAGAACATCACGGTGCGCTCGATCGTCGGGCGCTTTCTGGAACACCATCGCATCTTCTACTTTTACGACGGCGGCAAGGAGCAAGTCTATCTGTCGAGCGCCGACTGGATGGATCGCAATTTCTTCCGGCGTGTTGAAGTGGCGTTTCCGATCAACAACCGCCGTTTGAAGCGGCGTGTGATCGCTGAAGGCCTGTCGGCGTTTCTTGGCGACAATCAATCCGCGTGGCTGATGCAAAGCGACGGCCATTATCGGCGCCGCCGGCCGGGCAAGTCCTCGCGCAATGCGCAGATGAGTCTGCTGGGGAAATTCTGTTCGTAACGTTAGTGACTGCGCTCGCTCTGGCGGGCTACCAACAAACGCGACACGCGTAAAAAAGCCCGCTAAATGCGGGCTTTTCTTCATTCCGATGCGGTTACGTTCAAGCCGGCGCCGGTTGCCGGCGCGCCGTGCGATACACCGGGAAGCGCACGGTGAACGTGCTGCCACGCCCCTCTTCGCTCTTCACGTCGAGTTGCGCATCGTGACGCTGCAGCACATGCTTGACGATCGCGAGCCCGAGACCCGTGCCGCCGGTGTCGCGCGAACGGCTGCGATCGACGCGATAGAAACGCTCCGTCAAGCGCGGAATGTCCACGGCCGGAATGCCGAGTCCGCTGTCCGTCACGGAAAATATCGCATTGCCGCCCTGCGCATGCCAGGCCACTTTGATCGCGCCGCCGTCCGGCGTGTAGCGGATCGCGTTCGTGACGAGATTGCCCAACGCACTGAGAATTTCCGTTTCGACACCGGTGACCGTGAGCCCTTCGTCGGCATCGAACACGATCTTGTGATGATCGCTCGACAGGTTTTCCGCGTCGTCGCGCAGATGCCGCAACACCGCGCGCATATCGATCATCTGATCGCTCGGCGGCTTGTTGTCGCCTTCGAGTTTGGCGAGCACCAGCAGATCGCTGACGATATGGCGCATGCGCGAAGCCTGCTGCTCCATCAGTTCGAGATAGCGCGAACGTTCGGCTTCGCTCAGCGGCAACTCGCGCATGGTTTCCAGAAAACCCGAGAGAACCGTGAGCGGCGTTTTGAGTTCATGCGAAACATTGGCGACGAAGTCGCGCCGCATCGCATCGGTGCGTTCGAGTTCGGTGATGTCTTGCGAGAGCACCAGTTTGCGATTCTCGCCGTACGGAAACACCTGCACCGACAGCACGTTTTGCCGCTTGTCGCCCATGCCGCGCATGATCAGCATTTCTTCGTAGCGATGCGAATTCAGATAGCGAACGAAGTCCGGCTGGCGCACCAGATGCGTGATGTGCTGGCGCAGATCGCGCTTCGCGTCCAGGCCGAAATGGAGTTCCGAGATCGCGTTGCACCACTCGATCTGGTCGTGATCGTCGAGCATCGCCACGCCGTTCGGCGAGGCCTGGATAGCCTGAATGAAGCGCGAATGCTGCTGCTCGACCGAGCGCACCTGGGCGTGCCAGCGCTTCGCGAGCTTATGCAGACGGTAGTAGATTTCGCCCCAGATGCCGGGGGCGCTCGGCACTTCGCCGTAAACCGGCGCGTCGAGCAAACGCCACAGACGCTGTTTATGGAAGGTGCTGAAAAGGCTCTGCGCGAGCAGCATGACGATCGCGAGGACGAGCGCTGCCTTGACGTTCACGAGTGCGCCGACCACCGCGCACAGAACAGCCAGCAGCACGACCGACACGATGGAGCGCGCCCAGATGATGTTCATGGTCTAGCGATCGAAGAGAAAAGCCTATGCGCCGGGACGGAAATCGCGGCGCCTATCGTGGCGAATAAACGTACCCAGCGCGGCGGCGCGAACGCCGCTAATGCGCGCCTCAGGCGCTCTTCGCAAGCCGGTAGCCGCTGCCGCGTACCGTCTCAATCATAGCATCGCACCCGGCCGGCTTGAGAGCTGCGCGCAAACGCTTGATATGCACGTCCACCGTGCGCTCTTCGACGAACACGTGGTCGCCCCACACCTGATCGAGCAATTGCGTGCGGCTGTGCACGCGCTCGGGGTGCGTCATGAAGAAGTGCAGCAGGCGGAATTCCGTCGGGCCGAGATCGAGCTTGATCTCGCTGCCGTCGCCATTCGCGGCCACGCGGTGAGTGGCTGGATCGAGCTTGAGACCGTTGATCGCGACTACGTCTTCGGTCAACTGCGGCGCACGGCGGCGCAACACCGCCTTGATGCGTGCCATCAGTTCTTTCGGCGAGAACGGCTTGGTGACGTAGTCGTCGGCGCCGATTTCGAGGCCGAGCACCTTGTCCTGCTCGTCGCCACGCGCGGTCAGCATGATGATAGGGATATGTTTCGTGCGCTCGTTGTTGCGCAGATCGCGAGCGAACGCGATGCCCGATTTACCCGGCAACATCCAGTCGAGCAGGACGAGGTCGGGCAATACGTCGCTGATCAGGTTCTGCGCCTGTTCCGCGTTGTACGCGCGAATCGGGCAGTGTCCGGCGTGTTGAAGATTGACCGAAATCAGTTCGGAAATGGCGGGCTCATCTTCAATGACGAGAATGCTGCTGGGCATCGGCACCTCTGGTCCTTATGTCTGGATTAACTGAGTGCTTCGCGTTCGAGCGCGTCGCGCGACTTGTGCCGCACGTCCGTGCCCTTCACGATGTAAATGATGAATTCGGCGATGTTCTTCGCGTGGTCGCCGATCCGCTCGATCGCCTTGGCGATAAAGAGGAAGTCGAGGCCCACGGAGATCGAACGCGGATCTTCGGTCATGTACGAAATCAGCTTGCGCACGAAGGCGCGGAATTCTTCGTCGATCGCTTTATCGTCGCGCACGATCTGCGCGGCGGCGACCGTATCGAGGCGCGCGAACGCGTCGAGCGCGCGGCGCAGAATCGACACCGCCATTTCACCCGACAACTTGATTTCGGCGATATTGATGGTGCGCGAGGCGCCGTCTTCCATCAATCGCTTGGTGCGCTTGGCGATTTTTTCGGCTTCGTCGCCGGCGCGTTCGAGATTCGTGATGGTCTTCGAAATCGCGATCAGGAGACGCAAATCACGCGCGGCCGGCTGACGGCGCGCGATGATGTTGCTGCACTCTTCGTCGATTTCCACTTCCATCTTGTTCAGACGATCTTCCGCGGCGATCACCTGTTCGGCGATGTCGAGATCGAATTCGTTGAGCGCCTGCATGGCCTTGACGATCTGCGATTCGACCAGGCCGCCCATTTCGAGCACCTTGGAAGAAACCAGATTCAGGTCGGCGTCGAACTGGCTGGACAGGTGTTTGTCGGACATGTGGTACTCCTTGTTTTGTTCGGCGCGTTAACCGAAGCGGCCAGTGATGTAATCCTCAGTTTCCTTGCGGACCGGCTTGATGAAGATCTTTTCGGTATCGCCGAATTCGATCAACTCGCCGAGGTACATATAGGCAGTGTAGTCCGAACAGCGGGCCGCCTGTTGCATGTTGTGCGTGACGATCACCACCGTGTAATCGCTCTTCAATTCGGCGATCAGTTCTTCGATGCGGCCCGTCGAAATCGGGTCCAGCGCCGAACACGGCTCGTCGAGCAGGAGCACTTCCGGACGGATCGCGATACCGCGCGCGATGCACAGACGCTGCTGCTGGCCGCCCGACAAACCGTAGCCGCTCTGGCCGAGCTTGTCCTTCACTTCGTTCCACAGCGCGGCCTTGGTCAGCGCCCATTCGACGCGGTCGTCCATCTCCGAGCGCGGCAGCGTTTCAAACATCTTCACGCCGAACGCGATGTTGTCGTAGATCGACATTGGAAACGGCGTCGGCTTCTGGAACACCATGCCGATCCGTGCGCGCAAGAGCGAGATATCGCGCTTGGAGGTCAGCAGGTTTTCGCCGTCCATCAGGATCTCGCCTTCGGCGCGCTGTTCCGGATAGAGCGCGTACATCTTGTTCAGCGTGCGCAGCAGCGTGGACTTGCCGCAACCCGACGGGCCGATGAACGCGGTCACCTTGCCTTCGGGAATCTGCAGATTGATGTTCTTCAACGCGTGATACTTGCCGTAGAAGAAGTTCAGATCGTTGATCTCGATCTTCGGGCGCGACGGCGCCTGCGACTGGCCGCTCTGGGCGGGATCGAAACCGGCGGGCGCAGTGTGGCGCTGGATCGGATTGAGTTGAGTTTCTGCCATATTCATCGGATTACACTCCGCCCTTACTTGTTCGAGAAGATCGTGCGCGCGAGGATGTTCAATCCCAGCACCGCGAGCGTGATCAGGAAGACGCCGGCCCACGCGAGCGATTGCCACTGCGCGAACGGGCTCATCGCAAACTTGTAGATCGTGACCGGCAGGTTCGCGACCGGCTGGCCCATGTCCGTCGAGAAGAACTGGTTCGACAGCGCCGTGAAGAGCAGCGGCGCGGTTTCGCCTGCGATACGCGCCACGCCGAGCAGCACGCCAGTGACGATACCCGCGATCGAGGCCTTCAGCGTGATCGACAGCACCATCTTCCACTTCGGCGTGCCGAGCGCGAAAGCCGCTTCACGCAGTGCGTTCGGCACCAGTTTCAGCATGTTTTCCGTGGTGCGGATGACGATCGGAATCTGCAGCAAGGCGAGCGCGAAGACGCCGGCCCAGCCGCTGAAGTGGCCCATCTTCGCGACGACCAGCGCGTAGACGAAGAGGCCCACCACGATCGAAGGCGCCGACAACAGAATGTCGTTGATGAAACGCGTGACGCTCGCGAGCCAGCCCTTCTGACCGTATTCGGCGAGATAGACGCCAGCCAGAATACCGATCGGCGTGCCGACGAAAGTCGCGAGTCCGACCAGCATCAGACTGCCGACGATCGCGTTGGCGAGACCGCCGCCATCGGTGTTCGGCGGCGGCGTAGATTGCGTGAACAGCTCGACCGACAAGCCGCCGATACCGAGACGCAAAGTCGTATAGAGAATCCAGACCAGCCAGATCAGGCCGAACGCCATGGCGGCGAGCGACATGGTCAGCGCGATCGCGTTCTTCATGCGGCGGCGGCCTTGCAGACGCACGCGCATCGCTTCGAGCGCGGCGGCGTCGTTCGAACCCGGCATATTCAAAGTGGGCTGGCTCATTTCGCGCCCTCCGCTTTCTGAAGACGCAGCAGCATGACCTTGGAGATCGCCAGCACGATGAAAGTAATCACGAACAGGATGAGGCCGAGTTCCATCAGCGCCGACGTGTGCAGGCCCGGATCCGCTTCGGCGAATTCGTTGGCGAGCGCCGACGTGATGCTGTTGCCCGGCGAAAAGAGCGACACGTTGTCGAGCAGATTGGTGTTACCGATCACGAACGTGACAGCCATGGTCTCGCCGAGCGCGCGGCCCAGACCCAGCATCACGCCGCCGATCACGCCGCTCTTCGTAAAGGGCAGCACGATCTTCCACATCACTTCCCACGTCGTGCAGCCGATGCCGTACGCCGATTCCTTCAGCAGAACCGGCGTGACTTCGAAGACGTCGCGCATCACCGAGGCGATGTACGGAATGATCATGATCGCAAGTATGACCCCGGCGCACAGAATGCCGATGCCGATCGGCGCGCCCTGAAACAGCGCTCCGACCACCGGAATGCCGCCGAGCACCGCGCCGAGCGGCTTCTCGAACCAGGTCGCGAAGATCGGCGCGAACACCAGCAGACCCCACATGCCGTACACGATCGACGGAATCGCGGCGAGCAGTTCGATCGCGATGCCGAGCGGGCGGCGCAGCCACGCGGGCGAGAGTTCAGTCAGGAATAGCGCGATGCCGAAGCTGACGGGCACCGCGATGATGAGTGCAATGATCGAGGTGGCGATGGTGCCGTAGATCGGCACCAGCGCGCCGAATTGCTTGCTGGGTGGATCCCAGTCGGCGGTCCACAGGAAGCTGAGGCCGAATTGCTTGATCGACGGCATGGACGCGACGATCAGCGAAACGATGATGCCGCCGAGCAGCAGCAAAGTGATGATAGCGGCGAGGCGCGCGAGACCGCCGAAGATCACATCGCCGGCGCGGCTGGGCGCTTTCTGCTGCGACGCGCTGCCGGGCGGGGTCGACCTGCTCGCACCGGGCGCTAATTGGATATCGGACATGAGAGCCTGATGGACCTGTTTCCAGTTGCCGCACGACACGTGTCATGCGGCCGGTAATGCCGGGGGTTAAAGCCATTGGCCGTCCTCACATGAGGACGGCCAACGTGTTACGTGCTACCGATACCGAGCGCTTGCGCTGCCGCGCTCATCGCCGCATTTACTCGGCGATTGCCTTGCCCGAAGCGTCCTTCACCTTTGCCTTCCATTGCGTGCGGATTTCCGACACGACCGAATCCGGCAGCGAGATGTAGTCCAGATCGTTCGCGGCTTGCGTGCCGTTCTTGAACGCCCAGTCGAAGAACTTCAGCGTTTCGCTGCCTTGCGGCGCCTTCTCTTGCGTCGTGTGAACCAGCACGAACGTCGCGCCGACGATCGGCCATGCGTTCTTGCCCGGCTCGTTCGTCAGGATCTGGTAGAACGACTTCGACCAGTCCGCGCCTGCTGCCGCTGCCTTGAAGGTGTCCGTCTTCGGTTCGACAACCGTGCCCGTCGAGTTCTTCAGCGCGACATACGTCATGTGGTTCTGCTTCGCGTACGCCCATTCCACGTAGCCGATTGCGCCCGGCAGACGTTGCACGAAGGCCGCAACGCCGTCGTTGCCCTTGCCGCCCGTGCCCGTCGGCCAGTTGACCGTCGAACCTTCACCGACCTTCGACTTCCAGTCCGCGTTGACCTTCGACAGATAGTTCGTCCAGATGAAGCTGGTGCCCGAACCATCGGCGCGGCGAACCACGGCGATGTCGGTATCCGGCAGCTTGACCTTCGGGTTCAGCGCAACGATCGCCGGATCGTTCCACTTCTTGATCTTGCCCAGATAAATGTCGCCGAGCACTTCGCCCGACAGCGTCAGTTCAGCCGGCTTCACGCCCGGCACGTTGACGACCGGCACCACGCCGCCGACCACGGTCGGGAACTGGAACAGGCCTTCCTTGGCGAGTTCGTCGTCCTTCAGCGGAGCGTCCGAACCGGCGAAGTCGACGGTCTTCGCGACGATCTGCTTCACGCCGCCCGACGAGCCGATGCCTTGATAGTTCACCTTGCCGCCGCCCGATTTCTGATACGAGTCGGCCCACTTCGTGTAAATCGGTGCTGCGAAGGTGCTGCCCGCGCCGGTGATGTCTGCGGCTTGCGCTGCGATCGCGAAAAGCGCGCCAGCAACGCCAGCGAACACGGTTTGCATCAATTTCATGAGACCTCCAAAGGTGTGAGCGGTGTGAGCGTGTAAGACGATCACCGCGAAGCTTAGGGTCTCTTTGTGACAGTAACGTGACTTAACGTGAAACGGATGTGACAGTGGGATTACACGACTGAAAGGCGCCTCGTCAGGGAAAACGCTGACTTTCCGGCGAAGATCGTACCGCTCTTTAGATTAGTCGAAGAAAGATGGGGCGCGAACGTTTGCGAGTGCGCGTTTGAGGAAAAAGATGCGGCGTGGGTTGTGCGGGATGCTGCGGCGGGGGAGACGGTGGTTGGAGTGCGGCTAGAGCGTTGGCATTGTCTTTTGGGGCCGCGTCTTTTTGGGGCTGCGTCTTTTGGGGCTGCGCGTTTTGGTCCTGCGTGTTTGAGCGCCGGTCTGCCTGGCGGTGTGCCTTTTTTGGCGATGTGTCTTTTGCGCGGTTCGCTGTCTGAGTTGGCGACACTTGGTCACGTGAAGCGTGACGCGCTGCGGGCGGTAGGCGCTAATTGCCGCGTGGTGATTGCGACGCTGAATTGCAGATTGCGGACAGCGAGAGGGCGTCCGGACGATATGCTCGTCGTCCCCACGCCCTCTCGCCGCAACAGCGCGCGGCTTACGCCGTTGCCTCTTTCACGGCTCCGGCAATCGACTCCGCGTGCTGAAGCGCGTCGGCGGCATTTTCTGCTTCCACCATCACGCGCAGCACCGGCTCGGTGCCGGACGCGCGGATCAGCACACGGCCGCGGCCGTCCAGCGCGCTCTCGGCCTTGGCGATGGCGCGGCGAATCAGATCGCTGCTCTTCCAGTCCGCGTCAGGCTTCATGCGCACGTTGATCAGCTTCTGCGGGAACAGCGTGACGCCGTCGAGCAGGTCTGCGAGCGTCTTATCGCTGCGTTTCATGGCCGCCAGCACCAGCAGCGCGGAGACGATGCCGTCGCCCGTGGAATGGCGGTCGAGCGAAAGAATATGGCCGGAGCCCTCGGCGCCGAGTTGCCAGCCGTGTTCGCGCAACTGCTCGAGCACGTAGCGGTCGCCGACCGCCGCGCGGACGAACTTCACGCCGGCTTCCTGCAGCGCCACTTCCACCGCCATATTCGTCATCAAGGTGCCGACCGCGCCGTCCACTTTGCCGTCGGTCGCAACTCGATCCTTGACCAGGATGTACAGCAGTTCGTCGCCGTTGTAGAGGCGCCCTGCCGCATCGACCACCTGCAGACGGTCGGCGTCGCCATCGAGCGCGATGCCCAGATCCGCATGATTCGCGCGCACGGCACGGACCAGCGCATCCGGTGCGGTCGCGCCGACACCGTCGTTGATGTTGAAGCCGTTCGGCGCGACGCCGATCGGAATCACCTCGGCGCCGAGCTCGTGGAACACGTGCGGCGCCACGTCATAAGCGGCGCCATGCGCGCAGTCGACTACCAGCTTCAGGCCGTGCAGATCGAACGCCGCCGGGAACGTGCTCTTGCAGAACTCGATGTAGCGGCCCGCCGCGTCGTCGAGACGCCGCGCCTTGCCCAGTTGCTCGGATGCCGCGCAAGCGAGCGGCAGATCGAGCTGCTCCTCGATCTGCGACTCCACTTCGTCCGGCAACTTGTTGCCGTCGGCGGAGAAAAATTTGATGCCGTTGTCGTAGTACGGGTTATGCGATGCACTGATGACCACGCCCGCGGCGAGCCGCAACGCGCGCGTCAGGTAGGCGATGCCGGGCGTCGGCATCGGGCCGGCCAGCATCACGTCCACACCCGCCGCGGAGAAACCCGACTCGAGCGCGGCTTCGAGCATGTACCCCGACACCCGCGTGTCTTTGCCGATCAACACGGTTGGCCGCGTACCCGATTTGGCCCAGCGGTCCGCGCCTGCCAGCACCTTGCCGGCCGCGTAGCCAAGCCGCAATACAAACTCCGGCGTGATCGGCCCTTCGCCGACTTTGCCCCGAATGCCGTCCGTTCCGAAATAACGACGTGCCATGTTTTATCTTCCTCCTTGGCTTGTGGGTTCAACCGCGCGCGCGGCTGTGATCCGCCGCGTCGCGCATAGCTGCCCATACTTTTAATGCATCTACTGTTTGCGCGACGTCGTGCACGCGCAGAATCGCAGCGCCCCGTTCAGCGGCGCACACCGCCGCCGCAATACTGCCGGCGACGCGTTCCGGCGCTGGGCGTCCCACCACCGCGCCGACCATCGACTTGCGCGACATGCCAGCAAGAATCGGATACGGAGGCTCGGCTCGCGGCGCCGTATCCGGCAGATGCGCGAGCAGCGTGTAATTATGCTCGACTACCGTCTTGCCGAAGCCGAAACCCGGGTCCACGCTGATACGAGCACGCGCAATGCCCGCCCGCTCAAGTGTCGCGACGCGCTCCTCAAGAAAATCGCGAACTTCGCTCACGACGTCGTCGTAGACCGGCTCACCGAGCTGCATGGTCTGCGGCTCACCGAGCATGTGCATGACGCACAGGCCGCACTCGCTGTCGCGCACGGCGTCGATCGCGCCGGGCATCCGGAAGCCCCAGATGTCGTTGATCAGATCGGCGCCGGCGGCCAACGTGTGGCGCATCACTTCGGGCTTGTAGGTGTCGATCGACAAGGGCACATTCGCGCCGCGCAATTGATCGACGAGCGGGATCACCCGCTCCAGTTCTTCGTCGAGCGGCACCGGCGGGGCGCCCGGGCGCGTCGATTCGCCACCGATATCGATGATGTCCGCGCCGTCGAGCATCATACGCTCGGCCTGGCGCAACGCATCGCCGCGCATTGCGTATTTGCCGCCGTCGGAAAAAGAATCGGGAGTGACGTTCAGAATGCCCATGACCAACGGGCGTTCAAAGGTCAGCTTGAAGCGGCCGCATTGCAGCGGCTCGGGAATAGGCAAAAAAGGGGATTCGACTTTCGACACGTGGTAGTGCTTCGCGCAAACGGATAAATGCAAAACGGGCCGGTGTGAAACACACCGGCCCGCACTTTCTACTGGTCGCCTATCAGGCCGGCGCCGTTGCGCTGCCCGGCTTGACCTCGGTGCCCGGGCTGCCGCCCGACGAGGCGTCGGTTGCCGACGGCGTCGAGCTCTTCGGCGAACGCGGCGGACGGCCGGCCATGATGTCGTTGATCTGATCGGCGTCGATCGTCTCCCACTCCATCAGTGCGGCGGTCATCGCTTCGACCTTATCTCGGTTCTCGTCCAGCAAGCGCTTCGCCAGGTTGTACTGTTCGTCCAGCACGCGGCGGATTTCGGCATCGACCTTCTGCTGCGTCGCTTCCGAAATGGTGCGCGTGAAGCCGCGGCCAAACGGCGTGGCGTCGTTTTCGTCGTCGACGTAGACCATCGGTCCGAGTGCGTCCGTCATGCCGAAGCGAGCCACCATGGCGCGCGCGGTTTGCGTCGCCTTGTTGAAGTCGTCCGACGCGCCGGTGCTGAGCAGGTTCAGGAACAGCTCTTCCGCGACGCGGCCACCGAACAGGATCGCGAGACGATCCAGCAGGTAGTCCTTCGAATACGTCTCGTTGTCATGCTCCGGCAACTGCCATGTCACGCCCAATGCGCGGCCACGCGGAATGATCGTGACCTTGTGCACCGGATCGGCCTTCGGCAACAGCTTCGCGATCACTGCATGACCCGACTCGTGGTACGCCGTAGCGCGCTTCGATTCTTCGCGGATCACGGCCGACTTGCGCTCCGGGCCCATGAAGATCTTGTCCTTCGCGTCTTCGAAATCCGTCATTTCGACGATGCGCTTGCCGCGGCGAGCCGCGAACAAAGCTGCTTCGTTCACGAGGTTCGCGAGGTCGGCGCCGGAGAAGCCCGGCGTGCCGCGTGCGATCACCGCTGCATCGACGTCGTTCGAAATCGGCACCTTGCGCAGGTGAACCTTCATGATGTGTTCACGGCCGCGAATATCGGGCAGACCGACATACACCTGGCGGTCGAAACGGCCCGGACGCAGCAGCGCCTTGTCGAGCACGTCCGAACGGTTCGTTGCAGCAATCACGATCACGCCTGAGTTCGCTTCGAAGCCGTCCATCTCGACCAGCATCTGGTTCAACGTCTGTTCGCGCTCGTCGTTACCGCCGCCCATGCCGGCGCCGCGATGACGGCCAACCGCGTCGATTTCGTCGATGAACACGATGCACGGTGCGTGCTTCTTGGCCTGCTCGAACATGTCTCGCACACGAGCCGCGCCGACACCGACGAACATTTCGACGAAGTCCGAACCCGAGATGCTGAAGAACGGCACTTTTGCCTCGCCGGCGATTGCGCGCGCCAGCAGCGTCTTACCGGTTCCCGGCGGCCCGACCAGCAGGACGCCGCGCGGAATGCGCCCGCCCAGCTTCTGGAATTTCTGCGGATCGCGCAGGAAGTCGACCAGTTCGGAGACTTCTTCCTTGGCTTCGTCGCAACCGGCAACGTCGGTGAAATTAATTGCGTTATTGTTTTCGTCGATCAGACGTGCACGGGATTTACCGAACGAGAACGCACCACCTTTCCCGCCCCCCTGCATCTGTCGCATCATGTAGAACCAGAAACCGATGATCAGGATCGTCGGCCCGAGGTAGTACAGCGCGGACACCAGCGCATTCGGTTCGTCATCAGCCTTGCCGCTCACCTGAACGCCATACTTCATCAGATCGCCGACCATCCAGATGTCGCCGGGCGACACGATCTGGTACTTCTGGCCGTCTGCTGGAGTGACCGTGAGGTTCCGCCCCTGGACAATGACGTTCTTGACTTTGCCGTTCTTCGCGTCGTCCATGAACTGCGAATAGGAAACGCCTTCCTGGACACGGGGCTTGTCGAACTGCTTGAACACCGTAAACAGCACCAGTGCGATAACCAGCCACACTGCTGCTTTCGAAAACATATTGTTGTTCAAAGCACCACTCCTTCACTTAGACGGGCGCCTACATTTGCCTTGCGGCACCACGAAAGCATTCTAATCCAGTCCGCAGACCCCTGCCATAAGGTTTCACTACCACAGAAATAGGACAGCGGGCCATTGCAGCACCCATTTCCGAGGCCATGATCGCATTATCGGCAGATGCGGAACCGTCCTGCAGCGTCCTATGCGGGCCGCTTGAGATGCTTACCCAAAATAAACGTTTCTGACGACTTGTCCCGCGAGGCTTTCGGCTTGCGGGCCGCCACCACCTTAAATTGATGCTTGAACTTTTCGACAATCTGGCTGTAACCGCTGCCGTGAAAGCATTTGACTAAAAGGGCACCATCCTGCTTCAGGTGATTTTGTGAGAATTCCAGCGCGAGATCGCACAGATGCTCGATTCGCGCGGCATCCGCCACCGCCACTCCCGACAGGTTGGGCGCCATATCCGAAATTACAAGATCGACCTGGCGTTCGCCGACCAATTCTTCCAGTTGACCGAGGACGGTGTCTTCGCGGAAGTCGCCCTGAATGAACGTGACGTCGGCGATCGGCTCCATCGGGAGGATGTCCAGCGCGATGATCGTGCCGTCGATGCCACCTTCGCGCTCGGCGTCGCGCTGCGAACCCTTGGCAAGCTTATTACGCGCGTACTGGCTCCAACTGCCCGGCACCGAACCGAGGTCGACGATCACCTGGCCGGGACGGATCAGCTTGTCCTGCTCGTCGATTTCCTTGAGCTTGTAGGCTGCGCGGGCACGATAGCCCTCCCGCTGCGCCATTTTTACGTACGGGTCGTTGATGTGATCGTGCAACCACGCCGTGTTGAATTTGTTTTTTGCCATTAAGCGTTGAACTCTTGCTGCGTTATGACACGCTTTAGGGGATAATACGCGGTTAATTCGCGCGGACGCCGCCAAAACTGGCAGTCATCCGCGATTCTGTTGTTCTGACGCGCCGCCCTGCGCAATTGGCCGAATCTCTCGGAAATGCAGGTGCCGCCATTTTAGTCGAGTCTCCCACTTTCCATGCCCGCCCTCAAAGTCTCTTCCGACCAACGCGCCGAGTTGCGCTCCCAGGCACATGCGCTCAAACCGGTCGTGCTCGTCGGCGCCGAAGGCTTGACCGACGCTGTGCTCTCCGAGATCAAGGTCCACCTTGGCGCTCATCAGCTCATCAAGATCCGCGTGTTCGGCGACGAACGCGAAGAGCGCATCGCGATCTATGAAGAAATCTGCGACAAGCTGAACGCCGCGCCGATCCAGCATATCGGCAAGCTGCTGGTGATCTGGAAGCCGGAAGCCGCACAGCCGGCCGTGAAGACCAAGCGCGGCGCCCTGCCGAGCGCCCGCGAAGCCGCGGTGGAAGCCAAACCGGGTAAGGGCCGCGCGCCGCGCGTGGTGACGGTCGTGAAGCCCAGCGAAATCCCGATGCGCAAACCTAAGGCAAAAGCAGTCGTGGTGCGCGGCAATGAACGCGTGACGCAAGGCGGCAACATCAAGCGCGCCAAGAAGCGCCAGACCAGCGCGAAGCGCTCGCATCAGTCGTCGAAATAAGCGAATGATGAGCGGTGCGGGCGGTGTCCGCACCTTGACGTGGGCCGCTTGATCTCACGACCACGGAGCTCAACGTTGCTCACCCAGCACGCTCGTCGCGCTCCAGTTTGCATACTCAGCGCCTGAAAGCAGCCACGGCCGCTCGTGTCAGCCGGCGACGTTCCCCGCCGTGCCGCGAGCACCCTGCTCTGCGGACGCGACGCCTGCGCCGGCGGGCAGTTTCCACACCAGCGCCACACCCAGCAGGCTTTCGATCAGGTAGAACAGACTCGACACGCCGTGCAAAATGCCGAAGCGTGTTGCATAAGCCGAATGCCCGACATCGCTGCCCGCCTCGAGCGCGGCAATGCGCATTGCATTCATAAAAGGCTGCAACGCAAAGTAACCAACCAGTACGCACACCAGCATGCCGGCGATCAGCCAGCGCAACCGGCGATACGCATCGCTGCCGCGCCGAACCAGGACGTTCGCGAGACCGAGCAGCAAAATGCCGCACACCGCACCCAACACGCCTTCAATGCGGAACAGTTGCGCGGCCACCGCGCCGGCCGTCATCCGGTCGAGCGAGGTGAACAGCACAGGCGCGACCGCATAGCCGATAGTCAGCAGACTACCGACCCACACCACCGTCAATAACCGGAAAAATCGATGCGGCATCAGGGACACCGGAACCGCCTTCAAACGTAGCTAACCGCGATGATTTCGTATTCGCGCACGCCGCCCGGCGCCTGCACCGACGCAACGTCGCCTTCCGACTTGCCGATCAGGGCGCGCGCAATCGGCGAGCTGATCGAGATCAAGCCATGGTCGATGTCCGCTTCGTCGTCGCCGACGATCTGATATTTGACCGACGCGCCCGAATCCAGATCTTCCAGTTCCACCGTCGCGCCGAACACCACGCGTCCGTCCGCTTCCACAGCCGCCGGATCGATGACTTGCGCGCCGGCCAGCTTCGATTCGATTTCGGCAATACGGCCTTCGATAAAGCCTTGCTTTTCCTTCGCCGCGTCGTATTCCGCGTTTTCCGACAGATCGCCCTGGGCACGCGCTTCCGCAATCGAATTGATCACCGAAGGACGCTCAACCGATTTCAGGCGCTGCAATTCATCGCGCAACATTTCCGCGCCGCGCTTAGTCAATGGAACAGTGCTCATAAACAACTCTATGCAAAAAACAGCCGTAAAAAAAATCACCGCGGTTAAGTGCATTCCGTGGGGGCCAGAGCGCCGGGCAAAGCCCGGCGTCAAGCACCTGCGGAACGCCGCTTAACCGCGGCACTTACATCTTGGACAGGTATTCGAAGCCTTAGTTTAGGCGAGCGTGGAGGCCTTGTAAATCATAGACTTCCAGGTCCTTCAAATAGCGCAAACCTTCCACAGCGGCACGCGCACCGGACATGGTCGTGTAGTACGTGACCTTGTTTGCCTGCGCGCTCATGCGGATCGAACGCGAGTCGGCGATCGCGGCGCGGGTCTCGTCGACGGTCGTGAAGACCAGCGCGATCTCACCGTTCTTGATCATGTCGACGATGTGCGGACGGCCGTCCTTCACCTTGTTGACGACCTTCACCGGCACGCCGGCCGCTTCGATCGCGGCGGCCGTGCCCTTGGTTGCCACGATCGGATAGCCGAGTTCGTGCAGCATGCGCGCGACTTCGACTGCCTTCGGCTTGTCGGCGTCCATCACGGTCAACAGCACCGTGCCCGACTCCGGCAGACGCGAGCCCGCCGCGAGTTGCGACTTGAACAGCGCTTCGCCGAACGTCTGGCCCACGCCCATCACTTCGCCGGTCGAACGCATTTCCGGTCCGAGCACCGGATCGACTGCCGGGAACTTGACGAACGGGAACACGGCTTCCTTCACGCTGAAGTACGGCGGATCGATTTCCTTCGTCACGCCTTGATCGGCGAGCTTCTGGCCGACCATGGCGCGCGCCGCGATCTTCGCGAGCGGCAGGCTGGTTGCCTTCGACACGTACGGCACCGTGCGCGAGGCGCGCGGGTTCACTTCGAGCACGTAGATAACGTCTTCTTTCGAGCCGTCTGCCTGCGGCACCTGCTGAATCGCGAACTGCACGTTCATCAGGCCGATCACGTTCAGCGCCTTCGCCATTGCGCCGGTCTGGCGCTTCAGCTCAGCCACGGTTTCCTTCGACAGCGAATACGGCGGCAGCGAGCACGCCGAGTCGCCCGAGTGCACGCCCGCCTGTTCGATGTGCTCCATCACGCCGCCGATGAACACCGCTTCACCGTCGGAGATGCAATCCACGTCGCATTCGATCGCGTCGTTCAGGAAGCGGTCGAGCAGCACCGGCGAATCGTTCGACACCTTCACGGCCTCACGCATATAGCGCTCGAGGTCGCGCGGCTCGTGGACGATTTCCATCGCGCGGCCGCCCAGCACGTACGACGGACGCACCACCAGCGGATAACCGATTTCGTCGGCGAGCTTGAGCGCTTCGTCTTCGGCGCGCGCCGTACGGTTCGGCGGCTGGCGCAGGCCGAGGTCCTGCAGCAGCTTCTGGAAACGCTCGCGGTCTTCCGCGGCGTCGATCATGTCCGGCGACGTGCCGACGATCGGCACACCGTTCGCTTCGAGATCCAGTGCGAGCTTCAGCGGCGTTTGACCGCCGTATTGCACGATCACGCCGACCGGCTTTTCCTTGTCGACGATTTCGAGCACGTCTTCGAGCGTCAGCGATTCGAAGTACAGACGGTCGGACGTGTCGTAGTCGGTCGAAACGGTTTCAGGGTTGCAGTTGACCATGATCGTTTCATAGCCGTCTTCGCGCATGGCGAGCGCGGCGTGCACGCAGCAGTAGTCGAACTCGATGCCCTGGCCGATCCGGTTCGGGCCGCCGCCCAGCACCATGATCTTCTTGTTGTTGGTCGGGTTCGCCTCGCACTCTTCCTCGTAGGTCGAGTACATGTAGGCGGTTTTCGTGGCGAACTCGGCCGCACACGTATCGACGCGCTTGTACACCGGGCGCACGTTCAACTCGATACGGCGTTGACGCACTTCCGCCGGCTTAGCGCCGAGCAACTTGGCGAGACGGCGATCCGAGAAGCCGCTTTGCTTCAGATACTTCAGTTCTTCCTTGGAGAGGCTCGCGAGCGTACGACCGGCCAGCGCCTTCTCCTTCAGGATGATCTGTTCGATCTGCGCGAGGAACCACGGGTCGATCGAGGTTTCTTCGAAAATCTCTTCGGCCGTCATGCCGACACGGAACGCGTCGCCCACGTACCAGATGCGATCAGGACCGGCTTCGCCGATCTCGCGGATGATCTCGTCGCGGTTATCGGTCTTTTCGTCCAGACCGTCCACGCCGACTTCCAGACCACGCAGCGCCTTCTGGAACGATTCCTGGAAGGTGCGGCCAATCGCCATCACTTCGCCGACCGACTTCATCTGCGTGGTCAGGCGCGAATCGGCTTCGCGGAATTTTTCGAACGCGAAACGCGGGATCTTGGTAACGACGTAATCGATGGTCGGCTCGAACGACGCCGGAGTCTGGCCGCCGGTGATTTCGTTCTTGAGTTCGTCGAGCGAGTAGCCGACTGCCAATTTCGCGGCGATCTTCGCGATCGGGAAACCGGTCGCCTTCGACGCCAGCGCCGACGAGCGCGACACACGCGGATTCATCTCGATCACGACCATCCGGCCGTCTTTCGGATTGATCGAGAACTGCACGTTCGAACCACCGGTGTCGACACCGATCTCGCGCAGCACCGCGAGCGATGCGTTACGCAGGATCTGATATTCCTTGTCCGTGAGCGTTTGCGCCGGCGCGACGGTGATCGAGTCGCCGGTGTGGATGCCCATCGGGTCCAAATTTTCGATCGAGCAGACGATGATGCAGTTGTCCTTCTTGTCGCGGACCACTTCCATCTCGTACTCTTTCCAGCCGAGCAGCGACTCTTCGATCAGCAACTCGCGCGTGGGCGACAAATCGAGACCGCGCTTGCAGATCTCTTCGAACTCGTCGCGGTTATACGCGATACCGCCGCCCGAACCGCCCAACGTGAACGACGGACGAATCACGACCGGATAGCCGCCGCTGCCCGTTTGCGAAGCGATGTCCGCTTGCACCGCCAGCGCTTCTTCCATGGAATGCGCGGTGCCCGACTTGGCCGAACCGAGGCCGATTTTGGTCATCGCGTCTTTGAACTTCTGGCGGTCTTCCGCCTTGTCGATCGCTTCCGGCGATGCGCCGATCAGCTCGACCTTGTACTTCTCCAGCACGCCGTGCGCGTGCAGATCGAGCGCGCAGTTCAGCGCCGTCTGGCCGCCCATCGTCGGCAGGATCGCGTCGGGGCGCTCCTTGGCGATGATGCGCTCCACCACTTCCCACGTGATCGGCTCGATGTAGGTGACGTCGGCCGTGTTCGGGTCGGTCATGATCGTCGCCGGATTGCTGTTGACGAGAATGACCTTGTAGCCTTCCTCACGCAGCGCTTTGCATGCCTGCGCGCCCGAGTAATCGAACTCGCACGCCTGGCCGATAATGATCGGACCCGCGCCGATGATGAGGATGCTCTTGATGTCTGTCCGCTTGGGCATAACGCTCTCGCTAATGTATTCCTGTGTCGACGGGAGTTAGCGCTTCAGCGCCTTACTCCGGTCCCATGCAACCTGGTTGCTATTCTTTCCGTCGGCGCGCGCCGCTGTGGCGTTGCGCGCGCTCTGCTTTGTCTGCTGCGGCTCGCCGCGTGTGCGGCACTGTGCGTCGATCGCGCGCAGCGCGGCGCGAGCCGTGCGCCGCCGAGACTTCGATGCCGCTTTATGCCGCTGCGGTCTTGCCGGCCTTCTTCGTGTCCATCAACGCCGTGAAGCGGTCGAACAGATAGGCGATGTCGTGCGGACCAGGCGACGCTTCCGGGTGACCCTGGAAGCAGAACGCCGGCTTGTCGGTCAGCGCAAAGCCCTGCAACGTGCCGTCGAACAGCGACACGTGCGTGGCGCGGGCGTTGGCGGGCAGCGTGTCGGCATCGACCGCGAAGCCGTGGTTTTGCGACGTGATCACCACGCGGCCATCCTCCAGATCTTTCACCGGATGGTTCGCGCCGTGGTGGCCCGTCTTCATCTTCATGGTTTTGGCGCCGACCGCGAGGCCCATGATCTGATGGCCGAGACAGATGCCGAAGGTCGGGATGCCGCGCTCGATCAGCTCTTTGGTAGCCGTGATCGCGTAGTCGCACGGCTCCGGGTCGCCGGGGCCGTTCGACAGGAAAATGCCGTCCGGATTCAGCGCGAGCGCGTCAGCAGCGCTGGCTTGCGCCGGCAGCACGGTGACGTGGCAGCCGCGTTCGGCCAGCATGCGCAGGATGTTGTACTTGACGCCGTAGTCGAACGCCACGACGCGATACTTCGGCGCCTTTTGCGTGCCGTAGCCTTCGCCCAGACGCCATTCGGTCTGGGTCCACTCGTAGGTTTCCTTCGTCGACACGACCTTCGCGAGGTCCATGCCCGAGAGGCCCGGGAACGAGCGTGCGAGTTCGATCGCCTTGGCTTCGTCGTCCGAACCGGCGAGGATCGCGCCGTTCTGCGCGCCCTTGTCGCGCAGAACGCGGGTCAGCATGCGGGTATCGAGACCGGCGATGGCGACCACGCCTTCGTCCTTCAGGTATTGCGGGAGCGTGCGCTCCATGCGGAAGTTCGACGCGAGAACCGGCAGATCACGGATGATCAGGCCGGCGGCATGGACTTTCGTAGCTTCGACGTCTTCGGCGTTCACGCCGACGTTACCGATATGCGGATACGTGAGGGTCACGATCTGGCGCGCGTAGCTCGGGTCAGTCAGGATTTCCTGATAGCCGGTGATAGCGGTGTTGAACACGACTTCGCCGATGGTATGCCCGGGGGCGCCGATCGAGTAACCACGAAAGACCGTGCCGTCGGCGAGCGCGAGCAGAGCGGGAGAAAATGACGGCAACACGGGAGACTCCTTGGGGGAACACCCTGTTGCCGACCTGTCTATCCGACTGCGAGCCGCAGCGAAACGCATCGAGGATGCGCGCGCAGACTCGCTCGCGAACTGCCGTTGACGTTGCAAGGGGCGCGATGGGTCCATTGTGTGGACGGATCGGCTGGGGGCGGGGCCCTGCTTGCTACGCCGGTGGCGCGCGGCGGATGAACGGTATGGGAGAGGTAGGCGCTAGGGTGCGGGTTGATAAGCTCAAACCTCGGAATTATAGCGTGAAAATGCCCTTCTCTCCAAATCCGAGATGGCGTCGACCCGTGGAACACCGCAGCTCGAAACCGCTGAAAGCCTTGCCGCACCTGGCCCGGACGGTGCTCTGGAACGTTTCGGCCAGCGCGAATCGGGACAGAGCCGCGCGATGGGGCACGACCAGCGAATTACCGGTCGCCAGCGCCGTGACGACCAGCGAAAGGGCGTGCCCGGCGGCAGACTACGGGTTGCTTTACCTCAAGCGTCCTGCTCGGCGTGGACCTCGGCCGGAGGAACCAGCTTACGGCCGGGCAACACGTACCAGATCGCGCTCGCCACCTGCAGCGCCACGAGAATGCCCCAGGCCGTCAGATGCGCGGCCGCCGGATAGTGGCCGCCGCTCGCCGGCCAATGGGACAGCACCGCGCCGACACCGATCTGGAAGCCGAAAATCAGCAGAAAGATGATTAACGTCAGCGTGGTATTCACGCGGCCGATCATCTGCGCCGGGAAGTGCCGAGCCATAACCGCGTAGCTGAGAATGCCAGTGCCGCCGAAGATCCCATACGCCGCCCACAACAGGCCCGCTGGCAGCGGCGCCTTGAACATGATCAGCAACTGCGTCACGACGTACAGCGCCATGCCGATGCCGCAGAACGCATAGAGCGAGATACCGCGCCGTTCGAGACCGCGCGCGGCCGCGCCGAAGCCCACGCAGCCGGCCATCATCGCGAAGCCGAGAATCGAAACAAGCGCAGCGGCTTCGCGCGGCTCGAAGCCTTGCACGTCACGCAGCCACGCCCCGACCCAGAGCGACTGCATCGCGTAAAAGACGCCTTGCGTGACGACTGAAAACGACGCGATCTTCCAGAACGCCGCGCTACGCAAGATATGCAGCGTGCCTTTGAACTGCGCGCCCAGACTCGCCTGATGATGCGATTCCTTCGTGTCCGGCGCGAGCGTCCACTGCGCCAGCGCGACCAGCACCGTCAGCAAACCCAACCCGACGCAGACAGCGCGCCAGCTGGCGAACGTCAGCGCCCATGTCAGCGGCGAGCCGACCATCACGCCGCCGAAGCCGCCGATCGCCATCACCAGTCCGTTCATCAGCGGCAGGCGCGCGGCGGCGAAGTGCTGCGCCAATGCCTTGAAGGCGGCGCCAAGGCACACGGAGACGCCGACGCCGATCAGCAGGCGCCCCACCATCATCACGCCGACGCTATGGGCAGCGCCGAACACCCAGATGCCGAGCGCTGCAAATAGCAGCGTGACGGCCGTGACACGCCGCGCGCCGAAGTGATCGAGCAGGACGCCAGCCGGAATCTGCGCACCCGCGAAGCCGAGAAAATAGAGACTGGTGAGCAGGCCCAGATCCGCGGCCGACAAACCGAGATCGTGCGTGATAAACGGTGCAAAGCCGAGGTTGACGCCGCGAAACACGTAGGAAACAAAATAACCGGCGGAGAACAGCAGGAAGACGCGCAACTGGGTCGACGACATGAGCTTGGAGTTAGACGGCTGGCGGATTGAGTTTGACCGAAGCACGAAAGATAAAGGAAAAGCGCTGACTTTGCGCGAATGATCTGCGGAATGAAAAACGCCGTCACCACAGGTGACGGCGTTGCAAAAAGCATGGTGCGTGATTGGAGCGCAATTCATGCGCTGCCCCGCAACGCATGCGGTCACTACCGTTGAACCGCAATGGTCTACTTACCCTTCTTCGCGCTGGCCGCGGTCTTCGGGTGGCTCTCTGCCGCAGGCTTCGACGCCTTGCTGGACGTGGAAGCCGACACCTTGGTCACCTTGCCCTTGCTGGCGCTGGATGCCGTCGGCTTGACGACCTTACCTACCGGCTCGGAAACCTTCACCACCTCTGCCCGGCCACGACCCTTCTTCTTGTCGTAGCGCGATTCGCTTCTGGTGTCTGCGACGCGGGTGCCGATCTTCTCGACGCCGCCGCCTTGCACATCGGTCGCGATGCGTTCCGGACCGGGTTCGCTCGGCATGGCTTTGCCGACCGGCACGTGCAGCACGATCACCTGACCGCGCGAAACGGCGTCGCGATGCGTACGGTTCCATGCCTTCAACTGGCCGACCGACACGCCGTAGCGCACGGCAATGGCCGCCATCGACTGATTGCGGCGCACACGGATCAGCATCTTGCGCGTATCGGGGACGTCGGGCTCCATGGCCAGCACGGCGCTTTCGGCGACGTCGGCGCTGATGTCCTCGTCGTCGTCCGAACCGCGCGGCACCACGATTGTGGAGCCGGGTTTCAAACGCATGCCGACCGGAATCTTGTTCACTTCCATCAGCGTGTCGGCGTCGACGCTAATCTTCTGCGCGATTGCCGCAGGTGTCGCGCGTTCGGTGACCGTGTACGTGGTCCACGACGACAGCGAGCCGGAGTAAGTCTTCAGATTGCGTTCGAAGGCGCTGGCGTTGTCGAACGGCAGCAGGATTTGCGGCTGCGTGGCGCCGAGAATCACCGGCTTCCTGAACGACGGGTTCAGCGCGCGAAATTCGTCCGCGGACAGGTTCGAGAGCTTGGCGGCCATGTCCACGTCGATGTCGTGCGAGGTGGTCACCGTCACGAAATACGGGTGATTCGGAATGGTCGGTAGCGTGAGCCCGTACATTTGCGGGTTCATCACGATGTTCTTGACCGCCTGCAGTTTCGGCACGTAGTTACGCGTCTCGTTCGGCATGCGCAGGCTGAGGTAGTCGGTCGGCAGGCCCGCCGCTTCATTGCGCGCAATCGCGCGCTGCACGTTGCCCTCACCCCAGTTGTACGCCGCGAGCGCCAACTGCCAGTCGCCGAACATGTCATGCAGACGCGACAGATAGTCGAGCGCGGCGCTGGTCGACGCCAGCACGTCGCGGCGCTCGTCCTGCCACATGTTCTGCTTGAGGTTGTAGGTGCGGCCCGTGCCCGGCATGAACTGCCACATGCCGGCCGCCTTCGCCACCGACAACGCCTGCGGGCTATACGCCGACTCGATGAACGGCAGCAACGCGAGCTCGGTCGGCATATGGCGCGCCTCGAGCTCTTCGACGATGTGGTACAGGTATTTCTGCGAGCGCTCGGTCATGCGCTGCACGTAGTCAGGCCGTTGCGCATACCAGTTGACCTGCATGTCGACGAGGTCAGTTTGCAGGTCCGGCATCTGGAAACCACGGCGAATACGGCCCCAAAGGTCGGCGTCGGCGCTCGTCAGCTGAGTGACGGAGCCTTGATCGACGTTGATCGTCTCTTTGGCGGTGGCTGACTTGCGAAGGGCGTCTGCTACGGCTTGCTGACTGGCGGGGTTGGTTGCGGTGTTCGGAATGCTCGTCGTCGGTCCCTGGCTCGCGCAGGCGGCGAGCGTCAGGACCAGCAACGCACTAAAGATAAATCGCATGAAAATCTCGGCTTCCACAAGGGCTGGAATTTGCAGCCGATAGTACGAAACGGCAACGTTTACGTCAATCGGAAAATTACCAAAAAATCAAGTAAATCTTGGGCTTGGCGAATTTTTCCGATTCTTCGCGTGAGGATTACCCTGCCCGGGGTCGGGTCAACGGAAGCGGTTCTTCCATTCGCGCATCAAGGTAAAGGCCGTCAATCGATCCGGCACTGCCTCGTGCAACTGCTCCCGCAAGCTCGCCTGCACCGCTGGATCGCCGGCGCGTAAAAACGGATTCACTGCGCGCTCATGGGCGATCGTGGTGGGCAACGTGGGCACGTCGCGCGCGCGCAGTTCGCTCGCTTTGTCCCGCCAGGCTTGCAGTTCGGCGTTGCCCGGCTCGCAGGCGAGCGCAAAGCGGATATTCGACAGCGTGTACTCGTGCGCGCAGTGAACCTCGGTCGCGCCGGGCAGCGCGGCCAGCGAATCCAGCGAGGCGAGCATCTGCTTCGGCGTGCCTTCGAACAGCCGGCCGCATCCGCAGGCGAACAGCGTGTCGCCGCAAAACACGTGCGGCGTGCCTTGCGGGTCGGCCGCCTGGAAATAGGCGATGTGGCCACTCGTATGACCCGGTACGTCGAGCACGCTCAATTCGAGCGCCGGCGCCGCAATCGACACATGATCGCCATTTTTCAGACGGTGTGTGAGATGCTCGATTGCTTCACCAGCGGGGCCGTAGACCGGTACGGCCTGGCCATTCAGCAGATCGGCCACCCCGCCGACGTGGTCTTGATGATGGTGCGTGAGTAAAATAGCGCTCAGCCGCCAACCCCGTTTCGCCAGATAGGCTTTTACGGGGGCGGCCTCACCCGGATCGACGACCGCCGCATGGTGTCCGTCGGAAACGACCCAGATGTAATTGTCATCAAACGCCGGGACCGGTACGTACTCGAGCGCATTCATAGGCGACGCATTCTTTGATATGACTGACCGAGCGATTATAGACTGGCCCGCCTGGACCGACTCGCCACCTGGCCGATACGTACTCGAGTGGGAGCAAACCCAGCTCGACCGCGTGGTGTCGGACGTGTTCGGTTACCATGCGCTGCAACTCGGCTTGCCGCAACTCGACGCCTTGCGCGAGAACCGCATGCCGTGCCGCGGGCTCGTGCTCGACGCCGCGAGCGGAGCGAGCGCGCCGTATGCGTATCCGCGCGGCGCGGGCCGTGCGGCCAATGGCAATCGCAACGGTTTGAACAACAGCACCGCACAGGGCGGCCTCGTGGGCCTGCCGGCGCCGGCCGGGCGCAGTGCCGTCTGGTGCGACCTGCTGGATCTGCCGTTCGAAGCGCAAAGCGTCGATCTGATCGTCATGCCGCACACGCTGGAATTCACGAGCGACCCGCACCGTCTGTTGCGCGAAGCCGAGCGCGTGCTGATGCCCGAAGGGCAACTGATCATTCTCGGCTTCAATTCGCTCTCGCTGTGGGGGGCGCGGCAATCGGTCGGCAAGATGACCGGCCGGCCGTTCGTGCCGGCCGCCGTCGACCTGATCGCCTTCACGCGCCTGAAAGACTGGATCAAGCTGCTGGGCTTCGACCTTGAACGCGGGCGCTTCGGCTGCTATCGTCCGCCGCTTGGCAGCGAACAATGGCTCGCCCGCTACGGTTTCATGGAAGCCGCCGGCGACCGCTGGTGGCCGATTTTCGGCGCCACCTACATGATCAAGGCGATCAAGCGCGTGCGCGGCATGCGTCTCGTCGGCCCGCTGAAAGTGAAGAAACCCGTCCTCGCCGCGGGCCTCGCGCCCGCCGCCACACCGAATACACGCAACCACACTCAATGACTTCCGATCTCATCGATATTTATACCGACGGCGCCTGCAAAGGCAACCCCGGCCCCGGCGGCTGGGGCGCATTGCTGCGCTTCGGCGACCAGGAAAAAGAACTGTTCGGCGGCGAAGCCAACACCACCAACAACCGCATGGAGTTGATGGGCGTGATCGCCGCGCTCGAAGCGCTGAAACGTCCTTGCAAAGCGGTCGTGCACACCGACTCGCAGTATGTGCAGAAAGGCATCAGCGAATGGATCCACGGCTGGAAGAAGAAAGGCTGGATCACCGCCGCCAAGCAGCCGGTCAAGAACGCCGACTTGTGGAAACGGCTCGACGCGCTCGTCGCGCAACACGAAATCGAGTGGCGCTGGGTGCGCGGGCACAACGGCCACCCGGAAAACGAGCGCGCCGATCAGTTGGCCAATCGCGGCGTCGCATCACTCGCGCAGATGTAACGCCTGCTGCGACGGCGCGCGCGGTCCACTGCGTGCGCACTCTTTTTTCTGCAAATATCTCGAAGCAAGCTAATCCGACATGCGTCAACTCATCCTCGATACCGAAACTACCGGCCTGAATGCCCGCACCGGCGACCGGATTCTTGAACTCGGTTGCGTCGAAATGGTGAACCGCCGACTGACGGGCAACAATCTGCACTTCTATATCAACCCGGAGCGCGAGAGCGATCCGGGCGCGCTGGCTGTGCACGGACTGACCACCGAGTTCCTGAGCGACAAGCCGAAGTTCGCCGAGATCGCCGATCAGTTTCGCGACTTCATCCAGGACGCGGAACTGATCATCCACAACGCACCGTTCGATATCGGTTTTCTCGATGCCGAGTTCGCGTTGCTGGGTTTGCCGCCGGTGAAAACCTACTGCGGCGAAATCATCGACACGCTGGCGCGCGCCAAGCAGATGTTCCCCGGCAAGCGCAATTCGCTCGACGCACTGTGCGACCGCTTCGGCATCAGCAACGCGCACCGAACCTTGCACGGCGCCCTGCTCGACTCGGAACTACTCGCCGAAGTCTATCTGGCGATGACGCGCGGCCAGGAAAGCCTCGTCATCGACATGCTCGGCGAGTCGCACGTTGGCGGCGACGCGCATGCGCCACGCGTCGCGATCAGTTCGCTCGATCTGGTCGTGATCAGCGCCAGCGACGACGAGCTCGCCGCGCACCAGGCGGTACTCGACGGTCTCGACAAGGCGATCAAGGGCACGAGCGTGTGGCGCCTTGAACCGGCGCCGGCTGCGGATGAGCAAACCGCTTAAAAAGTACTGGACGAGGCCGAAAAACCCTGACATAATTCGGCTCTCTTCGGGTGGTTAGCTCAGCGGTAGAGCACTGCCTTCACACGGCAGGGGTCACTGGTTCGATCCCAGTACTACCCACCAGAATTTTGGTGTGTCGATCACCGAAGACTAAAGGGCTCACGTAGAAATGCGTGAGCCCTTTTTCATTTCGTGGTTTGATTCATAGATCGGCCGGTGAAAAACCGTACGGAATGCCAGGCAGATTCCGGCGCTCAACGTTCGGACTGATCGTCAACTCCGGATCTTCGTACGTTTGCGGACGCCTGATACTGCTGATATAGTTGGCACTCGGGCATTCGCCCGCTCCATTTCTCCACCTCATTCGACCATAGGGAGGCGCCACATGTTTGCAATGCGTATCGCCGTCCCCGGCATGGTCTCGCGAGCGTTTTCGCGATCTTAATCTGTCCGATTAAGTCGCCGAATCGCCGTTCACGTGGTGTCGCCTGAAAAGGCACTCCGCGCAATTCCCAGACAGTCCGCAGTTCAATCGCCTACGCATTCCGGCGCGTTTTGACTGTCTCGTCCTTTCGCTTCTGACTGGAACCTCGCTGTGCTCATGCGCCACGAGGGCGTGACAAATGACCAGAAAAAAACTCGACTTTCGCGGACAAGCCTTCAAGGACGTCCTCGGCTTCACCTTCCATCACTGGGCGCAGCAGCCCTGGCGCATCGTCGTCATCACGGCGCTGGTGCTGCTCTCGGCACTGGCCGATGTACTCACGCCGATGTTCGCCGGACGTCTCGTCGACGCCATCGCGTCCGGCGCGGCGAGCAACGCCGTCGCCTGGCATGCCGCGATTACGGCCTTCTGCGTGCTGGGCGCGCTCGGTCTCGGCGCCACTTTGCTGCGTCAAGGCGTGTACTTCAACATCATCCGGCTCACGCTCAAGATGATGAGCGAGATCGCGGCCAACGCGTTTCATCGCGTGCAACGCTTTTCGACGGATTGGCACGCCAACAGCTTCGCCGGCTCCACAGTGCGCAAGATCACGCGCGGCATGTGGGCGCTCGACCTGCTCAACGACACGCTGCTCATTGCGCTGTTGCCGTCGCTCGTCATGCTGGTCGGCGCAACCGTTCTGCTCGGCTGGCGCTGGCCGATGATGGGCGCGGTCGTCGGCATCGGCTCGGTGCTCTACATCGCGGTGACGGTGGCCATGTCGCTCGGCTTCGTCGCGCCGGCCGCGCGTCTCGCGAATGCGTGGGACACGCGCATGGGCGGCGCGCTCGCCGACGCGGTCAGTTGCAACGGCGTGGTCAAGGCGTTCGGCGCGGAAGAGCGCGAAGAAGCGCTGCTCGCGCGCGTGATCGGCAAGTGGCGGCACCGCACGCGCCGCACCTGGATGCGCGGTACGATTAACGGCGGCGTCCAGGGCGGCATGCTGGTGGCGATCCAGGCCGCGATTCTCGGCGCGGCGCTGCTGTTGTGGGCGCGCGGCGAAGCGAGCGTCGGCGACATTACGTTTGCGCTGACTATGTTCTTCATGCTGCAGGGCTATCTGCGCGACGTGGGCATGCACATCCGTAACCTGCAACGCTCGGTCAACGACATGGAGGAACTGGTGTCGCAGGAAAGCCAGCCGCTCGGTATCGAGGACCGCCCCGGCGCGGGTCCGATCACGATCGGCAAAGGCGAGATCCGTTTCGAGCACGTCACCTTCCACTACGGAACGAACGGCCGGCCGCTTTACGACAACTTCTCCGTGCGCATAGCGCCGGGCGAGCGCGTCGGATTGGTCGGGCATTCGGGTTCCGGGAAGACTACGTTCATCAAGCTGATCCAGCGGCTCTATGACATTTCGGAAGGCAGGATCACGATCGACGGTCAGGACATCGCCCAAGTGCGGCAGGCATCGCTGCGCAGCCAGATAGCGATCGTTCAGCAGGAACCGGTGCTGTTTCACCGCTCGCTCGCCGAGAACATCGCTTATGCTCGGCCCGGCGCGAGCCGTGCCGAGATCGAGCGGGCCGCGAAGCTCGCGAGCGCGCACGGCTTCATCGCAGCGCTGCCCAACGGCTATGACACGCTGGTCGGTGAACGCGGTGTCAAGCTCTCGGGCGGCGAACGTCAGCGCGTCGCGATCGCGCGGGCGTTCCTCGCCGACGCGCCGATCCTGATTCTGGACGAAGCGACGTCGAGCCTCGACAGCGAGAGCGAGGTGCTGATCCAGCAGGCCATGGAGCGGCTGATGATGGGCCGCACCACGCTTGTGGTGGCGCACCGCCTTTCCACTGTGCGCGCGCTGGATCGGCTGCTGGTGCTGGACAAGGGCAAAGTGATCGAGGAAGGCAGCCACGACGCGCTGATCAGACTCGAGAACGGCCTATACCGGCGGTTGTTCGAGCGTCAGGCGCTGGAGCTGATCAAGGGTCTGGGCGAGCCGGAATTCACGACTCGGACCGAGCAGCCGAACGCGAACAGGACGGACGATTCCAGCCTGCTGGTTGGGAAGTAAATTGAACTGGGCGTGTGGGACGTCGACTGGCAAGCGCAGATATGGCGGCGCTTTTGGATGACGTTCCACCGCCCGTTTTTTATGGGCGCGAGTGAGCGCTAGTCAGGCACGCTCGCGTGATCTGGAAATCGCCGCGCCGGTAGGCGGCGACGCTTCGCACTGTCGATCTGCCGCACTTTTTTCGCACGCGCAAGAGCGCACGCGTAAGCGCTGCTCTGCTCGCGCCGGCTACGCAAGCATCCACACGCCGCGTTACACCACGCCCGCCGATAATCCCACTCCGCGCGCCATGCCCGTCGCGGCAAACACCATCAGCACCAGCAAGATCGTCTGGATCACACTGTAGCGGGCATAAGAGCGCGCCTTGCGCAAATCCGGCGCGACGCCTTTCCTGACCGCCGCGCGCCATCGCATCAACGCGAGCATCGACGGGACTTCAAGAATGAGAATGATGACGAGCAGCGTCATCTTGATGTGGAAGAGCGGCTCGTGGAGATAGTAGTCGGCGCCCTTTTCGTAACCGCCGAAAACGCGCATCAACCCGGTGACGAGCAGCACCAGTGCTGAAATGCCCCAGCGTGAATCCGCGCGGAAGAGCGAGCGCAGCGCGGCGGGTACGGTGGCGCGGCGCAGCGCCCATGTGCGCCGCAGAATCGATGCGAGCGCGAAGCCATAAGCAAGCAGATGGAGGGCGGCAAGCAACCAGCGAACCAGCATGGCGACTCCTGCAAAGGACGCAATACGATCGTTGTATGTCTCACGCGCCCGCGCTGAAGCGCCGGGCGCCATGACTTCATTATCGACTACGGCTCAATCTACAACGCCTGCTTCGGCAAGGGGTGTGGCCGACTGCACAAACCGGCAGATTCAGACCTGCCGCAAGGATGTGTCAAGCGCGCGGGCGGCGACCCGGTCGCCTTCGGTCGTCAGCGCGGTGCGGAATACGGTTTGCCGGTTGTGCCCCGCGGCGGCCGGCGAATCCCACAGTAACTCGATCTTCGGGCGGCGGCCGAAGGCGCCGTGCGCCAGCGACGGCGCAGCCGCCGCCCCCAGCGACGCGCCGGACCCACCCGGCTCGCCCACGCCGCCAAACGCGACAGCGCGAGTGGGGGTCGGCGTCGGCGTGGTTCGTGCCTCCTGCCCCGCCGCCCAGCGCACGGACAATTCGCGCGCGTCGTACTGCCCCACCTTGCGGCGCTCCGCCCACACGATCACCGTCCGAGTGGCCGGATCGAGCGCGACTGCATAGCGGCCGATCGCGAAACGGCGCGCGGCGATATTGGTTCGCCACAGCGCGCGCGGCCGGCAGATCCACAGCACGGCGGCATACAGCGCGGGCGCCGCCAGCAACCAGCCGTTGGAGGCCGCCACCGCATTGGCGGCACGGCGCCAGCCGGCGCTCGCGGCAAACGCGCCGACCGACCAGACCGCAAACAGGAACCCGAGAAAAGCGAACAGACGCAGCGCCTGCCGCAGCCATTGCGGCAGCGGATGAAACGGACGCTCGGCCACGGCGCGCGCGCCCGGCAGGAAGATCAGCAGGAACAGAAAGACGAGGTTGATGCATGCCCACGGCGAGGACAGCATGGCCAGCAGCGACGCGCCAGCATCCAGGTCCGCCATCGAAAAAAGCCAGCGAGCGAGGATCACGAGACCGATGGCGCGCAACGCGAAAATCGTTCCGGCGCCGGGCGCCGCGTTCGCACGCGTCTCTTTCGTTCTCGCCAAGGCATCCTCCTGTCGTCGGCGGCGCCGCAGCCAAATTTGCGGCAGGGCCATTATAGGGATATTACGGAGCGTGGCTCATTCTTAGCGGCCCGAAACCCGCACTTTCGTCGGTTGATTGGGAAAAACGCGGCGCGCCTGCAACAACGCCCCGTGGGCAAGTGCCTCACGGGGCGTTGCTGACGGCCTTCGGAGCGCCTGACGCGTTCCTTGAGCCAGTGCGACTTTCTTATCTGTCGCGCATTAGCTGGCGTTGACTTCGCGCAGCACCGTGCGGTGCTTCTGACGCAGCAGTTCCTCGTAAGTCGCGACGTAGTTCTTCGCCATGACCTTCGACGAGAAGCGCGACTCGAACGCCTTGCGCACACCGGCGCGCGACAGCGTGTGTAGACGCTTGACTGCGGCAACCGCGCTGATTTCGTCTTCGACGACGAAGCCCGACACGCCGTTTTCGATCACTTCCGGCACCGAACCGCGGTTGAACGCGATCGCCGGCGTACCGCACGCCATCGCTTCGATCATGACCAGACCGAAGGGCTCCGGCCAGTCGATCGGGAACACCAGTGCATGCGCGTTGCCGAGGAACTCACGCTTTTCGGTTTCGCCGATTTCGCCGATGTACTCGACGTGCGGGAGCGCCATCAGCGGCTTGATCACTTCTTCGTAATAGGCGCGGTCGGCCTTGTCGATCTTGGCGGCGACCTTGAGCTTCATGCCGGCTTGGCCGGCAATGCGGATCGCGCGGTCGAGGCCCTTCTCCGGCGAGACGCGGCCGAGGAAAGCGAGGTAGCCCGGTTCGACGTTGGGGATCGGCGTGAGCACGTTTTCCGGCAGGCCGTGATAGACGGTTTGCAGCCAGTTTGCCTGCTGCAGCGGAATGCGCTGGTTGTCCGAAATCGACACCACCGGCACGTCGCTGAACGTATTGAAGATCGGCTGCAGTTCCGGCAGATCGAGACGGCCGTGCAGCGTGGTCAGGAACGGCACCGGCTGACGGGCAAACAGCGAGAACGGGTAGTAGTCGATGTGGAAATGCAGCACGTCGAATTCGTCGGCGCGGCGGCGCACTTCTTCGAGCAGCAGCATGTGCGGCGCCATCACGTCGCGGATCGTCGGGTCGAGGCGCAACGCCTGCGGCCAGAAAGCTTCGAGCTTTGCCGAGGTTACCGAATCGCCGCTCGCGAAGAGCGTGACGTCGTGGCCTTGCTCGACCAGAGCTTCGGTCAGATAGGACACCACGCGTTCCGTACCGCCATACAGCTTGGGAGGAACCGCCTCGTGCAACGGAGCGATTTGAGCGATTCGCATATGAAGAACTCCTCGTAAAAAATCAGGCAAAGGTACTGCGTTTGGTAAAAGCGACTCGCTTGCTCGCCAGGGCAGTCTGGCCGGACTTGCCGGCGCGGGCCTGATTCTTTCGAGAAATCCTGCGATGGATCGCTTGGGTAGTGAGCCCAGACCCGTGGTCAGTGTCTGCGCATGTGCCGGTAAACGCACACATGACACCTACGTTGACAAACTGTCAGAAAATTCGGTGGGCCTACAGAGCATGCATTATCGATGCCGGGATTCACGCTGCACCACAACATTTCAAAGTCTTTACGTTGTTACAAACGCGAAACACTTTGCAAACCCTTGTTTTCTAAGACAGTTCTACAGTGGCAACTGGCTTGCGGCACGGACCGCCGAGGTGGTCCTGTAAGCTCTTGCGTCAACTTTGCCGGCAAGCGTTGAAGAAATGCCGCACCGCGGTTGAATGCAATTTGTAATTATATCCCGAAATTTTTCGCGACCCGCGCGAACCCTGACCCCATAGACGGGTCGAGTAGCGGTGGGTCGCGGACGTCTATCGCGAAATCAATCGCGCCAAGGCCCGGATACACAGGGCGCAATCGCTTTTGCATGTTTACAATGCGAAGCATCGGCTTCGCGGCGAACCTTTTCCATGTGGCCCACGCTTTGCATGCACAACCCGACACACACCAACCTCACGATCAATTGGAACATTTAACCATCGCCCAGCGTAATGCCGAGAACGCAAAGCTCGCGAGCTATGCGCACCGGCCGCTTGCGTTCCTCTTCCGCTTCATCCGCCGCCATCCGCTCGCGCATGCGATCGTCCTGTGCAGCGTGTTCGCGGCCGTGGGCTGTGCGCTCGCTTCGCAGTACGCGATCAAACATTTGATCGACGTGCTTGGCGAAGGCCGGCACCATCCCGGCCCGCTGTGGGGCGCATTCGCCATCCTGGTCGGCCTGATCGCCGCCGACAACCTGCTGTGGCGGGTCGGCGGCTGGGTCGCCGCGCATACGTTCGTCGCCGTGACCGGCGACCTGCGGCGCGACCTGTTCCAGTATCTGAGCGGGCACTCGCCCACTTACTACTCCGAAAAGCAGCCGGGCATGCTCGCAAGCCGGATCACGGCGACATCGAACGCGGTCTACACGGCCGAGAACACCACCGCGTGGAATGTGCTGCCGCCGTGTATCGCGGTGCTCGGCGCGATCGTCATGATCATCGCGGTGAATCCGCTGATGGCCTGCGGTCTGATGCTGTGCTCGGCAATTCTGTCGGTCGTGCTGTACAAGCTGGCCGGGCGCGGCTCCGCGCGCCATCACCATTTCGCCACCAAGGCGGCGTCGGTGGACGGCGAGTTGGTCGACGTGATCAGCAACATGGGCCTCGTGCGTGCTTTCGGCATGACGTTTCGCGAGCAGCAGCGCTTCGGCGCAACGGTCAAGGCCGAGATGGACGCGCGCCAGCAGAGCTTGCTGTATCTGGAAAAGCTGCGCCTGCTGCATGCGGTGATCACCGCGCTGCTGTCGGCGGGCTTGCTGGGGTGGGCGCTGTGGCTGTGGGATCAAGGCAAGGCGACCTCGGGCGACATCGTGCTCGTCAGCTCGCTCGGCTTCACGATCTTGCACGGCACGCGCGATCTGGCCGTGGCGCTCGTCGACGTCACGCAGCATGTGGCGCGTCTCGCTGAGGCTGTACGCACGCTGCTCGAGCCGCACGGCATGCCGGACCGCGACGGCGCGACCGAACTCGTTCCGCAAGGCGGCCGCGTCGATTTCGAAGGCGTGACGTTCGCCTATCCGCGCCGCCGTCCGATCCTCGACCACTTCGATCTGCATATCGAACCCGGCCAGCGCGTCGGTCTGATCGGCAAGTCAGGCGCGGGCAAGTCCACTGTTCTGGCGCTGTTGCAGCGTTTCTACGAAACGCAGGGCGGCGCGATCAAGATCGACGGCCAGGACATCGCCACGATCACGCAGGACAGCCTGCGCCATGCAATCGCGCTGGTGCCGCAGGATATCTCGCTGTTCCACCGCACGGTGTACGAGAACATCGCCTACGGGCGCCCGGAGGCGAGCCGTGAGGAAGTGCTCGCGGCCGCGCGCGAGGCGCGTTGCGCGGACTTCATCGAGGCGATGCCGGAAGGCTACGACACGATCGTGGGCGACCGCGGCGTGAAGCTGTCGGGCGGCCAGCGTCAGCGGATCGCGATTGCTCGCGCGATCCTCAAGAACGCGCCGATCCTGCTGCTCGACGAAGCCACCTCGGCGCTCGACAGCGCGTCGGAAGAAGCGATCCAGAAAGCGCTCGACCGGCTGATGGTCGGCCGCACCGTGATCGCGATCGCGCACCGTCTGTCGACGCTGAACAACTTCGACCGGATCATCGTGATGAGCGCCGGCAAGGTCATCGACGACGGCAGTCCGGAAGAACTGCGCCAACGTCCGGGCCTCTATCGCGACCTGCTCACGAAGCAGTATGGCAAAGGCCACACGCTGCACATCGGCGGCAAGAAGGTCGACGAACAGCACGTGGTTTAAGCCTGCGAGCGCGGCATGCTTCGAGCCGCGAGCCGTCATCGCCATAAGAAAAGCCGCTCGAGAGCGGCTTTTCTTTTACGCGCGTTGCAATCGGAAGCGCCGACCTCGGCCTACCCCGCCTGAGTCTCGCGCGCCGCCTTTTTCCCCGACACCGCGCGCGCCTTCCCGCTTCGGGTGCTCTTTGCACCAGCGACGCCCTGCAAATCGCGCATGAAGTTATCGCGCCACACCGAAACATTGTTCTCGCGCAACTGCACCATCATGTCGCGATGACGCGCCTGACGCTCCGCGAGCGGCATGTCGAGCGCCCGTGCGAGCGCCTCGGCCATGCCGTCGATATCGACCGGATTGACGATCAGCGCGCCGTCCAGCTCCTGCGCGGCGCCGGCGAAGCGCGATAGCACGAGCACGCCGGGATTGTCCGGATCCTGCGCCGACACATATTCCTTGGCGACGAGGTTCATGCCATCGCGCAACGGCGTCACATAGCCGACGTGCGCGGTGCGGAACAGCGCCGCCAGCACCGAGCGCTCGTACTGCTTGTGGATGTAGAGAATCGGCGTCCAGTCCAGTTCGGCGAAGCGCCCGTTGATGCGCCCCGACTCCCCTTCCAGCTGCAAACGGATGTCCTGGTACGCGTGCATGTCGGCGCGCGTTGGCGGCGCGATCTGCAGGAAGGACACCTTGTTGCGTTGCGCGGTCGCGTGTTCGAGCAGCCGCTCGAAGGCGCGAAAACGCTCGACCAGTCCCTTCGAATAATCGAGCCGGTCCACGCTCATGATCAGTTTGCGCGAATGCAGCGTCGCCTTCATAGTGCGCACCGGTTTGCCGCGCTCGCCCGCTTTCGCGAGTTCGGCGATCTCGTCCGGATAGACGCCGATCGGATACGCCGCCGCGCGCAGCGTGCGGCCGAACGCGTGGATCGTCAGCGGGCCTTTCGCCGATGCGTCCACCGAGCCGTTCGCCTCGTTGACGATGTAGTCGCAGAACGCGCGCAGATCCGGCGCTGTCTGGAAACCGAGCAGATCGAACGAACACAGCGCTTCGACGAGTTCGCGATGCGGCGGCACCGCCAGCAACACCTGCGAAGCCGGAAACGGAATATGCAGGAAAAAGCCGATGCGGTTCTTCACGCCCGCGGCGCGCAGTGCCTGCGCGAACGGAATCAGATGGTAGTCGTGGACCCAGATGACATCGTCTTCACGCAGCAACGGCACGAGCTGTTGCGCGAGCCACGCATTGACGCGGCGGTAGCCCTCGAAGTCGTGCCGGTCGTACTGCACCAGATCGGCGCGGTAGTGGAACGCGGGCCACAGCGTGGCGTTCGAGAAGCCACGATAGTACTGATCGTAGTCGCGGCGCATCAGCGCGATGGTTGCGAAGGTCACCGGGCCGCGCTCCTCGACCTTGATCTGCGGCTGGCCCGAGCTGAGCACGTCGCCGCTCCAGCCGAACCACATGCCGCCGGTTTCCTTCAGCGCGTCGTACACGCCGACCGCCAGACCACCCGCCGCCGGGCCGCCCTCCGAGATCGGCGCAACCCGGTTCGATACGATGATCAGTCGGCTCATGTAGCGCGATTCCCGATGCAGTGCTTTGTTTGCTTTGGATGATGCGGCGCGGCCATCATGCGGCGCGCGCCGCCGCGACGATCGATGCCAGCCAGTCGAGCAGACCCGAAACCGAGTCGACACGCGTATGCGCCAGCGTCTCGCCCGGACCGACCTTGATCGACACGCCGCCGCGCTCGTTGACGACGGCGAAGCCTTTCTCGTCGGTCAGATCGTCGCCGGCAAAAACCGCCTTGCGGCCGACGAACGGCGGCTCGTCGAGGAACGCGCGCAACGCGCGGCCCTTGTCGACATCTTTAGGTTTGATTTCGTAGACCATCTTGCCGGGCTGCAGCACATAGGAGCCGGCATAATCGGCCACCAGCCGCTCGGTCGCCTCGCGCGCCACCGGCTCGCGGTCCGGCGCATTGCGGTAATGCAGCGCCACGGCCGCGCCCTTGATCTCGAGAAGCATGCCGGCGTTCTCGTTGACCACCTGCGCGAGCACCTGCTCCATGCGCAGCAGCCGCTCGTCATGGAAGCCGATGCGCTGCGTGTCGCCGTTCGCGTCGCGCCGTTCGGCGCCGTGCAGGCCGGCGATCGGCAGATCGGGCATGTTGAGAAAACTGTCGATGCTGTCGATACCGCGGCCCGAGACAACCGCGACCGCACCGTTCGTCAAGCTGCGCAGCTCGCTCAGCAAATCGATCACGCGAGGTTGCACCATCACGCCGTCCGGCGTGGGAGCGAGTTCGACGAGCGTGCCGTCGAAATCGAAGAAAAATGCCGTCTCGCTTGGAGACAGAACAGCCGGAAGTGCTTGCATCGGTTAGTTTTGCCTTTCAGCCTTGTGCGGCCGGAAAAGTGTGCGCATCTTACCGCGCATCCATCAATTTTTCGAGAAAGTAAGGCTCGGCACAAGCCCAGCCTAGTGCCGCAGGCGAGCCCCGGCGGCGATTGCGTTCAAAATGAGAACAATCCGGCTTCAGCCGGCTTTCAGCAGCCTGCGTCAAATTGCCTCGCAAACCGCGCGCCCGTGGGCGCTGCGCGACGCCATCGGCTGATTTGCGCTAAAGTCGCAGCCACGCGAAACATTGCCGTTACGACCATATTTGCACACTATGACCGCGCAAGCGCCGCACGCGCATCGAGCGGCGCCGCAATTCAATCGAGTAACCGAAGCCTGCTTTGTTCCCGATCTTCTCATCCCGGCACTCGCAACCGCACTTCGCAATTTCACGCTGGCCGCGGTCCGCGCGTCTGTTTGCACTGACGCTGATGCTGGGCGCGCTGACGGCGCTCGCCGGCTGCACGCATCCCGCGGAAACCTGGCAGTTGACCAATGTGACCGGCCATCTGCCGGATCTCGACTTCAAGCTGACCGGCGACGACGGCAAACCCGTCACTGGCGATTCGTTCAAGGGCCGGGCCTCGCTCGTCTATTTCGGCTACACGCATTGCCCGGACGTCTGTCCTGAAACGATGGGCCGGCTGATGCAGGTGCTCGGCAAGCTTGGCCCCGACGCGCAGAAGGTGCGCATCCTGTTCATCACCGTCGATCCCGCGCGCGACACGGCGCAGGCGTTGCACGATTACGTCGGCGCCTTCGATTCGCAACATGCCGAAGGGCTGACCGGTAGCGACTGGCAGATCGAGTCGCTCGCCAAGCGTTACCGCGTCGCCTATCAGATGGAAAAGCGCGACCCCAGCGGCAACTACGAAGTTACCCACAGTTCCGCCGTCTATGTGTTCGACAGCCAGGGCCACGCGCGCCTGCTGGCCACCGACCACAACACGCCCGATGCGATCGCGCAGGACCTGCGCCGCATCATCGATGACCGTTCCTGACCTTTCCCGAGTTCAACCATGTCGATCAAGATCAAAACGTTCGCTGCACTGAGTTGTGCCCTCGCCCTTTCGTTCGGTGCCGCATCGACCGCGCAAGCGGCGGGCGCCAACGCGATCAGCGTCAAGGACGCGTGGGTTCGCTGGCTGCCCAACAACCTGCCCGCCGCCGGCTATGCGACGCTCGTCAACGCGAGCGACAAAGCGGTCGATCTCGTCGATATCTCCAGTAACGACTACGGCGACGCAATGCTGCATCAGACCGTGTCGAACGGTTCGTCGCAGAAGATGGTGATGGTCGACAAGCTGACGGTGCCCGCGCACGGCCAGGTCGCGATCGCGCCCGGCGGCTATCACGTGATGCTCGAAGACGCGAAGCACAAGGTCGCGCCGGGCGACACTGTGCATCTGAAGCTCAAATTCTCCGACGGCGAAACGCTCGACACGCCGTTCGCGGTCAAGTCGCCGGCGCAAACCAAGTAACCAGGCAACCTGCCGCGATGAATCTGCTCTACTGGCTCGATCCCTGGGAGTTTTCGCCGACGGTCGTGATCGCGCTGCTGGTGCCCGCGATCCTGTTCGTGCGTGGCGCGCGCAAAGCGAAGGTGTCGGTCGCGCGGCGTATCTCCTTCTGGTTCGGGCTGGTGGCGCTATACGTCGCGTTGCATACGCGGCTCGATTATTTCTTCGAGCATGAGTTCTTCATGCATCGCGCGCAGCATCTGGTGCTGCATCACCTCGGGCCGTTTTTTATCGCGCTGTCGTATCCGGGCGCTGCGTTGCGCGCGGGCATTCCGTTTAGCTGGCGGCAGCGCTTCGTGCGGCCCGCGCTGGAAACGCCGGTGGTGCGCAAATTCCTCGACGTGGTGATGCATCCCGTCGTCGCGGTCACGTTGTTCGTCGGGTTGATCTACTTCTGGCTGATGTCGCCGATTCACTTCATGGCGATGCTCGACTGGCGGCTCTATCGCGTGATGAACTGGAGCATGGTGATCGACGGCCTGCTGTTCTGGTGGCTCGTGCTCGATCCGCGTCCCGCACCGCCCGCGCGTTTGTCGCCGGGCAAGCGCGTGCTGGTTGTGATCGCCGCGATTCCGCCGCAGATCATTCTCGGCGCGTTCATCTTCTTCACGCCGCACGAGCTGTATCCGATCTACTCCATCTGCGGCCGCGCGTTCACGTGGTTGAGCCCGATGCGCGATCAGCAGATCGGCGGGCTGTTGCTGTGGATTCCGGGTTCGATGATGAGCGTGATCGGCGCGCTGCTCGCCTTGCGTCACTGGATGCGGCTGTCGGCGCGCGGACGTTTGCGTAGCGAACGGCGCGCGAAAGCCAAGCAGTCTCTAGCGCCGGCGCGCGGCCAGCGCTGAGCCCAGGATTCGATTGACAGCCCGACGCGCCCGCGCCGGACTCAGCTTGCTGTAGCCGCTTCAGGCCGACCGCATCCACACATGCGGGATGCCGTCTTCTTCGTGAATCTCCGAAACCGGCGCGAAGCCGAACGCACCATAGAAACCTTGCAGATGCGCCTGCGCATGCAAGCGAATCGGCGTACCGGGCCACTGCGCGCGAATATGCGTCAGCGAGCGCTCGAGCATCGCATTGCCCAGACCGATGCCGCGGAAATCGGCGGTCGTGAGCACGCGGCCGATGCGGATATCGGCGTCGTCCGCATCGGGCAGCAGCACGCGCAGATAGCCCGCGAGCGCCGGCCGTCGTTCATCAGCTCCGTACACCAGCAGATGCCACGCATCCATATCGAGCCCGTCGATATCGCCGTACAAGCAGTTCTGCTCGACGACGAACACCGCGGCGCGTGCGCCCAGCATCGTATAGACCTCGATGCCCGTGAGATCGTGGAAGGATTTCCAGCGCCAATCGAGTTGCGCCAGCCGCATGGTGGCGGTTTGCTGCGGTTCAGTCATGACAACGTTCTAGAGAAAGAGTCGCACCGCACTGGAAGCGGCGATGCGTGATTATGCCGCGCGTGGCGGCTTCGCCACCGTGCCGCGCTCAGTTGCGATGCGCAGCGCGCGCCTTCGACGCCTGTTTGTGGCTGTACATCGCAGCGTCGGCGGCCGCCAGCAGTTCGGCAATCGATTGGTGCCGGACGCAATCGTATTGAATCTGCCCGACGCTATAGCGGATGTGATAGCCACGCTGCGCTTCGGCATTGCGCGCGTCCAGCATCTGCGTGAGACGCTGCGTCACTTCCTGCGTGGCACCGCTGTCCGAATCGGTTAGCAGCACGACGAACTCGTCGCCGCCGAGCCGCCCGATCACGTCGCTTTCACGCAGCGCGGTACGCAAGACATCGGCGAAGGTCTTCAGCGCGCGATCGCCTTCGGCGTGGCCGAGCGTGTCGTTGATCTGCTTGAAATCGTTCAGGTCGAAGAACAGTAGCGACGCCGGCTTGTGCATCCGTTTGCAAACGTTCAGCGCATGTTGCGCGAGCGCCTCGAAACCGCGCCGGTTCGACAGCAGCGTCAGATCGTCGAGCGTGGCCAACTGGACCGCCGCCAATTCCTGCTCGGCCATGCGCGCCAGATCGCGCAGGAGTTCGCGTTCTTCTTCGTCAAGGCCACGCGGCTTGGTGTCGATCAGGCAGAGCGTGCCGAGCTTGCTGCCGTTGGGCACCGTCAGCGGACAGCCGGCGTAGAAGCGGATACTCGGGTTGTCCGTGACGAGCGGATTGTCGTGAAAGCGCTCGTCCGCGAGCGTGTCGGGCACCATCAGGATTTCGTCGCCGAGAATCGCGTGCGCGCAGAACGATACGTCGCGCGAGGTCTCGCTCGCCTCCAGGCCGACGCACGACTTGAACCATTGACGGTCCGCGTCGACCAGACTCACGAGCGCGACGGGTACGCCGAAGAGCCGCTTGGCGAGCCGGGTCAGACGATCGAAGCGCTCTTCGGGCAACGTATCGAGAATATGCAGCGCACGCAAAGTGTCGAGACGGGCGCTTTCGTTCGTGGGCGTCGGTGGGACATGCATGTTGGATTCCCTTGGGCGACCGGCTTGGCCGAAGTGGTAGGCGGGTAGTGTATAGCTGTGTGCTTTACCTTGGGGCAAAACCACGGCGCGAGAGTTCCCGCCGATTGCGTGCGCGTCGGATCCGCGGCCGATCCTCACTTGAGCCGATGCAGGCCGCGCCGGGCTGCCACGCTCGCGCGGAGACGGCTTCGCTATGGGTTGGCAAAGACCGGCTCGACGGGGCGCGCGAGGCAGTCGATCAGGTTACCGGGGCCACACAGATGCAGCGCGCCGACCACGACCAACGTGCGCTCCGGCCGCGTGAGCAACTCCGTCAGGCGCGCCGCCCATGCGCGATTGCGCGCGTCGAGAATCGCATGCCGGATGCCCGGCAGATTGAACATTGGCGACTCGATGGCGATCCGGTGCACGGCGGGCAGATCGCCATCCAGCCAGGCTGCGTGCATGCGCTCGAGCGTGCGCTGCGGTTCGTCGAGATCGGCCATCAGCAGGCCAAGCGCCGCGCCGACCGCATCTAGCGGAATCGATTCGAGCGCCGCCGCCACCTCGTCCGCGGTCTCGAGATACCGATAGGGTTTGGCCTGCGTGATCGCCGAGCGCAGCATGCGCGGCTCGACGCCTTCGACGACCTGCTGGAACAACGTCGGCGCGACGATCAGCGCGGCCCACGGACGAAGATCGGCGAGTGGCGCCAAAGGTCCGTCGACGGGCCATGCCGCCTGGAGTTGCCGCCACGCGTCGGCGGAAAGAAAGGGCTGCAGTTGTTGCGCGCTCCCTGGTTGGTCGGCCTTCAGAAACGGCAGGATCGTCGGCGGATCGGACTCGAAGACGAGTGCTTCGGCCCAGTCATAGGCCTCGGCGATCCACGGCGGCGTTCTGCGGCTCGTCGCCGGAAACAGATGCATCGAGCCGAGCAGGCGAACTGGGGTGCCGGTGAGTTGTAGGTACATGCAGCCTCGGAGTGGACAGGCAATAACGCAAGAATCAGACGCGCGGACAATTGATCGACCACGTGCAGAATGCATTGTGCGCCGCATTTGCCATGGCATTAGCCACGATAGCGGCAACGCAGAGAATCAGCACATATAAAAATAAAGCCCCGGACGATGGGGCTTTACTTCGCGGAAAAAATCGGCCGCTGCCTATTCGGATGCGAGGCTTCGGATGCGAGGCTTCGGATGCGAGGCTTTCATTCAGCGCTTTTTTTGAACGACTCCAGCTCACTCGTATAACGCTCATTTCGTACGCCATTGCTGGCGTAATACTCCTCTACCGACTTTACCCATCGGCCGATCTCGGGCACATACCAGACGGCTTTATAAGTCCGCCCGGTTGCCTGAACCGGGCCGGTTTTCTGCGCATGCGTGACCATGGCCGTATCGCCTTGCTGGACCTGCACGGCCTGCGTGACGGTCTGCGTCGGTTCGAGTTGCGCGACCCAGTCGCCTTCCGCTTCGACCTTGATCGCCTGGAATTTGCCCGCCGGCACTTCGACGGTTTCCGTATCTACCACCCGATAGTGCGTGCTCCACTTTTCCGAAGCATGCAGCTTGTTCGGATGCAGTTCCGTGTAGTCGATATTCCAGGTTTTGCCGGACGACAGTGGGAACGCGAGCGGCCGGTTGACCACCACTTCCGCGCCATTCACATTGCGCTCACGACTCCAGTCCGCGCCGGCGATCGCTTCGTTCGGCGGCTGGGTCGAGCCCGACGGTTTCGACGCGTAATAGATGTGCGACGGCGTCGCGCGCAGGACGGTCACCTCGTCGTGTGTCTGGCGCCAGACCGAAGGCGCTTTCTCGAACGTGTCGACGTAGGTCCAGGTGTCGCCACTTTTGACCGCGGGAACCGGCGCTGATTGCGCAATAGCCAGCATCGGCACGCCGATGGTGAACAGCACGGCGGCGGTTATGGTTTTTTTCATTGGTCGATATGGAGTAGTTGTCGCGGGTTTGCCCGGCCCCGTGCTTTCGCGATACAAAGCGTCGCCATCAATTTGAACCGATGACAAGCAATGCTTATGAACGAGAGAATGGTATTGCACACTCTACATTAATGGCAATTGCCGAATGCACTCAATGCATCGTTCCCGCGTATCAAACGATTGGCAAAACACATTTGAAAGACAATAAAACGAAAGTGAAAGTGCGCGCAAAGCAAATGGTAAATAAGCATTTGATGCCGGCAGTCGAACCCGTTGCACAGCACTGGCCGTTCGCGCCCACTCGAAGCACTGGTGATCGCAGGTGGGCAATATGCTCTGGCTACCCCGTGGCCCTGCGAGGAGACCCGCAACCGCCAGCACCCTCATCCGCTTCGCCGGCGAAACCGACGCCGAAAAAAGAAAAGCCCCGACAAGTCGGGGCTTTTCTTTACATCAACTACTGGAGGCGCGAGCCGGAGTCGAACCGGCCTAAACGGCTTTGCAGGCCGCTGCATAACCGCTTTGCTATCGCGCCGCAAGCGGACTGGAACCTAGAAACAGATTCGCAGATTTTGTCGGGCGGACAACCGGTAGAACCGGGCCACCAAACAAAAAGGGAAGCGTTGCTTCCCCTTATGTATGGAGCGGGAGACGAGGCTCGAACTCGCGACCTCAACCTTGGCAAGGTTGCGCTCTACCAACTGAGCTACTCCCGCATTGAACTGCTTCACAACGCACTGCACTTCTGCTTGCCAAACAATGCGCTGCTTTAAAAATTTGGAGCGGGAGACGAGGCTCGAACTCGCGACCTCAACCTTGGCAAGGTTGCGCTCTACCAACTGAGCTACTCCCGCATTGTGCTGCTTTTGCCGTGCTATCTGCTGCCTTGTTACTGCAACTACTCTCTTACTACCCGACGTTTCGAACTGCGCGCATCGGAGAAACGAGATTATGGAGAAACGACTGAAACGTGTCAACCCCTTTTGCGAATCTCTTTTACTGAACAGATTTCACTCATGCGACAGCGAAGTTCAGACACGCTCCGGGCGCCCTCCACCACGACGAAACCTCAGGCCACGCCGCCCCGTTCGCGGATCTGCGGCCACGCCAGCTTCATGTAGTAGAGCATCGACCAGATCGTCAGGAACGCGGCCAGATAGATGAGCCACAGGCCCCACACGCGCGTGTCGATCACCACGCCGCCGCCGAACTGCAGCGGGCCGTAGAACAGCAGCATGGGAATCGCCACCATCTGGCAAACGGTCTTGAACTTGCCGAGCGAATTCACCGCAACGCTCTTCGACGCGCCGATCTGCGCCATCCATTCGCGCAACGCCGAGATCGCGATCTCGCGCCCGACGATCACGAGCGCAATCGCCGAATCGATTCGCGCGAGTTGCACGAGCACCAGCAACGCGGCGGTCACCATCAGCTTGTCGGCGACCGGATCGAGGAACGCGCCGAATGCCGAGGTCTGATTCCACTTGCGCGCCAGATAGCCGTCGAACCAGTCGGTCAGCGCCGCCAGAATGAAGATGGTCGCGGCCGCCAGATTGCGGTGCGCGGGGCTCATCATCATGTCGGGCAAATAGAACACACCGACGACGAGCGGGATCAGGACGATCCGCAGCCAGGTCAGGAAAATCGGGAAATTAAACGGCATGGGCAGGCGCAGCGTCTGGCAAGGGAGATGCAATTGTGCCGTGTCATAAGGCCTGCCACAAGCAAAGCGGCGCGCGGGGCGTGCGGTGCGCGCCGCCGCAGCGCTGCTCGACAGCGGTTGAGCGGCCGGCCGCGGCCGCCGCAATCAGTGCAATTGCCGGTAAATCTGCTCCGCAAGTGCCTGCGAAATGCCTTCGACGCTCGCCAGATCCTCGACACTGGCCGCAACCACGCCACGCAGTCCGCCAAAGCGCGCGAGCAGCCGTTGACGCCGCTTCGCGCCCACGCCTTCGAGTTCTTCGAGCCGCGAGGTCTGGCGCGTCTTGCCGCGCTTCGCGCGCATGCCGGTAATGGCGAAGCGGTGCGCTTCGTCGCGGATCTGCGCGACCAGCATGAGTGCGGCGCTTTCCTTGCCGAGTTCGAGCGGCGCGCGGCCGTCGGCGAAAATCAGGGTTTCGAGGCCGACTTTGCGCCCCTCGCCCTTCGCGACGCCGACCAGCATGCCGGTATCGAGACCCAGTTCCGTGAACACCTGGCGCGCGATCTCGACCTGGCCCTTGCCGCCGTCGATCAGCACGATGGTGGGCAGGATGCCGCCGGCCGCGACCGGCTCCGCGGCATCCGGCGTGAGCGACGGATCGGCGGCCGCATCGCTTTGCAACTCGGCGGCTTCGTCAGCGGCATTCGCGGCGGCTTGCTCGACCATCTTCTCGTAACGGCGCGTGAGCACCTGGCGCATTGCGGCGTAGTCGTCGCCGGGCGTAATGCCGGTGATGTTGTAGCGGCGGTATTCCGACGACTGCATCTTGTGATGGTGATACACCACGCACGATGCCTGGGTCGCCTCGCCCATCGTGTGGCTGATGTCGAAGCATTCGATACGCAAATGCGCGAGATCGTCGCACTCCATGCCGAGCGTGTCGGTGAGCGCGCGCGTGCGGGCTTGCTGCGAGCCCTGCTCCGAAAGCAGGCGCGCAAGCGCGAGCCGCGCGTTCTGTTCGGCCATCGCGAGCCAGGCGCGCCGTTGCCCTTGCGGCTGGCGCAGCACGGTAACCTTGTGGCCGGCTTGTTCGATCAGCACGTCGACCAGTTCGCGGTTGGCGGGTGCGTGACTGACTACCAGCACCGGCGGCACGCGATTGCCCAGGTAATGCTGGGCGATGAATGCTTCGAGCACTTCGGCTTCGATTCCGCCGGTTGCAGCGCGGCCTTTGCGCGGCTTTGCGGGTTCGGAGCCGGCTTCTTCGGCTACGTCAACTTCTTCAGCAGCGTCGTCCTGTTCGTTCTCTTCGTCCTCCGATGGCATCTCTTGCGCGATCGCGAGAGCGTCGGCGGTATCGGCCAACGCTGCCGTTTCATCATCGATGACATCGTCTCGCGCGAGCGGGTTGGACGCGAGCGCGACATCGGCCAACGCTGCGCCGTCTTCTTCCAGTCCGCCCTCGTCGGCGGTCAACGCGCTTTCAACATGCGCCGGGAAATACGCCTTGTCGCCCAGATGCCGGCCGCCGCGCACCATCGCCAGATTCACGCATACGCGGCCGCCTAGCGCGACCACCGCGAGAATATCCACGTCGCTATCGCTGCCGACTTCAATCGCCTGTTGATGCAGCACCGTCGACAGCGAACTCATCTGGTTGCGCACCGCCGCGGCCTGCTCGAACTTCAGCTCGCCCGCGAACGCGTGCATCTTCTGCTCGAGCTCCTTCATCACCTCGCCCTGCCGGCCGAGTAGAAAGCGCGAGGCGTTGGCGACGTCGCGCGCGTAATCTTCTTCATTGATCGCCGCGACGCACGGCGCCGTGCAACGGCCGATCTGATGCAGCAGACAGGGCCGCGTGCGGTTGTTGAACACCGAGTCTTCGCAGGTGCGCAACTGGAATACGCGCTGCAGGATCTGGATGCTCTCGCGCACCGCCCACGCGCTCGGAAACGGACCGAAGTACTGATTCTTGCGATCCACGGCGCCACGGTAATACGCCATGCGCGGAAACTTGTGGCCGGTCAGCTTGAGGTAGGGATACGACTTGTCGTCGCGAAACAGAATGTTGTAGCGCGGCGTAAGCGCCTTGATCAGATTGTTTTCGAGCAGCAGCGCTTCGGCCTCGGAGCGCGTGACGGTCGTTTCGATGCGCGCAATGCGCGTCACCATCATCGCGATGCGTGGCGACAGCAGCGTCTTGGTGAAGTAGCTCGACACGCGCTTCTTCAGATCGCGCGCCTTGCCCACGTAAAGCACCGCGCCGTGCGTATCGTAATAGCGGTAGACGCCGGGCAGATGCGGCAGTTGGGCGAGCACTTTTTTCGGCTCGAAAGCGTCGGTTGCTTCGGGTTCGGTCATGCAGAATTGGTCGGGTGGGACGGTCTCGCGAAGCGTTGCTCCTTTGCCGCGCGCCGTGGCGAACCGGAGGACGCCATGCGCGCGCAATCGTGAACGAGTGCTTTAGAATCGCCAGTTTAGAACATTCCGCGTGCGTCCGAGCCTTGTTGGCTTGAATCGGGTCACGCTTCGTCATGCTGCGGCGAAGTGCAACGCCGTCGGATCGCTCGCACTGCCTCGCTACTTCCATCCGTCCGAATCCGCGACCCAGGCCATCATGTCTTCCGCTACGCCCCAATCCGAGCAAGCTGCCGACACGCCCACGGCAATCGCCTGCGATATCTTCTGCGCGGTGATCGACAATTTCGGCGACATCGGCGTGTGCTGGCGCCTCGCGCGTCAACTCGCGAGCGAACACGGCTGGCAGGTGCGCGTGTTCGTCGACGACCTGCACGCGTTCCAGAAGCTGTGCCCATCGCTGACGTTGGAGCGCGCTCGCCAGACGGTGGGCGGCATCGTCGTCGAACATTGGCACGAGCCGGCCCATGCAGGCGATACGCTCGAAGTCGCCGACGTCGTGATCGAGGCGTTCGGCTGCGAACTGCCGCTCATCTATATCGCCGCGATGGCGGCGCGCGAGCGCACGCCGGTGTGGTTCAACCTCGAATATCTGAGCGCCGAGGATTGGGTCGCGGATTTTCATCTGCGGCCGTCGCCTCATCCGCGCTATCCGCTGACCAAGACCTTCTTTTTCCCCGGACTCGGCCCCGGCACCGGCGGCGTGCTGAAGGAACGGCATCTCGACGGCGCGCGCGCGGATTTCGAAGCATCGCCCAGCGCGCGCGCAGCATGGTGGCGGCAAACCACCGGGCACGCGCCGCCGCCCGCCACCGCCACCGTTGTCTCGCTGTTCGCCTACGAAAACCCCGCCGTCGACAGCCTGCTCGAACAGTGGCGCGATAGCGCGGAGCCGGTCGTATTGCTGGTGCCCGAAGGCCGCATTTCAGGCGCGGTGGCACGCTTTTTTGACCTGCCGGCGTTCAGCGCCGGCTCGTATGCGGTGCGCGGCAATCTCAGCGCGCACGCCCTCGCCTTTACCGACCAGCCCGGCTACGACGCGCTGCTGTGGGCGAGCGACATCAATTTCGTGCGCGGCGAGGATTCGTTCGTGCGCGCGCAGTGGGCCGCCAAACCCTTCGTCTGGCACATCTACCCGCAAGCCGACGACGCCCATCTGCCGAAGCTCGACGCCGCGCTCGCGCATTACGCGCGCACCCTGCCCGCCGACGCCCGCGACGCGCTTGCGCGCTTCTGGCACGCCTGGAACGGCACGGGCCGGCCGGACTGGACGCAATTCCAGCGTCACTTGCCGGCACTCAGCCAACGCGCAGCGGCGTGGGCCGGGGAACTGGCTCAAGTGGGCGACCTCGCCGGAAATCTGGCCTTGTTCGCAAAAACTCAGTTAAAATAAGCGGTTATCCAACGGCCGACGACGCAAGCGCGGCCCGATCGCAGCGGCGGAATCCAAACAACTCGCTTTGGCGGCCCGCCGACCTTGGCCTCGAAAGAGGCCAGATATTTCCTAAGTCAAAGCTTGATGCCGGAATATCAAAAAAGGGACGTATGTTGCGGATCGGCGCCACTCGTGTACACGCCCGCACAGGGTAAAAAAGCAGGTAACGGATTGCTGGGAGTGGCAGAGACCGCGCGTTTGCGGCACTCCCGCCGCGCCCCGCGGCAAGCCGGCCACGCTTGACTCGCTCGACCTGCCAAGCCGCTTCGGCGGTGCGGCGCGCGGCGGGAAAAGCGCCGAAGCCGCTTGCGCCGTATGCCGTTGAGCACAAGTTGAAGCTACTTAATTCGCACAGGACAGTTTTATGAAGACCGCACAGGAACTCCGCACCGGCAACGTCGTGATGATCGGCGCAGACGCAATGGTTGTGCAAAAGGCCGAATACAACAAATCGGGCCGCAACTCCGCCGTCGTCAAGATGAAGTTCAAGAACCTGCTGACCGGCGCAGGCATGGAAAGCGTGTACAAGGCCGACGACAAGTTCGACGTCGTCGTGCTGGAACGCAAGGAAGTGACGTACTCGTACTTCGCTGACCCGATGTACGTGTTCATGGACGCCGACTACAACCAGTTCGAAGTCGAAGGCGAAATGATGGGCGACGCCCTCCATTACCTCGAAGACGGCATGGCTTGCGAAGTCGTGTTCTACAACGAGAAAGCGATCTCGGTCGAACTGCCTACCACGCTAGTCCGCGAAATCATCTACACGGAACCGGCTGTCAAGGGCGACACGTCGTCGGGCAAGGTGTTGAAGAACGCCAAGCTGAACACCGGTTTCGAACTGCAAGTGCCGCTCTTCTGCAACATCGGCGACAAGATCGAAATCGACACGCGTACGCACGAGTACCGCAGCCGCGCGTAAGCGCCCTGCTCGCCTGAATCCAGCGCTCTAACGCGGGCGCTGCAAAAAAAAATGGCAAAAAAAGCGCCCAATTTGGGCGCTTTTTCTTTTTTGCGCCACCGTGTATGGTTAAGGAAAACTTTACCGGCAATCTTCTCCAAATTGCCACACCTCGACCTCAAATTTCCCGTATGCCAGTCCAGCAAACCATTGATAAGCCTATATAAATTGTCGTGGCACGGTCCATGCTTATCTCTGAATACAGGCCAGTACGGCTTTATTTTCTTCAACTCCGGAGATGCGACATGAATAACGACATCGCTGAAGGCAAGTGGAAGCAAATGGTTGGCAAGGCCAAGGCAGCATGGGGTGAACTGACAGACGACGAGTTGACCAAGGCCGAAGGTCGCGCTGACAAGCTCGCCGGTTTGATCCAGGAACGCTACGGCAAGACCCGCGAAGAAGCGGAACGCGAAGTGCGGCGTTTCTTCGACAGTAATCGGGATTTCTGACAGCCCGAGTGAAGGAAATACAGGCGCCCGGTCCGCGCTCACAAACGTGAGGACCGGCCGCCAGGTAATAACGCAAAGGACCTGAACCGCTTGAGTCGAATCGCCGCCTTTCCGCCGGTGCCGCGCCTGGTGTGCGCACCGGACGAGTTGCCTACGTCAGCCGGCCGCACCTTTACCGCGACCGCGCATGTCGAAGTTGCGCACGCGGCGCAGGATCCGACTCGGCATTCGACCGACAGTACCGGCCAGCATCGCGCCCGTGCCGCGCGCCAACGTATCGGCGCAGCACATCGGGTATTCCATCCATCTAAAAATTGCGCTCGCCATGCCACACGCCCTGATTGTTGAAGACGATCCCAATAGCCTGTCGGGCCTGTCTGCCATCCTCGCCGCCGACGGTTTCTCCGTCGATACCGCGACGACGATCGCGGAGGCCCGGGCCGCGTTGACGCGCTTCATTCCCGACGTCGTGCTGGTCGACCTGAACCTGCCGGACGGCAGCGGGCTCGACCTGCTGCAACACCTGCCTGCCCATCCGCCCGGCGGCGCCCTGCCCGTGATCGTGATGACCGGCAATGCGACGGTGGAAAGCGCGATCGAAGGTTTGCGCCACGGCATCTGGGACTACTTGCTCAAGCCGGTCAACATTCCCCGCTTGCGCAGCCTGCTCGCGCGCATCCCGCGCCCGTACGAACTGACCGAGGAAGTGCAGACGCTGCGCGCGTCGCTGCGTCAACTAGGTCGTTTCGGCTCGATGCTCGGCCGCAGCGGTGCGATCCAGCACGTCTACGACACGATCGAACATATCGCGCCGACTGAAGCCGCTGTGCTGATTTCCGGCGAAACCGGCACCGGCAAGCAGATCGCGGCGCGCACGATGCACGACATGAGCCGGCGGCGCAAAGGTCCGTTCATCACGTTCGACTGCCGGAGCGCGAACAGCGCGGCCGCGCAACGCTCGCTCGACAGCCTGCTGTTCGGTCACGAACGCGGTGCGTTCAACGGCGCCGAGCAGCGCGAACCGGGCCTGTTCGAACAGGCGAGCGGCGGCACGCTGTTCATCGAGGAAATCGCCGAGTTGCCGCGCGCCCAGCAGGAAGCGCTGCTGCGCGCGCTCGATTCGCAAACTTTCATGCGGGTCGGCGGCACCAATCAGGTGGTGACGGACTTCCGGCTAATCGCGTCGACGCGCAAAGCGCCGCGCGCGGCGGTAGCCGACGGCAGCCTGCACGAAGACCTGGCGCTACGCCTCGAAGCCGCAGCCGTCACGCTGCCGCCGCTGCGCGAGCGCGGCGAAGATCCGGCGCTGATCGCCCAGGCGGTCGTCGACGAGTTGAATCACGAAGGCTTGACGCGCGGCACCGCGGAGAACGCCAAGCAGGTTGCGCCGAATTTCCTGCGCGAATGTCTCGCGTATGAATGGCCAGGCAATGTGCGTGAATTGCAGGACCGCGTGCGGCGCGCATATCACGCGTCCGGCGACGTGCTGGAGTCGTTGCGCGCCGACGAGGCCGGCACGGCGAACGGCCGCGATCTGAACGGCAGCCGCGTGCAAGTCACCGTGGGCACGCCGCTCGCGGACGTCGAGGAAATGCTGATTCGCGCGACGCTCGACGCAGTCGGCGGTACGCGTCACCGGGCGGCGTCGCTGCTGGGCATCAGTCCCAAGACGCTATACAACAAGCTGCAACGTATGCGCTTGAACTGACAGCCGCGGCGGTCGCTTGCGGTTCGCGTCGAACGAAAAAACGGCGCCTTCAAATATGAAGGCGCCGTTTTTCTTGCGATGCTTGCCGGGTGTTTCGGCTGCCTATGCAAACGCGCTACGCAACAGCGCCTGCGCTTGCAGATATTGCGGATCGGCGACCAGCTTGCTCCACTTCAACGCTTTGCCGCGCGGCCGCATGCGCTGCAAGCGCCGTTGCGATTCCTTCGACGGCGTGAAGCGCAGCGCATCCAGCACCTTTTCCGCTTCGTCCGGCTGATTGCAGATCAGCACCATGTCGCAGCCGGCCTGCAGCGCGGCGCTCGCGCCTTCGGTCAGCGTGCCGCCCTGGCGCGCGGCTTCCATCGACAGATCGTCGCTGAAAATCGCGCCTTCGAAGCGCAGCTTGTTGCGCAGAATGTCCTGCAGCCAGACACGCGAGAACCCCGCCGGCTTGGAGTCGACCTGCGGATAGATCACATGCGCCGGAATCACCGACCCCAACGACAGGCCGAGCCAGTCGTAAGGCGCAACGTCGTCGCGCAGAATCTCCTCGAGCGAACGGTCGTCGACCGGCATGGCGACATGCGAATCCGCGTGGGCGAAGCCGTGTCCCGGGAAATGCTTGCCGCAATTGCTCATGCCGGCCAGTGCGAGTCCGTGGTTCAGGCTCTTGGCGAGCAACGCCACCACGCGCGGATCGCGGTGAAACGAGCGGTCGCCGATTACCTGCGATTGTCCGTAGTTCAGATCGAGCACCGGCGTGAAGCTCATGTCGATGCCGCACGCCCGCAGTTCCGTCGCGAGGATATAGCCGACGGCCGTCGTCACTTTGGTGGCGTGCAGCACATCGCTGTCCCACAACGTGCCGAGCTTGCCCATTGCGGGCAGCACCGTGAAGCCGTCGGTGCGAAAGCGTTGCACGCGGCCGCCTTCGTGATCGACGGCAATCAGCAGATTATCGCGAATGTCGCGGATCGAATCGGTCAGCGCGATCAGTTGCGCGCGGCTCTCGTAGTGGCGCGCGAACAGGATCACGCCGCCGGTCATCGGATGGGCAAGGCGGCGCTTGTCGTCGTGGTTCAGCGTTTTGCCGACCACGTCGAGCATCACCGGTCCGGGAATGGTTTTCATCGATTTCCGCTGGAAAAAAGCCTGGAGCAAGGAGAGACGCGGCAGACCTTCGCCGCGTTCAAGGTATTTTTATTCGGCGATGTCGGCCGCGCCCGCTTGCGCCGTTTCCGCAATCACGAACGACACCGCGTAGTCGCGCTCGTCGCTGATCGTCACGCGCGCCGTGATGCCGCGCGCGTCGAGCCACTCGGCCAGTTCACCGGACGCGACCACCATCGGCTCGCCGCTCGGTTTGTTGAGCGTCTGCAGCGCGCGCCAGGTCATCGGCCAGTGCATGCCGAGGCCGATCGCTTTCGAAAATGCTTCTTTCGCCGAGAACCGCGTGGCGAGAAACGCGAGACCGCGCGCCGCCGAACGCGCGTGGCGCGCGTGATAGACGCGCAGTTCGTCGGGACCGAGCACCTTCTCGGCGAAACGGCCATTGGTGCGCGTCATGACCGCGGCCACGCGACTGACCTGAACGATGTCCGTGCCGATGCCGTAGATCGCCATACGCGAGCCGCCGCGTTACGAACGCGCGCCGAGACGCGCGGCGACCATGATCGCCTTCATCTCGCGCACGGCGTTGTCCCAACCCACGAAGATCGCGTGCGCGACGATCGCGTGGCCGATATTCAACTCGTCGATGCCCTCGATCGCCGCGATCTGCTGGACGTTCGTATAGTGCAGGCCGTGGCCCGCATTGACCTTGATGCCGAGCGTCCTGCCGAATTCGACGGCGCGCACCACGCGCTCGAATTCGCGCTGCTGTTCGGCTGGATCGTGGGCTTCGGCGTAACGTCCGGTGTGCAGTTCGATTACCGGCGCGCCGGCTTCGTGCGCGGCGCGAATCTGCGTTTCGTCCGGATCGATGAAGAGCGACACGCGCGAGCTCGCGTCGGCGAGTTGCTTGCATGCGGCGCGTACCGCTTCGAACTGGCCGGCGACGTCGAGTCCACCCTCCGTCGTCAGTTCCTGACGCTTTTCCGGCACGAGGCACACGTCGTGAGGCTGCACTTCGCTGGCGATGTCGAGCATTTCCTGCGTGACCGCGCATTCGAGATTCATGCGCGTCTTCAGAAGCGGGCGCAGCTTGCGCACGTCGGCGTCGACGATATGCCGGCGGTCTTCACGCAGATGCAGCGTGATGACGTCCGCGCCGGCCTCTTCGGCCATCAGCGCGGCGCGGATCGGATCGGGATAGGACGTGCCGCGCGCGTTGCGCAGCGTGGCGACGTGATCGATGTTCACGCCCAGGTCAATCACATTCGGCGACGTAAGAAAGAAGCTCATAAGTTCTGCAAGTCGATCAGGATCTGGCGCGTCGCGAGCGGCGTGCCGCCAAGGTAAGTGTTGAGCAGAAAGCGCATCAGCGTTTTGCTTTGCGCCACGGTCTGCGCTCGATGGTAATCGTCCTGCTCCATGTCGAGCAAGGTTTGCCCCGCGATCACCGGCCAAAGCGCTGGCAGATCGTCGGAGGCTTCGCGAACGCCGCGCTCCGGATCGAACACGTAGCGGCCATCGGCCAGCACCGCTTTGCGCGCGACCGTGCGATCCAGCGCCATCGCGTAGCCGGTTTCGCGCAGCAGCACGCGCTCGAACGATCGCAGCACCTGCACGGGCGGCTCGTCGTGCGCGAGACGCGTCATCGTGACGACGTAATGATGGAATAGTTGCGGATGCGGGTCTTCGCGCGCGCAGAACTTGACCAGCAGTTCGTTGACGTAGAAGCCGCACAGCAGCGCGTCGCCGGCCAGCGGCAACATGCCGCCGACCCATTCGGCGCCGGTCAGCGTGCGCACTTCGGATTTGCCCGACCACGAGAGCGCGAGCGGCTGGAACGTCTGCAGCACGCCGCGCAGCGCGGAGTGCGGACGCTTCGCGCCCTTCGCGACGAGCGCGAGACGGCCGTGATCGCGCGACAGCACGTCGATGATCAGACTGGTCTCGCGATACGGATAGCTATGGAGAACGAAGGCGGGTTGCTCCGCGATCCGGTAGTCGGACGCGGAGGTGCGCGGCACGCGGCGAGCGGGCGTTTTCCGTGGCTCGCCTTCGGCGCCTTGAGCACTCTTGGCCGATGAAGATTTTCTGGTACTACGCGCCGGTTTGGACGCAGGTTTGGACAAATCGCGTGCCGGCGCGGCCGGCTCCGAATCGTCCGGGTCGGTGTCGGAATTCAGCGTCATCCACGCGTCATTCGTACCCATACGCACGAAGTCCGGCTTCGTTGTCGGCCCAGCCGCTCTTCACCTTGATGAAGGTTTCCAGATACACCGGACCGTCGAACAGCTTTTCCATATCGAGGCGTGCTTCGGTGCTGATCTGTTTCAGCTTGGCGCCCTTCTGCCCGATGATCATCGCCTTATGCGTGTCGCGGTCGACCATGATGGTCGCGAAAATGCGGCGCAGGCGCCCTTCGGTTTCGAACTTGTCGATCAGCACGGTGCTCGTGTACGGCAGCTCGTCGCCGGTCCAGCGGAACACTTTCTCGCGCAGGATTTCCGCGGCGAGGAAGCGCTCGCTTCGATCGGTCAGGTCGTCTTCGCCGTAGATCGGCGCGCCTTCCGGCAGGAACGGCTTGACGGTCGCCATCAAACGCTTGATGTCGTCGGGATGTTTCGCCGACAGCGGCACGATCTCGGCGAACTTGTGCAGCGCGCTCACCTGCTGCATGAACGGAAACAGCGAATCCTTATCCGACACGCGATCGAGCTTGTTGGCGATCAGCAGCGTGGGAACCGACGGCGGAATCAGGTCGAGCACCTTCTGATCGTCCGGGCCGAAACGGCCGGCTTCGATCACGAACAGGATCGCGTCGACCGAAGTCAGCGTGGACGTGACCGCGCGATTGAGCGAACGGTTCAGTGCGCCGCTGTGCTTGGTCTGAAAACCCGGCGTGTCGACGAAAATGTATTGCGCGTCGTCGAGCGTATGAATGCCCGTGATGCGATGGCGCGTGGTCTGCGCCTTGCGCGACGTGATACTGACTTTCTGGCCGACCAGCGCGTTCATCAGCGTGGATTTGCCGACGTTGGGGCGGCCGACGATCGCGACCATGCCGCAGCGAAAACCAGTGGGAGTGGGAGTATTCATATTCGGGCTACGGCAAGTTCGGATCGACGCGCGGGAATGGCGCGCCGATGGCAATCAATGGCCCGCGTCGGCGACGCGCGTTTGCACCGCGTCGGCTACGCCGGGTTCGTGTTCGGTGGGTGCCGCCGCCGCGCTCGGCACGGGCACGGCGGGACCAGGCGTGGCCTCGCGGCTGCGGTGTTTGTCGACGCTGCGGACTGCGGCGGTTTCTGGCTTCGCTTCCGGTTTGGCTTCAGCGGGTTTGGCTTCAGCGGGTTTCGCATCCGCGGCCTTGGTGTCGAGCTTTTCGACGGCTTTTTCCGCTGCGACTTTGTCAGCGGACTTGTCGCCCGCGTGAGCGGCCGTCTTCTCTGCCTTCTCGGCGCGCTCGGTTTTGTCCGGTCCGCTGTACTCCACGTGCGCGGCCCGAATTACCGCCAACGGCGCGGCTGTCGCGGTGAACGTCGGACGTTCGGTTGCGGGCTCCGCAGCCGCGCGCGATTCACCGCGCCCCGCTCCGCGCTCGCTCTTGCGATCCGGACTGCGCAAATCCAGCGCAGCTTGCACGCCCGTCACACCGGGCACGATCTCCGGCTCGGCATGCTTCGCCGCGCGAGCGCCTTTCGAGCGCTTGGGCTTGGCGACCACGGCGGGCGCTGCGGCCATGACTTCGTCGAGTGCTTTCTTAGCCGCCGCCTGCTCCGCCGCGCGACGACTCGCACCGGAACCGGACACTTTCACGTCCAGCTTCGGCACCGTGCACTCGACTTCGAATTGTTGATTGTGCGCCGCACCATGCGTAGCGACGACTGTATAAGTGGGCAGCGCGATCTTGTGGCCTTGCAAATACTCCTGCAGCAGCGTCTTGGCATCCTTGCCGAGCGTACGCGGGTCAATGTGATCCAGAATCGGCACGTAGAGGCGCTTGATGACCGTCTGGGCGGCGTCGAAGCCGCCGTCGAGGAACACTGCACCCAGCACTGCTTCGAGCGTGTCAGCGAGGATGGAGGGCCGGCGGAAGCCGCCGCTGCGCAACTCGCCTTCGCCCAGCCGCAAACCTTCAGAAATATTCAGGGCCTGAGCGATCTCGTAGAGCGACTGCTGCTTGACCAGATTGGCGCGGACGCGCGACAGGTCGCCCTCGTCCAATTTGCCGAAACGTTGGAACAAAAGCGCGGCCACCGCGCAATTTAGAACGGAGTCGCCAAGAAACTCGAGCCGTTCGTTATGCGTGGAACTGTGACTGCGGTGCGTTAAAGCCTGGCGCAACAATTCCGCATTGCGAAATTCGTAGCGCAGACGGCTTTCCAACGGAGATAGGGGCATGGGCAGAGTATAACGCGGGCGCCAGACCCGGCGAAAACGCGGGGCGGCCAGCGGAAAAAGCGTGGTGAAGCGCCGTTACCGCGGGATCTTAAAGTAGCGTGAGAACACGCCGCGGCTCATGTGACCTGGTGAAGGCCAACTGCGAGCCAGGCACGCGGCGTGTCGCGCAATCAACGCATACGAACTCAGTTGAATGAGCCGATGCGCTTCAGATTGCTGAAGTTCATCCAGATAAAAAACGCGCGGCCGACAATATTCTTGTCCGGCGCGAAACCCCAGTAACGGCTGTCCGCGCTGTTATCGCGGTTGTCGCCCATCATGAAGTAATTGCCCGGCGGCACTTTGCAGATCACGCCGCGCGCGTTGTACGTGCAGTTGTCGCGATACGGATAATCTTCGGCGCCGACGATAAACGGCGGCACGGCGGGATTGTTCAGAATCGCGTTCTTGCGGCCGTCGAGATCTTCTTCGAACTGTTTCGCGTAACCCATGCGTTCGTCGTCGAGATAATCGGGCAGCGGCGTTTCTGGTACGGGCTTGCCGTTGATGGTGAGTTGCTTATCCTGATACGCGACGGTGTCGCCCGGCAGGCCGATCACGCGCTTGATGTAGTCGACCGATTCGTCTTTCGGGTAACGGAACACCACCACGTCGCCGCGTTGCAGCGGACGGCCTTGGGTGATTTTCGTGTTGGTGATCGGCAGACGGATGCCGTAGTCGAATTTATTGACGAGGATGAAGTCGCCCACCAGCAGCGTCGGCACCATCGAACCAGAAGGGATCTTGAACGGCTCGACCACGAACGAGCGCACCACGAATACCACCAGAATCACCGGGAAAAAGCTCGCCGAATACTCAAGCCACCACGGTTGGCGCAGCTTGTCGTCACGCAGACGCGCGCGCGTTTGCGCGGCGTTTTCATCAGCGAAACGCTCGCCGATGCGTGCCTGCTGGCGGTCGAACTCGGCGACCGCGGCTTCCGCCGCGCGGCGCCGTTGCGGCATGAAAACCAGTTTGTCTGCGACCCATGCGACGCCCGTCAAAATGACGAGCACAAAAAGAATCAGCGCAAAATTCATAGGGTTCCGTTGTTCGTCTTATTTGTCTTCGACACGCAAAATCGCGAGGAAAGCCTCTTGCGGAATCTCGACCGACCCCACCTGCTTCATTCGCTTCTTGCCTGCCTTTTGCTTTTCCAGCAGCTTCTTCTTACGCGAGATATCGCCGCCGTAGCATTTTGCCAGCACGTTCTTACGCAACGCTTTAATGTTCTCGCGCGCAATAATGTTCGCGCCGATGGTGGCCTGAATCGCGACGTCGTACATTTGACGCGGAATCAGTTCACGCATTTTCGCCGCCACTTCGCGGCCACGATACTGGCTTTGCGAACGGTGCACGATAACCGACAGCGCATCGACCTTGTCGCCGTTGATCAGCATGTCGACCTTCACCACGTCTGCCGCGCGGTATTCCTTGAACTCGTAATCCATCGACGCGTAACCGCGCGAAATCGACTTCAGACGATCGAAGAAATCGAGCACGACTTCGCCCATCGGGATTTCATAGGTCAGCTGCACCTGACGGCCGTGATACTGCATGTTGATCTGCGTGCCGCGCTTTTGCGTACACAGCGTGATCACCGAGCCGACGTAATCTTGCGGCATGTACAGGTTCACGGTGACGATCGGCTCGCGCACTTCTTCGATCTTCGACGGCTCCGGCATCTTGGCCGGATTCTCGACCATGATGGTCGTGCCGTCGCGCTGCAGGACTTCGTACACAACGGTCGGCGCCGTGGTGATCAGGTCCATGTCGAACTCGCGCTCCAGCCGTTCCTGCACGATCTCCATGTGCAGCAGACCGAGGAAGCCGCAACGGAAACCGAAGCCGAGCGCCTGCGACACCTCCGGCTCGTACATCAGAGAGGCGTCGTTCAACTTCAGCTTTTCGAGCGAATCGCGCAGCGCGTCGTACTGGTTTGCTTCGACCGGATAGAGACCGGCGAACACCTGCGGCTTCACTTCCTTGAAACCCGGCAGCGGTTCGGGCGCCGGACGGTTCACCAGCGTGACGGTGTCGCCCACCTTCGCCGCGGCCAGTTCCTTGATGCCGGCGATGATGAAGCCGACCTGCCCGGCCGACAACGATTCGAGATTCTTCGACTTCGGCGTGAACACGCCGACATGCTCGACCGGATACTGCGCGCCGGTCGCCATCATGCGGATCTTGTCCTTGGGACGCAGCGTGCCGTTGACGATACGCACCAGCATCACGACGCCGACGTAGTTGTCGAACCACGAGTCGATGATCAGCGCCTGCAACGGCGCTTCCGGATCGCCCTTGGGCGGCGGTACTTTGGCGATCAGCGCTTCGAGCACGTCTTCGACGCCGAGGCCGGTTTTCGCGCTGCAATGCGTGGCGTCGGTTGCGTCGATGCCGATTACGTCTTCGATTTCGGCGATTGCGTTTTCAGGGTTCGCTGCCGGCAGATCGATCTTGTTGAGCACCGGAATCACGTCGACGCCGAGTTCGATCGCCGTGTAGCAGTTGGCGACGGTTTGCGCTTCCACGCCCTGGCTCGCGTCCACCACCAGCAGCGCGCCTTCGCATGCGGACAGCGAGCGGCTGACTTCGTACGAGAAGTCGACGTGGCCCGGCGTGTCGATCATGTTCAGGTTGTAGACTTGCCCGTTGCGGGCCTTGTACGTCAATGCGGCGGTTTGTGCCTTGATGGTGATGCCGCGCTCGCGTTCGAGATCCATCGAATCGAGCACTTGAGATTCCATCTCGCGGTCGGACAGGCCGCCGCAAATCTGGATGATGCGATCGGCGAGCGTCGACTTGCCATGGTCGATGTGCGCAATGATCGAGAAGTTACGAATATGATCCATTCAGTGCCGATCAAGCAAAAAAGGCGCGCTCGGACAATAGCGGAGCACGCCTTGTAAGTAGGTGAAAAACCTATCTATTTTAGCCGAAAAGGCTATCGCCCGGCGCATCTTGCGAAGCTCGGGCGGAAAAGACGGCTCAAGAGAGGCGTGAGACTCGGTGTGAACGGCGCGGCGTTCGCGCTGTGTTCGAACCCCTGAGCCAAGCTCAGGGCGTGGCCGCAACCCGTGCCGCGAGCGCAGCACGAACCCGCGCTTCGTCGAGGTGATAGTGACACAACTCAACGCCGTCGCAGACCAGAACCGGCACCAGTTCGTTGTAACGGGCTTCCAGCACTGGATCGGAGTCGACGTCGATCACTTCGACCTGCGCGCCGAACTCGGCCAGCAAAGGCTCGAGCGCGGCACGCAGGTCGTCGCAAAGGTGGCACCACGCGCGCCCGTAGAGCGTGAGCGGCGCCGCCTTCGTCATTTCTGGACGCTGCGCGGGCGGACCGGCACGAACTGCGTGTTCTCGCCGCGACGAACCAGCAGCGCGACCATCTTTTGCGGATCGAGGTGCGAACTCACCTCGTCGAACTGCTTCGCGCTGGTGATGTCGGTATCGCCCACCCGCAGGATGATGTCGCCCTTTTGCAAGCCGACGCGCGCTGCGGGACCGTCCGCTGCGTCGATCTGCACGCCGTTGCGCAATTTCAGCGCCTTCAGTTGGTCGGCAGGGATATCGCTGACGGCCACACCCAGCGCGTTGGTGGCGCGCTGCTTCGGCGGCTGCGGTTTCTTCTGATCCGCCTTGGCCGATTTATCCGGCTGCATTTCGGCGATCGTCACCGGCAGATCGCGCGTCTGGCCCTTGCGCCAGATCGTGATCGTCGACTTGGTGCCCGGCTTGGTGTCGCCGACCATGCGCGGCAGGTCCGTTGCCGTATCGACCGAATGGCCATTGAACTTCAGGATGATGTCGCCCGGCTGCACGCCGGCCTTATCCGCCGGGCCACCTGGTTCGACGCTGCTAACCAGCGCACCCTGCGCCTTCGGCAGGCCGAGCGAGTCGGCCACGTCTTTGGTCACTTCGCCGATCGCTACCGCGATCCGGCCGCGCACAACCTTACCCGACGCCTTCAGCTGATCTGCCACGCGCATGGCCTCGTCGATCGGAATCGCGAAGGAGATGCCCATGAAACCGCCCGTACGACTGTAGATCTGCGAGTTGATGCCGATCACCTCGCCCTGCATATTGATCAGCGGACCGCCTGAATTGCCCGGATTGACGGCCACGTCGGTCTGGATGAACGGCAAATAATCGCCCGTATCGCGCCCCTTGGCGCTGACAATGCCGGCTGTCACCGTGTTCTCGAGACCGAACGGCGAGCCGATCGCCACGACCCATTCGCCCACGCGCACCTTGTTCGAGTCGCCGATCGTGATGGTCGGCAGATTGGCGGCGCTGATCTTCACGACGGCAACGTCGGTCCGGTCGTCCACGCCGATCAGCTTCGCCTTGAATTCGCGCTTGTCAGTGAGCGTGACGTAAATGGTGTCCGCGTCATCGATGACGTGCGCGTTGGTCATCACGTAGCCGTCCGCCGACAGAATGAAGCCCGAGCCGACGCCGCTGTTCTGCTCGGCATCGCTGTTATCCGGCAAGTCCTGACTGCCGCCACTGCCGCCGTTGTCGCCGCCACGTGGCGAACCGGGCGATTGCGGCGACTGCGGCAACGGAATGCCGAAGAAGCGCCGGAAAAACTCCGACATGTCGCCGTCGTCCATGCCCGGCGGCAACCCGCCGCGAGCACCGCTGTTCGACACGCGTGTAGTCGTGCGAATGTTGACGACCGCCGGGCCGACCTTGTCGACCAGATCAGTGAAGTCGGGCAGATTGGCGGCCGGAGCCGCCGACGCCGTATGCGGCACGAGCGGCAAACAAGCCGCTACCACCGCGGCCGCGAGGAATTTGCGCACCGAGAAAGTCGTCATATCGTAGCAAGCCGAGGGATTCAGGATTCGGAGGATTACTTCGGAGCTTTGTATTCTATGGCAGACGCAAATTGCTGCAATGTGGTCTGGGGCACTTCACCAAGCAGAGTAATCCAGAAGTCGCCGCGACGCTTGACGAGCACGTGCGTGGCGCCGCTGCTCCCCGCGCCTTCCTTGCGCGTGTTGTTTTCGACCGGTTCGACGAACACCGAAATGGCCGCGAGGCCGTCGGAGAACACCGCCTGGTCCACCGGAATGGTCGGCTGGCCCGGATCGCGCGCGGCCATGGGACGGCGCAGTTCACGAATTTTGCGGAAGCCCGGTACTGTCGGCGTAATCTGCCAGCCTTGCGCGGCCATGTCGACCGGCTCGACCGGCGGACGCACCACGGTCCAACCCGCCGTATTACGAATACCGTTGACGATGCCGGCCTTGTCGACCGGCACGCCGATGCGAATCTGAGAAAACGAAAGTTGCTCGAGCACCTGGCCAGTCGTGTCGAGCGTCTGGGCACGCAGCAGGAGGCCGGTTTTCTTGTCGGCCCACAGCTTGTACGCAAAGCGATAGGCGTCTTTCGGATCGAGTTCGATCACCTGGCTGTCGACGCCCGCGACGCGGTCGTCACCGAGCAGCTTGGGCTCGTACACCGACAACACCTGCTCGCCGCTCACGGCCAGCAGCGCGGGGAACGAATCTTTGTTCTGACGTTTCTCCACGACGCACAAATGCCGCTCCGGCACGAACGTGTAGAGCTCGTCGTTATGACGCAGCATTTTGCGCGGCTTGCCGTCGAGGCTTTCGAGCTGCTCGAATTCGCCGTCCGCGCGGGTCGCGTAGTGCGCGATCCGCGACGTTTGAACGAAATTGCCGCGCTGGTAGACGAATGCGCCTTCGTAATTCTGTTGCTGCGCGGCCTGATGGATGCGATCCAGCAGATCCGCGGCCGTGCGACGGGCAACGAGCGGATCGTCGGTTTGTGCAAAAACCCGCGGTGTAGCGGACAACAATACGGCTGCGCAGAACAGAAATGCCGGCAGCCGCCCCCAGATAGTCGTTTTATTCAACCGCGGAGTCTGCATCAAACTATTGGCCTTGCGTAGAAACAGCGGCAGCGCGAATCAGCGGCATCGAGCCCGGCATGACCGGTTGTTGCGCGAATTGCTGATGAGCTTCCAGATACTGGTCGAGACTGGCGTCGCGAATGATGTTGGCGTCTTGCGCAACCGGCTGGACCGTAGCTGTCGGCGCGGGCGCCATGGCCACGCGTTGCAGTGCGTCGCCACGTTGAACCGAGGCAAGCTGCGCCGCGCCCGGACCGCCCGGCACACCTTGCAGCTGCGGCACGACGATCCACGTCAGCGTGGCAGCCGCCGCCGCGACCGCGAAAGCCGGCACGACGCGGCGGCGCAACGCCAGCAAACGACGCGCAACTGGCATGGCGGCGGGCGCCAGCACGTGCGGCTCGTTGTCGAGGCGCGCGGCAAAACCGCTCAGAAACGCGCTGCTCGCCGCTGGGCTGACCGCCAGATCGTCGGAACGCAACGCGTCGCCGATCAGGTGATAGCTCGACCAGGCGGCGCGATCCTCGCCATTCAGCCCGGAAATAAACGCGTCCAGATTCAGATGCTCTTCGCCGAACAGCTCACCGTCGACAAAAGCGGACAGACGCTCGCCGCGCGAGCTGGCTTGCGATTGCATCGAGACCGACCCCATGATGCTCCCCATCTTACAAATACCCCGTAGTGACACCACTAATCCAGATATTGCACCCGCGCCCCTTCCAACCGGCTGGTGGTTTACCAGCGCTTGCCTTCAGGTGTGTCAAGCAACGGACGCAATTTTGCCGCAATGGCTTCGCGAGCGCGGAAAATTCGTGATCTGACTGTGCCAATTGGGCAACCCATCATCTCAGCGATTTCCTCGTAGCTCAAACCTTCAATTTCACGAAGAGTAATGGCGGTGCGCAACTCTTCCGGTAAAACCGCCATCGCAGCATTGACCGTCTCAGCGATCTGCTTGCTCATCAACATCGACTCAGGCGTGTTGATATCCCTTAGTTGGTCAGCGTCCGAGAAAGTTTCAGCTTCTTCAGCATCTGCTTCGGTCGAGGTCGGCGCGCGCCGCCCTTGGGTCGCAAGGTAGTTCTTTGCCGTGTTGACGGCAATCCGGTACAACCACGTATAAAAAGCCGATTCGCCGCGAAACTGCGGCAACGCCCGGTACGCCTTGATAAAGGCGTCCTGCGCGACGTCTTCTACCTCGGCGGGGTCCCGCACGAGGCGCGAGATCAGCCTGAGAATCTTGCGGTGGTATTTGGAGACCAGTAGCTCGAACGCGGCCTTGTCGCCCTTCTGGACGCGCTCGACCAGCACCTGATCAATTTCTTTTTCGCTCACCTGATAAATCCGTTAACTATAGGGCGCATGGCGGGGCACCATTGTAGCGTTCCCGTCATCAGGGCACGTTACGCCGGTAACAGCGGTTACAGTCGTTACAGTCAGGCGCCGGCGCCACGTCGGCCCAGCACGGCCAGCTCCCGGAAGATGGGTGCCGGGAGCGCGTCGGCGGCAAGTAGCAGAGTGCGTGAGCGGCCCTGCTCCGGCATCAGCGCCAGCATCAGCAGGCGGCCGCTCCATTGTGAACAACCGGCAACTCGGCCTTGCGCCAGCAGCGCGCCGGTTCGGCTCCAGACAGACAATCCGTCCGGCCCGATTTTCAACGCGACAGGCTGCGCGCGCTCATACCGGAGCGAGCAAAGCGCAAGCCACGCCCACACGGCGAGCGTCAACGGGACGGCCTGCCACGCTCCCAGATGCGACGCGAGGCAAGCAAAGACGGCCGATGTCGCCGTCATAACGAAAACCCCTAACGCAGCCCAGACGGCGACGGAGCGTCGCAGCGCAATCCGCTGCGACGCTCCGTCGGGCTCGGCCGATTCAGGGGAAAGCGCCGGCACAGCCGGCGCCGTCGACTGGCGCGTCACCAACTATCAGGCGTTTCAGGCGCGCTTAAAGACCAGCGTGCCGTTCGTGCCGCCGAACCCGAACGAGTTCTTCAGCGCGACGTCGATCTTCATCTCCCGCGCGGTGTTCGCGCAGTAGTCCAGGTCGCAGGCCGGATCCTGGTTGAAGATGTTGATGGTCGGCGGCGACACCTGATGATGCACGGCCAGCACGGTGAACACCGACTCCAGACCGCCGGCTCCGCCCAGCAGGTGACCCGTCATCGACTTGGTCGAGTTCACGACCATGTCTTTGGCGTGGTCGCCGAAAGCGCGCTTGATGCCGGTCGTTTCGGCCAGATCGCCGAGCGGCGTGGACGTGCCGTGCGCGTTCAGGTAATTCACCTGATCCGTGTTGACGCCCGCGTTCTTCAACGCGGCCAGCATGCAGCGGCGAGCGCCGTCGCCGTCTTCCAGCGGCGCGGTCATGTGATAGGCGTCGCCGCTCATCCCATAGCCGCTGACTTCGGCGTAAATCTTCGCGCCGCGTGCCTTCGCGTGTTCGTACTCTTCGAGCACCATCACACCGGCACCCTCGCCCAGCACGAAACCGTCGCGGTCTTTGTCCCACGGACGGCTCGCGGTTGCCGGATCGTCGTTGCGTTGCGACAGCGCGCGCGCCGCCGCAAAGCCGCCGATACCCAGCGGCGACACGGTCGATTCCGCGCCGCCCGCGATCATCACGTCGGCGTCGCCGTATTCGATCAGGCGCGATGCCTCGCCGATACAGTGCAGGCCGGTGGTGCAGGCGGTGACGATCGCCAGATTCGGCCCCTTGATGCCGAACTTGATGGACAGATGGCCGGAGATCATGTTGATGATCGACGCCGGCACGAAGAACGGCGAAATACGGCGCGGGCCGCGATTGAGCAGTTCGGTTTGCGTCACTTCGATCATCGGCAAACCACCGATGCCCGAACCGACCACCACGCCGATACGCTCCGAATTCTCGTCGGTGACTTCTAGACCGCTGTCCTGCATCGCCTGGATGCCCGCAGCCACGCCGTAATGGATGAACGTATCCATGTGGCGCGCTTCCTTACCGGGGATGTAGTCCTCGATATTGAAGCCCTTCACCTCGCCGGCGAAACGAGTCGAAAAGTTCGACGCATCGAACTTCGTGATATTGGCAATACCCGACTTGCCGGCGACCAGATTGGCCCAGCCGTCGGCAACATTATTGCCAACAGGCGAAATCAGCCCCAGGCCTGTAACAACAACACGACGGCGGCTCACGGTAACCCCTTTTTCATAGATGACAAAAGCAAAAGCCACAGCGGCCACAGGAACCTGCCCTGTGTGCCCTGTGGCTGTTTAACTCGGCAATCGCGCGAAAACTTGCGCTGTCGACATCGCTGGCTCCTGCTTGGCAAAACGCGCGGCAAAAAGCACCAACCCTGCTGGCGTCGGCAACCGACACGGCAGGGCGTCATACGCCGCCAACGCAGAAACGCGGGCGCGAATGACCTTAGGCCTTGACGTTCGCGCGAGCGTAGTCGATCGCTTGCTGAACGGTGGTGATCTTCTCGGCTTCTTCATCCGGAATTTCCATGCCGAATTCGTCTTCGAGGGCCATCACGAGTTCAACGGTGTCGAGCGAGTCGGCGCCGAGGTCGTTCACAAACGAAGCTTCGTTCTTGATCTCAGCTTCTGCAACGCCCAGTTGTTCTGCGACGATCTTCTTGACGCGCTGTTCGATATTGTCCATTACCCCTCCAAGGGAAAAGAAGTTCAAAAATACAGGTGCGCGCATTTTATCAGGTTTGACCCGGCAAAAAAGCGGCGCATCGGGTTGCTGTCAAGGCATGCGCCTTTATGCATTTACAAACGCATCAAGGCGCGGATAGTAACCGAATTTGGTTACGACATGTACATCCCGCCGTTCACATGCAGTGTCGTGCCGGTGATATAGCCGGCTTGCGGCGATGCCAGAAACGCCACGGCGTGCGCGATATCTTCCGGGCTACCGAGGCGGCCCAGCGGAATCTGTGTCTTCAGCGCCGTTTGCTGCTCTTCCGGCAGGGTTTTGGTCATGTCGGTATCGATGAAGCCCGGCGCCACGCAATTCACCGTGATGTTGCGGCTGCCGATCTCACGCGCGAGCGCGCGCGTCATGCCCGCCACGCCCGCTTTCGCGGCGGCGTAATTGATCTGCCCAGGGTTGCCGGCCGAGCCGACCACCGACGTGATGTTGATGATGCGGCCGCCCTTCGCCTTCATCATGGGACGCAGCACCGCGCGCGATAGACGGAATACCGACTTGAGGTTGGTATCGACCACCGCGTCCCAATCGTCGTCCTTCATGCGCATGGCGAGTTGATCCTGCGTGATGCCGGCGTTGTTCACCAGCACGTGCAGCGCGCCGAATTCCTTCACCGTGCCGTCGATCAGCGCTTCTGCCGCAGCCGCGTCGTTGACGTTGAGTACCGCACCGCGACCGTTCACGCCGGCTGCGTTAAACGCTTCGCTGATGGCGGCCGCGCCGCTTTCGCTGGTCGCCGTGCCGATCACCGTCGCGCCCTGGCGCGCCAGTTCCATGGCGATCGCACGGCCAATGCCGCGCGAAGCGCCAGTGACGATTGCGATCTGCTTGTCGAGAGTCTTTTCCATCTGTCAGTCCGGATGCCCTTCGGAGGGCTGATTGATTCTTGATGCTTGCGTCTGGTGCTGCTCGCGCAGCGCCCGCTGCCAGACGCTCACGAGACTATGCGTTCAGCCTGCCGTTACCAGCTTGAGCGTTTCTTCGAGTGAAGCCGGATCGAAGATCGAAGCGCCAACCAGGTTGCTGTCGATACGTTTGGTCAGGCCCGCAAGGACCTTGCCCGGACCGCATTCGATCACGTGCGTGACGCCTTGAGCCGACATGGCCTGAACGCTTTCGACCCAACGCACCGCACCGGCTGCCTGGCGCACCAGCGCGTCCTTGATCTTGACCGGCTCGTTGACCACGGCGACGTCGACGTTGTTGATGACCGGAATAGCCGGCACCTGCACCTCGACGCTCGCCAGATACTCACGCAACTGGTCCGACGCCGGCTTGAGCAGCGACGAGTGGAACGGTGCCGAGACCGGCAGCGGCAACGCGCGCTTGGCGCCCTTCGCTTTCGCGACTTCGCAGGCCTTTTCAACCGCAGCCTTGTTTCCTGCGATCACGACCTGCGCCGGTGCATTGAAATTCACCGCTTCGACGACGCCCGCGACCGACGCTTCGGCGCACACCGCGCGCACTGCGTCGTCGTCGAGACCGAGAATCGCGGCCATGCCGCCTTCACCGACCGGCACCGCCGTCTGCATGGCTTGCGCGCGAAAACGCACGAGCGGCACAGCGTCGCGAAACGCGATCGCGCCCGCCGCGACCAGCGCGGTGTACTCGCCGAGGCTATGGCCCGCGACGATCGCCGGCTTCGAGCCGCCGGCCTGCAGCCACGCGCGATACATGGCGTAAGCGGCGGTCAGCATGACCGGCTGGGTGTTGGTGGTGAGGTTCAGATCTTCGACGGGGCCTTCGGCGATCAGCCTGCCGAGATCCTGATTGAGCGCATCGGAGGCTTCCTGAACCGTCTCACGCACGACGGCGTGATCGGCGAATGCGTTGAGCATGCCGACCGACTGCGAACCTTGCCCAGGAAAAACGAACGCAAATTTCATATCGTCCCCAAAATCGATTTAGTCAGATGTGGGTGGCGCGCCCAGTTGATGGCGAGCGCGCTCAAGCGTAGCCGAGCGCCGTGAAGAGCGCTCGCCATAACGTCGCCGCTATCAGTAGCGGATAACCGACGCGCCCCACGTGAAGCCGCCGCCGACACCTTCGATCAGCACGTTCTGGCCACGCTTGATGCGGCCGTCGCGCACCGCGACGTCGAATGCGAGCGGAATGGACGCAGCCGACGTATTGCCGTGCTCGCCCACCGTGACGACCATGCGTTCCTGCGGCAAACCGAGCTTGCGGCAGGTGCTTTGCATGATGCGGATATTCGCCTGATGCGGAATCAGCCAGTCGATCTGTTCAGCCGACAGATTGGCCTTCTCGAGCGCTTCGACCGCGACCTTTTCGAGCACGTTGACGGCGAGCTTGAACACGGCCTGCCCGTCCATATGCAGGAACGCGCTGCCCGCCACGACGCCGCCGTTCACGTTGCCCGGCGTGCAGAGAATATTCGAATGGCTGCCGTCGGCGTGCAGTGCGCTGGCCAGCACGCCCGGTTGTTCGGAGGCCTGCAGGATCACCGCGCCCGCGCCGTCGCCGAACAGTACGCAGGTTGTACGGTCGTTGAAGTCGAGAATGCGCGAGAAGGTTTCCGCCCCGATCACCAGCGCCGTGCGATGCTGACCGCTGCGGATGAAACTGTCCGCCGTGGCCACCGCGTAGGCAAAACCGGAACAGACGGCCTGCACGTCGAATGCCGCGCCGTGGTTCTTGATGCCGAGCTTGTTCTGCAACAGGCACGCCGTGCTCGGAAACACGAAGTCGGGCGTGGACGTCGCGACGATGATCAGGTCGATGGACTGCGGGTCGATATCCGCTGCCTCGATCGCGCGTTGTGAAGCGATGAGCGAGAGATCGCTGGTCGTGACATCAGGGTCCGCAAAGTGGCGCGCATGAATGCCGGTGCGGGCCACGATCCATTCGTCGCTCGTCTCGACACCTTGCTTGCCAAGACGCTCGGCCAGATCCTGATTGGTGACGCGGTTGGGCGGCAGATAGCTGCCGGTGCCCAGCACGCGGGAATAAATTGTCGATTGAGCCATTATGCCTTCGAGGATTGCGCAGCGTAGGGCTCGGCTGGCTGGCCTGCGATGGGGCTTGCTTGACCCGCACCGCTCGCGTCGCGCGCCGCCTGTTCGAGAGAACCCGCATTCTCTTCCATCGCTCGCGCAAGGCGTTCCAGCACGCCGTTTTTGACGGCATCATACCCGCGTTTGATAGCCCACTCAAACCCGTAAGCATCCGCCGAACCGTGGCTTTTGATGACCAGCCCGCGCAGGCCGAGCAACGCGGCGCCATTGTATTGCCGATGATCGACGCGTTTCTTGAAGCGCATCAATACCGGCAAGGCGAGCACCGCCATCACCTTGGTGAGCCAGGAACGGCCGAACTCTTCCTTGATGATGTTGGACAACATCTGCGCGAGGCCTTCCGACGTCTTGAGCGCGACATTGCCGACAAAACCGTCGCAGACGATGACGTCGACCGTGCCCTTAAAGATATCGTTGCCTTCAACGTTACCGTGAAAGTTAAGTGTACTCGCGCGCAGCAGTTCGCCGGCACGTTTGATGGTGTCGTTGCCCTTGATGACTTCTTCGCCGATGTTGAGCAACCCGATGGTAGGCCGATCCTTGCCCTCGAGCGCGGAGACAAGCGCGTGCCCCATCTCCGCGAACTGCAGCAGATGCTGCGGCTCGCAGTCGACGTTGGCGCCCAGGTCGAGCATCATCGTGTAGCCATTGGGATTGGGTAGTGCCGACGCGATGGCCGGGCGCTCGATGCCCGACAGCGTTTTCAGCACGTAGCGCGAGACAGCCATCAGCGCGCCGGTGTTGCCCGCAGAAACGCAGGCTTGCGCCTCGCCTTCCTTGACGCGGTTTAGCGCCACGCGCATGGAGGAATCTTTTTTCTTGCGCAGCGCGACTTCGACCGGATCGTCCATGGCGACGATCTCGGAAGCGGGTACGACGGTCAGCGCCGGCAGGTCCTGAGCCTTCAACTTTTTCAGCTGCGCACGAATCGCGCTTTCGATGCCGACGAGCAGCAGTTCAGCATCGGGATGCGATCGAACGAAGTTGACGGCAGCGGGAACGGTCACGGACGGGCCGTGGTCGCCTCCCATGCAATCTATCGTGAGCTTTACTGTCATGGAGTGCGACGAATTTCAGACGCCCTGCATGGAATCATAGTAAGCGCTGAGGCGCCAACTGCGATCGACACAAAAAAGCGGCAATTGAATGCCGCCTTTTTGCCGAGCCGGGAAAATGTCAAGCGAGCCGATCGCCACGCGAAACGCCACAGGGCGACACGCAGTGAAACGCGCAATGAAACGATTAATCGTTCTTCGTCTTGACGACTTTCTTGCCGCGATAGTAGCCGTTCGGGCTAACGTGGTGACGCAGATGCACTTCGCCCGTGCTCGGTTCCACGGCCAGCGGCGCTGCCGTCAGGAAATCGTGCGAACGGTGCATGCCGCGCTTCGACGGCGACTTCTTATTTTGTTGAACTGCCATGACTAACTCCTAAAAATTTTCCGAATTCTAACACAGCCCGATCCGGTCTCCGCCACTGGCCGAATGGCCAATGCGCCCGCATCGTGCTCCCATGCAACTGTTCAGTGCTTCTTGTCGTCCGGCTCACCGCGCTTGAGACTCTGGAGCGCCGCAAACGGATTAGGCCGCTCGGGCTCGCCGCCCTCACCCCCCTCGTCCAGTGCGCCCTCGTCGCCCTCGCCTTCAGTACCGGCCACACCAGAGACAAGGCTCTCGTGCACTTCGGGACAGACCTCGTGCTTAGGCACAAGCGGCAAGGAAAGCAGCAACTCTTCTTCGATCAAGTCGATGAGATCGAAATGGTTCGAACCCACGATCACTTCGACTTCATCCTCGTCGAGCGGAAACTCTTCGGCTTCCGCCTCAGTGTTGACGATCCGGTAAGTTGCATCGACGTTGAATGCCTGCAAGTACGGTGTCATGCACCGCTGACATTCGAGCCAGGCAGCGCCGTGAATCGCCATCCTCAAATAAGGCTGGGGACCCTCGGTACCGTCGTCCTGCAATTCCGGCTGCGTCGCCCCTTCGGCTTGCCAGGTGAACGCGGCATCGCGGTCTGGCGCTTCTGCCGGGACTTCGTTTAACATGCGCGGCAGTTGCGAGACGCGCACGACACCCGCGGCCTGACGCCCACTCCGCGCGAATTCGAACAGATCGATATCATGCGGGTCGGACAGACCTGCAGGGTTGCCAGGATGTTCAGTCATGTGCGCTCCTGCGTTGGCAAGGATTTCGCCGGATATAACCGCGAGGTATAACCGATTTGCGAGACAGCCCGTGAGACTCATGTGCTTGCCCGCAGTGATCACTGCCATTGACATGCACCGAGACTCGCCTAGCGCAAGCATACCGATGAAAAGCCCAAAATCATATCCGTTTTGTCTTTTCGAGTCAAACACTTAAGCCCGTACGCGCGCAGTTCCGTACGCCCCGCCTCCCTAGCCGTCGATTACCCATGTCAGATTCTCCCAATCGCCCGCCACGCCTGATCCTGGCGTCGAGTTCGCCCTATCGTCGCGAACTGCTCGAACGCCTGCGCGTGCCGTTCGATGTCGTCGTGCCCGCAATCGACGAGACGCCGCTCGCCGGCGAAACACCCGAAGTCACCGCGCTGCGGCTCGCGCAAGCCAAAGCTCGCGCGGTAGCCGGCGGACTCGGCGCTGGCGAAGCGGCGCTCGTGATCGGCTCCGATCAGGTCGCCACCTACGACGGTCTGCAGATCGGCAAGCCAGGCACGCACGACAAGGCGCTTGCCCAGTTGCAGGCGATGCGCGGCCGCGAAGTGCTGTTCCATAGTGCGCTATGTCTGCTCGACAGCCGCTCGGGAAGCGTACAAGCCGTCGACGTAATCACTCGCGTGCATTTCCGCGATCTGCCGGATGCCACGCTGGAGGCCTATTTGCTGTCCGAAACGCCGTACGACGTCGCCGGCAGCGCAAAGTCCGAAGGGCTCGGCATCGCCTTGCTCGAGGCCATCCATTCCGACGACCCGACCGCGCTTGTCGGCCTGCCGTTGATCGCACTGTCGCGCATGCTGCTCGCAGTGGGTTATCCACTATTGGAGGCTCAATGAGCGGCACGCTCTATCTGATTCCGAACACGCTGGGCGAAGGCGACACCGAGGCGCTCGACGCCGTCCTGCCCGCACCGGTGCGCGCCCGTGCGGCGTCGCTTCACTATTACATCGGCGAAAACGCGAAAACCACGCGCGCTTTCCTAAAGAAGGTCGGCACGGAACGGCCGATCCAGGAAATCGAGATTCGCGAACTGAATGTGAATACACCGGCCGGCGAGATCGACAGGCTGCTCGCGCCGCTTCTTGCCGGCACGGACGCGGGCCTTGTTTCCGAAGCGGGCTGTCCGGCGGTCGCCGACCCCGGCGCCCTGCTGGTGCGCCGCGCGCATGAGCGCGGCGTGAAAGTCGTGCCGTTCGTGGGCCCGAGTTCGATTCTGCTCGCTTTGATGGCGTCAGGGCTCAACGGGCAGAGCTTTGCGTTCCACGGATATCTCCCGGTCGATGCCACGGAACGCGCCAAGCGGTTGCGAGACCTGGAGCAGCAGTCGCGCAAAGGCAAGCAAACGCAGATCTTTATCGAGACGCCCTACCGGAATCGCGCGTTGCTGGATACGCTGCTGGCGACCTGTGCGCCTTCCACGCTCGTTTGCGTGGCTGTGGATCTGACGCTGGAAACGGAAACTATCGCCAGCCGCACCGTGGCGGACTGGAAGAAAAAGCCGACGATCGACTTGCACAAGCGACCGGCTATTTTTCTGATCTTGGCCGTGTGATCGGGTCTGACGGCAATGTCAAACTAAAAGAGCGCCGCGCAATCATCAAACGACGACCGCGCGGCGCTTCTCGAATTGTCATCGGCAATTCAACGCAGATTCATCTTCCCACCAAGCGCCATGGCGTGAACCGCCCCGCTGCCGACAGCCGCGCCGAACTTGCGCGCAACACGGTCTGTAATGCTCTCTTTTACCGTGTAATCGACGATATCCGGCGCCTTGAACAGATCGCGGGCCACATAATCGGCGTCGCCCAACCCGTCGGCGAGGCCGAGTTCGACGCTCTTCTGGCCAGTCCAAAAAAGACCCGAGAACATGTCCGGCGTTTCATGCAGGCGTTTGCCGCGCCCCTGACGCACCGCGTCGATAAACTGCGCGTGGATCTGATCGAGCATATCTTGAGCATGTTCGTCCATCTTCGGCGTTTCCGGCGAGAACGGATCGAAAAAGCCCTTGTTTTCACCAGATGTATGCAAACGCCGCTGAATCCCGAGCTTATCCATCAGGCCGGTGAAGCCGAAACTGTCCATCAGCACGCCGATAGAACCGACGATGCTCGCCTTATCGACATAAATCTTGTCAGCCGCCGCAGCAGCGTAGTAACCGCCGGACGCGCACATGTCGCCCACGACCGCATACAGCGGAATTGAAGGATATTTGGCGCGTAATCGACGAATTTCGTTGTAAATAATGCCCGCTTGCACCGGACTGCCGCCTGGACTATTGCAGCGCAGGATCACGCCTGCGGTGCCCGAATCGTCAAACGCGCTCTGCAACGCCGTATTGACATCTTCCGCATTCGCGTTCGCATCCGCGGATATCTCACCGTTTAACGTCACCACAGCCGTGTGGCGGCCGGTGGCGGCGACCTTGTCGCCGGAGAAGTCGATTGCCACCCAGATCGCCAGCAGCACTACCAGCAGAAAAACAAAACGGAAGAAAATCCTCCACCGCCGCGCCGCGCGCTGTTCGTTGATCGCCGCGAGCGCGATACGTTCCAGCGCGGCGCGTTCCCAGCCCGGCTCATTGGCAGACGTGCTGGGGCGGCCATTCAGAGACGGTTCCTTCGGCTCGGGAGTTAAATTGTCGGACATGCGGTGCAGTGGGAAAGGTCGAAGAGAGAAAAATCAGGATGTGGCCGGGCGCAGTTCGCCGTCTGGCAGCCAGAAAACGGCTCGGCCTTCCGGCGTATCGCGCTCGTCTACCTGGACCGGCCGCAATTTGCCGCCGCGGCACGGACCGCCGACGCATTTGCCCGTATCCGGCGCGTAAATCGCGCCATGTGTAGCGCACATCAAGTATAAACCGGACGATTCGAAGAACTGCCCTTCGGCCCAGTCCAGCTCCATCGGTACGTGGGCGCAACGGTTCAGGTAGCCGTAGGCGCGGCCATCGTAGCGGACAAAGAACACGACGACGTCGCCGCCACCGAGCTTCGCCGCGTGGCGCACGCCCGCGCCGCCGTCGACCAGCTCGTCCGATGCGCAGACGCGAACCGCCTCCGCTTGCGCTTCCGTGGCCGCGGTGTTCATGCGTTCTCCCGCAGCCAGCCGGACAGCACACTGACACTCGACGCAACGAATTTCGGCGACAACGCGCTCAACGAATCCGCAGGATGCGCGCCATATGTGACGCCAATTCCCGCGACGCCCGCGTTGATCGCCATTTGCAGATCGTGCGTCGTATCGCCGACCATCACCGTGCGCGCGTTATCCTGCCCCAGTTCGCGCGTCAATTCGTGCAGCATCGCGGGGTGCGGCTTCGAGAATGTTTCGTCGGCGCAGCGCGTGCCGTCGAACAGGCTTGTCAGGCGCGACTGATCCAACGCGCGATTCAGCCCGACGCGGCTCTTGCCCGTCGCCACAGCCAGCAAATAGCCCTGATCGCGCAATTCTTGCAACATCTCGCGCACACCGACGAACAGCTCGGTGGTCTGATCCTTCACCAGATAGTGGAAGCGGTACCGCTCGGCGAGCCGCGGATAGTCCGAAGGATCGAGCGTGGGCGCGGCAATCTGCAGCGCGTCGCGCAAGCCCAGGCCGATGACATAGCTGGCCGCCTCGTCGGCGGGAACCGGAAGACCCAAATCGCGGCACGCCGACTGGATGCTGCGCGTGATGTGCGCGGTCGAATCCATCAACGTCCCATCCCAGTCGAAGACGATCAGGTCAAATTGCTCTCTAGCCATGCGGTGTCGTCTCCGGGTGTGACCCATTTCGTAGTTCGTTGAGTTGCGCGATGAAGCTGCGGCATTCGGCCGGCAGCGGCGCCTCGATCTGCAGCGGCGCGCCGGTTGCCGGGTGCGTGAGCTTGAGCCGGTAAGCGTGCAGGAACATGCGCTTCAGGCCAGGCTTGGCATTGGCGCGCGCCAGTGCCTTGTTCAGCGCGAAGTCGCCGTATTTGGCGTCGCCGACGATCGGCAGTTCCAGATGCTGCAAGTGGACCCGGATCTGATGCGTGCGCCCGGTCTTCAGTTCCGCCTCGAGCAACGCATATTCCGGCCAGCGGTCGATCAGATTGAACACCGTATGCGACGCGAGACCGTCCGGCTGTACGCGCACGCGGCGCTCGCCGTCGGCCGTCAAATACTTGTGCAGCGGCTCCTTGACCGCGCGGCGGCGGCCCCAGTCGCTCGCCCAGTCGCCGTGAACGCAAGCATAGTAGCGCTTGTCCATCTTGTTCTCGCGAATCTGCTCGTGCAGATTGACGAGCGCCGAGCGCTTCTTGGCGAGCATCAGAATGCCGGACGTCTCACGATCCAGCCGATGCACCAGTTCGAGAAATTTCGCCTGCGGACGCGCCTCGCGCATCTGCTCGATCACGCCGAACGCGACGCCGCTGCCGCCGTGAACCGCCACGCCGGCTGGTTTATCGATCACAAGCAAGTGCTCGTCTTCGAAAATAATGTTGAAATGGGCGGCCGGGACCGGCGCCTGGGCAGCGGTTTCGCTCGGTTGAGCGACGCGAATGGGCGGCACGCGCACCAGATCACCCAGTTCGAGACGGTATTGCGCGTCTATCCGGCCCTTATTCACCCGCACTTCCCCGCTGCGCAGGATGCGGTAAATATGGCTTTTGGGCACGCCTTTACAGACGCGCAACAAGAAGTTGTCGATGCGCTGTCCGGCCGCGCTGTCGTCGATCTCGATCATCGAGACCTGGTCGCTTGCGACCGATTTCTGGGATATTTTGCCTAACTCTTTCATTCTGAATATAATTTGCCCAGCAGTCTGCGGCGGCCGGCGCAGTGTCCGGAATTCGGGCGGATTGCGCAGGTGCAAGCGATAAACCGTTATTTTACTTGCGCCGGGGTCTGGTTGCTCACCCTGAAAATGAGATGCAACAAGTTGCACGCACGAAGTCAGTGCCCGGCAGGGACGGCGCCCACAGGCGCGTTCGGTCAAGGTCGGCTTCGACGGTAACGGAATTTTGGTAAAAAAGAATTTAACTTTCAGCTTCGGTATCGGGCGGTCTGACGCCCTGCTTTACGAAGCTGCAGGTTGCGAAAATACGGCGTGCGCCCAAGGCGTCTGGTAGAAAATACAAGACATGGCGACGTCAAAATGAGGCGAGACACCCCCAGCAGGAAAAGACGCGCCGACTGCGCGAACTTCCCGCTGCGGCACGACCGCAGCCTTCGACCCTCCGGTCACGCGCCCAGTTGGCGCACCGGCGCGAGTGGACGAAGGCTTATGAAGGTCGGCCGGCAGAACCCGCGGCGTGTCGGGTCGTTATTTGAAGCCGTGTTCGCATGTGCCCTGCGGCACCGTGCCCGTTTTATGGGCCGGGCCCTCTCAGGCAATTCTCCCACCAGCTTTCCCGCTCCAGCGTGCTTGTGAAAACACAATAAGGCGCGGCATGCCGCTGCCCGCTTCGCCCCCGCGACTGACAACCGCGCGGCGGAGGGGCAGGCTAAGCCGCTCTGGAGCCGTTCAATGAAACGAATGTTGTTCAACGCGACGCAGCAGGAAGAACTGCGCGTCGCCATCGTCGATGGGCAAAAACTCATCGATATCGACATCGAAACCGCCGGGCGCGAACAGCGCAAAGGCAACATTTACAAGGGCATCATTACTCGCATCGAGCCGTCGCTCGAAGCCTGTTTCGTCAACTACGGCGAAGACCGCCACGGCTTCCTGCCGTTCAAGGAAGTCGCCCGCCAGTACTTCCGCGATGGCGTCGACATGCGCTCCGCGCGCATCCAGGACGCGCTGCGTGAAGGCCAGGAACTGATCGTTCAGGTCGAAAAAGAGGAACGCGGCAACAAGGGCGCGGCCCTCACCACGTTCATCTCGCTCGCCGGCCGCTATCTGGTCCTGATGCCGAACAATCCGCGCGGCGGCGGCGTGTCGCGCCGGATCGAAGGCGACGACCGTCAGGAACTGCGCGAAACCATGGCGCAGCTGCAACTGCCGGAAGGCATGAGCATCATCGCGCGCACGGCCGGCATTGGCCGCAGCGCCGAAGAACTGCAGTGGGACCTGAACTACCTGATGCAACTGTGGCGCGCGATCGAAGCCGCGTCGCAAAGCGGTTCGAGCGGTCAGCCGATGCTGATCTATCTCGAATCGAGCCTCGTGATCCGCGCGATCCGCGACTACTTCCAGCCGGACATCGGCGAAATTCTGATCGACACGACCGAAATTCATGACCAGGCACGCGCCTTCATGGATATCGTGATGCCGGATAATGTCAGCAAGGTGAAGCGGTATCACGACGATGTACCGCTCTTCTCGCGCTTCCAGATCGAACACCAGATCGAAACGGCGTACTCGCGCACGGTGCCGCTGCCCTCGGGCGGCGCAATCGTGATCGACCACACCGAAGCGCTGGTCGCGATCGACGTGAACTCCGCGCGCGCCACCAAGGGCGCCGACATCGAGGAAACGGCCGCGCGCACCAACCTCGAAGCCGCCGACGAAGTCGCCCGCCAGCTGCGTCTGCGCGACCTGGGCGGCCTGATCGTGATCGACTTCATCGACATGGAGTCCGCCAAGAGCCAGCGCGAAGTCGAGCAACGCCTGAAAGACGCGCTCAAGCACGACCGCGCGCGCGTCCAGATGGGCAAGATCTCGCGTTTCGGCCTGATGGAACTGTCGCGTCAGCGTCTGCGTCCGGCCCTCTCGGAAGGCAGTCACGTGACCTGCCCGCGCTGTAACGGCACGGGCCACATCCGCGATACCGAATCGTCCGCGCTGCAAGTGCTGCGGATCATTCAGGAAGAAGCGATGAAGGAAAACACCGCGGCAATTCACTGTCAGGTGCCGGTCGAAGTGACCGCCTTCCTGTTGAACGAAAAGCGTGCCGAGATCAACAAGATCGAGTCGCGTTTCAAGGTCAACGTCGTGCTGATCCCGAACAAGCACCTCGATACGCCGCATTACAAGCTTGAGCGTCTGCGTCACGACGACGCGCGCCTCGACGATCCGCGCGCTTCGTGGAAGATGGCCGAAGAAGCAGCCCGCGAACTGGAATCGGAAACCGGTTACAGCAAGCGTACCGAAGAAGTGAAGCCGAAGCAGGAAGCGGCGGTCAAGGGCATCACGCCTGAAAAGCCGGCGCCGAGCGCGCCGGTCCGCCCGGTCGCGGCCCCGGCTCCGGTCGCGGTTACGCCGGCGAGCGGCGGCTTTATCGGCTGGTTGAAGAATCTGTTCGGCGTGCAGCCAGCCGCTCCGGCGCCCGTCGCGCCGGCAGCGACCGAAAAGCAGGCACGTCCGCAACGCGGCGAACGCACGGAGCGCGGTGAGCGCACCGGCGAACGCGGCGGCGATCGCAACCGCAATCGCCGCACCGGCACGGGCACTCGCGATGCAGCGGGCCGTGGCGAAGGCACGACCGGCGGCCGTCAAGCCCAAGGTCAGCAGCCGTCGCAACGCCGCGAAGAACGCGAGCCGCGTGAAGGCCGTGAGGCGCGTGAAACACGCGAGGGCCGCGAGCCGCGTGAAGCGCGTGAGGCGCGCGAACCGCGTGGAAATCGTGAGCCGCGTGAAGCCCGCGAAGGCCGTGAACCGCGCGAGGCCCGTGAGCCGCGCGAGGGTCGCGAAAACCGTGACCGCGACAATCGCGGTGCCGAGCGCGCGGAAACGGCGGAAGCCGCACCGCGTGGCGAACGTCAGGAACGCGGCGAGCGCCGTGAACGTGGCGAACGCGCGGAACGTGGCGAACGCCGCAAGCCGCAAACAGAAACCGCGGACGCATTGACGCAAGGCGAAGCGCAAACGGCGGAAGAACTGGTGCAAAACCAGACCGCCTTGGGCGAAAACGGCGCGCCGATCGATCAGGAAGCAGTGGCGCGTGAAGGCGAAGAGCGTCGTCGTCGCCGTCGCGGCCGTCGCGGTGGCCGTCGTGAGCGTGAAGAGGACGTGAACGGCAATCTGGCAGCGGACGTCGCGGAAGCTGAAGGCGACAATGCGAGCGCAACCGACGAAGCGCCGGTGCGCACGGCGCATCAGCCGGTCGAGCGCAAGCCGGAAGTCGTCGAGGCGAAGGACGTGACGCCGGTGGAAGTAGTGGTCGCTGCTGTCGCGACGGAAACGGCCGTGGTGACCGAACTGCACGCCGCAACCGAAACGCCGGCTCTGGCCGTCGAAAAGGCTGCGAAGACGGAAACGGTAGTACCGGTCGCGGAAGCGCCGGTTGCGCCGGCAGCCGTCGAGCCAATCGCCGAAACGCCGGTGGCGCAAGCCGCCGCGGAGCAGGTCGAAGCAGCGCAAGCTGCGCCGGCCGCTAGCGAAACGGTGTCGCTGGTTGAACCGGTCGCACGCGTCGAAGCCCCGGCTCATGCGCAGGTCGAAGCGCCGGCGGTTGCGCCGGTTGTCGAGGCGCAAGCCGCTGCTCCGGCTCCGGTCGAGACTGCGGCTCCGGCTGCGGCAATCGAAGCGCCGGTTGTTCAACCCGCGCAGCAGGCTGAGATCGTGGAACCGCAGCCGGTCGTGGCAGCGGTAGCACCGGCACCCGAACCGGCAGCGGTCGAACCGGCGCCCGTCGCCGTCGCACCGCAAGCTGCGCAGCAAGCGCCGCGTCAAGTCGCCGTGTCGGCGGAAGCCCTGAAGCCGGTGCTGGAACAAGCCGGCCTCGTCTGGGTGAACACCGACGCCGACAAGCTGCGCGCGGCGCAGGAAGTTGCTGCCCAGACCGTCAAGCCGGCTCGCGTGGCTCGCGAACGCAAGCCGCTGCCGCCGCTCGACAGCGCGCCGATGCAACAGGTGGAAACAGGCCAGCACCCGCAGTAAGCTGCCCTGCCGCACTCGAAAAGCCCGCCCTCACCGGCGGGCTTTTTGTTTTCATGGGCTCGCGCCGCAGCCCGGGCGCGCCGCGGTATGCCACTCCCCGTATACCCCGACACGACCCAAGGTGCCGCGCTGCCAGAATCATTTCCGATAGAATGAATATCTAGCTTTACTTCAAGCACTAACCGACGTAATTCATCGAAGCAACTCATGTCCCGACGCATCATCCCTGTTGCCGATCTCAGCGCCGTGCCGGTTATCGCCGGCCCCGTGCAGACGCCCAGCGGCGCGCTGCACGACACGCTCGCGCGACCGCTGCGCGACCTGCGCATTTCGGTCACGGATCGTTGCAATTTCCGGTGCGTGTATTGCATGCCTCGCGCGGTGTTCGACAAGGACTACACGTTTTTGCCGCACAGCGCCTTGCTGAGCTTCGAGGAAATCGAACGGCTGGCGCGGCTGTTCGTCGCACATGGCGTGGAGAAAATCCGTCTGACGGGCGGCGAACCGCTATTGCGTAAAAATCTGGAATTCCTGATCGAACGCCTCGCGCAACTGACTACGCCGGCGGGCCGCCCGCTCGATCTGACGCTGACCACCAACGGTTCGCTGCTGGAACGCAAGGCGCGCAGCCTGAAAGACGCCGGTTTGACGCGCGTCACGGTGAGTCTCGACGCGCTCGACGACACGCTATTTCGTCGCATGAACGATGCGGATTTCGCCGTCGGCGACGTGCTGGACGGCATTGCCGCGGCGCACGCGGTGGGCCTCGCGCCGATCAAGGTGAACATGGTCGTCAAGCGCGGCACCAACGACAGCGAAATCGTGCCGATGGCGCGTCACTTCAAAGGCTCGGGCGCGGTATTGCGCTTTATCGAATACATGGACGTCGGCACGTCGAACGGCTGGAACATGACGGAAGTGCTGCCGTCCGCCGACGTCGTTACGCGCATTGCCGAGCACTTCCCGCTCGCGCCGCTCGAAGCGCACAGCGCCGCCGAGACCGCGCAGCGCTGGGGTTACGTGGACGGCGGCGGCGAAATCGGCGTGATTTCGAGCGTGACGCGCGCCTTTTGCGGCAGTTGCACGCGAGCGCGCCTCTCGACGGAAGGCAAGCTGTACCTGTGTCTGTTCGCTTCGTCGGGGCACGACCTGCGCGCGCTGGTGCGCAACGGCGCGAGCGATGCCGACATTGCCACTGCCATCGCCGAAATCTGGCAGGACCGTGGCGACCGCTATTCGCAACTGCGCGGCAGCGCCTCGGCCGATTCACGCGCGCGGGATGGCCGCCGCGTCGAAATGTCGTACATCGGCGGCTGAGCGGCGGCGCATGAAGCCGGCGCGCGAACACATTACCGGACTGTTGCTCGCGGGCGGCCGCGGCATGCGCATGGGCGGCGCCGACAAGGGCCTGCAAATGCTGCACGGCGAACCGCTCGCCGCGCATGTGCTCAAGCGCCTCGCGCCACAAACGGGCGCCCTTCTGATCAGCGCCAATCGTCACCTCGACACTTACAACGTACTCGGCGCGCCGTTCGGCGCCACGGTGGTGGCGGACACCCTGGCTGGATTTCCAGGCCCGCTAGCCGGCCTGCTTGCCGGGTTGCGGGCAGCCGCGACCGGCTATGTGCTCAGTGCGCCCTGCGACTCGCCGTGGCTGCCAGCCAATCTGGCCGATCGCCTCGCGCACGCGCTGGACTCGAATGGAGCCGACATCGCCACGGTCACCACGATCGACGCGCACGGTCAAACGTCCTTGCATCCCGTCTTCGCGCTCATGCGCACGAGCCTCGCGGACGATCTGTCGGCCTTCCTGGAGGCCGGCGAGCGTAAAGTTCGCGCGTGGTACGCGCGCCACAAGACGGTGGAAGTCGTCTTTACCGACGAGCGCGCGTTTTACAATATCAATTCGCTACAAGAACTCGCCGACCTCCAGCGTGATTGAGGCCCCGGTTGAAATCCCGCTCCGGCCGCACGGCAACCGCCGCTCCCGCACCCGCCGCCGGTCGCGACGCTCAGCTCTTCATGACCACGTCTAACGAATTTTCCCGCTGCGTCGCGCAGTACGATCCTCACGCGCTACCTGTCCCGGCCGCACAGGCGATTGTTCGTCAGTGGGCCGCGCCCGTCACGGCGGTTGAACGCGTGGCCTTGCGCGACGCGCTCGACCGCGTGCTCGCGGACGATATCGTGTCGCCGATCGACGTCCCTTCGCACGACAACTCCGCCATGGACGGCTACGCGTTCAACCGCGCGGCACTCGCCACGGGCTCGGCCACTGTCGAACTGGCGGTCGTCGGCAAGGCGCTGGCCGGGCATCCGTTCGCGGGCCGCGTCGACGCCGCGCAATGCGCGCGCGTCATGACCGGCGCCTGCATGCCGGCCGACTGCGACACGGTCGTGCCGCAAGAACTCGTCGAGCGCGGCGCCGATTCCGTTTCGATCCGCTTTGCGGCCACCGCCGTGACGGCCGGCGCAAACCGGCGGCTCGCCGGCGAAGACCTCGCGCGCGGTCATGCCGCGCTGCGGGCGGGCCGCATCATGCGCGCGTCGGACCTCGGTTTGCTGGCCTCGCTCGGTATCGGCGAAGTCAATGTGAGGCGGCCTCTGCGCGTCGCCTTCTTCTCGACCGGCGACGAACTGCGCTCGCTCGGCGAGCCGCTCGATCCGGGTTGCGTGTACGACAGCAACCGCTACACGCTGTTTGCCATGCTGCGGCGCCTGAACGTCGACACGCTCGACCTCGGCGTGGTGCGCGACGAGCCCGCCGCGATGGAAGCCGCCTTGCGCAGCGCCGCGGCGAGCGCCGACGTGGTGCTGACCTCGGGCGGCGTCTCGGTCGGCGAGGCGGATTTCACCAAGCAACTGCTGCAAACTTTCGGCGACGTCGCGTTCTGGAGTCTCGCCATGCGCCCCGGCCGCCCGCTCGCCTTCGGCCGCGTCTGGTCCGGTGAGCGGCCGGGTGTCGGGCTTCCCGCGCTATTCTTCGGTTTGCCGGGCAATCCGGTCGCCGTGATGGTGACGTTCTATCAGATCGTGCGAGAAGTGCTGCTGCTCATGTCGGGCGCCACGCCGCAACCGCTGCCGGTCATCCACGCCATGAGCCGCCGGGCCATCCGCAAACGCGCCGGGCGCACCGAATTCCAGCGCGGCGTCGCGGAACAGGACGCGCACGGACAATGGCACGTCACGCCGACCGGTTCGCAAAGCTCCGGCGTGCTGAGTTCGATGAGCGAAGCCAATTGCTTCATCGTGCTCGGGCACGATGACGGCGAGGTCGCTGAAGGAGAGCGCGTCGCGATCATGCTGTTCGACGGTCTCATCTGACGCCGACGCGCGGCTGAGGCAACGCACCCGCCAGCGCTCATTGACTGCTTTACCCATTACCACTACGACACACGGGTTTGACTTACATGAAAAAACAGATCTCGTTCATTGCACCGGGACAGACGGCCAAAGCACTGATCCTCGTGTACCTGACGTTTTCGGTGCCGATCGTGCTGCTGGGCGTGCTGGTCGCGTTCGTGCGCTACGGCTCGGTGGAACTGAGCACGGTGTTCAGCGCGCTGCTGCTGAATGCGATTCTCGGTTTTATCCTGCTGTGGATCGCATGCCACGCATACAACTGGGTGGCGTCGCGCTTCGGCGGCATTGAAATCCAGCTGACCGACGCGCCGGAAGAGGCGTAATGCCCGCAACGATCCGCGCCGCCACGCCCGCGGACACCGGCGCCATCTTCGCGCTGACGTACGAACTCGCGCAGTTCGAAAGCCTCACGCACGTGTTCGTTGCGACCGAGGACGGCTTGCGCGACGCGCTGTTCGGCGCGCGGCCTTCCATTGAAGCGTTGGTGGCGGAAAGCGAAGGCCGCATCGTCGGCTATGCGCTGTTCTTTCACAATTACTCGAGCTTCGTCGGCAAGCGCGGACTGTATCTCGAAGACGTCTACGTGCAACCCTCGCAACGGGGCAGCGGTCTTGGCACCGCGTTGTTGCAGCGTCTTGCCGCATTGGCGGTGGAACGGCAATGCGGGCGGTTCGAATGGACCGTGCTCGATTGGAACAAGCAGGCCATCAGCTTCTATGAAAGGTTGGGCGCGGCTGTCATGCCGGATTGGCGCGTGGTGCGTCTGGCGGGCGAAGCGCTGGAGCAACTGGCGGCGGGCGCAGGCGCCTGAGCGGGTGCCGGACGTGTTGTTCTATAGTTTTCGCGGAGGCAACTTGTCGCGCCCCCGCGACTACTACACCGCTAGCTCGACTCCTTTACTGCTCGTCGGGATCTACACCCGACAGCGCATCGCCGAGCAACCCGCTAGCCTCTTCACCCGGCAACGCTTCGACATCGCGCAGTCTTCGGCTCATGACGCGTGTGCGCGTTTCTGCCGCTTCAATAGAACGCGTCACAGTTTCCAGTTGCGCCTTCGTCTTGGCCAGCACATCGCCGAATTTGCCGAACTCCGTTTTCACCGCGCCGAGCACCTGCCACACCTCGCTCGATCGCTTCTCGATCGCGAGCGTGCGGAAACCCATCTGCAAGCTATTGAGCAAGGCGGTCAGCGTAGTCGGCCCCGCAATCGTCACCCGATAGTCGCGTTGCAGCAGGTCCGTCAGGCCCGGCCGACGCAACACTTCCGCATAAAGCCCTTCTGTCGGCAGAAACAGCAGCGCGAAGTCGGTGGTGTGCGGCGGCGACACGTACTTCTCCGCGATCGTGCGCGCCTCGGCACGAATCCGCACTTCGAGCGCGCGTGACGCTTCTTCCACCGCGACCGGATCGGCGCGCTCCTGCGCTTCGATCAGGCGTTCGTAGTCTTCACGCGGAAATTTGGCGTCGATGGGCAGCCACACAGGTGTGGCCGCGGCGCCCTGCTCCGCGCGTCCCGGCAGCTTGATCGCAAACTCGACGCGCTCCGCGCTTCTCGGCACCGTCGCAATGTTTTTCGCGTACTGGTCGGCGGTGAGCAATTGCTCGAGCAATGCTTCGAGCTGCACTTCACCCCACGTGCCGCGCGTCTTCACGTTGGTGAGAACCTTTTTCAGATCGCCGACGCCGGCGGCCAGCGTCTGCATCTCGCCCAGTCCACGGTGAACCTGTTCGAGCCGGTCCGACACCAGCTTGAACGACTCACCCAAACGCTGTTCAAGCGTAGCGTGTAATTTTTCGTCGACGGTGCGGCGCATCTCGTCGAGCTTGAGCGAGTTGTTCGCCTCGATATCCTTCAGCCGCTGTTCGATGGTCGCGCGCACTTCGGCGAAGCGGCGGTCGTTCGCCTCGGTGAGTTGCCCCAGTTGCAGGCTCAGCGTATCGCCGAACTGTTTAAGCGAGCGGCCTTGTTCGTCGCGCGCCTGCTGGGCCTGCGCCTGCAGACTGTGGCGCACGGCGTCGAGCTGTTGCGCGAAGCCGTCGATCTTGCCGGCCTGCACCGTCGTCATGCTGCTGAACTGCGCGGCCAGCGTCTGCTGAAAGTGCGCGAAGCCGCCGCTCTGTTCGGTACGCGACACGCGCGCCGTCTCGGTGATGTCATTGCGCAGTTGCCGCTCAAGCCGCTCGTAGGCGTGCGCTTGCGCGTCGGCCGCGACGTCGATGCGTTCGTTGAGCAACTCGAACTGCTCGTTGTCTTCCGCGCGGCTATGGCCGCGCATCAGCAAGGCCAGCGCGATAACCAAGGCGACCGCCAGCACGGCGACGGCCGCCACTAGATACATTGTCATGAACGCGCCTTGCCGATGACCTCGGGGTTGACCGGATTCGGCGGCCGCCCCGCGCGCGGACCTTCGCCCAGGCCCGCGATCAGATTGTCCGCGGCGAGATTCGCCATCGCGCGGCGCGTGGCTTCGGTCGCGCTGGCGATGTGCGGCGTCAGCACGACATTCGGTACGCTGAGCAGATCCTGATTCAGATTCGGCTCGCCTTCGAACACATCGAGACCGGCGGCGGCAATCTGCTTCGAGCGCAACGCCTCGACCAGCGCTGCGTCGTCGACGATACCGCCGCGCGCGATATTCGTAAGCGTCGCGGTCGGTTTCATCAGCGCGAGTTCGGCCGCGCCGATCGTGTGATGGTTCTCCTTCGTGTACGGCAGTACGAGCACGACGTGGTCGGCGCGCCGCAACAGATCCTGCTTCGATACATACTCCGCGTTCAACTCGGCCTCGATCTCGGGCGCCACGCGCGAACGATTGTGATAAATCACCTGCATGTTGAAGCCCTTCGCACGACGCGCGAGCGCCTGGCCAATGCGGCCCATGCCGATCACGCCGAGCGTCGAGCCGTGCAAATCGCTGCCGAGAAACGCGTCATACGCCCACTTCTGCCATTGGCCCGCGCGCAGCCAGTGCTCCGATTCGGTGATGCGGCGCGCCGCCGCCATCATCAGTGCCCAACCGAAGTCCGCGGTCGATTCGTTCAACACGTCCGGCGTATTGGTGCCCAACACGTTGGCCGCGTTGAAAGCGGCCATGTCGAAGTTGTTGTAGCCCACCGCCATATTCGACACCACGCGCAGACGCGGCGCCGCCGCGAGTTCGGCGGCACCGACCGGATCGCCCGCGGTCAGCGCGCCGTCTTTATCCGCGAGACGGCGTTTCAGTTCGTCGGCGGGCAACACGTCGCCCTGATTCCAGTCGACGTCGAAATACTGTTTGAGCCGTTCGATCACATCGGGAAAGATCGGACGGGCGACGAGGATCTTCTGCATTGCAATTCTCCGTAAAGCGCGTCGAGTTAGATTGCCTCGGCGTCAAAAAAAGAGCCAGCCGGTGACGAGGAAAAGCGGCAACAACACGACGGCTGACCAGCCTAGATACGCGAAAAAACCCGGCATGCGAACGCCGCGCGATTCCGCGATTGCCTTCACCATGAAGTTCGGCGCATTGCCGATATACGTGTTCGCGCCCATGAACACCGCGCCGGCCGAGATCGCCGCGAGCGTAGTGGCGCCGGTGGTCATGAGCGTCTGCGCGTCGCCACCGGCCAGGTTGAAGAACACGAGGTAAGTCGGCGCGTTGTCGAGAAACGAAGATAGCAGCCCGGTCGCCCAGAAGTACATCAGATCGTGCGGCTGGCCCGAGGCGTCGTTGACCAGATGGACGATGCCGGCGAACGCGCCCGCCTCGCCGGCGCGCAGAATCGTGATGACCGGCGCGATCGTCACGAAGATGCCGGCGAACAGTTTGGCCACTTCTTCGATCGGCGCCCAGTTGAAGTCGTTGCCCGCGCGAGCCGCGCGCGGCGTAAGCGCCAACGAGAGCAAGGTGACGCCGATCAGCGCGGCATCGCGCACGGCGTTTTGCAGCGCCACATGCGTGCCGAACACGTCGAATTCCACGCCCGGTTTCCACAGCCCGCTCATCAGCACGAGCGCGATCACCGCGGCGAGCAACACAAAATTGATTTTGCCGTCGATGCCGAGCAGCGGCGTGTCCGGCGTCGGATCGAGAAAACGCGAGCGCTCTTCTTCGCGCCGATGAAAGTAGTGCGAGTCCAGCGCATAGAACCCGATCAGCAGTACGCCGCAGACGAACAGCATCGGCAGCGCGAGATGCGTGGTGGTCCAGAAGAAACTCACGCCCTGCAGAAAGCCGAGAAAGAGCGGCGGGTCGCCCAGCGGCGAAAGCGAACCACCCGCGTTGGCCACGAGGAAGATAAAAAACACGACCACGTGAACGACGTGCTTGCGATTGTCGTTGGCGCGCAGCAACGGACGTATCAGCAACATGGCAGCACCGGTCGTGCCCATGATGCTCGCGAGCAAAGTGCCGAGCGCGAGGATCGCGGTGTTCAGGCGCGGCGTGCCATGCAGATTGCCGCGCACGCAGATGCCGCCCGCCACGGTGTAGAGCGCCGTCAGCAACACGATGAACGGTATGTATTCTTCGAGCAGCGCATGCACGAGTGTGCCGAATGCGGCCCTGCTACCGTAGTCGAGCGCGAACGGCACGAGAAACACCAGCGCCCACGCCGCAGCAATCTTGCCGAAATGGTGATGCCAGAACGCCGGCGCGATCAACGGAAATAGCGCGATCGACAGCAGCACGCCCGCGAACGGTAGTCCCCACAGCGCCGACAAGGTCGCGCCGTCGAGCCTGGCGGCCGACGCGAGCTGCGGCCAGCCGGCCAGCGCCAATGCAGCCGCGAGCGCCATGCCCGTCCAGGCGGCACGTCCTTTCATAGGTTTGAAGTCCTTGTTATTGATTGCGACCGCACGCTGGAGCACGCGTCCTGCGGCACGGCCGTGCTTGCCGCTCAGGCGCCCTGCACGACGATCACATGCACCCGGTAAGGCCCATGCGCGCCGAGCACGATGGTCTGTTCGATATCGCCGGTGCGCGAAGGCCCGGAGACGAAGTTGACCGCGCGCGGCAGTTCGCCGCGTTCCTTGCGGACCAGCGCGAACGCCTCTTCGTGACCCGAGACGATGCGAGAAGCCGGCACGATCGCAATGTGAGTTTCCGGAAGTAGACCGGCCGAGGCATAAGTTTCCGGGCCCGACAGCAGCACCAGTGTGCCGGTCTCGGCGGTCGCGCAGAAGCAGCCGGTGAGACCGACTACGTCGCCGTCTTGCGGCTTGCGAAATTCGACGGTGAGGCCGGCTTCCGCCCAATGCAGATCTTGCAGCGTTTGCCAGGCGATGGCCTGCAGCGGCAACGCATGCTCTGTGAGGTACCGGTGCGCCGCGGCCGGCACGTCGCCCAGTGCTTCAACCGAGTCCACCGTGGTCGCCATTTTTTGCGCTTCTTCAATGAAGTGCGCAACGAGGTCGGCTGGCATCTCCGGACGCGGGCCGGCAGGATGGCGCGCGAGATAGTCCGCGGCGGCCTCGCGCTCGGAAGCTGACGGCTCCGGCTCACGCCCTTGCGCCGCGCGGATGCGCGCCAGGATGTTGCGGCGTGCAATCGATGTGTCCATGTGCGAAATCCTCGTGTCGGCAGCCGTGCGATATGGCGAGAATTATACCGGCCACCCCGCGCGCGAACACCCTGGCCGAACGGCCTATTGCCGCGCATCGCACGCGCGGCATAAGCTACTGACAGCTAGCGATGAACCGCGTTACTTGGCCGCCTCTTCCTCGGGTTGCGCAATGCCGAACACCTGGCGCAGATAGGCGAGATAAGCCTTGTCTTCGCACATGTTCTTGCCTGGCGAGTCCGACAGCTTCGCCACCGGCTGACCGTTGCAGCGGACCATCTTGATGACGATCTGCAGCGGGTTATAGCCGAGGTCGTTGGTCAGATTCGTGCCCACGCCGAACGCCAGCTTGCAGCGGCCGCGGAAGCGCTCGTAGAGTTGCAGCACTTTGGGAATGTCGAGCGCGTCGGAGAACACGAGGATCTTGGTGCGCGGGTCGCAGCGATTCGCTTCGTAGTGCTTGAGCAGGCGTTCGCCCCAGTCGAACGGATCGCCGGAATCGTGGCGCGCGCCGTCGAACAGTTTGCAGAAGTACATGTCGAAGTCGCGCAGGAACGCCTCCATGCCGTACACGTCGGAGAGCGCGATGCCGAGGTCGCCGCGGTATTCCTTGGCCCACATTTCGAAGCCGTAGATCTGCGAATCGCGCAGCCGCGGACCGAGCGCCTGACACGCCTGCAGGTATTCGTGCGCCATCGTGCCGAGCGGCGTGAGGCTGTGCTTCATCGCGTAGAACACGTTGCTGGTGCCGGCGAACTGCTCGCCGAGGCCTTCCTTGAGCTTGAGGATCACCTCCTCGTGCCATTGCTTCGAGAAGCGACGGCGCGTGCCGTAGTCGGCGATCTTGCAGTCGGCGAATTCCGGACGCGCGCCGAGCAGCTGGATCTTGTCGACGAGGCGCCCGCGCCCTTCGCTGTAGTCCGGCTTTTGCTGCGTATTGCGGAAGTAGACTTCGTTGACGATCGCGAGCATCGGAATCTCGAACAGGATCGTATGCAGCCACGGTCCCTTGATCTCGATGTCGATTTCGCCATTGCCCTTGGGCGACGGTTCGATCGAAATGTATTTTTCGTTCAGATGGAACAGCGCGAGAAACTCGATGAAGTCGCCCTTGATGAAGCGCATGCGCCGGAGGTAGTCGAGTTCGTCGTCGGTGAAGCGCAGTTGGCAGAGCTTGCGCACTTCGTCGCGAATCTCGCCGATGTACGGTACGAGATCGACATTCGGCGTACGGCAGCGGAAGCGATACTCCACGTTCGCCGCGGGAAAGTGATGCAACACCACTTGCATCATCGTGAACTTGTACAGATCGGTGTCGAGCAGCGAAGTAATAATCATGATGGTGCGAACTGGACTGCGGAGAAACGGAAGGCCTGACACGAAGGCCCGACTCACCCATGCGCGACGGCACGCCCCGTGCGTACCGGCCTGACGCATGTTACCCGAATGCGCCGGTATTCAGCGCGCCGGCAGACTCCCGCGCCGGGCGCTCAGGGAAGCCGCCAGGCGGACGTCATAAACTAATCACGAAAACGTATAAACGGTCGTGCGCGATGCCGCATGTGCCTCTTGACGTTACGATACAATAGCGCTTTTGGCGTTTCCGCCTCCCCAGATACCGCATGCAGGAGCTGCCTGAATGACTCACGTTGTGACCGAAAGCTGCATCAAGTGCCGCTATACCGACTGTGTCGATGTGTGCCCGGTGGACTGCTTTCGCGAAGGTCCCAACTTCCTCGCGATCGACCCCGATGAATGCATCGACTGCGCCGTGTGCGTGGCCGAGTGCCCGGTGAACGCCATTTATGCCGAAGAAGACGTGCCGGGCGACCAGCAGAACTTCATCGAACTGAATGCCGAACTCGCGAAGAACTGGCCGAGCATCACCAAGACCAAGGCACCGCTGCCGGAAGCCGACGAGTTCAAGGACGTGAAGGAAAAGCTCGAGCTGCTCGCACGTTGAGCCTCGCTGCCTGTCGCGTCCGCAGTCGAATTCGAATGAAATCGAGATGAACGCAGGGTATTGACAGGCGCTTAAGCTGCTCCTACAATTTCGTTTCTCTGCTGTTTGTTGTTCTGTTCCTCGATAGCTCAGTCGGTAGAGCGCCGGACTGTTAATCCGTAGGTCCCTGGTTCGAGCCCAGGTCGAGGAGCCAAGAATTGCAAAAGCCCGTTAACCAAGACGGGCTTTTTTATGTAGATCAAGCTGTAGTTAATCAAGTTGTACTGCTGTTCCTCGATAGCTCAGTCGGTAGAGCGCCGGACTGTTAATCCGTAGGTCCCTGGTTCGAGCCCAGGTCGAGGAGCCAAAAAATTTGAAAGGCCCGCATCCGTGCGGGCCTTTTTCTTTTGCGCGCCACACGGTGCCAAACCGTGTCGCTCTGGTCAACGCCATGCTCGCGCCGCTACGACCGGCGCGTCGGCCGGATCGTCGGCCATCCGACCCGCCTGCCGTTATACGATGACGATTTCCCCGCGCACATCCCGCGCCCAATTCAGGCGCTCAATTTCCGGCAAGCTCATCCCATGAAACCCACTTTGTTGCGCATCTCGCTTGCGGCGGCTGCCGCCCTCCTGCTGCCTTCGGCGCATGGCGAAGAAGTCGGCAGCGTCAATACTAATTTCCGCGTCACGGGTTCCGACCGCGTGGTCGTCGAGGCCTATGACGATCCGGTGGTTCAAGGCGTGACTTGCTACGTGTCGCGCGCGCGTACCGGCGGCGTCAAGGGTACGCTCGGCATCGCTGAAGATCCAACCGAAGCGTCGATCGCCTGCCGGCAGGTCGGTGAAATCCACTTCACGGGTCCCGTGAAGAAGCAGGCCGACGTGTTCTCGGTGAGCATGTCGTTCATCTTCAAGTCGCTGCATGTGGTGCGGGTGGTCGACGCGAAGCGCAACTCGCTGGTGTATCTCACCTACAGCGACCGCGTGGTCAGCGGCAGCGCGAAGAACAGCGTGAGCGCCGTGCCGATGCCGGCCGGAACAACGATACCGCTCAAGTAGACACCGCCCTACGGCAAAACGCAGTCGGCCGACACATCAGCGCATGACGCGCCATGGTCGCGACGCGCTACACTGACCGGTCAAGCTGGACTTTCATGATGACTGCCGCACACCGTTTCCAGGATTCCGCCCGCTACTGGCGCACGCCGCTTCTGCCCGGCGCGGACCTGCTTACGGCCGAATATCACGATCACGAGTTCACGCCGCATTGGCACGATGCGTACACGATTCCAGTGATCGTGGCGGGCGCCGAGGGGTATCGGTATCTCGGTTCCGACTATGTCGCCGAAGCCGGCAGCGTACCCATCATCAATCCCGGCGAATTGCACACCGGCTCGAAGGCGGTCGAGGCGGGCTGGCGGTATCGCGTGATGTATGCGCCGGTGGATTTCATCCACGCGCTCGCCAACGAGGTCAGCGGCAAGCCTCAGGCGTTGCCGTGGTTTGCGCCCGGTGTGATCCGCGATCCCGATCTGGCCGCGCGGCTGGCGCACGCGCATCGTCTGCTGGAGACGGGCGGCGACGCGCTCGCCGCCGAAGCCGCCATGCTCGACGCCTTGTCCACGCTGCTGGTGCGCTATGCGCAAACGCAGCCGGCGCGTTCGCGCCTCGCCACCGACGACGCTCGCGTGACGATCATGCAGGAGCGCCTGACGGGCGACCTCGTCGAACCCGTCACGCTCGCTGAAGTGGCCCAGGTAGCGGGACTCTCGCCGTTCCACGCGGCGCGTCTTTTCACCCAGACCACCGGTCTGCCGCCTCACGCGTGGCGCAATCAGGTGCGCTTGCAGCGCGCGCTCGCGCCACTTCGCGCGGGCGTTTCCGTCACGGAGGTCGCCGCCGCCAGCGGCTTCACGGACCAGAGCCACTTCACGCGACACTTCAGGCGCATGTTCGGCGTGCCGCCCGGGCGGTGGCAGGGCGTGTGACGCGACGCGGGTGCGTGCGTTGTCGGCGAACTGCGCGTCCTGCAACCTCAAGCACTTCACCCGCACGACACCGACGCACGTGCGTACTTTGCCCGCGGCCTACCCCGCTCGGCCGCCTTGGCCATCCCATGTACTCGCAAGTACGCGAGCGGCTGCCTCTGGCGCGCCGCGGCTCGGACCAACCCAACCGCCAGACACGACGCCAACATCCACGTTACCGGCGACCTCCGCGTGCCACGTTATTTGCTCATTCCGGCCGCGTGGCATGACACGGCCTCGGGCGCGCCACCGCCGCATCGAACCATCGCCCATCCGCAAGAACGTACAAGCTCCGCCTGGCCACCGCCGCTATGCTTCCCGAATCAAGGAGGCTAGATTGACCCATTCCACCGCAGGCCGGCCCACGAGCCCAGGCCATTTCAAAGAGTTCACCGCCGGCGCGCGCGACATCATCCCGATGATGGTAGGCGCGGCGCCTTTCGGCGTCATTTTCGGCACCCTCGTCGCATCCGGCCCGCTGCATCTATGGCACGGCCAGTTGATGTCGCTCATCGTGTTCGCCGGCTCCGCGCAATTCATCGCGCTCGGCCTGATTGCCGGACACGCGAGTTTTGCCGTCGTCTGGGCGACCACGCTCGTCGTCAATCTGCGTCATGTGCTGTACAGCGCCACGCTCGCCCCGCACGTCGCGCATCTGCCGGCACGCTGGCGCTGGGTGCTCGGCGCGCTGCTCACCGACGAAGTCTTCGCCGTCGCGTGGGAACACTACCGGCATCGGGAGCCCGGCACGATCGGGCCGCATTACTTCTTCGGCGCCGGCTTGGCCATGTATCTGAACTGGCAGCTCTGGACCGTGGCCGGCTTGCTGTTCGGCGTGGCTTTCCCGGGCCTGCAATCGCTCGGCCTCGATTTTGCGATGGTCGCCACGTTCATCGCGATCGTCGTGCCGCAACTCGTCGCGCTGCGCTATATCGCGGCGGCCGTCACCTCGGGCATGCTGGCCTTCTTCTGGCAGGCGTGGCCGTACAAGCTCGGTTTGCTCGGCGCGGTGTTCGCGGGCGTGGCGATCGGCGTCCTGCTGTCGACGTCGCGGCCCAACCTGCGCGGCAACGGCAAAACGGCGGAGGCATCGCGATGAACTACGTCGTCCTGATTCTCGGCATGGCGGCGATCACGTGGGTGATCCGCGCCGCCGTCTTCGTGCTCGGCGACCGGCTGGTGTTTCCGCCGCTGGTGCGCACCGCGCTCGGTTTCGTGCCGGTCACCGTGCTGACCGCGATCATCGTGCCAATGGCGGTTGCGCCGCACGGCGGCGACGCCGAGCTGACCTGGCGCAATCCCCAACTGGTCGGCGCATTGGCCGCGGTGCTCGTCAGCGCGTTGACGCGGCGGCCGCTGCTGACCATCGCCGTCGGGCTGACGGTGTTTTTTGTCTGGCAATGCGTCGTGTTGAAATAGACACACGCGGCTTTCAACGTAGCGACAGCGTCGCCCGGCTCGCGCCATGCCTGCGCAAGCCGGGCGACACTTTCCTCTAAAGCGGGCGCCCCCGCCCCGCACTCCCTTAAGTTTCCCCACGATCCGCCGTTATGCAGTCGAGGTCCGCTCGTCGGGATACGTCCCGCTGGGTATGCGGCATCAGGCAGGAATCAAGCGCGCCGGCATCGAACGCCGCGTCTCCCATGGCCCGCGCGGCCGGGCGGTGTGGCGAGGCCGCGCGGCAGGACCAAACGGGATAACACATGGGTCAAATCACCCTCACGCTCAAAGACGAGACCATCGCGACGCTGCGCAAGGATTTCGACGCTTTTCTGCGGGTATCGCTGAAGCTCGATCCGCAGTTCGCGACGCCGTCGTTTGAGGATTTTTTGCGCGCCAAGCTGCTCGACAATATGGTGCCGCTGACCGAACACGCGGTTCAGCGGATGTTGCAGGGCGGCCAATACGCATGGGCCAAACGCACACTGGACAAGGAGTTTCCGGATGTCGTCGCGATTCTGATGCGGCAGGCGGGCGAGTTCGGCTTCGGCTTCGCCGCCCGCTCGGAATGGACGCCGGAGGAACTGGCCAAGCAGTGCCGCGACTGGGCGGCGGCGATCGTCAAGGAAGCGGAAGGCGACGCCGCGCTGATCGACCCGCTTGCCGCGCAGATCAAGAGCGCGGCGCAGGATATTCAGGCGCTCGAGGAAGTCATGCAGACGCCGGCGTGGCGGCTGGTGGAATCACTGCGTCAGCGCGTCTACGAGGCCAAGGTGGCGTGCGAAACGAGTGTGGGCAGCACGGCGCGCGAAAAGCTCGGCGAACTGCGCGGGCTGCTGCGGCTGGGTATTTCGCACGGCTCGTTCCAGAAGCAGGAAGCGCAGCAGATCATGGAGTTCCTGCGCCTGCTCAAGCCGGAAATTTTCGTGGAAGAGCCGTACGACGTGTTTTCGCGGATGGCGGCCTGGCTGCGCAATTTCTTCGTGCCGCCGCGTCCGGCGCCGCAGCAACAGCAGCAGCGGCAGTCGCAGCCGCGCTGAGGCTGAAGAGCTTCGGAAACCATCACTGAGTCCGGCAGCCAACAGCGGCGACCGTCCGCCGCTCGAAAGACGTTGCGCAGAACAACGGACCGGGCCGACGATCTAGCCGCGTCGTTTGGTCAGCGTGGGTCGCGTCTCGGCTGTCACGCACGGGAGCGCGCCGCCGCGCTCCCAATCCCACATTGTTCTGAGTTGCTCGCCGATCCCGGTCTCCGCCTGAGCGGCGGCAGCGCCCAGACGCCGTAGGCGCGCGGAACTGGCATGCCTTGGCCACACATTCCGTCGAAGAACAGCATTAGACGCGTCGCATTGATGCGCGCACCGTCGCGTTCTCAATCTCACATTTTCCTGAGTTTCGCGCCGATCCCGACCTTCGCCTGAACGGCGGCGCCCCGCCAGACGTCATAGGTGGGGCAGAACTCGCGCGCCTCGCCGCATATTGCATCGAACAGCGGCATCAGGTGCACGGCATCGAAGCGCGCGCCGCCGCCACTCTCAATCCCACATCTTCCTGAGTTTCGCGCCGATCTCGATCTTCGCCTGCGCCGCCGCAGCCAGCCCGGCCGGTGTCGGCGCGCTCGGCACCGGGACGCGCGGCCATGCATAGGCATCGAACAACGGCATCAGATGCGCGGGAATGAAGCGCGTGCGCGATGCCCACACATGACGATCGCCCATATGCGTCTGGTTGTGCACATAAAAGCGCTGCGGCACGACGATATGCAGGTCCTCTTTCGCGCGCGTCATCGCCACATAGAGCAGACGGCGCTCCTCGTCGATTTGCTCTTCGCTGCCGGCGCCGAGATCGGACGGAATGCAGCCGTCCACGCCGTTCAGCACGAACACGTTGCGCCACTCCTGCCCCTTCGCCGAATGGATCGTGGACAGGATCAGGTAGTCTTCGTCGATCAGCGGCACGCCGGATTCGTCGCTGGTGGCGTCGGGCGGGTCGAGCGTCAACTCGGTCAGAAACCGTTCACGCGATGCATACGTGCCCGCGATACTCTCCATCTGCAACACGTCCGCGTGACGGATCGCCGCGTCCTCGTGATTGCGCTCCAGGTGCGGCTCATACCAGCGGCGCACCATTTCGAACTCGGCGGGCCATGGCGTCTGGCGCCCGTAGACGCTCGACATCAGCTTGACGAACGGATGCCAGTCTTCCTGCGCCCGAGCCGGCGCGGTGAAGGCGGCCAGCGCGCCGCCGGCGGTGTCGGCGGGGTTGCCGCTGCCCGCGCGCGCGACGACCTCGTCGAGCACCCTGGCCGCGGTGGCCGGTCCCACGCCCGGCAGCAACTGCACGACACGAAAGCCGGCCACGCGGTCACGCGGATTTTCCGCCCAGCGCAACACGGCAAGCACGTCTTTCACGTGCACAGAGTCGAGAAACTTCAGCCCGCCGAACTTGACGAACGGAATGTTGCGCCGGGTCAGTTCGATCTCCAGCGCGGCGCTGTGGTGCGCGGCGCGGAACAGCACCGCCTGCGACTTCAGCTTCATGCCCTGCTCGCGCGCTTCCAGCACCTGCTCGACGATGTAGCGGGCTTGATCCGCCTCATCGGCGACCGTCACGAGGCGCGGCCGCTGCGCCGACGCCTTGTCCGTCCACAGATTCTTCGTGTAGCGCTCGCTGGCCAGCTCGATCACCGCGTTCGACGCCGCCAGGATCGGCGCGGTCGAGCGGTAATTGCGCTCGAGCGTGACCTGTTTGGCAGGCGGATCGAAATGCGCGGGGAAATCGAGAATATTGCGCACGGTCGCGCCGCGAAACGAATAGATCGACTGGGCGTCGTCGCCGACCACGGTCAGACCGCGGCCATCTGGCTTCAACGCGAGCAGGATGGCCGCCTGCAGACGGTTGGTGTCCTGGTACTCGTCGACCAATACGTGATCGAAGCGTCCCGACAGGTCGGCGGCGATGCCCGGCTCGGCGGCCATGTGCGACCAGTAAAGCAGCAGGTCGTCGTAATCGAGCACGCTCTGCTTCTGCTTCGCTTCAACGTATGACGCGAACAGCATGCGCAGATCGGCCTCCCATTCGCGGCACCACGGGAATGCCTTGTCCAGCACCTGACCGAGCGACGCGCCGGTGTTCACGACGCGCGAGTAAATGGTAAAGCACGTGCCTTTGGCCGGGAAACGCCGCTCCTTCGCCGACAAGCCGAGTTCGTGGCGCACGAGGTTCATCAGGTCGGCGGAATCCTCGCGGTCGTTGATCGTGAAGGCCGGCGCGAGGCCGATCAGATCCGCGTATTCGCGCAACAGCCGCGCGCCGACGCTATGGAACGTGCCCGACCACGTCAGCCCCTGCGCGAGCGCAGCTCGCGAACCGAGCGCCGCGCCGGCGATGCGCGTGACGCGCCGGGTCATTTCGAGCGCCGCACGGCGCGAAAAGGTCAGCAGCAGGATGCGGCGCGGATCGGCGCCCTTCACCACCAGATTGGCGACCCGGTGCGCAAGCGTATTGGTCTTGCCGGACCCGGCGCCTGCAATCACCAGCAACGCGCCGGACGGTGCGGTGGGCGTGTCGGCGCCGTAGTCGACCGCTTCGCGCTGGGCGTCATTGAGCTTCGCCAGCCAGGCGGCGGTGTCGGACGCGGAGGACGTCGGGGACGGCGAGGAAGGCGCGGATTCGGCGACGGAGAGCACGATTGATTTGGACGTTGGATGGATTCAGAGCGGCGACGCATACTGTATATCCATACAACCCGGGCCGACAAGCGCCCTTTTTTAGCCGGATGCGCTGTCCACGTTTTCACGCCTGCCGTGCGAGCGAACACGAACACAAAAAAATGGCTCGTCGCACGAATGCATACGAGCCATTTCGCAGGCACGACATCAAGACGCTCACGCGCCCCGCGTCAGCCACTGCCGCGAAGCCTGCTATTGCTTCTTCGCGTCCTTGACGTTTGCGTCGGCTTTGGCCTCGTCGGCGTCGGCCTGCGCATCGGTCTTCTTCTTGTCGGCCTTGGCCTGCGCGACCGAAGCCTTCTTGTCCGCCTTCGACTGTTCCTTGGCCGCCTTCTTATCGGCATGGGTGACCGGCGCCGCAGCCGGATCGCTAGCCTGCGCGAATGCAGCCGACGACAGGCAACCCGCGATCAACGCGGCGACAAGCGTGGTCTTCGTGGAATGTGCGATGCTCATTCGATACCTCCGTCGAATCGAAATGCCCGGACCCGAAAGTCCGGTGAAGCGGCGGTCGCGGCGGCTAACCGAGCCGCCACCCCGCCTGCTCAGAACTCGGCCTTAATGCTTGACGTCGGTGCCGTCCGACTGGTCGCCCGTCTGGCCTTGCATGTTCATCTTCATTTCGTTGTTGGCCGTCTGCTTATCCGCCTTCTGATTGATCTTGGCGTCGCGCACCTGCTCCTTGTACTGGACCTTGGCGGCCTTCTGCTGATCCTTCAGCTCCGCCTTGGAGGCCTTCTTCGACGCGCGATATTCGGCGTTAGCCTTCGCGTTGGCGTCGCGCTTCTGCACCAGCGGGTCGGTCGAGCCCGACGCCGTCAGACGCGTCGGCGCCGGCGTCACCGGTTGCACGCCTTGGGCGGCGGGCGCCGCGTCATTACTTTGCATCTGAACCTGCGGCTGGCCTTCCACGCCCGCTGCCGGTTGCGCGGTCTGTGCGAACGCGGCTGTCGAAGCAAGGGCCGTAAGGGCGGTACCGATCAGAAGCGTACGAATCTGGGTCATGGCTAATCCTCTCTAAGGTTGTTGTGACGCGGGCGGCCTGTCTGGCGCTGCGCATTTGAGCCCATATGAACGCGCTCTGCGTGCCTCGCCCGGTCTGCTCGCTGCCGGATAAAAATCCAGCAGGCTTTCCCTACTGACCTGAACTCTACGAGTGAAGTTTGTGTTTTACGACTGCCGTTACGGAACGTTTCACTTTCCGACAAACGCATAACATCTGCTTGCAGATGCTCACACGACGGCGGCGCACACCGCGAACTTCATCCAGGGCAAGCTTCTGGCTTATGATGCGAACCCTTTGCCTGAAGGTGCAAACGCCATGCCCAACCTTGATTTCACGCTCACCGGCGACTACGTCGAACTGCACAATCTCCTGAAGATAACGGGGCTGGCGGACAGCGGCGGTTCGGCAAAAATGATGGTGGCGGACGGTGCGGTTACCGTCGACGGCCGGGTGGAGACGCGTAAAACCTGCAAGATCCGCGCGGGACAGGTCGTGCTGCTCGGCGATACGCGGATTGCGGTTCACGAGGCCTGACTCGACGGGCTGATTCACGGGACTAACGCTCGGAACTGACGCACGGGCCGCAGTCCGAAAACTCGGAGGAACGGGCGCACCAAAATCGTGCCTATTCCATCGACATCGCCGCGCCTAAGCAATAAGCTGTCAGTTTCGACAAACCAACAATCGGCTGACACACCCGGCCGGCGGCTCCCTCGAGCATTCGCCGAGGCGCATCGAGCCGCTGCCCTCGCCACCGCTCGCGCGCTCGTCGCGCCGCCGTCGCGCTGTCGCCACTTCCGCCGCCAGGCGCTCCATGACTCAATCCGGCATCACTCGGGTGGCCGCCCGGCCGCCGACCCTGACCCGCCACGCGGCCGACACCGCGCGGCTCGCCGCGCCGCTCGCCATTGCGCAGCTCTCGCAGATGGCGATGGGCGTCACCGACACGATCTTGCTCGGCTCGCTCGGCCCCGACGCGCTCGCGGCCGGCGGCCTCGGCGCGAATCTGTTTTTCGTGGTGGTCACGCTGCTGCAGGGCGTGTTGACCTCCGTCAGCGTGAGCGTGTCGCACGCGCGCGGCGCCCAGGACGAAGGCCGCGTGCCGCACATCTACTGGACCGGCTTGGTGCTGTCGGTGCTGCTGTCGGTTCCGGCGTTCTTCCTGCTCTCGTTCGCCACGCCGATCCTGCTCGCTTTCGGCGAACCCGCGCTGCTCGCGCACAACGTCGGCGAATATTCGGCGGTGCTGCGCTGGGGCTCGCTCGGCAGCCTGATCGGGGTCGGCCTGATGCGTTCGTTTTTGCCGGCGATCGGCGCGGCCAAACGGCTTTTGTGGGTGTCGCTGGCGAGCGTCGGCGTGAACGGTTTTCTCAATTACGGCCTGATCCACGGCGCCTATGGACTGCCGCGACTCGGCTTTCTCGGCTCGGCGGCCGCGACCTCGATCACCGTCTGGCTGAGCGCGCTCGTGTTGATGGCGCTGCTGCATTTGCGCCCGCGCTATCGCCATTTCGTCGTCGCCACGCGGCCGAACGTGCCGCTGATGGGCGAACTGTTCGGCATCGGCTGGCCGGTCGCGATCACCTACGGCGTCGAGTCCACTCTCTTTCTCGCCACCGGCCTGATGGTCGGCCTGCTCGGCGAGTCGCAACTGGCCGCGCATCAGATCGCGCTGAATGTCGCCTCCGTAGCCTTCATGGTGCCGCTGGCGATCGGCCAGGCGGCCAATGTGCGCGTCGGCTTCTGGTCCGGCGCCGGCCAGCCGCTCGCCGCGCGCCACGCCGGTTTCGTCGCGCTCGCGCTCGGCGTCGCCTTCATGACGCTGTCGGGCCTCGTGCTGATCGCCGCGCCGCACTGGATCGTCGGCCTCTATCTGCATCTCGACGATCCGGCCAACGCGGCCACGGTCAAGCTCGCAAGTTCGCTGCTCGGCGTGGCGGCCATCTTCCAGATCGTCGATGGCATGCAGACGGTCGGCTCCGGCTGTCTGCGCGGCCTGAAAGACACGCGCGTACCAATGATCGCCGCCGCCTTCGGGTACTGGGCGATCGGTTTTCCGACCGGCTACACGCTGGCGTTTCACTTCGGGCTCGGCGCGCGCGGACTGTGGTGGGGACTCGCGGCCGGCCTCGCCAGCGTCGCGCTGCTGATGACGCTGCGCTTTCACAAACTGAGCCTGCGGCGCGTGCCGGCCGTGTCTGGCGCGTCGCCGGTCAAACCGGTTTGACGGTGGGTTAGAGGCGCCGTGCCGGCCGTGCCGGGCGGCTCGCGGATCAAACCCGTTCGACGCCGGGTGCCGGGTTAAAGGCGCCGTGCTGGCCGCGCCCGGCGGCTCGCGGATCAATCACGCGCAAAGTTACACCCGCAGCGCCATCAGACAGCGCAGGACCCGTTGTGAGCTAAATCCGCGTGAAGCCGAATCTGCGACGCGGTCCTGACACACTCGGCAGGCCATCGCCCACCCCAGGTAGAACGATGCGCGCCTGGTTGCACACGCAACTATAGACGCACGAGCAATTCGCGGCGAACGGTAAAATACCGTGTTCCGGCGTAGACACGCGCACCCGCACCCCCGCGCCGAAAACCCATTCGCGCGCCTCAAAAAGGCCAGCGCCGCCCGAAGGCCCATCGCCCGCCAACAAGGCTTGCCGCGTTCACGCGGCAGACTCCCGCAAGCGCGCCACCGCCGGTGGCGCGCCGCTCGACCGACCCTGCTTCTCGCGATAAAACACAATCAAGGACCACCAGTCATGCTTGCCCGCGTCACCCGTCTTTTCCCGCTCTGGGCCGTGCTCGTTTCGATTGCCGCTTACTTCTCGCCCGCGTCGTTCGCAGGCGTCGCGCCGCACGTCACCACGCTGCTGACGATCATCATGCTGGCGATGGGCGTCACCCTCTCCGTGGCCGATTTCCAGCGCGTCTTCACGCGGCCCGCGCCGGTGATCGCCGGCATCGTGCTGCACTATCTCGTCATGCCGCTCGCCGCCTGGGTGATCGCCAAGGCGCTGCGCATGCCGCCTGATCTCACTGCCGGCATGGTGCTGGTGGGCAGCGTGGCAAGCGGCACGGCATCCAACGTGATGATCTATCTGGCGCGCGGCGACGTCGCGTTGTCGGTGACGATCAGCGCGCTGTCGACGCTCGTCGGCGTGTTCGCGACGCCGCTGCTCACGCGTCTTTACGTGGACGCGTCGATCGCCGTCGACGTGCACGGCATGCTGATGAGCATTCTGCAAATCGTCGCGTTGCCGATCGTAGTCGGCCTGATCGTCAATCATCTGTTCGGCAAGGTCGTGCGCAAGATCGAACCGATCCTGCCGCTGATCTCGATGGTCGCGATCGTGCTGATCATCGGCGCCGTGGTGGGCGGCACGCAGAAGAGCATCGCGTCGGTCGGCCTCGTGGTGATGCTGGGTGTGGTGCTGCATAACGGCATCGGCTTGCTCGGCGGCTATTGGGGCGGCCGTCTGCTCGGCTTCGACGAAGCCGTGTGCCGCACGCTCGCGATCGAAGTGGGCATGCAGAACTCGGGTCTCGCCGCGACGCTCGGCAAGCTCTATTTCACGCCGATCGCGGCCTTGCCCGGTGCGCTGTTTTCGGTGTGGCACAACCTGTCGGGCTCGCTGCTCGCCGGGTACTGGGCAGGACGTCCCGCGAAAGGTTCGACGCATGTGGATGGCGGACAGGTGTTGAACGCCGAACGCGGGTAACAGGCAGGCCACGCGCGTGGCGCCTGTTTCAGGATCTCGATGTGCATAGCCTGCACGATCGTGCAGTCGACGATTACTTCTGCCGTTGCGTCCACAACGTAACGGCAGACCTCGCAACGCGCGTGATCCAACGCGAAAATGCCGTCGCCGCGACCATCTGCAAGAACAAAAGCCCGTCAGCCTGATTCCCCTTAGAATGCATTTCTCGACAGCGTGAGCCATTCACCCGCTGCCGCCATGAGAAACCAACAAACTAGGGGAAACGCGTGCCGTCGCATCAAGATCAAAGCTGGGCCGCACTGCAACGCTCGCGCGCGTCCGGCATACCCCGAAGCAAGTCCGCCTGGGGAACAACGAGACATTTCTTCCTGCTGTGTTGCGCAACGGCATTTTTGACTGCCTGCGCGACAAGGCCTCCCGCCACCGCATTCGACCGTCAAGTCACCCACGCACTCCCCGCCACGGAAAAAACACCGCTGCATACGGCGCTCGCGCCGCTCGAAGCAGCGCATCCGGATCAATCCGGTTTCCGTGTCCTCGCAAGCGGCACCGACGCCTTGCAGATGCGCATCGCGCTTGCGCGCGCCGCGACCAAGACCCTCGACATGCAGTACTACATCGCCAACGAGGACACCACCGGCAAGCTGCTGCTCGGCGCCGCGCTCTATGCGGCCGACCACGGCGTGCGGGTGCGCATGCTGGTCGACGACCTGAACTTCAAGGACATCGACCAGTTGATGGCGGGCTTGAACTCGCACGACAACATCGAGATTCGCGTCTTCAATCCGTTCGGCAGCGCGCAGCAAGGCGTATTCGAACGCACGACCAACGTGTTCACGCAGATCGGCCATTTCACGCGCCGCATGCATAACAAGGCGATGATCGCGGACAACCAGATCGCGATCGTGGGCGGCCGCAATCTCGGCGACGAATACTTCAGCGCGAGCGAAACGCTGCAGTTCCGCGATCTCGACGTGCTGGCCGCCGGCCCGATCACCGCCGACGTTTCCGCAAGTTTTGACGACTACTGGAACAGCAGCATCGCCTATCCGTTGCGCGTGCTGAACAAGCAGAAGTTCGACGCGAAGGAATTGGACCAGACGCGCGACGACTTGCGTCAACACTGGCGCACCAACGCCGATCCGTACAACGCCAAGCCGCTGAACGCAACGCCGCTCGCTACGCAGATCGCCAACGATCAGCTCGGCCTGACCTGGGCGCCGGCCGAATTCAAAGCGGACTTGCCGGAGAAGATCGTGCATCCGTCGCCGGATTACGTGAGTCCGCCGATGCAGCGGCTCCGCGAATTGATGCACGACGCGCAGAAGGACTTCCTGATCATTTCGCCCTACTTCGTGCCGCACGATTCGGGCGTCAAGGCGGCCGGGGAACTGACGCATCGCGGTGTTCGCATCGCCGTGCTGACCAATTCGCTCGCCGCCACCGACGCGGTCGCCGTGCAGGCGGGCTACAGTCCGTTCCGGGTGCCGCTGCTGAAACAGGGCATCGAGTTATACGAATTCAGGCCGCAGCAGGACACGCCCACCGCGGGCGTGGCCGGCTCGCAGTCGCGCGCCAGTCTGCATGCGAAAACCTATGTGATCGACCGCAAGATTCTGGTGATCGGCTCGATGAATCTCGACCCGCGTTCGGCCAATCTGAACACTGAACTGGCGCTGGTGATCCACAGTCCGGCGCTCGCCGAACAGGTCGCGGGAATCTTCGAGCGCGCTACCGGCCCCGAGGAAAGCTACCGGGTCACGCTCGCCGACGACGCGCAACTCGCCTACCTGCGCTCGATCGGCGCGCCGCTCTCGCCGCTCGTGTGGACCGACGTCGAAAACGGCACGCGCCGCACCTACATATTCGATCCACAGGCCGGCTTGTACCGGAACGCGCTAACAGGTCTATTCTCCCTATTGCCCGTCAACGCAGAACTTTGATCAGCGGAGTGGAACATGACTGAAGACGTACGAATGGAGCGTGACACGTTCGGCGAGATCGCCGTGCCGAACGCCCGTCTATGGGGCGCACAGACTCAGCGCTCACTGCAGAACTTCCGCATTTCGACCGAGAAGCAATCGCCCGAACTGATCGTCGCGCTCGCCGTCATCAAGCGCGCCGCCGCCGAAGTCAACCTGGGCCTCGGCGTGTTGGACGAAAGCAAGGCGAAGGCGATCATGCAGGCCGCCGACGAGATCATCGACGGCAAGCATCCGGATGAATTTCCACTCGCCGTCTGGCAGACCGGCTCCGGCACGCAGACCAACATGAACCTCAACGAGGTGATCGCGAATCGCGCGAGCGAGTTGCTCGGCGGCGTGCGCGGCGAAGAACGCAAAGTGCATCCGAACGACGACGTGAATCGCGGCCAATCGTCGAACGACGTGTTTCCGACCGCCATGCACGTGGCTGCGGCGTATGCAATCGTCAAGCATTTGCTGCCGGCGCTGAAGACGCTGCGCGACACGCTCGACGGCAAGGCGAAGGCGTTTGCCGGCATCGTCAAGATCGGCCGCACGCACTTGCAGGACGCCACGCCGCTCACGCTCGGTCAGGAGTTTTCGGGCTACGTTGCGCAACTCGATCACGGCATTCGTCACGTGGAAACGGCGCTGCCGCATCTGTACGAACTGGCGCAGGGCGGCACCGCGGTCGGCACCGGTTTGAACGCGCATCCGCAGTTCGCGGACAAGGTGGCGGCCGCTATTGGCAAGCTGACCGGTTTGCCGTTCGTGTCCGCACCGAACAAATTCGAAGTGATGGCTGCGGCCGATGCGCTGGTATTCGCCCACGGCGCGCTGAAGACGGTGGCGGCGAGTCTGAACAAGATCGCCAACGACGTTCGCTGGCTCGCGAGCGGCCCGCGTTGCGGCCTCGGCGAACTGTCGATTCCGGAGAACGAACCGGGCAGCTCGATCATGCCGGGCAAAGTCAATCCGACTCAATCCGAAGCATTGACGATGCTGTGCGCGCAAGTGTTCGGCAATGATGTCGCGGTGAATATCGGCGGCGCGAGCGGCAATTTCGAGCTGAACGTGTTCCGGCCGATGATCGCGCACAACGTGCTGCAATCGGTCCGCCTGCTCGCCGACGGCGCGCGCAGTTTCAACGACAACTGCGCGGTCGGCATCGAACCGAATCACGAACGCATCGATACCTTGCTCAACGAATCGCTGATGCTGGTGACGGCGCTCAATCCGCACATCGGCTACGACAAGGCCGCGAAGATCGCCAAGAAGGCGCACAAGGAAGGCACCACGCTGAAGGCGGCGGCGCTGGCGCTCGGTTTCGTCACCGAGCAGCAGTTCGATGAGTGGGTGCGGCCGAAGGATATGGTCGGCAATTCGGCGAGTTAGGTAACTGCGCGATCACGCTCGGGCGGCCTGGCCGACTTGGCTGACTTGCAGGCCGCAAGCCCAGCGTGCTTCAAAACAACAGCAGTCCGCGCGGATTTCAACTTCCCGCGGACCGCGAGCGGCGCCTCCGGGCGTCGCTTAAACCTTCCCCTGCGCCACCTCTTCCGGCTTCAGTTCGACGATCGCGTCGAGCGCTTCCTTCACGTCTATCGCGTACCTGGCGAGGCGCTTCTGTTCGTCCGTTTCCGGCACGAAGGCCGGCACCGGCACCGGCTGGCCGTTTTCGTTGACGGCGACCATCACGATCAGACAATCCGTGGTTTGCAGCAGTTCGCCGCCCTTCGGATCGCCCGCCTGCACCGAAACATGAATGTGCATGCTGGTGCGGCCCGTGGCCACGACCCGGGCGCGCAGCTCGACCAGGTTACCGACCAGAATCGGCCGGCGAAAGCGGATATTGCCCACGCTGACCGTCACGCAGTAGCGACCGGACCACACCGCCGAGCACGCGTACGCGGTTTCGTCGATCCACTTCATCAACGCGCCGCCGTGCACCTTGCCGCCGAAATTGACCGAGCTCGGCTCGGCCAGAAAGCGGAAAGTGGTTTCGGAACGATCCAGTGGCGCTACGGAAGGGTTGCTCATCTTGACTCCGGTCAATCGGATGCATTGAAAGGAGGCGATTATACGAGCGCAATATTGACCCGTCGTGGCTGGGATGCGGCGCGTGGGAGAAGTCCCGAGGGAGCGCGGGTTTGGCTTGCGGGGAGCTTTCGACTGTGGATGCGCGCTCAACTCGCCTCGGCAACGTCTGGGGCGGCCTCGGAAACAGGCCCGTTCTGCGGCGCGGCCGCCGACATGAAGCGCTCGCGGTAATCGAGCGGCAGCACGCCGAAACGTCGCAGAAAAGCCCGCCGCAAGTTCTGTTCGCTGCCGAATCCGCAGTCGAGCGCGATTCGCTTGAGCGGGCGGCGCGATTCGGCGAGCGCGCGCGAAGCCGCTTCCAGACGCAACGCCGAGACGGTTTTAGCCGGCGTGCGGCCGACCTCGTCGACGTAGCGCCGCGCGAAGGTGCGCGGGCTCATCCGGGTTCGTTCGGCGAGCCGCTCGACCGACAGGTCGTCGCGCAAATGCGCCGTCATCCAGCTATGCAGCGCCTCGAACGGCCCGTTCGCCGACGCCTGCGCCGCCAGCGCCGCACTGTACTGGGACTGCCCGCCCGGCCGCTTCATGAAAACCACCAGCCGCCGCGCCGCCTGCATCGCGACCGCGTGACCGACGTCCTCCTCGATCAGGGCCAGCGCCAGATCGATGCCCGCCGTCACGCCCGCCGACGTCCAGACGACGCCATCGCCTTCCTGACGGCCGGCATCGCGGATAAAGATCGGATCGGCATCCACGTGGACGTTGGGAAACCGGCGCGCGAGGCGCGGCGCGTCGCGCCAATGCGTGGTCGCGCGGCGGCCGTCGAGCAGGCCCGCCGCCGCCAGATAGAACGCGCCGGTGCATACCGAGCACACGCGCCGCGCACGCGGCGCATGGCGCCGGATCCACGCGACGAGTTCCGGTTGCAGCGTGCAATGTTCGTCGACGGGGACGCCGGGAACGATCAGCGTGTCGATCGGCTGGTCGTCGAGCGAATCCAGCCGGTCGGTGACGATCGGCAAGCCAGGGAAAGTCTGCAGTATGCCGCCGTCGATCGAGGCGACCGTGGTGCGGTAGGCCACCGGCTGGGGTACGCGGCTACCCGGGCTGGGCGAACTGGCCGGGCCGGCTGCACTAGCCGCACTGTACGAATTAGCCGCGTCGTCCGAGCCAGGCGAACTCGCCGACTTACCTGCACTAGCCGAATTCGCCGCACTACCGCATATGCCCGATCGGCCCGCGTCGCGGGCGACTCCCTCGTCGTTGTCCACGGCTTGAGCGACTCCCGCTCCCGCCGTCCCGGCGATCGTCAACTCCGCGCGCCAGAACGCCTCCAGCGGTCCGCAGGCGTCGAGCAGCACCAGATCCGGTGCGACCGCGAAAACGATATGACGCGCCGCCATCAGGACATCTCCGCCATTAACCGCCGCTTGCGCGACCACGCGTACCCGAGCGTGGCCAGCGCCGCCGCCGCAAGCAGCGGAAATATCGCGGCATTGATCGTCGCCCAGCCGAAACGGGCCAGCAATTGACCGGCGAACAGCGACCCCAGCGCGGAAAACGCGAACGTCGTGAACTCGCTGGTGGCCTGTGTCTTGGCCCGCTCGGACGGCCGGTACGATTGCGCGAGCAGCGTCGAGCCGCCGACAAACATGAAATTCCAGCCCACGCCGAGACAGGCGAGCGCCGCGTAGAAATGCGGCAGATCGGTCGAACGCAACGCGAGTACGCCGCACAGCGCCGACAGCGCAATGCCCGCGCCGATCACCCGCAGCACACCGAAGTGTTTGATCAGCCGCGCGGAAAAAAGCGACGGCGCGAACATGCCGACCAGGTGCCACTGGATGATCTGCGCGCCATCGCCGATCGTGTGGCCGCAGGCGACCGCGGCGATCGGCGTCGCGGTCATCACGAACATCATCACGGCGTAGCCGAGCGCGTTGTTGGCGAGCGCCGCCGCGAAGATCGGCTGCCGCACAATTTCGCCGAGCGGCCGCGCCGCCTCGTGAGTCGCCGCCGTACTCGCGATGGGCGCCGCGTCGCGATACAGCAGCGTTAGCAACGCTATCGAGAAAAGCCCGAAGCCCGTTACCAGCGCATACGAACCCGCGAATGCGACCGGCGCCAGCCAGTCCTTGCTCCACGCGGCAAGCAGCGGCCCGCAAACGGCGGCCACCACGCCGCCCGCCAGCACGGTCGAAATCGCGCGGCTTTTATCGTCGATGCCGACCGCGTCGGCGGCGGCCAGGCGGTAATACTGCGCGAACGCCTGGAACACGCCGACTGTCGACGTGCCGGCGCAGAAGGCCCAGAAACTGTGGTGAAAGATCGCCCACACCGAAATCGCGCCGCCTAGCGCGCCGACGCCCGCGCCGAGCACGAAGCCCGCGCGGCGGCCGATGCGCGCCATCAGGAACGACGCGAAGATCGTCGTCAGCGCGGCGGCGACGGTGATCAGCGAGAACGGCAGCGTGGCGAGCGCTTTGTCGTCGGCAAGCGTGTAGCCGACCAGGCCGGTCAGCGTCAGATCGATCGATACCGACGAGGTGTACAGCGCCTGGCACACGGCGAGCACGCGCGCGGCGCGCCGGTCGTGCGGATCGGTGTCGCGCAGGCCGGTTGAATGGGCCGGAACGGTGGAAGCGGCGGACGGTGGCATCGATAGGCCGCAAGGCGGTGGAAGTGAGTTAATCCCGATCGTTACATGAGCGCCGATGGCAGAGATGCCAATGATGCATCAATTTCTGCCAGCCGTGACTAGCCGCCGACCGCTCGCCTATTTGCGGACCGAGATGCCTTCGTCGATGGTGCCGTACATCGTGATGCTGCCGGTGCCCGCGCCCGATCCCGACGCCGCGCCGCCCTGCGCGCATGCGCCGAGCAGCAAAGCTGCGGCAAGGACGGCAAGAAGAGTTTTCATGGCTGCGTGTTTCCTGCTAGGACAGGCTTCGATTCTAGCCTGGCGGTCTTGGGCGGCACCGGAGCGCGGCCCGGGGCCGACGCCGAACCCGCAACACCCTCCCCGTCTGCCAGGTTTTCGTAGCCGCCGCATTCGACACTTCACGCTAAGCTGAAACATCGAATCACGCAGCCCGATACAGTGGACTACATCGCGCGACAAACGCGCCGCTCTCCGGAGACATCAGATGCCCGCCACCCTCGCAGACGAACAGAACCAGAACCATTTCCCCGGCTTGAGCCGCATCGGCGCACTGCTCGCCGATCCCGGCCGCGCCGCCATGCTGTGGGCTCTGATGGACGGCAGCGCTCGCCCGGCCGGTGAGCTGACGATGATCGCCGGGCTCTCGCCGTCGGCGGCCAGCGCCCATCTCGCGCGCCTGACCGACGGCGGCCTGCTCGCGCTCGAAGTGCGCGGCCGGCATCGCTATTTCCGGATCGCGTCGCCGGACATCGCCGCGTCGATCGAAGCGCTCGCCAACGTCGCTGAACTCAGCGCGCCGCAGCGTCCCGTGCCGCGCCCGGTGCGCACCGTGCCGCTCGACATGCGCTACGCGCGCACCTGTTACGACCATATGGCCGGCGAATTGTCGGTGCGCGTGTTCGAGCAGCTGGTCGAACGCGGCCTGCTGACGCTGCACGGCACGTCGCTGGAAGCCACCGCCGATGGCGTCGCCCGCCTCGCCGACTGGGGCATCGACATGTCGGCCCAGAAAACCCGGCGCCGCCGCTTTGCATGCACCTGCCCCGACTGGAGCGAACGGCGTCCGCACCTGGGCGGCGCCCTCGGCGCTGCGCTGCTCGATTCGTGGACGTCGCACGGCTGGGTCGAGCGCACCGAGCGGCCGCGAATTCTGCGCATCACGCCGGCCGGGCATCGTCATTTCGACGCGTTTCTCGCTGCGTGACGCGCGGCTGACTGCCTGACGCGCTTACAGGAAATCGGCAACCAGCTTACGAATCGCCTTGTCGAGACCTTTTGTTACACGGTGGTGAGGCGGCCTTACAAAAGTGGGGCTCTTGAAACAAACGCCACGGGTACAGTGACTGCACGGATGCCGCACGATGCCGCGTCCGTCGGAGATAAATCATGAGAACAGTCAACCCACGCCGCTATTCGAACCGCCGGGTTATCGGCTATACGCTGATCGCAGCCGCCACCTTCCTGCTGGCAGGCCAGGCCACCTTCGCCCAGGAAATCGAGGAGGCGCCGCAGAGCGCCGCCGCCACGCAGAACACCGATCCGCCTGGCCGCGTCGCGCGCCTGAACTACACGGCGGGCGCCGTGACAACCGAACCGGCCGGCGCCACCGACTGGTCGTACGCGCAGATCAACCGCCCGCTCACCACCGGCGACCAGTTGTGGAACGATCAGAACGCCCGCTCGGAGCTCCACATCGGTTCGACCGCGGTGCGCCTTGGATCGTCCACCAGTCTCGACCTGCTCAATCTCGACGACAACAGCGCCCAGCTCAAAGTCGCGCAGGGCACGTTGTCGGCGCGCGTGCGCGAGCTCGCGCCGGGTTCGTCCTATGAGATCGATACGCCGAATCTCGCACTCAGCCTCAACGGTCCCGGCGACTATCGCGTCGACGTCGCGCCGGACGGCAGCAGCACGACCGTCACCGTGCGCAGCGGCGGCGCGACGGTATACGGCGACAGCGGCCAGGTGCCGGTCGCGGCCGGCCAGCAGATCCGCTTTGGCGGCACCAACCTGCAACAGGTCGCCGACAACGGCGCGCCCGGCCTCGACGCCTTCGATCAGTGGGCCGCCGGGCGCGACGCGGCGGAAGACCGCTCGGTGTCGGCGCGCTACGTGTCGCGCGACATTCCCGGCTACCAGGACCTCGACGCCAACGGCACGTGGCAAAGCTCGCCGCAATACGGCGAAGTATGGGTGCCGCGCGGCACGCCCGCCGGCTGGGCGCCCTATCACGACGGCCACTGGGTCTGGCAGGCGCCGTGGGGCTGGACCTGGGTCGACGACGCGCCGTGGGGCTTCGCGCCCTACCACTACGGCCGCTGGGCTCAGGTCGACGACACGTGGGCATGGGTGCCGGGACCGGTGGCGGTCAGCGAGCCGCCCGTCTACGCGCCGGCCCTCGTTGCCTTCGTGGGCGGCGGCGGCGGCGGCGTGAACTGGGGTGTGGATCTGGCGATCGGCGGTGCGGTCGCCGCCGGCGTCGCGTGGTTCCCGCTCGGGCCGGGCGAGCCGTGGCATCCGCATTGGGGCGGTCACGATCACTGGAGTCCCGGCTACTACAACCGCGTCAACCGGACGACGATCGTCAACAACTACAACCGCAACGTGAATGTGACCAACATTCACAACACGTACATCAACTACCGCGCGCCGGGCGCCGTGACCGCAGTGCCGGCGACGGCCTTCGTGCACGGACAGCCGGTCGGGCGCTTTGCCCAGAAGGTCGATCCGCGGCAATGGCGCAACGCGCAGATCAACCCGGGCGGTCCTGGCATCGCGCCGGTGCGGGAGAGTTTCGGCCCGGGCCAGCGCAACGCGAATTACCGGCCGCCGGCGGCGGTGATGACGCGTCCGGTGGTGGCGACGCGCAGTCCGGCGATGCCGGCGGCCTACCACGACAGCCTCGCGCAGCGTTTCGCGCGAAGCGGCGGACGGGTGCCGGGCGGCGGTCAGCCGATCGTGCGGACCTCGGTGCCGGCGCACATGGCGGGCGGACCGAGCGCTCTGCCGGTGCAGAACGTGCGGGTCGTGCAGTCCCATATCGCCGGACGTGCGCCGGGCATGGCTGCGGGCGCGCCGGGTGAACCGAATGGGATGCAGCAGCGGCCGGGCGAAGCCCCGCGCGGTGGAGAGCAGCAAGCGCGTCCAGGGATGCCGCCGGGTGCGCCGGGTGGAGCTGGCGCTATGCAACAGCAAGCCGCTCAGCGGCCGGGTGAAGCACCGCATGGCGGCGAACCGCAAGCGCGGCCGGGCATGCCGCCGCAGATGGCCAACCAGCGGCCGCAGCCTGGCGAGGCGGGACATCCGTCGAACGGTGTGCCGCGTCCGCCGCAAGCGAACGGCGGCAATCAGGCGGGGTTTGCACAGCAGCAGCAGCGGGGAATACCGCACCAGGCGGGTCAGCAGCCGGGCGTGAACGAGCGTCACGAGCCCGCCTGGACTCAGCCGCACACGCCGATGGCGCAGCAAGCCCAGCAGCGCGGTGGTCCGCAGCCGCAGGCCGGACGGCCGGAGTTCGCGCAACAGCCCGGCGCGCAGCAGCACGGCGCGGCGAGTCCCGGGGAAAATCCGGCGGCCCAGCAGCAGCAGCAGCAGGCGCGTCAGCAGGAAAGTCGGCCGCAGCCGCAACCGCGGCCGCCGCAGCAGCAGGCCCAAATGCAGCGTCAGCCTGAACCGCAGGCGCCGCGTCCGGCAGAAACCCAGGCGCAGCAACAGCCGCGTCAGGAATATCATCCGCAGCCCGTGCAGCAGCCGATGCAGCAGCCGCGCCAGGAACCGCGTCCGGAGCCGCGTCAGCAGCAGGCGCAGCAGCAACCTCGGCCGGAGTTTCATCCGCAGCCGCAGCCTCAACCGCAGCCGCGCCAGCAGCAGGTGCAACAACAGCCCCGGCCGGAGTTTCATCCGCAACCGCAGCCTCAACAGCAGCCGCACCAGGAACCGCGTCCGCAGCAGGCGCAGCAGCCGCGTCCTCAGGCACAGCCGCAGCACGGTGACCAGCATTCGGGCGGCGGCAACCACGACGAGCATCGCAAAGGCTGAGCCGCCTTCCGCCTGCAAGTCGGCAGAGAGCGTAAAAAAAACCGCCGCGATTTACATCGCGGCGGTTTTTCTTTATGCGAATGGGCCGCTTGCCGACCCGGCCGACGATCAAACGGCCATCGGCGCCGTGAGCGGCTCGTGATGCCGGTAGCCGACCAGCGAGAAATCCGACGGCTCGATCTTTTCAAGCCATTCCGGCTCGTACACGCCGGTTTTCTCATACTCCGGCACGCGCTCCGAGATCGCGAAGGTTGGGCTTTCGTATGGCTCGCGCTTGAGCTGCTGCTGCAACATGTCGAGCTGATTTTCGTAGATGTGCGCGTCGCCGATGAAATAGGTGAACCAGCGCGGCGTGTATCCCGTCAATCGACCGACCAGATGCAGCAATGCCGCGCCTTCGGTCAGATTGAACGGTGTGCCGAGCCCGATATCGTTACTGCGAATGTACAGGCACAGCGAAATCTCCCTGGTCACGACATTCGGCAGGAACTGATACAGCAGATGGCAAGCCGGCAACGCGATCTGGTCGAGTACCGCCGGATTCCACGCATGAAACAAAATGCGCCGGTCCGCAGGGTTCTGCATGATCGTGTCGAGACACTGGCGCAGCTGGTCGATCGCCTTGTACAGCAGGATTTTGTTGCTGCCGTCTTCTTCGAATTCGGTCACCACCTGGAAGCCGCGCGCGGTCGCGTCGGCCAGCTGCGCCCCCGCGTTCGCGTCCAGCACCTTGTAGGCGGGCCACTGGCGCCACTGCACGCCGTACACGTCGCCGAGATCGTCCGGACCCTGCCGGTAGGGATTGGCGAGCCATTGCGGATTCTGGTTGGCATTCGCGTCCCACACCTTGCAGCCGAGATCGCGGAAATCCGCCGCGCTGCGCGAAGCGCGCAGGAACCCGACCAGTTCGCCCACCGCCGATTTGAACGCCAGCTTTTTCGTGGTGACCGCGGGAAAACCTTGCTGAAGGTCGAAGCGCAACATCGCGCCCGGCATGCTGATGGTGCGGATGCCAGTGCGGTTCTCCTGCCACGTGCCGGTGTCGAGAATCGTGCGGACGAGGTCGAGGTATTGTTTCATTCGGGTTCCTTCGACGAGACGCGTGCCGGCTTGATCCGGGCGCCACGGAGATTGAGCGGAAAACCCGATTTTAACAAGCGCGGCGGGACGACGCCCGGGCGTGACGCGCGGCATCGGAAAGATCGCGAGAAAAGATGAGGCGAGGTGTTGCGAGATTGGCGCGAGCGCACGGCATGAAACCGGTCGCGGGGTCGAAGAATCGCTCGATACGCTGAAGGGTCCTGCTGAAATCGTTTACCGGCCCACGAGACTCGCGAGGCCCGTCAAACGATTTACAGATGCGGCACCGAAGCCGGCAATTCGCCGTGCGGCGTGGCGAGCGGCTCGCCTTCCATATGGCGCATGCCATGCGAGCAGAGCAGCCGGTACAAGGTGACGCGCGAGATGCCGAGTTCCTGGGCGGCGTCGCCAAGACGCCCGCGGTGACGCAACAGCGCCAGCTCGATAGCTTGACGCTCGGCCGCTTCACGCGCCTGCGCGAGCGACACCGGCACGATCTCCACGTATTCGGCGAGCTCGAGATCACGCGCCGTGATCGCGCGCCCTTCCGACATCACGATGGCGCGCCGCACGCGGTTGATCAGCTCGCGCACATTGCCCGGCCAGCCGTAGTTATGGAGCGCCGCGATCGCGTCCGGCGCGAAGCCGCGCAAGCGACGGCTTGCATCTTTCTTGAAACGTTCCAGCATGTGCCGCGCGAGCAGTTCGATATCCTTACCGCGCGCGCGCAGCGGCGGTTCATCGATCTGCAATACGCACAGACGATGGTAGAGGTCGGAGCGGAACCGTCCTTCGATCATCGCCGCGGTCATATCCACGTGCGTGGCCGAGATGATGCGCACGTCCACGTCGATCGCGCCGTGCCCACCCAGCCGCTCCACCTTGCGCTCCTGCAGGAAGCGCAGCAGGCTCGCCTGGCTTTCGAGCGGCAGGTCGCCGATCTCGTCGAGGAATAGCGTGCCGCCGTTCGCCGCTTCCACCCGGCCGATCTTGCGCTGATTGGCGCCGGTGAACGCGCCGCGTTCATAGCCGAATAGTTCGGATTGCAATAGATGCGGTGGGATCGCGCCGCAGTTGATCGGCACGAAAGGCGCATTGCGCCGCGCCGACCGTTCGTGAATCGCGACCGCCGTCAGTTCCTTGCCCGTGCCCGATTCGCCCGAGATGAAAACCGGCGCGTCGGTCATCGCCACTTTGCGAATCGAACGGAACAGCGCGAGCATGGCGTCGCACGAGCCGACCATTTCGCCTTCGGCGCCTTGCGATGCATCGTTGGAAGCTGTTTCGCCGAGGGAAATCATGCCGTACGCATGACCCACCGAATCGACGATCCTGTCGCCCGAATACGGCACCGTGACGTAGTCGAAACAGTAGTCGCGCACGAGCCGGCGCAACGCGGCGTCTTGCAGTTGTCCCGGCATGGTGGCCGCGACCCAGCCGACGTTCGGCATGGTCAGGCAGGATTCGAAGGCGGCGATTTCGTGTGGCTGAAATTCGCTAGACAGATCCAGCAGGCCGCCAGCCGCCATTCCGGCGCGAACAGCACGGCGCACGTCGCGCGCCGACCCCACGACTTCGACATGCCAGCCGCGCTGGTGAAACCGAGTATTCAGCTCCGCGCTCGGATCGCGCGAAACGTAAATCAGTTGCCGCGTTGCGGGTTCCATTATTCAGATCCTCTCGTCAACGAACGTTAAGGATGACGCACGCACCTGAAACAAATTCAGACACGCTGACTCATTCGGGATTCGCGATATAGCAAAAACCGAACGGCCATTCCATTCCGTACGGACAGCTGATCCCCAAGAAAGCGGCGTGTGTGTTTGAGACGGCCCGTTAGCGGGCTTTTTTAAATTTGAAGCTCTTTTTCGAGAGCTTACTATACGCGCGCCGCTTGGAAAACAATTATGCGAATTTAATCGCTCGCACCTTACCCAGCGCGGCTCCGCGGGCAATAAACAGTTATTCAGCCGACGAATAAAACATTAGTGGAAGCGCTTTTCCTGGTGTCGGGCGCAAGGTAGTTCGTACCGCCTGAATTAACGAATTACAGGTATTTTCTGCTCACCGTTTCAGCGTTGAAACGTTTTCTTCCGATTTCTCAATTGTGACTCCCACGTTTTGACTCGCACCCTGATCCATCAATGGATTGCGAACGATGGCACATCTTTCGCTAAATGGCGTGCACCAGGGAGACACATCATGCGACTCGCATTCCGCATCGATTTGGGCAGCGTTGCCCCATGCGCGGCACTTTGCACCGCAATCGCGCTGATCATGCTGCCCGTTGGCGCCAACGCACAGGAAGCCGGACAGGTTCCATCCGCCACGCTGACGGAATCCGCCGATGCAGGCTCCGCCACGTTCCCGAACGCATCGCTCGCCACACTCGCTTCATCCGATGCGACGACGCGCGCCGCCACCCTGTCCTCCCAGCTTGCCGCCAACGTGCCGAGCATTCCGGCCGACGGTGCATCCGCGAACGAGTTTTCGCTCGACGACCAGGTGCTGTCGAGGCAACGCCGCGGCGCGGTCGGCACGGTGATGGTGGCCGCGGCGCCGCAGCTCATGCGCGGCAACGGCGGCGGCAACAACGTGACGCTGTGGGACGAGATCGCCCCACCCTCGCCTTTACCGATTCCGATCGACGCGGCACGCGCCGCCCAAGGCAACGTCGCCAACTATCAAAGAAAGTAGCCAAAGAACTTAGCCTGCCAGATTAGCAAAGCAAACAGGGGTGGCGGTGCGGCGAATGCACCGCCCGCAGGCAAGACAACAAGACATGAGCAAGGACCGACATGACTGCCTCAAACCGGACGCCGCGCGCACGCAGGTCGCGGGTGGCCTCGCTCCACCTCGTTGCCGGCGGCGCTGGCAGCTGCGTGATGCGTGTCACACAGCAAGATCGAGCAGCCGCATCCCGCTGCGGATAGCGCAGGGCTTGCCGGGCACGACCCGGCCGACTGCGCGGCCACGCACCGAAACCCGCCGCCGCGGCCCGAATCCGTGCGTCAGGTAGAATCAGTCCGGTTACGTTCCCCTTTCCATTCGATGACGACGCTCACCCTGATCGTCGCTCGCGCCAACAATGGCGTGATCGGCCGCGACAACCAGTTGCCCTGGCGACTTCCCGAAGACCTCGCGTTCTTCAAGCGCACCACCATGGGCGCGCCCATCATCATGGGACGCAAGACGCACGAGTCGATCGGCCGGCCGTTGCCGGGACGCCGCAACATCGTCGTGACACGGGATGCCACGCGGCGTTTCCAGGGCTGCGACGCGGCCACCACGCTTGAGGACGCACTCAAGCTCGCCGCTCAGGACCAGGCGCCGGAAGCGTTTCTGATCGGCGGCGCGCAGTTATATGCGGAAGGTTTGCGGCAGGCGGACAAGCTGATCATCACCGAGATTTCCGCCGACTTCGAAGGCGACGCCACTTTTCCGGCGCTCGATGAAAACGAGTGGGAAGAAGTCGCGCATGAAACGCATCGCGCGGATGCGCCGAACGATTTCGATTACGCGTTCGTGACGTATAAGCGCAAAGGCGCTTGAAGGCTTGTTTGGCTTGAGATGTTAGCGCCACGCGCAAAGCAAACGGTCGGCGCTGCCGTCTGATCATGCATAAAAAAAACGCCACGCAGTGACTCGCGTGGCGTTCTACTTTTTACGGGCCAACTGAAAACGCGGCCGGACCGCGGCTAAACCCGCTTACTGCCCCGCGATCGTCATCCGTTCGATCAGCACCGAGCCGGTCTGCTTGGTGCCGCGCGTGATCGTATCCGCGCCGATCGCGACGATGTGGTGGAACATCTCCTGCAGCGTGCTCGCCACCGTGATCTCCTCGACCGGATACTGGATCTTGCCGTTCTCGACCCAGAAGCCCGACGCGCCGCGCGAGTAGTCGCCCGTCACGTAGTTCACGCCCTGCCCCATCAGTTCGGTCAGCAACAGGCCCGTGCCGAGCTTACGCAGCATTTCTTCGAAGTCGTCTTCGGGACGCGTGTTCGAGCTGCGCAGCGACAGGTTGTGCGAGCCGCCGGCATTGCCCGTGGTCTGCATGCCGAGCTTGCGCGCCGAGTACGTGGACAGGAAATAGCCTTCCACCACGCCGTCTTTCACTACCGAACGCTGTTTGGTGCGCACGCCTTCTTCGTCGAACGGCGCGCTGCCCATGGCGCGAGCAATATGCGGGTCTTCGACCACTTGCACGTGCGGCGCGAACACCGGCTTGCCGAGACTGTCGACGAGGAACGAGGTCTTGCGATACAGCGCGCCACCACTCGTGGCCTGCACGAATGCGCCGAGAATTCCGGCGGCGAGCGGCGCTTCGAACAGCACCGGCACCTTGCGCGTATCGAGACCGCGCGCGCCGATGCGCGCCAGCGCGCGTTGCGCCGCGTAACGGCCGACCGCTTCCGGATCGGCCAGTTCTTCCGCGCTGCGAGTGGACGTGTACCAGTCGTCGCGCTGCATGTTGCGGGCGCTGCCGGCGATCGGCGCGCACGCGATGTAGTGGCGCGAGTACGGATAGCCCGCCAGGAAGCCGCGCGAAGTGGCCAGCACGAACTGCGAATGCTGCGCCGAGACGCTCGCACCTTCCGAATTCTTGATCTGCGGATCGGTCGCGAACGCGGCGTCTTCCGCGCGGCGCGCGATTTCGACTGCTTCGTCCGCGGACAGATTCCACGGGTGATAGAGATCGAGATCGCGCGGCGCCGTTTCCAGCAACTCCGCTTCAGCGAGACCCGCGCAATCGTCTTCCGCCGTGAAGCGGGCGATGTTGTAGGCCGCCGCGACCGTGTCCTTCAAAGCCTGCGATGAAAAATCCGAAGTGCTCGCATTGCCGCGCTTGTTGCCGATGAACACCGTCACGCCGACCATCTTGTCGCGGTTGTGTTCGATCGTCTCGACTTCGCCGCGCCGCACGGAGACGGACAGGCCGTCGCCTTCGGAAATCTCGGTCGCCGCGTCGGTTCCGCCGAGCGACTTCGCGTGACGAAGGATGTCCGAGGCGATTTCCTTCAGTTCATCCTGGGTATGCGGAAAAAAGCGCTGCTTGACGTCCATGTCTGCTGCCATTGTCGTTGCCGTCCTGTTCGGGGCCGAGCGGCCCTGGGTGGGTTCGCTATGTTCGCTATGATCGCTGTGTTCGCACCGGTCACGCCCATGCCTGACGCCTGCGCGCACGCCCGCGTCTGCGCGTGTGTCTGGCGCGTGTGTCCGGTGACGTATCCCGCGATCATAGCAAGGTACGCGACGCCGTACCTGGCATTCGCTGCGCCTCGCGTCACGTCGGCCGGGCACCGCCTGAGGCGCAGCATTGTCATCGCTTCGCCATGCGCGAGATCTTGCCCGCGGCGGCACCGCGGGTTCGGTGGGCGCGGCACGTTACAATATCGGCATGACACGCAAAACCCGCATTCAACCCATCGAATCCGCCGAGCCGGAAGTCGACGAGAACGGCTACGACCGTCCCAGCAAGTCCCAGCTCAAGCGCGAAATGCACGAGCTGCAGGAACTGGGCTCAGCGCTGATCGCGCTGCCCAAAGACGCGCTCAAGCGCATGCCGATGCCCGAAAAGCTCGACGACGCCGTGCGTGAAGCGCGCCGCATAACCGACCACGAAGGCAAACGCCGCCAGGTGCAATATGTCGGCCGCGTGATGCGCTCGCTGCTGGACGAAGAGACCGCCGCGCTGCGCACCGCGCTCGACACCTATAACGGCGTCAACAAAGCGGAAACGGCCAAGCTTCACTGGATCGAACGCACCCGCGAAAAACTGCTCGCCGACGACGCCGCGCTGACCGACTTCATCCGCCAGCACCCGAACGCCGACCCGCAGCAAGGCCGCACGCTGATCCGCAACGCCCGCAAGGAAGCGCAGCAGAGCAAGCCGCCGCGCTACTTCCGCGAACTGTTCCAGTGGATCAAGAACGCGGACGGACCGTCCGCGCAAACCGATTCCGACGCCGACAACGCCCTGGACGAAGACGACGATGACGACCGCGACGCCTAAGGCGGCACGCAAGCACCCCGACGAAATCGTGATCGGCCTCGTGTCGATCAGCGACCGCGCGTCCACCGGCGTGTACGAGGACAAGGGCATTCCGGCCTTGCAGGAGTGGCTCGGCGCGGCGCTGATTTCGCCGTGGCAAGTGGTCACGCGCCTGATTCAGGACGACGCGCCGACCATTTCCGCCACGCTGACCGAACTGGTCGACGAAGTAGGCTGCGATCTGGTGCTGACCACCGGCGGCACCGGCCCGTCGCGCCGCGACGTGACGCCCGAGGCGACGCTTGCCGTGGCGACCAAGGAAATGCCGGGTTTCGGCGAGCAGATGCGGCAGATCAGCCTGAATTTCGTGCCGACCGCGATTCTGTCGCGCCAGGTCGCCGTGATCCGCGAAACGGCGGAGCACGCGGCGCTGATCATCAATCTGCCGGGTCAGCCGAAGTCGATCAAGGAAACGCTGGAAGGTTTGCGCGACGCCGAAGCAGGCGGCGCGGTGAAGGTGCCGGGCATTTTCGCCGCGGTACCGTACTGTATCGACCTGATCGGCGGACCGTACGTGGAAACCAACGCCGACGTGGTGAAGGCGTTCCGGCCGAAGAACGCGCAGCGCGCGCCCCGGCCGGCCTAGGCGATTTTATTCGCGAGTTCTTATTCCGCGCCGTTGGCGGCGTCCGGCACCGACGGAATCAGGAAGTGCTCGCGGTAGTACTTCAGTTCGTCGATCGACTCGTGGATATCGGCCAGCGCCGTGTGCATCGCGCGCTTCTGGAAGCCCTTGTAGATGGCCGGTTGCCAGCGGCGGCACAGTTCCTTCAGCGTGCTGACGTCGAGATTGCGGTAGTGGAAGAAGCGCTCCAGATCCGGCATCCAGCGCGCCATGAAACGGCGGTCCTGGCAGATCGAGTTGCCGCACATCGGCGATTTGCCTAGCGGCACGAAAACGCTCAGGAAATCGCGAATCTGTTCGGTGGCGTCGGCCTCGCTGACTGTGGACGCCTTCACGCGGTCGATCAGGCCCGAGCGGCCATGCGTGTTCTGATTCCACTGATCCATTTTGGCGAGCGTCTCGTCGCTCTGATGAATCGCCAGAACCGGACCTTCAACCAGCCTGTCGAGCGTCGAATTCGTCACCACCACCGCGATTTCGATAATGCGGTCGGAATCGGGCTCGAGCCCGGTCATTTCCATGTCCAGCCAGACGAGATTCATGTCGCTGCGCACGAGCGGCGGCTGTTCGGTGGATGTGAGGATGTCAGTCATGAAGGCAACCCTGAGAGCCGCGCAAACGGCTTAGTGCAAGCCCGTCTGCCACGGCGATTGTTCGTTTGAGATTGGTTTGAGCGTGTTCCCGCCGGGCGGCGGGAAGAAACATATAATTCTCGCATAGATACCACGGAATCCCCGGATGCCTACCCTGTACTTCACCGTTCTGTTCGTCGTCGCCGTCGTGGCGATGGTCGGCACCAAACTGTGGCTCGCGTCGCGGCAGATCCGCTTCGTGGCCGGCCATCGCGAGCAGGTGCCGAGCCAGTTCGCCGGCACCATCGCGCTCACCGCGCACCAGCGCGCCGCCGACTACACCGTCGAGCGCACCCGCCTCACCATGATCGAAATCGTCGTCAGCGCGGCGGTGCTGATCGGACTGACGCTGCTCGGCGGCGTGCAGGCGCTCGATCTGGGGATATCCGACTGGCTCGGCCGCGGTTACATCGGCCAGATCGCGCTGGTCGCCGCGGTGATCGCGATCACCAGCGTGATCGACCTGCCGTTTGATTACTATCGTCAGTTCGTGGTCGAGCAGCGCTTCGGCTTCAACCGCATGAGCAAAGGCATTTTTTTCATCGACCGGATCAAGGGCGTGCTGCTCGGCGCCGCGTTCGGTCTGCCGCTGCTGTTCGTCGTGTTGTGGCTGATGAACCAGGCCGGCAGTCTGTGGTGGCTGTGGACGTGGGTCGTGTGGGTTGTCTTCCAGATGCTCGTGCTGGTGCTGTATCCGTCGTTTATCGCGCCGCTTTTCAACAAGTTCGAACCGCTCAAGGACGAGGCGCTGAAAAGCCGCATCGAGGCGCTGATGCAGCGCTGCGGTTTCGCTGCCAAGGGTCTGTTCGTGATGGACGGCAGCCGCCGTTCGGCGCACGGCAACGCCTACTTCACCGGCTTCGGCGCGGCCAAGCGGATTGTGTTCTTCGACACGCTGCTCGCGCGTCTGTCGGGCAATGAGATCGAAGCCGTGCTCGCGCATGAACTTGGGCACTTCAAGCGCCGTCACGTGATCAAGCGCATGCTCGTCACGTTCGCGATCAGTCTCGCGATGCTCGCCCTGCTCGGCTGGCTCACGCAGTGCGTATGGTTCTATGAAGGGCTGGGCGTGCGGCCGTCGCTGATCGGCGGCAATAGCGGCCTCGCGCTGGTGCTGTTCTTCCTCGCGCTGCCGGTGTTCCTGTTCTTCGTGACGCCGCTGGGCAGTCTCAGCTCGCGCAAGCACGAGTTCGAAGCCGACGCGTTCGCCGCGACACAGACCGATGCGCAAGACCTCGTCAACGCGCTCGTCAAGCTGTACGAGGACAACGCGTCGACTCTGACGCCCGACCCGCTCTACACCGCGTTCTACTACTCGCATCCGCCGGCGTCGCAGCGGATCGACCGCCTGCTGCGGCACGCATGAGCGGCCGCTCCCCGAAAGCGCCGCGCGCGCCGTCCAGCACGCGCGTAGGCGGGCTCGTGGTGGCCGCGCATGGCCGCCACTATCTGGTCGCGCCGGATGACGGCGGCGCCATGCTCCAGTGCTTCCCACGCGGCAAACGCAGCGAGGTGGCCGTCGGCGATCGCGTGGTTTATGAACTGGCTTCGGCGGACCAAGGCGTGATCGTCGAGATCGGTGAACGGCGCAATCTGCTGTATCGCTCGGATCAGTACAAGTCGAAGCTGTTCGCTGCTAACCTCGATCAGCTGTTGGTCGTATTGGCCACCGAACCGCATTTCAGCGAAGACCTGCTCGGGCGCGCCCTCGTCGCGGCAGAGGCGAACGAGTTGAAGCCGCTGATCGTGCTGAACAAGACCGACGTCACCGATGCGCTCGAAGGCGCGCGCAAGCGGCTCGAGCCGTATCGCGCGCTGGGTTATACGGTCGTGGAAGTGTCGATCAAGATGCAGCCCGAGGCCGCGCGTGCCGCGTTGATCGAACATCTGCAGGGTCATTCGACGCTGCTGCTCGGCCAGTCCGGCATGGGCAAATCGACGCTCGTGAATCTGCTGATTCCCGATGCCGAGGTCGCCACGCGCGAGATTTCGACGGCATTGAACAGCGGGCGCCATACGACGACATTTACGCGTCTCTATCCGCTGCCTCATAGCGCGGACAGCGAAGGCGGCGCGTTGATCGACTCGCCGGGCTTCCAGGAATTCGGCCTGCATCATTTAACCGAAGGCCGGCTCGAGCGCGCGTTTCCGGAGTTCCGGCCGCTGCTGCCGAACTGCCGGTTCTACAACTGCCATCATTTGCAGGAACCCGGTTGCGCGATTCTCGAGGCCGTGGCCGATGGGCGCATCCGCCGCGAACGGCATGCGCTGTACGCGCAACTCGTGCACGAAGCCAGCCAGATCGTCCGCTGACATGAAACTGATGCGCGCGCCGAATCTCATCATCGGGCAGCATTGGGTCAATGTGCTGGCTACCGCGGGCATTGCTTGCGAGTTGCACAACCGTTATCTGAACGGCGCGCTCGGCGATATTCCGGCGGATCAGTGCTCGCCGGAGCTTTGGCTCGTCGATGAACGTGATGAGGCGATGGCGCGGAGGTTGATCGACGCAGCTTCGCATGGACCGGCGGCGGGGTCGCCTGGGTGGAAGTGCCGTCAGTGCGGCGAGGCGCTCGAGGCGCAGTTTACGGTCTGCTGGCAGTGTGGGACGGCACGCGATCCGCTGGACGGATGAAGCGGCTTATCGCTGACCGGCGCGTTGCGTACGGTGTCGCGGCATGAATGGAAAAGGCCAAGGGACGATACGCTCCACGATGCGATTTCCCGCGCTTAAAAACAAAACCCTACGCTTCTTCGAAACGTAGGGTCGGTCGGCAGACTGATACCGGATTGCGGCTTTGTTTCTCTACAGCGAATAGCGCTAGCTTGATGGCGTCAAGCCAGCCACACCGCAATCGTCAGCATCAGCAGCAAAATCATCCACAGCACCACCGCGCGCCACACCAGGCCCACGGCCGATTGCAGCGTGCGCGGCGTGCAGTCGTCGCCGACCTGCATCGGGCCGCCGTCGCCAGTGGCGAGCGCGTCGAGGCTCGACGGTTCAGCCAGCGGCCCGCTCAGACGTGCGCCCAACGCGCCGCTGCCCGCGGCCAGCAACACGCCGTCGTTCGCATCCGGCCACTGGCGCGCATGGTTGCGCCATGCATAAATCGCGTCTTCAAAATTACCGACGATCGCAAAGCCCAGCGACGTCAGCCGCGCCGGCACCCAGTCGATCACGAAGAAAGCACGCTGCGCAAAGCTCGAAAATGCGACGGTACGATCGTCGACCGGCCGCGCCCACGTGCGCGCCAAATATTCGGCGATTCGATACAGCACCGCGCCCGCCGGTCCGACTGGAATCAGGAACCAGAAGAACACGCCGAACACGTGCCGATGCGAAGCGACCACCGCATGAATCAGCGTATGACGCACGATCTCGCTGACGGGCATATCGACCGTATCGAGCCCTGTCCATTCGTTCAGGATCTCACGCGCGCGCGGCACGTCGTCGTTATTCAACGCGAGGTGGATGTCCGTGAAATAGTGGCTGAACTGGCGGAAGCCCAGCGTGAAATACAGGACCGCGACGTTCCACAGGAATGCCAGCGCAAAATGAATGTGATACAGCACGTAGTAGACGAGCGCGACGACCAGCGTCCACGGCACCACCACCACGAGCCAGGCGAGCAAGCCGTGTTTCGGCTTGCCGGCATCGAATCCGTGCGCCGCCGACTCCGCATGGTATTGAAGCAACGCGGACACCGGATTGTTCGGCGACAGCGCGCGTACCTGTTCAATGATCAGAGCCAGCAATACGGAGAAAAAAGTCATGCGGTGCGCCGTGCTTTTCGAGTTTTACGATTATTTTATAACGATAGCACAGGGTCGGATGCCACTGAGCGCGGACCTCGACAAACACCTGACAACTGCACAGCCCACGTGGCTCATGCCGCGAGGAAGCGATAGAAGTTGCGCAGCATGGCGGCCGTCGCGCCCCAGATGAAATAGTGGCTCCCGACTCCGCTGCTGCTCTCGTCAACTTCAGGATCGGCCTCGGCCAATGCTGCGCGCGGATACGGCATCGCGAAAAAGCGCCGTTCGCCGCCTTCATAACGGAACACGCGGACTTCGTGGTGCGCGGGGTTCATCAGAAAGGCGAGCGGCACTTCGAAGACTTCGGCCACTTCGAGCGCGTCCGCCTTTACCGTGAACGGCGGATGCACGAGGCCGATCACCGGCGTGACGCGAAAACCGGTGCCCGTCAGATAGTCGGGTAATGCGCCGAGAATTTCGACACGCGATGGATCGAGACCGACCTCCTCCTCCGCTTCCCGCAGTGCGGTGGCCGTAGCGTCGGCGTCAAAGGGTTCATGACGGCCGCCAGGAAAGCTCACCTGGCCTGCATGATCGTTCAGATGGTCGGCACGCTGAGTCAGCAGCACGGTCAGGCCGTGTTCGCGGACCACCAGCGGCACCAGCACCGCCGCGACTCGCGGATCGGCATGCGTATCGCGCCAGGGCGCATCGACGACGAGTTCGGGGGTCCAGGCAAGGCGTTGCTCGAAGCGTGCGCGCAGGCCGTCAGGCGTGAGACGGTCGCCCGCCACCGGCGGCAGATCGGTGCCTGTTGCTTCGACAGGCAAGGTTTCAGGCTCAAAGACGGGGCGGGTCAACGGGTCTCTCGAAATGAGCGGATAGGGGACATGCCGCTATTTTGACCTGGCAAACAAAAAAGCACCCGCGAGGGGTGCTTTTTCTTACAGCTTTTACGCTTCCGGAGCAGCGCGGTCTTTCTTCGCGACCAGCTTTTCCTTGATCCGGGCCGACTTGCCCGAACGGTCGCGCAGGTAGTACAGCTTCGCACGACGCACATCGCCGCGACGCTTCACGACGATGCTTGCCAGCAGCGGCGAGTACGTCTGGAACGTACGCTCGACGCCTTCGCCCGACGAAATCTTGCGGACGATGAACGACGAATTCAGACCACGGTTACGCTTGGCGATCACGACGCCTTCGTAAGCCTGAACACGCTTACGCGTACCTTCAACCACGTTCACGCTGACGATCACCGTATCGCCGGGGGCGAATTCGGGGATGGTCTTCTCGCCGAGGGCGCGGCCGATTTCTTCCTGCTCGAGTATTGCAATCAGATTCATCACTGACTCCTAGGTCCATCTTGTCGGCGTTCGTACCTGCCTCGTGAAAACACTTGGCTACGGCCCCGATAGAGGATGGGTTCACATCTGGCGCCGTGCACGCATGCGCGGCGCCGCCTAATGTCCGCTTGAAAGACCGAAGGCTTTACGCCTTCGACTCTTCCTTCGCGAGACTCGCAAGCCATGCCTCGTCGGCACGGCTCAACATCTTGTTCTTTCTGGCCTTCACGATCAGATCGGGCCGTTTGTTCAGCGTGTTGCGCAAGGCTTCACGCCGGCGCCACGCTTCGATCTCCGCATGATGGCCGCCGAGCAGTACATCGGGCACACGCACGCCGTTGTATTCCTCGGGGCGCGTGTAATGCGGGCAATCCAGCAACACGTCGACAAAACTATCCTGCACCGCCGACTGCGAGTCGTTGAGCACGCCGGGCAACTGACGCACCACCGCGTCCATCAAGGCCATGGCCGGCAGTTCGCCGCCCGACAGCACGAAGTCGCCCAGGCTGACTTCTTCGTCGACGACACGGTCGAGCAAACGCTGATCGATCGCTTCATAGCGCCCGCACAACAGGATCAGGCCGGGTTCGGCAGCAAACTCCATGACGCGGTCGTGATTCAGCGTAGCACCTTGCGGCGACATCATCACAACGCGCGACGCGCCGATGCCTTGCTCCGCCTGCGCCGCTTTCGCCGCACCGATCGCGTCTTCCAGCGGTTTGGCCAGCATCACCATGCCCGGCCCGCCGCCATATGGGCGATCGTCGATCGTGCGGTAGTTGTCGGTCGTGAAATCGCGCGGATTCCACGTACGCAACCCGTAGCGCTCCTGCTTCGCCGCACGACTGGTGATACCCCAGTCGGTCAGCGCGCGAAACATGTCAGGAAAGAGCGTAACGACATCGAACTGCATCGCTCTCTCCATTCAGCGAAATTATTTAGTAATCAGCTTCCCAGTCGACAGTGATCTGCTTCGCCGCCTGGTCCACCGTTTTGACAAAGACGCCGACGAACGGGATCAAACGCTCGCCGGTGACCGGCTTGCCGCTTTTGTCGGTATCCGGATATTCGATGCGCAACACCGAGTGCGCACCGTTGTCGATCATGTCTGCAACCTTGCCGAGATTGACCCCGGCAACGTTCACCACATCCAGGCCGAGCAGGTCGACCCAGTAGAATTCGTCGGCTTCGAGAGCCGGAAATTCGCTGCGGCTGATATAGACGCGGGAGCCGCGCAGTGCCAGAGCCACATCGCGGTCAGTGACGCCGCCCAGATGGGCAACCACACTGTCGCTATGCATTTTCGCCTGCAACGACGGCGCCGATTTGCGCTCCTGGCCTTTGATCAGCCACCAGCGTTTCGCGCTCAGCAACGCATCGCCACCGTGGCCGGCATCCGCGTGCGCGGCCACCTTGACCCAGCCTTTGAGGCCGTAAGCGTCGACGATTGCGCCGACCTCGACCGCATCGGCCGGCCAGCTTTCCACCGTTTCCATGCGCATTTCTGCCGCACCGGAACCGGCGTTAGCAACTTGGCCCTTCGCCTTGCCTTCGGCTTTTTCGACCGGCTTGCGGACGAATGCACCGAACGGCGCCTGACCAGACGTCTTCGCGCGCGGGGCTGCTGCCTTCGCTGCCGCTACTGCCTTTACGCGACCTGAACTGCCGGAATCACGCTCAGACATAAGAACACCTCGAAGAGAACCTCGCTGCCAGCCTCGACGCCTGCTTCAGCAAAACAACTCGCGCATCGGACTGCTCACGCACACCGCGCGAGCCGCCGGTCGAACCGACGACGATACGCATGCTAGCTACCATTAAGCAGCCGGCTGCGCCTTTGCAGCTTCCTTCACGAGGCGCTCGACTGTCGGCGACAGTTGTGCGCCAACGCCTTGCCAGTACGTCAGGCGGTCCTGAGCGATACGGAGGGATTCACCCTTCGTAGCGACCGGGTTGTAGAAGCCAACGCGCTCGATGAAGCGGCCGTCACGACGGTTACGCGAATCGGTTGCGACGATGTTGTAGAACGGGCGCTTCTTGGAGCCGCCACGAGCCAAGCGGATGATGACCATACTAGAATCCTTGAAAACCGGGGTTCGGAACGACTGAAACACGCGATTATAGCGGGAAACCAACGCCATAACAAACACTTACCCGGATAAACTGAGCGACGGGGTTGCGCCGGCCATACGGGCGGCAGCCCGGAACCGCGTCGAAACGCCCGAATTACCTGACGGAGCGCCCGTGAAACTCCTGCCGCTAATTGTGTTTTCACGCGTTTTCTGTACCGCCGCCATACGGTTCGCCTCCTCGTCGCACGATTTGCAAAGCCGGGCTCTTCGCATAGGCACGGCCGTGCTGCTCGCCGCAACTGCCCTGCCTGCGCTCGCCGCGCTGCCGGTGGACCGGATCAAAGTGCCGCCGGGCTTCCATATCGAGGTCTTGTCGAACGCCGTGCCGAGCGCGCGAGCCATGGCCCTCTCGCCGAAAGGCGTTCTTTATATAGGCAGCCTCGACGGCCACGTCTACGCGCTCGAACTGCAAAATGGACGCGTGACAGCCCGCCACGTGATCGCTTCCGGCCTGGAAACGCCGGCGGGCGTGGCTTGGCACGATGGCGCGCTCTATGTGTCCGCAGTGTCGAAAATTGTACGCTTCGATGCGATCGACACTCACCTGAACGTTCCGCCGAAACCCGTCGTCGTGATCGACACACTGCCCACGGAGACGCACCACGGCTGGAAATTCATCGCGTTCGGCCCGGACGGCAAGCTCTACGTGCCGCAAGGCGCGCCCTGCAACGTCTGCCTGAAAGATCGCGACCGCTTCGGGTTGATCGGACGCCTGGACCCGGACGGCAGTCACTACGAGGTCGTGGCGCGCGGCATCCGCAATTCGGTCGGCTTCGCGTGGCATCCCGTGACGCATGACCTGTGGTTCACGGATAACGGCCGCGACCTGCTTGGCGACGACGTGCCGGACGACAAACTCAACCGCGCGCCGCGCGCCGGAATGGATTTCGGCTTTCCGTACTGCCATGGCGGCGACACACCCGATCCGGAATTCGGCAAGGACCATCCGTGCAACGCGTTTACGCCGCCCGCGGTCAAACTCGGCGCGCATGTCGCGGCGCTCGGCATGCGCTTTTACGACGGCCAGATGTTTCCGGCCGCATACCGGAACACTATTTTTGTCGCCGAGCACGGATCGTGGAATCGCAGCAAGAAGGTCGGCTATCGCGTCGTGCACGTGACTACGGACCCGGATGGCAGCAATGCCCGCCAGGAAGTGTTTGCCGAAGGCTGGCTCCAATCCGGCGAAACCGAGTGGGGACGCCCGGCCGACGTGCTGCCGCTGCCCGACGGCTCGCTGCTGATCAGCGACGACTATGCCGGCGCCGTCTACCGCGTGACCTATTCGGCGCCGTAGGCCGCCTCTCGTGGCAAGCTGCGTCAAACTCCGTGCGCTCCAAAAGCTTGGCCAGCAATCGAGCGCCGGCACCCGCACCGCCGGTCCAGCCAGATCCGGCGCTCCTCGCGCCACTCGCCAAGCTGCCACGATCACCCGCTGCCCCGCTGCCGCAACCACCCACCCTCCGCCCCCGCGGCTGAGCGCGCCTTCGCCCCTGCCGCGACCACCCATCACGTGACCGGCGGCCCGTGGCGGGCGTAGAATGCGCGTCGGTCCGCGCGCCGCGCGTTGCTGCTTTCGACCGCCTGTCACTCTGCTCTGGCCTACATGTCCACCCTTGTCTCGACTTCCTCGCGTTTCAGATCCAAGACGATTACCGCCGCACTGGCGTTCTTCTTCGGCAGCCTCGGCGCTCACCGGTTCTATCTGTACGGCATGCGCGACATCTACGGATGGGCACACGTGATCGGCGCGCTGATCGGTATTCCCGGCGCCATGCTGCTGGTGGCGAGCGAACGGTCGTCGATGCTCGGCTGGGTGCTGGCCTTTCCCGGCGCGGTTTCGCTGCTCGCCGCGTTTCTCGCCGCGATCGTCTACGGGCTGCGTCCGGACGAAAAGTGGGACGCGCAGTTCAACGCTCAGACCCAGCGCAAAAGCCGCTCCGGCTGGACGGTCATTTTCGTCGTGATCTTTTCGCTGCTGATCGGCGCCTTCCTGCTGATGACAGGTCTCGCCATTTCGTTCCAGACGTACTTCGAAAGCCAGGTGCAGGCAGCCAAAGCGCTCTCGCAATGAGCCGCTGCGCGTCGCGCTAGAAAAGATTCAGTTGAGGATCGTCGCGTGCCGGTTTGTCGGCACGCGACACGTCTACCGGGCGAAAGTGCGACATATCCAGAATGCCACGGTCACGCCGATTCAGGCCCAGACGGCGCACCGCCTTGTGGAATCGCTGCTTGAGCAGATCGGCCCACAAGCCTTCCCCCTTCATGCGCGTGGAGAACGACGAGTCGTAGTCCTTCCCACCCCGCATGTCCCGCACGCGACTCATCACCCGATCGGCACGATCTGGAAAGTGCGCCGCGAGCCAATCTTTGAATAGCGGCGCGACTTCCCACGGCAGACGCAGCACGATATAGCTCGCGTTGCTCGCACCGGCCTCCGCGCAGGCTTCCAGCACGCGCTCCATGTCCGGTTCGGTGACGAACGGAATCACTGGCGCGATGCTGACGCCGACCGGAATGCCCGCCTCGCTCAACGTGCGGATGGCGCGCAGCCGCCGTGACGGCGTGGCCGCGCGCGGTTCCAGCGTACGAGCGATCTCTGCGTCCAGCGTGGTGATGGTAATGGCCGCCATGAATTGCCCCCGCGCCGCCATGGGCGCCAGCAGATCGAGATCGCGTTCGATCAGCGACGACTTGGTGATCGCCGCAAACGGATGCTGACGTTCGCTGAGCACTTCGATCACCCTGCGCGTGAGCCGCAGGTCGCGCTCGACGGGCTGCCAGGCGTCCGTATTGACGCCCAGCGCGATCGGCTCCGGCACGTAGGACTTCTTCGACAATTCCCGCTCGAGTAATTCCGGCGCATTTATCTTGGCGTAGATTCGGCTTTCGAAGTCGAGCCCCGGCGACAGCCCCAAATAAGCGTGCGTGGGCCGCGCGAAACAATAAATGCAGCCGTGCTCGCAGCCGCGATACGGGTTAAGCGACACGCTGAACGGAATATCCGGCGACGCGTTGCGCGTAAGAATGGTCTTGGCCCGTTCTTCGAAAACCTGCGTGCGCAAGACTTTAGGCTCGTCACCGTCTTCCGGCGCCGACAGCCAGCCGTCGTCCACCGCTTCGCGCTGGTCGACTTCGTAGCGGCCTTGCAGATTCGTCACCGCGCCACGGCCCTTGCGAGGCGCCGGCGGCGCGATCGGAAATTCGTTGACGAAGTGGGAGTCGGAGTCGGTCACGGCTGGAACATGTAAAAACAGAAAACGGCGCAAAACACCTGTATAAATATACAGTGTTTACGCCGTTTGTCGAGTCCCGCCGGGCACAGTCGTGCCGTTCAATCCCCTACCGGAATCATCAGCGTTTCCTTGATCTCCTCCATCACGACATAGCTTTTCGACTGCACCGCGCCGGGCAGTTGCAGCAGGATGTCGCCCAGCAGTTTCCGGTAATCGGCCATTTCGCCGATGCGCGCCTTGATCAGATAGTCGAAATCGCCCGACACCAGGTGACATTCCAGCACCTCGGGGATCTTCTGCACCTCGCGGCGGAACTGGTCGAACATGTTGCCGCTCTTGTGATCCAGCGTGATTTCGACGAACACCAGCAGCGCCGCGCCCAACTCCGCCGGATTCACGCGCGCGTGGTAGCCGGTGATCACGCCGTCGCGCTCCATCCGCTTGACGCGCTCGATGCACGGCGTGACCGACAGTCCAACCTGTTCGGCCAGGTCCTTCATGGCCATACGGCCGTCCTGCTGCAGCAGCCGCAGGATCTTGCGATCGAGTTTGTCGAGGGCCCGGACCGGTTGGCGCTGTGTACGCATGGTGTTTTTGCTGAAAATCTTGAAAATACAATAACAAAACCTGCCTGACTGTTAATAGTATAGCGGTTAACACTGGACGATCCGCGAAACACCTCGTCAATCGAACGAATTCCAACGAATCGACAAGCGCACCGTCCTCAGACCTCATTTGAATACCTGGAGCATCTATGCGAGTCGTCGTTTTGGGCAGTGGCGTTGTCGGCGTGACCAGCGCGTATTACCTGGCGCGCGCAGGACACGAAGTGACCGTTATCGATCGCGAGGCCGGCCCGGCGCTCGAAACCAGTTTTGCTAACGCAGGCCAGATCTCGCCGGGCTACGCGTCGCCGTGGGCTGCACCGGGCGTGCCGCTGAAGGCAGTCAAGTGGATGTTCCAGAAACACGCGCCGCTGGCGATCCGCCTCGACGGCACCCAATTCCAGTTGCAGTGGATGTGGCAGATGCTGCAGAACTGCACGTCGTCGCGTTATGCGGTGAACAAGGGCCGCATGGTCCGCCTCGCCGAATACAGCCGCGATTGCCTGCAAGCGCTACGCGCCGAAACCGGCATTCAGTATGAAGGTCGCACGGGCGGCACGCTCCAGGTGTTCCGCACGCAGCAGCAATTCGATGGCGCCGCGAAAGACATCGCCGTGCTGCAGGAAGCCAATGTGCCGTACGAACTACTGTCGCCGGCCGAACTCGCGCGGGCCGAACCGGCGCTCGCCGCCGTGTCCCACAAGCTGACCGGCGGTCTGCGCCTGCCGGGCGACGAAACCGGCGACTGCCAGATGTTCACTACGCGCCTCGCCGCGCTGGCTGAGGAACTGGGCGTCAAGTTCCGCTACAACACGCCGATCGACGCACTCGCGATGGCCGGCGACCGCATCGCCGGCGTGAAGTGCGGCGAAGAGCTAGTGCGTGCGGATTCGTTCGTCGTCGCGCTGGGTTCGTACTCGACGCAGTTTCTGTCCGGTCTCGTGAAGATTCCGGTCTATCCGCTCAAGGGTTATTCGATCACCGCGCCGGTCGTCAACGAAGCGTCGGCGCCGGTGTCGACCGTGCTCGACGAAACGTACAAGATCGCGATCACGCGCTTCGACGACCGGATTCGTGTGGGCGGCATGGCGGAGATTGTCGGCTTCGACAAATCGTTGCGTCAGGCGCGCCGCGAAACGCTGGAACTGTGCGTGAACGATCTGTTCCCGGGCGGCGGCGATACGTCGAAGGCCACCTTCTGGACCGGTCTGCGCCCGATGACGCCGGACGGCACGCCGATCGTCGGCCGCACTCCCGTGCCGAATCTGTTCCTTAACACGGGCCACGGCACGCTGGGCTGGACGATGTCGTGCGGTTCGGGGCAACTGCTCGCCGACGTGATGTCGGGCAAGCAACCGGCCATCAAGGCGGACGATCTGTCGGTGCATCGCTATCTCGGCGAGATTGGCAGTGCGCATCGCCCGGCTTATGCCTAGGGTTTAACGACGACGCTTCGCGAGAGCGGCAGCGCTGGTTTGTGATCTCACGGACCAGCGTCACAAAAACAAACGGCGCCTGACAAGGCGCCGTTTGTTTTTTCAAACGATGCAACAGCAGAAGCCGAAGCAATCTCAGAACTGATCTTCCGACAAAGCCAGCACACTCTCCCCACCCTTCGCGCTGACAATCGACGCTTCGAGTGCCGACGCCAGCGGCAGCACATGCTCCGCGTAGAACTGCGCGGTCGCGATCTTGGCGCCGTAGAACGACGGATCTTCGTCGCGCTTTTGCGCCGCCACCAGGAGCGCGCGCGCCATCTGCCAGCCGCCCAGCACAATGCCCGCGAGTTTCAGATACGGCACGCTGCCGGCGAACACCGCGTTCGGATCGCCCTTCGTATTGGCGACGACGAAATCCACCGCCGCGCCCAACGATTGATGGCCCTGCGCCAGATACTTCTTCATCGACTCGAACGCCGGGCCTTGCTGCGCGCCGAGTGCCCCGATCGTTGCCGCCACCCCGGCGAGCAGCGACTTCGCCACCTTGCCGCCGTCGCGCACCGTCTTGCGGCCGATCAGATCGTTGGCCTGAATCGCGGTCGTGCCTTCGTAGATCGGCAGGATGCGCGCATCGCGGTAGTACTGTGCCGCGCCGGTTTCTTCGATGAAGCCCATGCCGCCGTGCACCTGCACGCCGAGGCTCGTGACTTCGATCGACAGTTCCGTGCTCCAGCCCTTCACGAT